>NZ_CP132976.1:6051271-6676907 GCF_030864005.1 Achromobacter seleniivolatilans
CTGGCCGTCGCTATAGCCGTTGTTGAACGCGCTTAGCGCGTTCAACCACACACGCGTGCCGTCGGATAACACCATTGTGCGCAGCTCGCCGGTGCCAGTATGAGCATCCGCCGTCCAGGCGTAGAACAGATCAGGCAAGGGTGTGTAGCGTGTGGCGCCCCAGCCCAGCAAGGCCGTTCCGGTGAGCAATCCCAGGCTACGCAAGACCTGCCGCCGCCGTATCGTGTGCGACTGTTCATACGCCGCAATTGCATTGCCCCGCTCGGGACTGGACTTAATGGGTTCAAACCGATGACTGATGCGCTCGACGTATCGCCAGGCTTCGCGATGTTCGGGTGCCGCGGCCAGCCAGCTTTCCCAACGCCGCTTGTCATCAGCATTCGCCTCGCCCGAACTCAGAACGGCAAACCAGTGCGCTGCCTGGTTCAACGCCTGGTGTGGCACTGCGGCAGGCATTGAACCCGTGCCAGTGCTCACAACGCGACTCTGGGCCCAGGATGCGGCGGAAACCATCCACCTCCTGGCGTATCCGCCACGGCCAGACGTGCTTCCAGTTGCAGGCAATGCAGCATGGCCTGCGCCACATAGGTGGTGACACTGCGCGTGGACACATTCAACTCACGCGCCACCTCTTTGTGCGTCATATCGCCAGCGACGGCCATAACGAACGCGCGTGCGACCTTGACGGGCAAGGTGCGCAACATGGTGTCGATCTCGCTCAATGCCTCAAGCACGATGGCCTGGTGTTCTGCGGAAGGCGCTACCGCTTCAGGCTGCGCGGCCAGCGTTTCAAGCCAGGCCTGCTCGATGTTGCGGCGGCGCCAGAGGTCCACGCACATGCCGTTGGCCATGCTGCGCAGATAGCTGCGCGCTTCGGGGGCGCTGCCGAAACGCCGGGGAACCTGGATCAGCTTCAGAAAAGCATCATGCGCAAGGTCGGCCGCGTCGGCCGCGCTTCCCAATCTCCGGTGCAGCCAGCTTTGCAGCCAGCGGTGGTGGTCGCAGTACAAAGATACGAATTCCGCTTGGGAAGCCTGATTGGGCACGGTGCATTCCAGTAGGGCGCGGGTCCTGGAACTCCAAGCCGCAAATAGGAATGGATATTATTAGCATCTTTACAAATCTGCAATACGCACCGGAGACTTCAACGGCGCCCGATCAGCCGGCCGGGCGCGCACTAGTGATTTTCTTTTGCATGATTGATCGTGTACTTGGGAATATCGACAGTAAGGTCTTGTTCCCCCACGATGGCTTGGCAACTCAGGCGCGACTGCGCCTCCAGGCCCCATGCCCGGTCCAACAAATCTTCTTCGTTCTCGCCAGCCTCATTCAGCGTGTCCAAGCCTTTGCGCACGATGCAGTGGCAAGTGGTGCATGCAGCGCTTTGATCACACGCATGTTCTATTTCAATGCCGTGATCGAGCAGGGCTTCGCAAATGGATGTCCCTGTTGGCGCATCCACAACAGCGCCTTCTGGCGCAAGAGTGGCATGGGGCAGAACGGTAATTTTTGGCATGTAGGCTCGCTATCCTTGTCGATCTGCTCACCCGGGTTTCCCCGCCCGTGAGCTTGCATCGAACCAAGGCTAAACGTGCCCATCGTTGCAAGGTCAAGCCTGAGCTGTCGCTTCTAGCCGGCGTGTTCCCATTGCCCAGAGTCTGGCCGCAGCGTCGCGCGCGCCCCGTTTACCCAAACCTGTTCCTGATCCAGCTGCGCTGCGGTCTGGGGTTCGACGTCAAAGGCGACTCCAAGCGCCGTCGCGACGCAAGCCGCTTCAATTGGCAATTCCCAGGTCAAGAACAGCTGCGACCAGTCTTCCGCGCTGGCAAAGTCGCCTTCGTCAAAATCATTCTTCTGCCGTGCAATGACGCCATGGGGCTGACACGTATCGAAGATCATAGCGGTGCCGCGTTGTAGCGGGATGCGATGCCCCGAGGCGGGGAAGAACACGTCCAGCCCCTTGTCTTCACTCAGGAAAAGATTGCAAAAGGCCGCGCTGCCATATTGCCCGCCGTCGTGGTGGTACCGCGCGCCGCGGCATGCCATGAGCGCGATGTCGCTGTCGGCCAGCACGTCAGGCAATCCCAGCGTATGCGTCCAAGCCTGCATGGCTTGAAGACAGCGATTGAATTCTGGCCAGCGCGCTTGCGTTCGCGCCAATGGCATTTGTTCGACGTCTCCGGGTTCCAGGCACAAGCGCGTTGTGATTTCTCTTTGCCAATCGGCAATCAGGCGCGCAGGCACGTCTGGCACATCGACCGTGCCGGTCAGAATAATGTTGCCCACGCTGCGGCTGCGGATGGCGTCGCCGCTCCAGAAAAAAGAGGTAAGACGATCGTGCATGCGAGAGGGCTGGGCCGTGGAGATACGTTGAATCATTTGGGTTGTGCGCGCGGGTTCAAGCATGACGCGCGCATTCGTGCGGGGGGGCTAGCCCCCCCGGTTGTCGTAAGCCGCTTCCTTGCCTTCGCCATCGTCCATCGCGGCGCGGGCCCGCTCCATCAGATGCTGCTTCAATTTCGTCAACGCATCGGCTGGCCAATCGCGCACATCCGTTACGGCCACCCAGGCGTCTACATAGTGCTGCGGGGCATACACATGGCCATAGCCGATGGGCGTATGCGTGCTGACAGACATGTCCAGCGCAAGTTGCAGCATGGTCACTACGGGATACCAGCGCAGGTCGGGTGATACGTCTGGGCCATAGGGCGGGTCCATCCAGGCCGGACGGCGGTACAAATCGCGATAGTCAAAAAAGGTGACGGCGTCGCTGGCATATTGCAGGTAGACAATACGCATCGGGCCCCATGGGGCATCGGCGGGCACGGGCGAACCGTTCTGATTCATGAAGCGCACGAAGGCGCCATCACGTAATTCGGGCAGCCAGGCTGGTGACCCGGGGTTTCGTGCATTGGTGATGGCGCGCCAGACTCGGCTTTCGAACGGCGGGCCGCTCCACAGCGCGCCCTGGATCGGGTCGCCGATCATTTCAAAGAGTTCGGCGGAACCGGCGGAGTTCATCGCGCCCAGGCTCAATCCATGCAGGTACAGCTTGGGCCGCTGGCTTTGCGGCAAAGCGGTCCAGTAGTTGTAGACCTCCACGAACAAGGCACGTGCCGCCTCCGCGCCATATTCCGGCTGCGCCAGCAGCGACAGCGGGCTGGACAGGTAGGAGTACTGCATGGCGACACTGGCCACGTCGCCGTGATGCAGGTATTCGATGGAATCCATGGCTGCGGGATCGATCCAGCCCGTGCCGGTGGGGGTAACCAGGACCAACACCGACCGGTTGAAAGCGCCGACGCGCTTCATCTCGGCCAGTGCAATCTTGGCACGGTCCTGCGGGGTGTCGGCGGCGCGCAGGCCCACGTAGACACGGACAGGCTCTTTAGCGTCTTGCCCCGTCTGCGCCTTGATCTCGGCGGCGCTTGGGCCGGATGCAATGTACTCACGGCCAGCGCGGCCGAGTTGAGTCCACTTGACCAGGGAATCCGGACCTCCGGTCTTGAAGGCCGCAGTAGGCTGAGGGCGCTCGGGCTCAAGCAGTGCATCGTATTCCCGGAAAGACGCGTCCAGCATATGCAGCGCCGCACGGAAGAACACATTATTGGCCAACGACCAGAAGAGCAAAATCGCAATCGCTGCGCCCACCACGTTGGCGACGCGCCGGGGCACAACGCGGCGCACCTGTCTGGATACGAATCGGGCGACCCGTTGGAATAGCCGGGCCAACGCCAGCAATACGAGGAAAGTGATCAGCGCCGTAGCGCTGACTTTGAAGGGATGGGCGCTGGTGACAGGCGCCATCTGCATCAGGGCCCGGATCGTGTTTTGCCATTCGGCTGCGCGCCACAAGAACAGGATGACGACCGTCAGGCACAGCAGGGTGATCACGGCATTGATCACGCGGGCGGCGCGCGCTTTGGGTTCGGGCAGTTCCAGATAGGTCCAGACCCAGTGCCACAGCACACCCAGCCCATATCCGGCGGCAAAACACGTGCCAGCCAGAACGCCTTGGGTGAGATAGGTACGGGGTACCAGCGTGGGAGTCAAGGACGCGGCGAAGAATAGCGTGCCCAGGATCAGGCCAACGCCAGACAGCGATTCCAGATGCGGCCGAAGAAAGGCGGGCAGGTGTCGTTGCAGAGAGGGCGGCAAAGGCGTTGTCCTGGTCCAGGGGCGTTTCGCTGATTCTCGCATAGGCATGGCGCGTTTCACCAGACGGACAGCTGCGCTTGCCGTCGTGTCAGGTTCGCGCAAAACGAATAAAGTTCACCTCAGACCCGCTGACGCATTCGCTGCGGGCGCATATTAAAACTGGAGACGGGATGGACACGGTAAGCAAGCAGGGCGCCAGCGTGCGCGAACAGGTCAGCGCAACAGAGTGGCAGATCCGCACGGACCTGGCGGCCTTGTACCGGCTGGTAGCGCTGTTTGGCTGGGACGATCTGATCTTTACGCACATCACGGCCAAGGTGCCGGGCACCGAGCACTTTCTGATCAATCCCTACGGCATGATGTTCGACGAGATTACGGCGTCCAGCCTGGTCAAGATCGATCTCAACGGGAACAAGGTCATGGAGTCCGAATACGACATCAACCCGGCCGGGTTCACCATACACAGCTGTATTCACGCAGCGCGCAAGGATGCCATGTGTGTGTTGCACACGCACTCCATCAATGGCGTGGCGGTGTCGGCGCAGAAGGCGGGTTTGCTGCCCTTGTCGCAGTTTGCGTTCATTGCGCTGCGTTCGCTGAGCTATCACGACTACGAAGGTTTGGCGCTCAATCCGGAAGAGCAGCCGCGTCTGGTGCGCGATCTGGGCGCCAACAATTATCTGATTCTGCGCAATCACGGCCTGTTGACCGTGGGGCAAACGATGGCCGAGGCGTTTCAGGCCATGCACCGGCTGGAAGCCGCCTGCATGGCGCAGGTGCGCGCTCAGGCCGGCGGCGGTGAACTGATCTACATCCCGCCGGAGGTGCTGGCGCGGGCGGCAGTGGAATCGCCGGCCGACCGGGCGCATAAAGCAGCGCTGGCCTGGCCGGGCTTGCTGCGCCGTCTGGACCGGCGCAATCCGGGCTACGCGGAATAAGCGGTTTGGGGCCCTGGTTGGGCCCCTACGGCTTTTATTTCAGGTTGACGCGCAAGAACTTGGCGCAGTCGGGCAGTTTGGCCGTGGGTTCATACACCGAAGCTGCTGCCTGCCACTGGTAGGTCGCGGTATAGCTGCATTGCCTGTCGGTTACCGGCGTAAGCTGCGATGCACTAATAGTGGGCTTGGCCGTTGCATCGGCCTCTCGGCTGACGCCTACGGGCACGCGAGTCGCCTGGGTGGTGACTTGCAGATCGGGATAGTTCTTGCCGGCGTCCGCTTTCTTGCCCGGTATCGCTTTCAGCAACGCCTGGAAGTGATAAGTGTCTGAGCAGTGGCCGTCACGCTTTTGCTCTTCGGTTTGATTGGAGCAGCCGCGAATCGACGCATTCGTGGAATACGGCGTGACGAACACCAGATTGGAACCCGGTTGTTCGCCCAGGCTGACTTCGTACAGGTAAAGATCCTTGCGCGTGAAGCTGCCGCCAGAAATCGGCGTTTCCAGCTTGTAATCGGGCTCAGCCGGACCAATCACGCCGACCAGGGCGCGTTCTTCATCCAGCCGGATCAGTTCAGGCCATACCGTGAAGTGCGTGAAATCGGGCACATCCGGCGCGTCCCAGAAGCGGCGGTCAGCGCGCAAGGTGCGGCTGGTGGCGAAGGGGCCATTTTCTTCAAAAGTGCCGTCCGTTTTAATGCCCACGCACCAATCGGTTTGCGCATTGCAGTAGAGCTTGTTGTCTGCGTTCAGCTTCAAGGGCTCGGCGGCATGCGCTACGGCAGCAACTGGCAACGCGGCAGAGATCAGCAAAGCAAATACTTTTTTCATGGTCATCCTGGGGTTGCGAATAATGCCCAGGCGCATTATTGCTTGCCGGACACCCTGTAAATTTTGTTTTAGTGAGTATTTCGGACAGAACTTTTCAGGCTGCGTATGCGCGTGCCGTGGCTGTCTGTTTGACGTGTTGTCATGCGCAGGGCGCAAGCCGCTCGTAGCTGGGCGCCTAGTCTGACTGGGAACTGAATTATAGTGTTTGGGCTCTTATCCCTTGCGGTCGCCACTTGCTGGCGGCACGCGTCCCCATCCCATAACTAGGAGCCTCAATGAAGCTGATCCCGACCCTGCTGCTGGGCGCAAGCGCGCTGCTCGCGAGTCTGCCTGCCGCTGCCGCGCCAGTGACCTACGACTTGGACCCCTCGCATACCTATCCCAGCTTTGAAGCCGATCACTTTGGCGGGCTGTCGACATGGCGCGGGAAATTCAATCAGTCCCGCGGAGTAGTGGTGTTGGATCGCGAGGCCCGCACTGGCACGGTGGACGTCACCGTCGACATCAAGTCGGTGGACTTTGGCCACGACGAGATGAACCAGCACGCAATCGCTCCCGATATCTTTGACGCGGCTCGCTACCCCACCGCTACTTTCAAGGGCACATTCACCAAGTTTGATGGAGACCGCCCCGAAGAAGCCACGGGCGATCTGACCCTGCGTGGCGTCACGCGGCAGGTCAAGATGGACATTGACGATTTCAAGTGCATTCAGCACCCGATGGAGAAGCGCGAAGTGTGCGGCGCTGACGTGTCCACAAAGTTCAGCCGCAAGGACTTCGGGCTGAATTTTGGCCTGGATATGGGATTCAAGCCCGAAGTTGAATTGAAGATTCAAGTAGAAGCCGGCCGGCGCCCTTGATGGGCAGGCAAGCGCAATCAGTCCGGGGTATCGGCTTCTACAAGACGCGCCAGCTGCATCAGTGAATCCTGCCAGCCCAGGTAGCACATCTCCACAGGGATAACGGCCGGCACCCCTTCCTGCACGATGGTGATGTCCGTGCCGCAGGCCACTTGCCGCAAGGTAATGGTGGTCTGCATCTGGCCGGGCAGGTTCGGGTCGTCGAACTGATCCGAATAGCGGATCTTTTCAAACGGAACTAGTTCCAGGTATACGCCGCCAAAACTCTGGCTGATGCCGGTGCTGAAGTTGCGAAAGGACATCTTGTGGGAGCCGCCGGTTTTAGGGTCCAGGTGATGGATCTGACAGGTGTAGCCGTACGGAGGCAGCCATTTCGCTACGGCATCGGCTTCAAGAAAAGCGCGATAGACGCGTTCCGGCGGTGCGCGCAGAACGCGGTGAAGATTGATGGTTCCGGTGGTCATGGTGTGATCGCCTTTCAGTATGAGTGGATCGTACTGACACGACGAACCGGCGGCACGAAAATCGACAAGGTCTGCGGCTAGGGGAAACCCGAGGTGCTGGGTTTTCAGGCCCGCAATTGCGCGAGATAGTCCGCCAAGGCCTGCGCGTGGCCACGCTCTGCGCGCAAGCCAATATGGCCATCTGAGCGGACCACAAGCAGCACCATGTTGGTAATGCCCAGTTTTTCCGCTGTTGCGGGATCAAGGTAGGCGTCCACATGCGGATCTGACGCACCGGGTTCGACGGCGTTTGCTGTGATGGAGATCACGATGTCGATGATGGACCGGTCCGCAAGCTCAGCCATATCGCGGCGGGTTTGCGCCAGCTCGGCCGGGGGCGTGGAGGCGCCGCCGATGAGCAAGGCCGTGTGACCACGGCGGCGGGTGTAGTGGTGCAGGCGGCCGGGTCCGCCAACCACGTCCCGGATGGCAATCTGATCCGACAGCCGCTGGCCGGGCCAAACGGCCGGGTGCGGATCGCCCATGACTATGGGAGATCCGGCGTAATCGATATCCAGCTCGGCCTCTGCAACGGCTTCGTGGTGCCGGGTGGCCGGATCGGCGAATGCGGTTCGGATCGCCTTGTCGCGGTCCTTGCGCTCTTTGTCACCGGAGACCAGCTGCGCGCTTTCGGCAGCATCGCCCGACGCCATCACCTGATCCGCCACCGGGCGCCGCTCCGCGTGATAGCTGTCCAGCAGCTTGTCTGAACAATGCCCGTGGCATACCAACGCCAGCTTCCAGCCCAGGTTGTAGGCGTCTTGAAGACCGCTGTTCATGCCATGGCCTTGCGCCGGGCTGCACGTGTGGGCGGCATCGCCTGCCAACAGCACGCGGCCCGCGCGGAAACGCTGTGCGACTTTGGTTTGGCAATCGAAGCGGGTGGGATGCGAGACATCGATGAAGCGAGACTCGGGCAGATAGCGGTGCAGTGTGGATAAGGCGTCGGCGACCAGGTCGGACTCGGGCGCGCTGGGTCGTAGATAGACCCGCCAGCGTTGGTCTGGCAGGGCGGTCAGAATGACGGGAATCGGGTCTAGATAGGCGTAGTTCGCTTCGAAAGACGCCGGCCAATCGCTGATACCCGCATCGAATACTGCCCAAGGCTGATTGATGTCGTGGCCCTCTTGTTCGATGCCGGCAAGTGTGCGCACCGTGCTGTGATGGCCGTCACATCCAACCACCCACAGCGCAAACACCTGCGATGAAACGCCTGCATGCTCAATCGTGGCAAGCACGCCATCGTCCTGCGCTTGCAATCCGACCAGCTTGGTTGCGCGTGTGACAGTGCCGCCATGCTGGACGAGGTAGCTTGTGAGCAGCGCTTCGGTGACTTCTTCCGAAATACCGATATTGAACGGATACCGGCTTCCGCATTGGGCCAGATCGATTTCACCCAACACGGCGCCGTCTGAATGGATGCAGGCCCGCCGCTGTTTGACGCCCGCTGAAAGCAGCGGCTCGGACAAGCCCAGCGTGTCCAGTATTTCCAGCGACCGGGGATGCACGACGGTTGCGCGGTCCCAATCCAAGGGGCGCTCATGCGCATCAATCAATAGGCACTCAACGCCGCGCCGTTGCAGTTCAGCTGCTGTGAGCAGGCCTGCGGGGCCTGCACCAACCACCAAGACAGTCGTCGTCGCAATTGCCATGTCGTGTCCTCAGTCGCGGGATCGTGGTGCGCCGCCGTGTCCAAAGGCGGCCTGCCCAAAAAAATAAATCAGGCAGATGCCATCGTCAACGCTTCTGGAATGGCCAAAGGATGGAGTCAGGGCTGAAATTTTGCATGACGGTATGGTTGCCCCGGTATGAATGTCCCGCGGCCAGAAACGGCAAGGGCCGCTATTCGCGGCCCTTGCCATGTTGCCGTCGCGCGTGACGCGCGCGGCCTTTGGAATCAGTAAGCGCCCATGTAGTCGCGCTTGCCGACTTCAATGCCGTTGTGACGCAGGATCGCGTAGGACGTGGTCACGTGGAAGAAAAACTGCGGCAAGCCATAGTGCAACAGATAAGCGCTGGCCGACAGCTTCTTTTCCTTGGGCGTGCCCGGGCGCAGCACGATTTCAAGCGCTTCGCTTTTCTCGAATTGTTCCGGCGTGAACGAGCCGACGTGTGCCAGGGTCTTGGCGATCAGCGCTTGCAGGTCGGCAAAGGTGGCGTCGGTGTCGGGCCAGGACGGAACCTCGGCGCCGGCCAGGCGGGACGAGATGCCTTTGGCGAAATCCGCGGCGATCTGCACCTGACGCGACAGCGGGAACATGTCGGGAAACAGACGCGCGCCCAGATAGGCGTTCGGATCAATATTCTTTTCGGTGGCATGGGCCTCGGCCTTCTTCAGCACGTCGGACAACGCCGACAGCATTTGCTTCAGAACGGGGACGGATGCGGTGTACAGGGGACTGGTCATCATAAGTCTCGCAGGGTTAGGCGGGCGCGGGAGATACCGCGCGGGTGGGGCAAGACTACCACCTTGATAAGAACCGCTGGTCAGCCCCCGCGTGCCAGCCGGAATCTCAAACGGTTGCCTGCTGCGAATACGGGGTCAGAGTTCTCATTTTGTATTTTTAATGTTTCCGAAAACTTCTGAATCCTAGGGTTTACTCGGGTTTTGCCCCCTCATTTCCGCAAGCTATAAACCTTTATGTATTTTTTTTGTATTTAAGGTCATGAAAATAGCGCTGATTGGATGTGGGGAAGTGGGTGACTGCTACGCGCAAGCCTGGCTTGAGGGCGGTCATTCGATTGTTGGCATTTGCGAGTTGCGTCAAGACGCGGAGATGCAGGCGCGCGTGCGTGCGCACGGCAGCACGCTGCACAGCGAACCCGGCCCGTGGCTGGCGCAGGCGGACATCGTGGTGTCGGCAGTGTTTGGCCATTCAGCGCTGGCGGTTGCCAGGCAGGCCCTGCCGCACGTACGGCAAGGCGGGTCTTATGCGGATTTCACGACGGCAAGTTCGGCCGACATGCGTGCGGGGGCTGAAGACGCCGCGCGGCTTGGCGTGCCGTTTATCGACGTCGCCATCATGGGGGCGATTGCGTTGCTGGGTGCGCGCACGCCGCTGCTGTGCGCCGGCGTGGGCGCGGAATCCGTGGCCGAATTCACGCGCACTTGCGGCGCGCCCGCGCAGGCGATTGACGGCGAGGCTGGCGATGCCGTCCGCCTGAAGCTGCTGCGCAGCATTATGACCAAGGGCATGGAAAGCCTGGCGGTGGAATGTATGGTGGCTGCCGAAAGCATGGGCTTGCGCGCATCGCTTTATGAAGTGCTGTCCGATATGGACCGCACGCCGCTCACCACGTTTATCGATTCGTTTGTGCGCTCGCATGTGTTGCACGCGCCGCGCCGCCTGGCCGAAGTCCGCGAGGCGCGCGAACAACTGGTTCAAGCCGGCTTGCAGCCATTGGTGCTTGACGGCGTGGAACGTCTCTTTGCCCGCACGGCGCAAGGCATTGCCGCTGCGCGCGAAGCCGGTACTTTCGATGTGGCCGATTCCGTGTCGGCCAAGCTGGCGTGGCTGACGCCCCTGGCGCGTCAGACCTGAACGGTCAGACAGATCACCCGGCACTCAACAACACAGGCCCCGCAGAGGGCCGATCCATCTAATAAAGCACGAGCGAGGAAGACTATGAAACCCCTGAAGAATCTGCTGGCGGCCACCCTGATGGCCGCTTGCGCGTCGGCTGGCGCGGCCGACATGGGCTCGGCCCCGATCACCTTGATTTCGCCATTCCCGCCAGGTGGCGGAACCGATACCTTGACCCGCATGATCGGGTCGGCGATCGGCCAGGACACGGGCTGGAACATCGTGGTGGAAAACAAGCCCGGAGCGGGCGGCAACCTGGCGTTGGACGCGACGGCCCGCGCCAAGCCCGACGGCCACACGCTGGTCATGGCGCAAACCGACAACATCGTGCTGAACCCTTGGCTGTACCAGAAACTCAGCTACGACACGTTCAAGGATTTCAAGCCTGTTGGTCTGGTCGCCTCTTCGCCCAGCGTGTTCGTGGTGGTGCCCGAGTCTCCGTACAAAACGCTGGACGATGTGGTGAAGGCCGCGAAGGCGCGTCCGGGTCAGGTGTCTCTGGGTATCCCGGGCATCGGCGGCAGCGGTGATCTGATCGGTCATCTGTGGCGCAAGGCGGCGGGCATGGAACTGATGCATGTGCCGTATCGCGGCTGGTCGCAGGCATTCCCTGATCTGGCCAGCGGCCGCATTGATCTGTACACGGGATCGGTGGCGTCCCTGCTGCCGCAGATCCGCGGCGGCAAGGTCCGAGCGCTGGCGGTGGTGGCGGATGAGCGTTCTCCCGCTTTGCCGGACGTGCCCACCTTTGTGGAAAGCGGCTTCAAGACCATCAACCAGACCATCTGGTGGGGCCTGATGGCGCCGGGCAAGACGCCGGATGACGTGGTCGCCACGCTGAACCAGGCGTTGAATAAATCGCAGGCCAACCCGGAGCTGGTGAAGAAGCTTGAAGACTCGGGTTACAGCGTCATGACGGGCACCCCGGCCGACCTGGGCAAGCGTCATCGCGCCGACCACGACATCTTCGGCAAGGTCGTGCAGGAAGCCGGTATTCCTAAGCAATAGACAGACTGAATTCAAACAGGCTTTGCAGGAGAACCCTAATGATTGGTTTTGAGATTCACCCGCGCAAACGTGCGGTCAGCAGCGAGTTTGTTGAAAAGTTCCGCAGCGTTCCGGTAGCGAATATCAGCGATTGCATGTCGCGGATGACGGCGGGCGGCGCGCGGCTGCGTCCCATGCACAATGGCAGTCCGCTGGCTGGGCCGGCACTGACGGTGCGCACGCGTCCAGGCGACAACCTGCTGGTGCACAAGGCGCTGGAACTGGCCCAGCCCGGCGACGTGGTGGTGGTGGATGCGGGCGGCGATCTGACCAATGCCATCATCGGCGAGATCATGACGACGTATGCGCAAACACGCGGCCTGGCCGGCATCGTGATCAACGGCGCGATCCGCGATTGCGCAACGATACGCCGCAGCGCATTCCCGGTGTACGCCGCTGGCGTCACGCACCGCGGGCCTTATAAGGATGGCCCGGGCGAGATCAACGGCGTCATTTCGCTGGATGGCATGACGATCGAGCCGGGTGATCTGATTCTGGGCGACGAAGACGGTCTGCTGTCGTTGCCCTACGATCAGGTCGCCACGCTGTATGAAGCCGCAGCGGCCAAGCATGTGATCGAAGAGCAGATGCTGGCGCAGATTGCCGCCGGCACGCTGGATACGTCGTGGATTGATGCGCGTCTCAAGGCTCAGGGTTGGAAGCCATAAACCGCTGAACCAAACCGCTGAATCAAACCGCTGGCGCAGGCGCCGGCGGTTTGCGCTGACTGCGAAACAGCAGATGGGTTGCCGTCAGGTGAAAGCGCATGGCGATGTCGGCGCAGGCGGGATCACGTGCGCGCAAAGCTGCAATGATCTGCCGGTGGTGTTCCACACTGCGCAGCATGTCGTCTTGCGTGTAGAAGTAGAACGAGCCGATGATGATCGGCATGTCCAGCAGGTTTTCCACCATGGTCCGCACGCGCGCGGATTGCGCCGCGTCCAGCAGGGCGTGGTGAAAAAGGTTGTTGCAGTGCTGCACGCGGGCGACCTTGTCCGTGTCGTCCGAGCGGATGGCATCCAGCATGCTTTGGTTGATCTGTTCAAGATGATCAATCTGTTCGGGGGTTGCGCGTTCGGCGGCCGTTCTGGCGGCATAAGGTTCGAGCAGCATGCGCAGTTCGAACGCCTCGTTGATGTCGCGATCCACCCACCCCAATACCACCGCGCCACGGCCGCCTTCGCGTTTGACGAGGCCATCAGTGACAAGCCGTTCAATGGCGCTGCGCACCGGCGTGCGGCTGACAGAAAGCTCTGCGGCAATGTGTTCTTCGCGCAAGCGTTCGCCGGGCAGGAATACGCCGGACATCAGCCGGCGGCGGAGTTCCCCGTAGACAAGGTCGCGGGCGCTGGTCATGGTGGCGCAGGGTTCCTGATGACGCGAAGAGTTTCAGACTATACCCGAACGCCGCGCCAATTCAGCAGCTGAACGGGTAGGTCAGTTTCGATGATAATTCGCCGCGTTCGCTAACCGATTTCCACTCGCTGTCCTGCTTGAGCCGGACCATGCCGCAGCCCAAGTTGGTGAATTGCGTGTAGGGTCCGCCAGGCAGCTCTTGGCCCTGTGCATTTACGATCCGATAGGGGGCGCTTGCGGCGTGCGTATCCTTCAAAATCGATACCCCCGTTTTGAAGGCAAAGACCAGGTCACCGCTGATATCGCTGGCCGTGCGGGTCATGACGGGCGCGCCTTTTTGCACGGACTTGCGGTAGATCTGCGTCATGCCGTCTCTGGAATAGGCGAAAAAGGCGCTTTGGTCCGAATTTTTCGTCACGCAGTAGCCCGAGGTCTGCATCGTTTGCGCTTGCGGAAGCAGCGGCTCCATCCGGGTCGAATACAGGCGGCATTCCCTTGCCTGGGCATCGACGATTTCCAATATGGCGGGGCTGGGTTCTTTCTGCCCGGGCGCGGCGGGAATCCAGTCGTAGATCATGCTCACCCGATCAAAGCGCGGCAGGGTCGCGGGCGTGCCGTCTTCGGTAAAAAGGTGCAGGCCGTCGGGGCCTAGAGCGGTCAGAAAAGTCTGCCTGGGTTTTCCGTTCTTGACCGCGGACGTATCAGCCAAGGCGCCTATGCCCAGCCATGTGGGCGGTATCGTTTCTTGCAGCGTGTGCAGGTTGAGCAATCCAATCGCATTGTCCGATGCCGCTACCACCCGCAGGTACGCGGGCAGTGAACCGGCAGGTTTCACTTCGTGCGCCGAAAACTGGGTGGCGTAAAGCCTGCGCGATGCCGCGATTTTCTTGCCGTGCTTGAACATCACATACCCGACGCTATCAGCGGCGCTTGCGCTTGATCGGCGCAGTACGAGGCGTGAGGTGCCTTTGGGGGCGTTGGCGTCCGAGTAGTCCTCTTCTACGGACGTGAATGGCGCCACGCCCAACGAGCGGCCGTTGCCGTCCATCAGCACCCCGCAGCCTTGCCGGTAAGCGGCGAACCCGGTGGACTTGCCGCCCAAGCTGACGGGCTCAATGGATTCGTACTCGGTCCGGTCCGCCTTGGGCAGGCGTTTAAACACGAAACGCTGCGACCCCTCCGCTTGAGTCAGGGGCTGCACGGCCTGGAACCAGGGTTCATTGCGCTCCAGGCTACCTTTGTACCCGGTGGGCTCATATCCCGAATAAGGCTCGGCAGCAGTCGAATTCAAGGCTGCCGGGTCAGTCACGCATTCAGTGGCAAGCGCGGCGGGCGCCCCGTATGCAGGCGCGATGGCCAGGGCCAGCAGGGGCCAAGCCGCCAGGTGGAAAGAGCGCAGTGTCATCGGAGTATCGGCAAGGCGATAAGAATCGGGCGATCAGGGTAGCAGGCCAGGCGAGGGTGCTGGGCCGCTTGCCTGTAACCGCTTGGCGCCTGACTCGACGGGCTGTGTCTATAATGCGAATCGTTATTGTTACCTTGCAGCGCAGTCCTAGACGTGTCTCCCGCATCCAATGCTATGAAAGGCCAAGCCGTCGAGGACCTGTATCGCGTCCATCATGGCTGGCTCGTCAGCCTTTTGCGGCGCAAGACGGGCAACGTAGATCAGGCGGCGGATCTTGCGCATGACACGTTTGAACGGGTGCTGCGCGACGATATTCTTGCGATCATGGCTGCGCCCAGGGCGTGCCTGACCAATATTGCACGCACACTGACCATCGGTTATTTTCGCCGCGCGGCTGTCGAGGCCGCCTATTGCGATGTACTGGCGCGCCAACCTATAGAGGTTGCGCCGTCGCCGGAAGAGCAGGCTTTGGTGGTCGAGGCGGTGATGGCGGTATGCGCCGTGCTGGATGGCCTGTCGGTACACGTGCACCGGGTGTTCATGCTGTCGCAGGTACAGGGTCTGTCGCAGCCGGAGATCGCCCGGGAATTGGGCATCTCGACCAATGCCGTGCAGAAGGCGCTGTCCAAGGCCTTGCAGCATTGTTATCTGGCGATCTATGGCTAAGCCGCGATGCTGCTGACCCGCGCTAAGGAGGATCTGCCGGTTGATCGCAAGCGTCTGGCGCAGGCGGCGGACTGGATGGCGCGCCTGCAGGGCGCGACCGATGAGCACACGGCGGCCGCCTGTCTGCGATGGCGTCAGGACCATGCAGACAACGAAACCATTTGGCAGCGTTTGTGCGCAATGCGTGGCGATCTGGCTGCCACCTGTGGCGTGGCGCCTCCGGCAGTCGCCGTCGAACTTATTGAGCGGGCCGCAGTGCAGCGCGCACGGCGCAATGCGCTCAAGTGGATGGTGACCGGGGGGGCAGTGACGGGGCTGGCGTGGGCGGCCGAACCGATGGTGCCGTGGCCTGTTTTTCTGGCGGATATTCACACCGGAACGGGCGAGCTGCGCACGATATCGCTGAATGACGGCACCAGCATTGTCATGGGGCCAGGCACGGCGCTGGATCTGCGAGTGAATACGTTGCCGCGATCCATCGTGCTGCGTGCGGGGGAAATTATGGTCACTAGCGGCCGCCCCAGCGCTTCGGGTCCGATTTCGGTGATGACCCGTGACGGCGTGCTGACCCCAGCCGGCACGCGCTATTCCGTGCGCGACAACGGCGATGACCGGGGTTATGACATTGCCGTTTTCGAAGGCGCCGTCGATGTGCTGGCGCGTGCTGATGGCCGGGTGACCCATGTGCTGGCCGGCCAGCGGACCGCGTTGCAACCGTCTGGCGCGGGCCCGGTTTTGCCGTTGGCGCGCGGCGAGGACGCCTGGACGCAGGGCATGCTGTTGGCGGATCGCATGCCCTTGGGCGAATTCGTTGCGCGCGTCGCCCGTTACCGGACGGGCGTCTTGCGTTGCGACCCTGCCATCGCAAACCTTGAAGTGGTGGGCACTTATCCGCTGACCGATACCCAGAGCATTCTCAATATGCTGCCGCGAGTCTTGCCCATACAGGTGCATTACCGCACGCGGTACTGGGTCACGCTAGGCGCTGCGGACTGACGGCGCAGGAAAGTTGTTACAGGAAAGGCGGAAATTCAGGTCTCAAGCGAAAGAGAGAGAACCGCGCCGCAATCTCGGTGCAAGTGCTTTCGATCCCAGACCAGGAACTCTGAACTATGGCCTTTACCCGAGCCGCCACTCACACTCTGCTTGCTTCGGTATTGCTTGGCGCAATCATCCCCACCTTATCAACATCAGCAAGGGCGCAAGCGGCACCCGGCGAGCAGCGCCGCGCCTACCGCATCGACGCCGGCGGCCTGAACGCCGCTCTGCTGAGTTTTGGCGCCCAGGCCGGAGTGCTGATTGCCAGCGATCCTGCGGTTACCTCCGGGGTGCAAAGCCCCGGCGTGGATGGGGTGATGACGGTCAAGGACGGTCTGGCAGCGTTGCTTCGCGGCACGGGCCTGGAAGCCTTGCCCGAGCGTGACGGGTTTCGCCTGGTCCGGGTGCCAGCGCCTGCCGTGACGCAGCTAAATGCCGTCACCGTAGTGGGCCGGGCCGGTGCCACTGAAAACACGGGTTCCTTCACGACCAGTTCGGCCACGGTCGGGGGCAAGACGGCACAGGCTTTGCGCGAGGTGCCGCAAAGCGTGTCGGTCATTACACGGCAAGAGATCGAAGACCGGCATCTGGTCAGCCTGAACGACGTCATGAGCGCTACGCCAGGCATTGCCATCTTCCAGGGAGCCATGCTCAGCAGCAATTATTTGTCGCGGGGATTCGCGATCGGCAATATGCGCGTGGACGGCGGCGCGTCGGTCTATCGTTCTTTCGGGGCGGATGACGACATGGCCTTCTATGACCATGTTGAAGTGCTGCGCGGCGCTGACGGACTGTTTGGAGGCGCCAATGAGGCGGGCGGCACGATCAATCTGGTGCGCAAGAAACCGACGCCCGAACTACAGATCATTGCCCAGGCGCAGGTGGGTAGCTGGAACTACAAGCGCACCGATCTGGATGTCAGCGGACCGTTGACTGAAAACGGCAAGCTGCGCGCGCGCGGCGTGCTGGCCTATGAAGACAAAGACTTTTTCTACCAAGTGGCTCATAGCCGACGCACGCTGGGTTACGGGATTCTGGAAGCCGATCTGACGAGCGACACCACGGCCTATATCGGGGCGTCTTATCAAAAGCGGGACTCGTCATACCAAGGCTATGGACTGCCGCGCTACGCGACGGGGGAAGATCTGAAACTGCCCCGCGACACCTATTTGAGCGGCGCCGACGATAAGGCGGTCAAGACCATCGTCAACGTGTTCGGCCATGTGACGCAGCGCCTTTGGGGCGATTGGAGCGCCAACCTGGACATCAATCAGGAGAACTCCCGCCAGGATCGCTTCGATCATTATTTTTCGGGTGCGATCGACCCGTTGACGGGGGGCGGGCTGTTTGACGCCGCCAGCGATCAGAACGAACGGTTCAAGAACACCTCGATCGATCTATCGGCCAACGGTTCCTTTGGTTTGTGGGGGCGGCGCCATCAGGTAGTGGTGGGTGCCAGCTGGGAGCGATTTCGGCCCAACTCCTATGGCGCCAAACCCTCCAATCGCGGTCAGGCGGTTGACGACATCTTCACGTTTGATCCAGACGATTATCCACGGTCCACTGATTTCATCCCGATGTGGTATCAAGCCACCGACATCCGGCAAAGCGGCTTGTACGGATCGCTCAGGATGCATCTGGCGGACCCCGTTCACGTCATCGTGGGCGGCCGCTTGAGCCGGTACGACTACACGTTCACGAACCAGAACTTGAATGCCGCTGGCGCCGTCCAGACGAGCTCCGTGACCAAATATCAGGACAACAATGTCGTAACGCCTTATGTGGCCGCCACGTTCGATCTGAATGAAACGTGGACCACCTACGCGAGTGTTGCCGAGACGTTCAAGTCGCAGGCAAACAGCTTGCAAGGCCCCGCACCCGGCAGTCCGCTTGATCCCGTGACGGGCCGCAATTACGAGATCGGCTTGAAGGGCGAACACCTGGATGGCAAGTTGCACAGCGCATTCGCCATCTACCAGATCGAGCGCAAGAACGCCGCCGTGCGCGATACCGCCTATCCGGCCAGTAACGCAGGCAATGGCAACACGTGCTGCTTCTTGCCGAACGGGAACATCGTCAGCAAAGGCTTTGACGCGGAACTGAGCGGCGAACTGGCGCCCGGTGTGCAATTGACGGCCAGCTACAACTACAACCAGAACCGCGACCGAAATGCTACAGGCGGCAGCTATCAGCCGTTGACGCCCAAGCATATGGCGAAGATCTTTGCTACCTACCAGTTGCCGGGCGATCTGCACCGCTGGAAGCTGGGCGGGGGCGTCAGCATCCAAAGCGCCACCTATGTCAGTGGCAGCGCCTTTTTGCGCAACGCGGATGGCAGCCTGAGCAAACAAAGCACGCCGTACAAGTTCACGCAGCCGGGTTACGCCATCTGGAATGCGTTTGCCGAATATCAGATCAGCGACAACTGGGCAGCGCAGCTTAACGTGAACAATCTATTCGACAAGACCTACTACAGCACCGTGGGCTATCTGGACTATGGCAATTTCTATGGCGCGCCCCGCAACGCTGCCCTGACGATCAGAGGCCGGTTCTAAGCCATCGTGTTTCGGCGCTGGCAAGGGCAATTTGACAGACTGCACCCAGATTCGGCAATAATAACAATTACTATTTCCAATATCGTGTGTGTGCAGTTGTCCTGCGTCAGCCTGTCAGGCGGCAATGGCTTGATCAAAAGGCTCGATTTTGAGTACGCCGGGATGCGTCTTTCCTACGACCGTCGAAACGCTGTATTGCGACCACCACTCCTGGCTCAAGGGGTGGTTGCGCAGGCGCCTGGGCAACGCGGATCACGCTGAAGATCTGGCGCATGACACTTTCATCCGCCTGCTCAGCAGCGATCGGGTTCCTTCGGTTCTGAGCGAGCCGCGCGCTTTTTTGACAACCGTCGCGCAAAACCTGCTGTCCAACCATTGGCGGCGCGAAAAGCTGGAACGCGCTTATCTGGAAGCCTTGGCGCAGGCGCCACAGCCGATGAGCTGGTCGCCCGAAGACCGTGTGATCGTACTGGAAACGCTGGTGGAACTGGACCGGCTGCTGGACGGTCTGCCGTCTATTGTGCGGCGCGCCTTTCTGTTGTCGCAACTGGACGGAAAGACGCATGGGCAGGTGGCCGAGGCGCTGGCTATTTCCATTCCCACCGTCAAGCGTTACATCGTCAAGGCCATGCAGCGCTGCTATTTCGCCGATCTTTCGTTTACGGGATAGCCGATCCTTGTCTTCTTTCCCCTGGTACCGGAACACGCGCGGCGCCACCCCCATTCGCCCGGAGGTGGCGCAACGCGCGCTGGAATGGCTGGTGGAATTGCAGTCAGACTCTGTGACGCCCGACGTCGTGCAAGCGTGGACGCGCTGGCGCGCCGCGCATCCAGAGCACGAGCAGGCGTGGCTGCGCATCGAGTCCGTCAAGGGCAAGCTGCAACCGCTTTCGGCCCCGCACACCTCGGCGATCGCGCAAGCCACGCTAGTGCAGCCGGCATCCGAACATCGCCGCCGCGCGCTCAAGGCGGTGCTGGGCCTGGCAGTGACGGCGGGAGTGGTGTGGCGCGCCGGACAATACACGCCATGGCGGGAATGGTCCGCCGATCATCACACGAAGGTGGGCGAGCGCCGCGAGCTCTCGTTGCCGGACGGCACACGCTTGCAGCTCAATACGAACAGTGCAATTGATATCGCGTTTACCGAAGCCGAACGCCGGGTCAAGCTCATAGCAGGTGAAATCCTGGTGACGACCGCCCACGAGTCATTCGCTGTGTACCGTCCGTTCCTGGTTGAGACCACGCAGGGAACGGCGCGCGCGCTGGGCACGGAATTCGCTGTCAGGCACCACGACGGGACGACGCAGGTCAGCGTCTTCGAGGGATCTGTTCAGATCGAACCCCGGCTGAATGCGGCCCAGGCGCTGGTGTTGCGGGCCGGCATGCGGGCGGACTATTCGGACCGGATCATCCAGCCCGCGGGTGCTGCCGAGGAATCCAGCGTGGCCTGGAAAGAGGGCTACATCGTGGCTCGCGGCATGCGCCTGGACGACTTCCTGGCCGAGCTGGGCCGCTATAGCGGCGATACCTTGTCTTGCGATCCGGCGTTGGCGGGCCTGCGGCTGTCCGGGTCGTTCCCCGTCAACGACATTGGCCGGGGGCTGGCGGCAGTTGCGGTCACGCTGAACCTGCGAGTCGAAACCGAGACGCGATTGTGGCGCGGCAAACTCTGGCGTCTGGTGCCCGCGCCGGTGCGCAGCTAGCGCAAGCGGCTGACAAGGCATGAGTGACGCTCGGCCGTCCGCAAGCCAGCGCCATGGTTGCCTGCGGGCCGTGGTATCAGCGCGGTTGGCGGTGCATCTTGCCGTTGGCGTTACTGCTGGGGCGCCCAGCCTGATGTGGCCGCAGGCCGCGCACGCGCAGGCTACGCAGGCCCGCGACTACGACATCCCTGCCGGAACGCTGGAAGACGCGCTGGGCCGCTTTGGGCGCGAGGCAGGCATTGTTCTGTCCTTCAGGCCCGACGTGACGGCAGACTTGCACAGCGATGGGTTGCGGGGCAGCCATACCGTTCGCGGCGGGCTGGATGCGTTGCTGGAAGGGTCGGGCATCCGCGTGTTGCCGCAATCCTCTGACAGCTACGTGCTGGAACGCCCGCGAGTCATGGAGATCGGCACGACGCAATTGCCGGCAGTGACCGTCACGGGTTCGGATTACGGTTTGTCTTTGGCCTACGCAGGCGGACAAATCGCTCGTGGGGGCAGCTTGGGCGTGTTGGACGCGTCTGACGTCATGGATACCCCTTTCAGCACCATCAACTACACCGCCCAAACGCTGGAAAACCAGCAGGCGCGAACGCTGGCCGATGTGGTGATCAATGATTCGTCAGTGCGCACGCTGACGGCAAGCGGCGGGTTCAGCGAAGACTTCCAGATTCGCGGTTATGCCGTGTCCAGCGGCGACGTCGGCTTGAACGGCCTGTACGGGCTGGCCTCGTCCAGCCGCATGCCCGCCGCCATGATGGAACGGGTTGAAGTGCTGAAAGGGCCGGGCACCTTGATGAACGGCATCGGTCCCGATGGCAGTGTGGGCGGTGGTATCAATATCGTCACGAAACGCGCGAGCGATGAACCGCTGACCCGGCTGACCGCGACTTATCAGGACCCATCGCAGCTCGGCAGCCAGCTCGATATGGGCCGGCGCTTTGGCGGGAACAACGCGTGGGGCATACGCTTCAATGGCGTGTATCGCAATGGGGCGACTGCTATCGATGATGGCAGGCAACAGCAGGGCGTGGGCGTATTGGCCCTGGACTACGGCGGACAGAAATTGCGCTGGTCGCTGGACGCCTACACGCAGCACGAGACCGATCAGAACGTACGCCCGCAGGTCGGCTTCCTATCGTCGCTGACATCATTGCCATCACCGCCGTCGGGACACCGGAATTTTTTCCCCGGCACCCAGCTAAAACTGGATGACTCCGCCGTCGCTACCCGGCTTGAGTACGACATTAGCGACGCCATCACCGTATTCGGCGCCGCAGGTTATCGCTACGGCAGGGCGGAGCAGACCTTGCCGTCGGGGCCAGTCGATCAGCAGGGAAACTTCACGGCGTTGAATGCGTATTACGACGCTTATTCGCGCACCAAGACGGGCGACGTTGGAATAAGAGCGCGCTTTTTCACCTGGGGCGTCAAGCACACCGTAAGCCTCGGAGCCACTCGCCTGGATCAGGAAACTGGCAACGGCTACGTCACATCAGGCACGACCCTATCTTCCAATATTTATCGTCCTGCGCGCTTGCCTGAGATTTCGGCCCAGCGCCCGTCGCCGGTCAAAGCATCCAACACGGAGCTGTCCAGCTACACGCTGACCGACACGTTATCGTTTGCCGATGACCGGTTGATCGTTATTGGCGGGCTGCGCAAGCAAAGCGTCGTTGCGAACAACTATTCTGCGGCCACAGGCGGCTTGGCCTCGTCCTATGAGGACAGCGCCACGTCACCGCTGGCGGGCATAGTTTTCAAGCCTGTGTCCAATGTGTCGGTGTATGGCAATTTCACCTCCGGACTGACCCGTGGCGGCATGGCTCCCAGCACCGCCGCCAACGCCGGCCAGGTGTTCGCGCCCTACAAAGCCAAGCAGTACGAGGCGGGCGTCAAAGTGGACTGGGGCCAGATCCTGACGAGCGCGTCTGTATTCCAGATCAAACAACCGAACGCCGTGACGGACCCGGCTACCAACCGCTACAGCGTGGATGACGAACAGCGCAATCGCGGGCTGGAACTGGCCGTGTATGGCGAGGCCACGCGCAGCCTGCGCATGATGGCAAGCGCTACCTTCTATGACGCCACGCTGACCCGAACTGCGGGCGGCGTGAATGACGGCAATGCGGCGAGCGGCGTGCCAAAGAATACGTTCAATCTGGGCCTGGATTGGGATATGCCCTGGGTGCGCGGCCTGAGCTTGAGCGCCCGCGTTATCCATACCGCGTCGGCGTACTTCAATGCGTCCAACACGCTGACGCTGCCAGCCTGGACCCGCTACGACATCGGCGCGCGTTATTCCACCGGCATCCTGGGCCACACGGTGGTGCTCCGAGCCAACGTCGAAAACCTGTTCAATAAGGACTATTGGCTACTCAGCGGCAATTACGCCACCGTGGCCGCGCCGCGTACGGTTTTGCTGTCGGCGCAGATCGACTTTTAAGGGCAGGCGAGGCCGCCACGCCGCGCTACAAGCGTTGCTTGAGTACGATTCAGCGCGCCCAAAGTGCTCAGGATGGCGGTGACGTGAGTCTTGACGGTCTTCTCGCTCATGTTCAGCCGCTCGGAAATTTCTTTATTGCGCAGGCCATCGCACATCAGCCGCAGCACCTCGTTCTGGCGCGGGGTCAGCGCGCGTAGCAAAGCGGTCTCGTCCTGCAAACCCGGGGGCGACGAGAAGGCTGGCGCATCGTGAGCAGTGCCCGAGGCCGTTGCATTCATGGTGTCCAGGGCGGCGGCCAGTTCCTGGCAACTGGCGGCTTTGCTCAGGAAACCTTGCGCGCCAGCATCCATTGCCCTGCGTTGATCCTCTGGATCTTGCGAGGCGGATACCACCAGGATGCGCAACGCTGCCCGTTGCTGGCGCAATCGCATGAGCAGTTCGGGCCCGGTCACATCCGGCAGGTAAAAATCCATGATGACGTGGACGATAGACGGGTTCCGATCCAATACCTCCAGGGCTTCCTTGCCGCTGGCCGCCGGGTGCAGCGTCAGGGCAGGCACGGCGTTGCCCAGCGCCATGACCAGCGCCTCGCGGAACATTTCGTGATCGTCGATCAACAGAACGGCCGTCATTCGGCGGCTCCGGCTCCGGCTGCGCGCTGGGCGCCCGCTGTTTGCAGCAGATGCGTCACCTGCTCCTGCAAGGCCTGTACCTGTACGGGCTTGTGCAAAAGAGGGATGGCGCGCGCGGCGGCTTCTGCCAGCCGCGCTGGATCAGTATCGCCGCTGATAAGCAAGGCAGGCAGAAGCGGGTCGTTGTATTCCTCGCGCAGCCGTTCAATGACGTGGATGCCGGTTTCGTGATCGCGCAGACGATAGTCGCTGACGATCAGAGCAGGGCGTTCGGCCAGCGGCAGCACGCGTTCAAGCAAGGCGTCGCCACTGGTGGCAGCGATCACGCGGCAGCCCCAGCTTTCAAACAGCATGGACAGCCCCGCCAGGTTCTGCGCATCGTCATCCACCAGCAACGTCAGTTGCCCTCGCAAGGCGTCGCCGGCGTTGCGCCTTGCTGGAAGGCTGGCATCCGGCCGAGCCGCAGTTTGGATGCCCGCGGCATTATCGGCAGCGGGCACAGTCAGCATGAACACAGTGCCCCGGTCTTCCTGGGATCTCAGGCCCAGCGCGTGTCCCAACAACTTGGCGGTGCGCCGCACGATAGCCAAGCCCAATCCCAATCCTTTGCTGCGATCCCGTTCCGGATTGCCCAATTGATGGAATTCCCAAAAAATCCGTTCCTGTTCGGGTGCCGGTATCCCTCGCCCGTTGTCCCATACCTCGATACGCAATTGATCGCCAAGGCCGCGGCAACCGACGAGTACCCGGCCGCCAGCGCTATGCACAATGGCATTGCTGATCAGGTTTCGAAGAATGCGCTCCAGCAGCATCGGGTCCGACCACACGCTAGCCGAGCAGGCGCGCACCCTTAACGCAAGCCCTTTTTCACGCGCTTGCGGCGTGTATTCGGCGCGCAATTGATCCAGCAGAGGATTCAGCGGGAAGGCCTCCCAGCGGGGATCGATGACTCCCGCGTCCAGACGGGACAGGTTCAGCAAGGCATCAAACAGATGTCCCATTGCAGAAAGGGCGCTGGCGATATTGTCGACAAGGTAGCGGCCGTGCTTGGACAAAGGTTCGTTCGTCAGCAGTCCCAGGAACAGGTTCACGGCATGGACGGGTTGGCGCAGGTCATGGCTGGCGGCAGCCAGAAAGCGGGACTTTTCCAGATCGCTGCGTTCGGCGGCGGTTTTTTCCTGACGGACCTGATCCAGCAGCGCCAGGTTTTCATACCCTAGCCGCAAGGCGTCCAGGTGGGTGCGGTTCATGCGGTGAATAAAGGCCAGCGTCGCGACCAGATACGCCAGCCCGGCGCTCACCAGCGCCAGATGGATCGCAGATGGTTGCGCCGCCAGCGCAATGAACATGGGGGCAAAAGCCGGTATCTCGAATGCGTACATCACCGGCAGCATCATGTAGTTCGAGTAAATGGCGCCCGTGCCCAGCCCGAACAAAATGACGATGAAGAACAGCTGGTATTCCAGCGGGACAAAGAACGTCCAGTAGGCGAAGGGCAGCCCCCACAGAATTCCCGAACATAGATTGCCCGCCAGCATATGGCGGACCCACCGCCGGGCAGCTTCAGGGTCGGCGCGCCGGTGGTCATACACGATCATGGCGCCGAACCGCAGGGCGCCGACGATCAGCGTTGCGACTATCCACAACAGCACTTCACGCAGGGGCAGGACATCGTGCAGGGCGTAAGCCGAGACGCAGGCAGAGATCAGAGAGCCGGCCAGCGCAAACGGAAAGCTTCGGCGCAGGGCTTCGACTTGCACCTGCCGGATGCGAGCGGAATAGGACGAACCGGGTGGCGTAACGGAAGAGGACTGGCCGATGGTGGGCTGCACTAGGCGGGTGTGCTTCGTAGAAGTAGGCCTCGGCGCCGAGGCGGTCAGTTCGAAACGTACGCGAATTCTAGACTGATTGTTGCGTCGCGGGGCGCAGCTTCAATAGGGCGGTCAAGGTGGTGCGGCCAGGTTCGGACGAGATATGAAGTGTGCCTTGCACGCGAGCAATGCGGGCGTGCATGCTGCGCATCCCGACGCTGATGCCGGCCAGCCGCACTGCCGCCACATCGAAGCCCGCGCCATTGTCTTCAATATGCAATTCCAGCTGAGTGGTATCGGCTTGCACCAATTGCACCTGCACGCGGCGCGCGCGGCTGTGCTTGACCACGTTCGTCAGCGCCTCTTCCACCAGCCGGGTCAGCGCCAGGCATTGCAGGGCGCTGGGCGGGGCATGCCATTTCGGCGGAAACTTCCACGTGGAATCCAGATCCAGCTCGTCGAACAACTGAACAAAGCGGTGGCGTAAAGGCGCAATCCATTCCTGCGGCGTGGCGGGGACTTTGACGCCCGGGCTGGAGCCATTGTCGATGGTCTGGCGCAAGTCATCGCGCAGCAGTTTCAGCATGGACAGGAACTGCTGCCCCTTCAGCGGCGTGCTGGTCTGTTCGACCATGGCCATCATGCGCACCAATGATCCGCCCAGACCGTCGTGCAGATCATGCGCGATCTGCAACCGTTCTTGCAGCCGCGTATTGGCCATTGCCAGCGCATGTTCGCGCTCTAGCGTGGTGGCCAGATCGGTGCGTGCGCGCTCGATGCCTTCGGCAAGCTCGTGGTTAAAGCTCTCGATGCGCCGCACGTTGCGCGCGTGGCGCAGTCCCAGAATGGCCGACATGCAAATGGAGACCACGATGCTGGAGAAGGGGGTGTATGCCGTGCCCGGGCCGATGAACTGGAAGATCAGCAGCAGGTCGTGGACGCTGACCATAAAAAAGATCAGCAGGCAGGCCGCCAGCATGATGTGTTGTGTCTGGCGGGTACGCAGCGCGTGCACGGGAAATTGCAGACAGTTGACGAGAAAAATCCCAGCAGCGATCAATGTGACCCCGGCCAGCGACGAGGTCAGGCTGGCCTCGGGCGCGAAGGCGGCCGTTGCAATCAGCGCGGCGGACAGTATCCATAGCGCCCGTTCGAGGCGCGGCAGGGTTTGCCCGCCGAAGCGCCACGTAAACAGGCAGAAGCAAACCGTGTACAGCACCAGAGCGATGATGTTGGCGCGGCCGGCCATCAGCGTGGTCGAAAACGGCCAGGGGCTCGTGACCAGCACATTGGCAGCGAACAGTACCCAGAACAGGGACATGAGCGCGTACCAGCCATACGTGGTCTGTTCGCGCCGGACGATCCAGATACAGAAGAACAGGCCGCCCAGGACGCTGGTGATGATCAGGTTCAGGCTGAATAGCGTGCGGTTGCTCCACCAAAGATCGTCGTACAACTTTTGCATTTCCTGTTGGCCGCCGAGATGGACAGGGCCCAGTCCAGGGGTCTGCTGCGCAACGCCCACCACTCGCACCCATAGGGTGTTCACGCCATCGCGCACGATAGAGGCGGGTATGCGCCAATGGCGCGGCATGTTCCAACTGCGCGACAAGGGTTCGGTCAAGTTCTGATCGCGCCAGATCAGTTCGTCATTGACGAAGACTTCGCCCGCCATGACGATGGATTGCAGCGTTAGCCCAATGTGGACGGGGCCGCCTGCGCTGCCCGGGCAGACCGGCCGCCAGTCAATCCGGTACCAGACGGCGCCGTTGTATTCCGGCCAGCGGCGGGCCCAGTTGTCGGGTAGCGTGACGGGCAGCCACGACGCCGGGCCGGGTTTGCTGCCGTCAGCCCCTTCTTGGGCCGCCGTGGTGGACAGGATTTCTACTGTGCAGGCGGAGGCTGATGGGGGAGATTGCTGCGCCAGTGCCGCGCCGGCATAGAGCGCCAGCGCGAAGGCGAGTAGCCAGGGGGCAAGCCACCATTGGACAAGCCGCCCACGGGCGCAGGCCGGTGGATTCAGTCCAGCAAGCCCCGCGAGCGCGCCGCGTGAACTGCTCGCGTGCGCGAGGAGACAGCGAGTTTGCGGTAGATGTGCTTGATGTGGCATTCAACGGTGTAGCGGGACAGGAACAGCTGTTCGGCGATTTCGCGGTTGGCCAAGCCTTCGGCCACCAGACGAAGAATCTGGTTTTCGCGGGGGCTTAGTATCTCATCGCTGGATGTCTCGCTCTGTTCTGCGGGCCGTGGCCGCAGTTCGTCGATGATACGACGGGCAACAAAGGGATCGATGGGCGCCCCGCCGCGCAGCACACTGCGCAAAGACAGTGAGACTTCTATGTCGTCGCGTTCTTTCAGCACGTATCCGGTAGCCCCCGCCCGCAATGCGGCAAGAATCGCATCTTCCGTGCACCAGGCGGAAATAACCAGGATGGCCAGGGCCGGGTCGGCGGCATGCATCTCAGCGATCAGTTCGATGCCGCTGCCATCGGGCAGACCCAGGTCAACGAGCGCCAGCGCAACGGGTTGGCTTTCCAGACAGGCCCGCGCTTCGGCCAGGGAAGCGGCGAAGATCAGTGCGTCCGGCTGGTAACCAAGCTGCGCCAGCAAGCCTTCCAGTCTGCGGCAGACCATGGGCTCGTCTTCCACCAGCAACACCGGGGCAGGCAAAGAGAACTCGGGAGCAAGTAGATTGGCGGACATGGGGGCGGGAAGAGCGGAGGGGATTGGCCGACGCTAATTGTGACGGGGACGGATGAGGTTGACCATCCCTGGTTATAGGTATTTTGCGGTCAGGCAATGGCTTTGACGCCGCCGATGCAAGGCGCTGCCCGGTTTTTTATCAGGGTCATCCCTAAAGTCCCCCGGTCCTATGCCGTAATTTCAACGTAGCAGTCGGGATTCCCGGCGGACCAGGATACTCGTGTCCTCCGACATGGGCAGTTGCTGTAAGAAGACAAGCATGAAAATCACCTCGTTGCGCAATCGGATCTTATTGATCACGTGCTTTACCGTTGTAGGCGCCCTGGTTCTTTCCGGGGTAACCACCTACCAGATCGTGCGCAGCAACATGATGGACACCATCTCGGGCAATCTGGATGCGATTGCCGCCGGCAACGCCAGCGCAATTGAGCGCTGGTCGGCCGATAAGGCCCAAGCGGTGTCCGCCACCGCGAATGTGGTGGAAAAGGGTGATCCGCGCGGCCTGACCAAGCTGATGGGCGAGACCAACGGTTTCCCGATTTCCACAATCGGCTGGTCCGATAAGACTTTCTTTTCTACCACCCAGGTAGCAGCTGACTACGACCCCACGGCACGCCCCTGGTACAAGAGCGCCGTCGCCGCCGGCAAGCTGACGGTGACCAAGCCGTATGGCGATTCGGGCACGGGCAAGCTCTATGTGGCCTTTACCGCACCGCTGATCCGTAGCGGACAGACGGTCGGCGTACTGAGTGGCGCTGTGCCGCTGGATGGCATCCAGAGCATCATCAAGGCCATCCGCCCCACGCCTTCCAGCATCGCCTTCGTGGTTGCCAACGATGGGCAGGTGATTTCGCACGTGGACGAAAAGCTGGCGCTCAAGCCGTCGACGGACGTCGCGGCTGAACTGACGCCTGCCGCCCTGGCGGCCATGGCGCGTGACGGTGCGCAACCCATCACGGTCAGCCTTGGCGGCGAAGAAAAATTGCTGAAAGCCCGCCACATCCCGGGCACAGACTGGTCGCTGGTGATCGCGCTTGACCGCGCCGAAGCCACTGCCGGATTGACGCAGGTCTTGAATGCCACGCTGATTTCCGTGGTTGTGCTGACCCTGTTGGCCGTTGGGATCGCCAGCGTGGTGACGTCTCGCGCATTCAAGCGCTTGTCGGCGGTGCGAGACGCGATGGACACTATCGGGTCTGGCGACGGTGACATGACGCACCGTTTGGCGGTTGTTGGCCATGACGAAGTCGCGCAGATTTCGTCGTCATTCAACGCGTTTGTCGACAAAATCAGCCACGTGATGCTGGACGTGCGCACGGGCGTGCAATCGATGTCGGCTGCCACGAGCGAAATCGAAATGGGCAACCGCGACTTGTCGCAGCGTACGGAAACGTCCGCAGGTTCCTTGCAGGAAACCTCGTCGGCCCTGACGCAATTGACTTCCAGCGTCAGGCAGACGGAAGAAACCGCCGAACACGCCACCCGCCTGGCCACGCAAGCCAGCTCGGCTGCCGAGCGCGGCGGCCAGGTGGTGACGGACGCTGTCACGACAATGAGCGCGATTTCGCAGTCGTCGCAACGCATTACCGAAATCATCAGCGTGATTGACGGCATTGCCTTCCAGACCAACATTCTGGCGCTGAACGCGGCTGTCGAAGCAGCGCGTGCCGGCGAACAGGGACGTGGCTTCGCGGTGGTGGCAGGCGAGGTGCGGACCTTGGCGCAACGCAGCGCCGCGTCGGCGCAGGAAATCCGCACGCTGATCCAGGCATCGGTTGAGAACGTGAAGAGCGGCACCGAGCGCGTGCAGGCAGCGGGTTCCACCATGACCGAGATTGTGGAAGGCATCACGCGTGTCCAGCGCCTGGTTACCGAGATTCATGGCGCCATGGCCGAGCAAAGCGTGGGCATCAGCCAGATCGACCGCAGCGTGTCCGACATGGATCAGGCAACGCAGCAAAACGCTGCGCTGGTGGAAGAGTCCGCCGCGGCATCCGCGATGCTGAACGATCAGGCGCGCGGGCTGGCCCAGACGGTGTCGCTGTTCAAACTGCGCGCCGACACGCAGGGCGCGGCTTCCAAAGCGCTGGCCCTGTCCCATTCCGCGGCCGCGTATTGATGTGAACCGCCTGCAGCTGTCCGAACTGATAGGCGCCTTGAGTCATGCCTTGGACATCACCGAGGGGCAACCAGAAGGGCACTGCATCCGTTGTTGCTGGATAGGGATGCACGTCGGCCGCGAGTTGGGCCTGTCGGACGATGAGCTGTGGGGCCTGTATTACACGCTGCTGCTCAAAGATCTGGGCTGCAGCAGTAATGCAGCGCGGATCTGCGAGCTGTATCTGACCGACGACCTGTCGTTCAAACGGGACTTCAAACTGGTAGGCGACAGCCTGCCAAAAGTTCTGAGTTTTGTGTTTTCACACACGGGTATCAAGACGCCGCTGGCTGAACGCTTCCGCAGCATCTTGAACATCATGCGCAATGGCGGCGAGTTTGCGCAGGAACTGATCCAGACCCGCTGCCAGCGCGGCGCGGAAATCGCCAAGCTGCTGCGTTTTCCCGCATCCGTGTCGGAAGGCATCTACAGCCTGGACGAGCACTACAACGGCAAGGGCCGGCCGCAGGGCCTGGCCGGCAACCGCATTCCGCTGTATTCACGCATTGCGTTGCTGGCTCAGGTAATCGACGTCTTTCATACGTCAGGCGGCGCCCAGGCGGCGCTGGACGAAATCCGCCTGCGCGCGGGCCAATGGTTCGACCCCCAACTGGTCAAGGCATTTTCCGCTTGCGCCGATGCCGAATTTTGGGAAGTGCTGGCGTCTTCGGACATTGATGCAGCGGTGCTGGCATTGGAGCCCGCGTCCCACGTGGTCACGCTGGATGACGACTACCTGGACGACATCGCGGCAGCGTTTGGCCAGATTGTGGATTCCAAAAGCCCCTACACCAGCGGACATAGCGTGCGCGTTGCGCTGTACGTCGATCTGATCGCAGAAGGGCTGGGCGTGGATGCCGGGCGGCGGCGCTGGCTCAAGCGCGGGGCGCTCTTGCACGACGTAGGAAAGCTTGGCGTCAGTAACAGCATTTTGGACAAACCTGGCAAGCTGGACGAAGACGAATGGACGGCAGTGCGTGCGCACGCGGCCTATACCGAATCCATCTTGTCGCGCATTGCCGCATTCCGCGAGTTGGCCGATGTGTCCGGTGCGCATCACGAGCGTCTGGATGGCAAGGGTTACCCCCGGGGCTTAGTGGCAGACGAGATCGGTCTGGAAACGCGCATCATCACTTGTGCCGATATTTTCGATGCGATCACAGCGGAACGGCCCTATCGCGGTGCGACGCCGGTTGAAAAAACGCTACAGATCATGAGTGAAAACGTGGGTTCCGCGATTGATGCCGACTGCTTCCAGGCGCTGAAAACCGCACTGGGGCGTGTACCCCAGGAACAGTTCGCGGCGCACTGATACTCGCATTGACCGCGTAAGCCTATCGTTAAAGCGGCCCCGCAACAGACGGGGCCGTTTGCCGCCGGGCGCTTGCCCGCCGGCGCGGATCAAAGCAGAATCCCAACTTCACTTGGCGCAACCGTTTTCGGGGCGCCACTCCACCGAGAGTCAGGGTTGAACAAAGGATGGATGAATGAAGGCCGATACCGTAGCCCCCGTGCCGCAGGAAATTCTGATCCCGACCGCGTCGGGCCGGATTTACGCCAAGCAATGGCCGGGCGCCAGCCAGCCGGATCACGCCGCACCGATCATTCTGTTGCATGACTCGCTGGGAAGCGTAGACCTTTGGCGCGATTTTCCCGCCAAGCTGGCCGCGGCAACGGGCCGTGACGTGATTGCCTACGACCGGCTGGGGTTCGGCAAGTCGGACCCCCATCCAGGCCGCTTAGAGGCGGACTTTGTCGGCGCCGAGGCGCACGATGCGTTTACCGCACTGGCAAACCACTTCCAGCTGCCACGCTTTATCCTCTTTGGCCACAGTGTTGGCGGCGGGATGTCCGTGTCGATCGCGGCCGCTTTTCCTGGCCGCTGCGCTGCAATCATCACCGAGTCGGCTCAGGAATTCGTGGAAGACCGCACGCTGGAAGGTATCCGCGTGGCTGGAGAACAGTTCAAGGACCCGGCGCAACTCGACAGGCTGAAACGCTATCACGGCGATAAGGCGCAATGGGTGCTGGACGCCTGGGTCTTGACCTGGCAGTCGGCAGCATTTGCCCTCTGGAATCTGGATGACACCTTGCCCCGAGTCACCGCGCCACTGCTGGCGATTCACGGCGAGAACGATGAGTACGGTTCCATGCGGCACCCAGAAAAACTGGTTGCGCTTGCAGGCGGACCTTCGGCGATGAAGCCGCTGGCCGGATGCGGCCATGTGCCGCACCGTGAGCGCGAGGACGTCGTGCTGGACGCTGTGCGCGAGTTCCTGAATCAGCCGGGTATTTGAAGCCAGCGTTGGAAGTGTTCTGTAAAACAGTCCACAACCCTGCCTTCATGGCCTAGCGACGCGGCGCTGTTGTGCGGGCTGATCCAGACCGAAGGCAGTGCCCATAAGGGTGAGTCTGCGGGCAACGGCTCGTCAATGAAGGTATCCAGGTAGGCGCCGGCCAGATGTCCTGCCGCCAGCGCTTCGGCCAGCGCAGTTTCATCGATCAATTCTCCGCGCGCTACGTTGGCAATGCGCGCGCGCCGCGGCAGTAATGCCAGCCGGCGTGCATCCATTAAGCCGGCGGTGGACTGGGTAAGCGGCAGGGCAAGCACGAGCCAGTCGCAGTGGGGCAAGGCTTCATCCAACTGATCGAAAGCGATGGCGTTGTGAAACCCAGGCGTGGGTTTGGCCTCGCGCCGGACAGCGGTGGCGCGCAGGCCAACCGCCTTGCACAAGCGCCCGATTTCCAAGCCGATGGCGCCTGCGCCCAATACCAGCACGTGCAGGGTGTCCAGATCGGCCGGGCGCGCCGCAGCCGTTAGCGGCGCCCATTCCCTGCGCGCTTGTGACGGCAGCCACCGGTCAAAACCGCGTGATTGCGCCAGGATGGCAGCAACAGCGGTTTGCGCAATGGGCCCGGCCGTGACCCCCGTGGAGCTGGTCACCGGCACACCGCGCGCCAAGGATGACGCGTACTGCGGCAAGTCCAGGCCGGATGAGCAGACGTGCAGCCAACGCAGGCGTGGCGCAGCGTCGGCCAACCGAAAGAAAGCGTCTGACTCCGGGCCGGGTTTGCGCAGGGAACTGCCTTCGTACAGGTCTCGTGAAAAGAACGCGATGTCGATCGATGCCGGCTCGGCGCTGCTCACGCGGCAGCGCCGCAAGCGGCGGCCTGCTGCCAGCGCCAGGGCATCCAGGCGCTGTCCATGTTCGGCATCCACCTTGTCCGACAGCAACAGGCCTAGCTCGGGCAGAGCAGATGCTGCGCCGCTCATCGAATGACTTGCCAGCGGTCGGTTTCGCCGGGATAGACCACGCCGTATTGGGCAATGGCGGCTTCGTCAAAGCGGAATGCCAGCCCTGGCTCGCGCGGTAGCAGCAGGCAGCCGTCCTCGGCAACCAGCTGACGGTCGATCAGGCGGCGGAAATTGACAATGTGATCATCCGGCATCCATTCCACGTACGTCGCGTTCGGGGCGCTGGCGGCCAGATGAATATGCACATCGTGCCAGGCGTGCGGGGCGACGGTGACGCCGTGGCTGTCGGCGGTGGCCGCAATGCGCCGCCATTCGGTGATGCCGCCGCACACGGTGGCGTCGGTTTGCAGAATGGTGGTGGCGCCGCTTTGGATCAGATCCTTGAAGCGCCAGCGCCCCGCTTCAACCTCTCCGGTCGCCACGGTGATGGGTGTGGCGCGAGCCAGCCGGACATGATTGTCGATATCGTCGGGCGAAAACGGCTCTTCGATCCAGAATGGTTGATAGGGTTCGAAGGCGCGCATGTATTCAAGGGCGGTGGGCAGGTCGCGCCAGGCGTTGTTGGCATCCAGCATCAGTCGGACATCGTCGCCGATGGCCTCGCGCACAGCGGCAATGCGTTTGCGTTCACCAGCCACGCTTTCCAGGCCGACCTTCATCTTTACTGCGCGAAAACCCTCTTTGACGTGTTGCGCCATTTCGGCCGCAAGTTTGTCCGGTGTCTTGCCCGGCTGGTAGTAGCCGCCGCTGGCGTAGGCAGGCACCCGGTCATGCACGGTGGCGCCCAGATATTGGTACAGCGGCAAACCCGCGCTGCGCGCGTTCAGATCCCATAGCGCGGTGTCAATGGCCGACAGTGCGCGCATGACGCCACCTGCGCGGCCCAGCAGCAGGGCTTCTTGATACAGCTCGGACCACAGCCCTTCTATCCGCAACGATTCCTGGCCGATCAGCCGAGGCGCCAGCAAGTCGGTGACCGCGACCGACAGCAATCGGCCGGCGCTGTTGACCGCGTAGCAGTAGCCCAGGCCTTCCTGGCCATCGGTGGAACGGATACGGATCAGGCAGTATTCCCGCGCTTTGACTTGGCGTGTGGAGAACGTCACCGGATGCGCAAGCGGCACACGGGCGATGCAAACGGAGACGGATTCGATGGTAGGCATATGGGGTCTGTTTCTTTACGTGGATAGAGGGCAATCGCGTGACAGGGGCGTTAATCGAACTTGATGTGGCTTTGTTGAATCACCGTTGCCCATTTGGTCTTTTCGCTGTCGATCAACTGCTGGAATTGGGCGGGCGATTCATCCAGCGGTGTCAGACCCAGTTCAGTCAGGCGGGCCTGCATGTCCGGGCTTTTCACGACACGGGAAATTTCTTTATGCAAGTACTCCACCACCTGCGGTGGCGTGCCTGCGGGGGCGATGATGCCGAACCACACGTTGGCCTCGTATCCCGGCACGCCCGCTTCGGCCAACGTCGGGACATCAGGCAGTTGCGGCAGGCGTTCCTTGGATGTCACGGCCAGCGCTTTAAGCTTGTTTTGTTTGATGAAAGGCAGGCTTTGCGTAGGTGTGGCGAATATCAGCGGAATCAGCCCGCCAATCACATCGGTCTGTGCCGGCGCTCCGCCCTTGTAGGGAATGTGATTCATCTTGATGCCGGCCATCTGGTCCAGCAGTTCCAGCGATATGTGCTGAGTCGATCCTTGCCCAGGCGTGCCGAAGTCAATGCCGCGCTCCTTCGTTTTGGCCAACGCAATCAGGTCTTGAGGGTTGTTGGGACCGAACTTGGGATTGGCCACCAGCACGAAGGGCGTATCGGCGATCAGCGAGACCGGCGAAAAGTCTTTTAGCGTGTAGGTCAGGTTGGGGTAGAGCAGCGTGTTGGTCACGTGCGAGGAGATGACCAGCATCAGCGTGTAGCCGTCCGCGGCGGAACGTTTCAACTCGCCAGTGGCGATGGTGCTGTTTGCGCCGGGTTTGTTTTCCACAATCATGGGTTGCGGCCATGATTTGGACAGTTCGGCGGCAACCAGCCGGGCTACCGTGTCGTTAGAGCCGCCAGGCGCCATGCCCACCATCAGGCGCACGGGTTTGCTGGGATAGGAGTCCGCCGACGCCAAGGGGGCGGCGGTGGCAAGAGCGGCGGTCAGGCAGCCACCGGCTAGGGCACGGGCAAGGCGCTTCATGAGGGTTGTCTCCTTGGGGGTTTTTTCTGCTGTTGTGAACCCATGATAGACAGACCGTCTTAGTCGATGAATGGATAATTTGAATAAGAAAATCGAGAAAATCGATAAATGATTGATGGCTGTCCGAGCGCGATAGCGGCCACGGCTAGCTGCCGGTCCGCTTGCGGCGTGGTGAAGCCGTAGGGATCAGTCCAGCGTGTGCGCCAGAGCCTGTACCGAAGGTTGAAGGTGTTCACGCAGCAGCGCGATGAAGGCCTGGGCGGCCAAAGAGTCAGTGGCGTCGCGCCGGCGTGCCAAGCAGATGTCGCGTTCGTTGATTGGCAACGACAGGGGTACGGCTTTCAAGCCAGCCAGACGGAATTGGAACAGGGCCAAGGTCGGGGCAATGGTCACGCCCAATCCGGCGGCGATGAAGCCCGCCGCCGTCGACAGGCTGTTGACCTGATGCGATCGTAGCCACTGGCGCGGGTAGATTGCCGCGTCCAGATGCTGGCGGATGCTGCTGTTACTTTCAAAGCCGATGACCGGGTAGGTGATCACGTCTGGCACGGTCAAGCGCCGCCGCGTGGCCAGAGGATGGTTGGCGGGGCAGATGAAATAGAAGCTGTCGCGCGCCAGGACATCGATGTCCAGATCCGCGCTGGGCGACACCGCCGCGCATAACGCGAAATCCACTTGCCGGTTGCGCACCATGTCGATGCAGACGGTGCTGGCCACGTCTTGCACCTGCACAGTGATGCCGGGATAGATGGCCCCGAACCGGGCGATCAGACCCGGCAGGATGCCTGACGAGATTGATGGCAATGCCGCGAGCGCTACGCGGCCTTTGCGCCGTTCCACATGGTCTTGCATCTCGGCCAGGGCGCGTTCGGTCTCAGGCAAAAGATGGGCCACGATATTCTGAAAGGCCTCGCCTTCGGCGGTCAGATCAACATTGCGCGTATTGCGCGAAAAGAGCTTTACGCCCAGATCGCTTTCCAGATTGGAGATCAGAGCGCTAAAAGCGCTTTGCGTCAGGCAGCAATGCTCGGCCGCCCGCGTGAAACTGCGCAAGCCCGCCAGAGCCGTGAAGGCCTTCATGTGGCGCAGCGAAAGGTTCATGGCGATTTACCCCGCAGCACCGGCCCTGGGAAAGCCAGCGCCGTGCCGAGGGCTATCTTAACGAAGTCCTATTCAGGGGCCGGGTTGCTACTGGGCGCCGCAGCATGAACGGCTGGACAGTTCCTGGGGGTTAATTTTGGCGCCGGCCTGCCGTTAGGGTAAAGAAGAATTCCAATAAAAACGGGCAGACACTGCCTCAAGCGCCTGGAGAACACTGTCACCATGACTGTCATCGCTGCCACGGGAGCGTTGCCCAGCATCTCTACGCTGGGATCGGCCAATACCCTTAGCGTGGCCAACACTACGGCCCGCGCCCCGGTCACCATCATTTCCGCCAACCCGCCTGCCTCGACGTCGGTTTCGTTGAACCAGGCGGCTTCGGCGTCCAACGTCTTGGTCTATACCCCAGAGGGCACAGTCACGCCCTCAGGCGTCGCGGTCTGGGAACGGGATGCAACGGACGCCATTTCCGAGGTGATGTCCCGCAACACGCTGTCCCGCACCTGGGGAGGCGCTTTCGACGATGTGGGCGCCGCGCTGCTCAACCGTTTTGCGGCGAGTGGCAGTAATTTCAGCCAGTCGGTGCTGTTTCCCCGAACGGAAGCGCAAACGCAGGGTGTGTCCAATCTTGCGCTGCAAACGCAATTGCACATGCAGGCGGACAACGCCGTATCGTTGCGCATCACCACGGCCAGCGGAGTCAAGGTTGACATCACGCTGGGGCGCAGCGCCGAAGGCATGGCAGCGCAGATCAACGTTGAAGACGGCACGCTGACCGAGACCGAACGCAACGCAATCGCTTCGCTCTCCGGAGCGTTCCAGGATGCGCTGGACGGGTTGGCCGAGGTGCCGCCGCGTCTGGCTATTGCCGGTTTGTCCAAGGTGGACCCGTCGGTGCTGTCGTCAGTGAACCTGCGTGCGACCAGCCAGACCAACGGCGTGGCTTCCCAGACAATCGAGTTTCAATCCGACAGCAAGCAAAGATCCATCACGATCACGGGGCCCTCAGGCGTCGCGAAGGTGGATGTCGACGTCACCCAGCCCAACACATTCGGTTCGGCCGCGCAGCAGGCAGCGGCGGTCAGCAAGTACTTGCAGCAATTCGATAGCGCGCGCCGCCGGGGCAATGGCGACGAAGCGCTGGTCGACCTGTTCAAGGGTGCGTTCTCGGCGTTGCACAGCAGTTACGGGCCGGCTGCCGCACCGGTGTCGGAAGGCATTGGCCAGACCGTGCGCGCATCGGCTACGGACTTGAGCCGCAGCATGTTGTCTGGATTGGCGGATTTTTCGGCGTCGGTGAGCCAGACGGCTCAGAAGATCAATCCCCTCCGGCAGGATGAAATCGACGGCTTCTCGTACCAGGTGTCGCAGGACAGCAGTGTGAGCGGCAGCACCCGATGGGATATGTCTGTGACGCAGGTCCAGAAGTCGGCGCTTGCGGCCAGCTTCCATAAGTCGCTGGTGCCCAATGTGGCGCTGGATCTGACCAAGGAAAAAGAATCGCAGAACTACCAGTACTTCCAGATCAACGACACCACCAGCAGCCAGACCGATATACGCTACGAACGCGGCGAACTGGCCAAGGCAACCTTCAGCCAGTCCTCCAATCTGTCCACACAGGTCACGAAGTTCCTGCTGGGCAAAGAGGTCGAGAAGACGTTCATGCCCTCGTCTGACACGAGCACTCGCGATATGCTGTCGCTGGTGCGCGCCGCCCGGTTGGATGAATCCACCAAGGACATCGTTGAGCCGCGGGATCAGGTCAACGAAATCCTGCGCCGCAGGCTCGAAGAACTGGCAAGCTCGGTGGCGGATTTGCGTAATCGCTGAACCGGATTGGCGTTATAAGAGAGGCCGCCACCGCTCCGGTCGCGGCTTTTTTTTCTTCTGAAGACATGAATATTCTCTACCGATCGGCACTACCCGGCGACGCGCAGGCGTGTATCGCCCTAAGAACCAGGACTCGCGAAAACGCGGTTACGGAAACGGAACTGGCGGATGCCGGCATCACGGCCCAGACGTGGGGCGCGGGGATCGAAGAAGGGCTGTACCCGGGTTTTGTCGCGATGGCTGATGGAAAACTGGCGGGCTATTGCTTTGGACACCGGGACACCGGAGAAATCGTTGTGCTGGCCCTGTTGCCCGAATACGAAGGGCAGGGCGTCGGCAAGACGGTTTTAAACATGGCGGCTGACACACTCCGCACTCTCGGCCACTCGCGGCTGTTTCTGGGCTGCGCGACGGACCCCGCCGTGCGGTCCTACGGGTTCTACCGGCATCTGGGCTGGCGCTCAACGGGTACGTTCGACGCGGCGGGTGACGAGGTGCTTGAATATATTTTCTAGAGCAGGGCATCAGGCGCTACAGCTTTTGCTCCAACGTCGCTTTCATGCGCACCATGCTTTCCTGGCTGACCTGGATCAAGCCGCTGGCTGGCTGATCGATGTCGACAATAAACGTCAGCACCAGCGAGATCAGCGCCGCAAACAATCCCGTTGAGACCAGCCGCCTGCGCCCGTACAGACCCGTGCCATAGGCGATGAACGCGACGGACCCCATGCTGACGATGAACAGCAGATAAAAGACTGGCTCGGGAACATGGTTTTCCAACGCGACGCGCCGTTTTTCGTTGACCTGCGCCATCTCGTTGATCGCCTGGATGAACATGATGGTCGAGATCGACGGCGGATTGTCGGCGGTGGAAGCCGCCAGGGCGCGGATCTGACGTTCGATGCGCCTTGCGGTGGCGTTGGCGGCGTCGAATCGAGGCGTGTCGTTATCGGCATGGTGAAATTCCAGCGCCGCCGCCGTGTAGTCCAGCAACAGTCGCGCGATTTCGTCGCGGACGGCCGGCGCAATCAGTTGCGAGCGCCAGTAGGCATTGCCAATGGCATTGGCCTCTTCCAGCACCAGATTCTTGCGTGTCTCGAACCGGGTAACCGACATGGCGAAGGTAAAGCCCAACAGCAACGCGAGCAGCCCGAGCAGAGCGGTCTGCAATGCCGTGATATGCGTCTTGTGCGCTTCATCGGCAGGCTTGCGCTGCTTGCGGCCCAGCCGGAAACACAGCTCGATGATCACCAGAAAGACGATGACACCGACGACGAAAAGCAAGGACTCGTCCAGATTCCTAAGCATGGCGTCTCCATTGGCGGATCAATCAGCGTATGCCGATAGCGGGGCGGCGGCAAGCGGCCGGATATCGGGAATTCTCCCTAGACCTTGTGTGCCCGCAGCCTGCACCGCAGGGCCAAACGAGCGATTCCTGTCAGCAAAACGCCAACATCTTGGAGTAAGGTGTCGAATCCTCTCTAAGACCCCGCACGGAGCAGAACTTGAAAACCCGCAAACTCGGCCGTACCGACCTGGAAGTCAGCCTGATTGGATTGGGCACCATGACCTGGGGCGAACAGAACACCGAGGCCGACGCTCACCAACAACTGGACTACGCGCTGTCGCGCGGCGTCAATCTGGTCGATGTGGCCGAGATGTACCCGGTGCCGCCCAAGCCCGAAACGCAAGGCCTGACCGAAACCTATATCGGCACGTGGCTCGCGCGCAGCAAGCGCCGCCAGGACATCGTGCTGGCCAGCAAGGTCGCCGGCCCGGTGCGTGACCCCAAACGTCCTGGCCACATCCGCGACGGCAAGACCTTCCTGGATCGCAAGAATCTGACGCAGGCTCTGGACGCCAGCCTGAAGCGCCTGCAAACGGACTATCTGGACCTGTACCAACTGCACTGGCCGGACCGGACCACAGCCACTTTCGGCCAGTTGAACTATCCCTGGGTTGAAGACGAGCACACCGTGCCGATCGAAGAGACCCTGTCGGTATTGCAGGATTTCGTGAAGGCGGGCAAGGTGCGCCACGTGGGCGTTTCGAATGAAACGCCGTGGGGCGTCAGCCAGTTCCTGCGCCACGCCGAAAACCAGAACCTGCCGCGCATTGCTTCGATCCAGAACGCCTATAGCCTGTTGAACCGTGTGTTCGAAATCGGCCTGTCGGAATTCACCCATCACGAAGGCGTGGGCCTGCTGGCTTACTCGCCCTTGGGCATGGGCATGCTTTGCGGCAAGTACCTGGACGGCGCCCGCCCCGAAGGCGCACGGCTGACCCGCTACACGCGCTTCACGCGCTACAGCAATCCGCAAGCTGAAGCCGCGACCATCGAGTACGTGGCGCTGGCCCGCGCGCATGGCATCTCGCCCACGCATCTGGCGTTGGCGTGGGTGAATCAGCGTCCGTTCGTGACCAGCAACCTGATCGGCGCGACGACGCTGGACCAGCTGAAAGAGAACATCGATAGCGTGGACGTGACCCTGTCGCCCGATGTGCTGAAAGCGATTGACGAGATCCACGTGCGTCACCCCAACCCGGCACCCTGACCCCGCCGTCTGCGGCGGCAAGCCAACCCAAGCCCGTGATGCGCAGCAATGCCTCACGGGCTTTTTCCTGTTTGCGATGCGTATACCATTAGGGGCCTGATTCCCACTCCGCCCTGGCCTTCATGCGCAAAATGCTGGCATTCCTGTTTCTGTCTGCACTGGCCGTCCTGCTGTCAGGCTGCGCGTCCACCAAGACCTACACCGAAGACGTGTCCACGCTGATGGTGTCGTCGGACAGCAAGACCTTTGCCGTGCTGGGGCCGCAGTACCACTACCTGTTCGACATGCCGCCGGCGATGGCGCAGTCGTTGACGTCGGATTTCAGGATGCGGCTGACGGCAGTGATCTTGCGCGAATTTCACGTGGGCGCGGACGGATTCACATGGGGATATGTGCGTCTGCAACTGACGGACGATGCAACGGACCAGGATCGCGCGCAGGCTCACGCCCTGCATTTTCAGACGACGAAAGAAGGGCTCGTCTACTACACGCATCATCTGAAAGGAAAACGCTATCTGGCGCGTCCCGGCACGCCCAGCCCGGCCCAGGTGCAACAGACAGGGCAGGGCAGGCAGACCACGCTGGACCAGGCCTATCGTGTGCCGGTGCTTGATTCGCAAAGCAGCGCCGACGTCATGAGGCTGCTGTCGCCCGTTACTTTCCTGGCTGGAACGGGTTTTGTGGTGGCCAATCCGGCGGTGGTGTTGTTTGCATTGCCCGTGGCAGGGTTGAAGCCTTAGCCGTAGCGGAAACGTCCCAGAGCCGGTCGGGCGCATAGTCCTGCTGTTCGCCTTTTTTGGCATACCCCAGAGGGTTGGCCACAACGCGGCAGCCGTCCTTCATGTAGTCCTGCGCGCAATGCAAGTGGCCGTGCATCCACACATCGGCCAAGGGCAGCAGCGCATCCAGGTTGCTGCAGAACCCTGCGGTGCCCGGTGTGACACCGTAGCGCGGATCGGCGCTGGCCAGCGTCGGGGCGAAGTGGGTGATGGCGACGGTGGGGCCATCAAACGGCACGCGCAGGGCGGCGTCCAGCCATTGCTGGCAGAGCAGGCCTTGTTCGCGCATCTGTTCGGCCATGAAGGGCGCGCCGTGGCGGCGCATCTCGGCCTTTTCCAAATAGAAATCAGCCGCGCGAAACGCCTTGGCGCGTTTTTTCAGGGCTACGCCGAGCGTATCGCCGTCGGCAGCCAGCGCATCGAAGTCTGTCCAAAGCGTGGTGCCAATCAAGCGCACGCCGTCCATGACACAGGTCTCGCGTTCCAGCCATTGGATATCCAGCGCTTGGCACAAGTCATAAAGCCGCGCGTGCGCCTCGTCGAAATCCAGGTTGTCGTATTCGTGGTTGCCGGGGACGAACACGACCGGCGTGGGCCAGCCGTGGCGCGGCGAATAGTGGCTCAGGCCGAAGTCGGTTCCCGTCAACCTGGAACCCTGGCGGTATGAACCGATGTCCCCCGCCAGCACCAGCAGATCGGCGCCAGGCGTGGGTTGAGCCAGAAACGACGGATCGGTTTCCAGGTGCAGGTCAGAGAGCAATTGGATCTTCATAAGCCGTATCTTAGGCGAGGTTGCGGGCGCCCATAGGTTCACTGGGTGGACTGAATCAGCCCTCGGGCCGCTGCGCCGCCATGCGCATTCATGCGACACTTTCCCATCGAGTCCCATTCACTGACACCCCGGAGGAACGCTTATGCGTATTGCGATCGCCACGGTTGCAGCCCTGGTCCTGACGGCTGGCGTGCAGGCGCAACCCTTGAATTGCACCAATGCCACGACGCAAACCGACATGAACCTGTGCGCCGACCAGGCTTACAGAAAGTCCGACGCCGACTTGAATGCCGCGTACAAAGACGTCACCGAGCGTCTGAAGAGCGACAAGGCCGCGTCGACCCAACTGGCGGCCGCTCAAAAGGCATGGCTGTTTTTTCGCGATGCGGAATGCGCTTTTTCGTCCAGCGGCACAACGGGGGGCAGCGTCTACCCCATGGTATTGAGTCAATGCCTAGACAAACTGACGCAAGCCCGCACCAAGGAACTGCGCGCCTATCTGAAGTGCGAAGAAGGCGACATGAGCTGCCCGGTCCCCGGCAAGCAATGACGGCAATTCAAGACGCGCCGGGCGCGAACATCATCCGCTCGGGTCTGGTCCACGATGATCACGGGGTAGCGCGCTGCTTCTGGCAGCCATCCATGCCCGCCTATCACGATCACGAGTGGGGGCGTCCGGTGCCGGATGACCGCCGCCTGTACGAAAAGATCTGCCTCGAAGGCTTCCAGGCGGGGATGGCGTGGATCACCATCCTGCGCAAGCGCGAGGCTTTCCGCGAGGCCTTTGACGATTTTGATGTTGAACGGGTGGCGCGCTACACGGATCAGGACGTGGAACGGCTGATGGGCAATCCCGGTATTGTGCGCAACCGCGCCAAGATCCTGTCCACGATCAATAACGCGCGGCGCGCCATTGCGCTAGCCGAGGAAACAGGTTCCTTGGCCGGATGGCTATGGAAGCACGAGCCCGCGCCCAACGAACGGCCCGCAGTGGTGGATCTGGATTACTGGAACAACAACCCGACCTCAGCGGCGTCGGCCAGCCTGTCAAAAGCGTTGAAAAAACGCGGCTGGACGTTTGTGGGTCCGACGACCATGTACGCGTTCATGCAGGCGGTAGGCATGGTCAATGACCACATGAGCGGCTGCGTCTGTCACGCCGCCATCGATGCCGCGCGTGCGGCATTCAAACGTCCGGTCTAGGTCTGGCGCATCAACGGCGCGTGGCCAGCCCGTCAAACGTGGTGGCAATCAGGTATTCGACGATCTCGTCATCCTGAAACGCGCCGCCCATCTTCAGAAAGTTGCCGACCGGGTCGCAGGACCGCGCGTAGATGGTGTAGAGGATCACTTCACCCGGCAATGCGGCTGACAGTTCGCCGGCTTCTTGCGCCGCCATGATCCATCCGCCCAGCGTTTCTGTGACCTGGCTCAGGCGCTCCAGATAGGGCGTGTGGGTGATCAGCGCCTGCTGGATGGTGGATCGCGTGGACGGCAGCAGCGGCATTTCGTCTTGCAGATGCGTCCTGACGGCCCAGCGCACCACTTCTTTCAGGCGGTCTACGGGTCCCAAGCCGTCAGGCAGCGCGGCGATCACCGCAAGCGTGCTGTCCAGCAGACGCGTCATGGACGCGGCGGCCAGGGCGTCTTTGGACGCGAAGTGCTTGTACAGGCTGGCTTTGGAGATCCCTACGTCGGCCGCGACTTCGTCCATCGTCATCAGGTCATAGCCTTTCACGGCCAACAGCCGGTTGACTGAATCCAGGATGGCGTCTTCGCGCAGCAGCAGTTGCTGTTGTTTGAACGACAGTTTTTTAGCGGGGGCGGCAGCGGGCATCGGAGTAGGGGACAGACCAAGTAGACACGAATTTACCTGCATAGTCTAAATCTAAACTGAGTAGTATTTTTTTAAACTTGGTGGTTTAATCGTGACTAGTCGGTTCACACTCAGGCGGCACGATGACCACCCTCATGTCGAATTCTTCAGAAGCCGCTTTGCCCGCAGCGCTGCTGGATGCCCATCCGGCGCAATGGCGGCTGGTGGGCAAAGGCTTATTCACGTGGAGCGTGTTTCGGCTGTATCACGCCTATCTGTACGCCCCGGCGGCGTCCGCCAGTACGCCATTCAATCTGGATGGCGACTTCGCGCTGATGCTGCGGTACCTGCGCAATATCCCGGGCGAACAAATCGTGACCACCTCCACGCAGGAAATTGCGCGCCTGACCGACACCTCTACTGCCAGCTTGGCCGAGTGGACAGAATCCATGACGCGCATCTTTCCCGATGTGGCGTCGGGAGATCGTCTGACCGGCTTGTTTCTACGCGGACAAGGCGTGGGCTTCTACAGCGGCGACACGCTGGCAGGCGAGATCGATAGCCCAGCCTTTGCGCGCGCCTTCGCCGCCATCTGGCTGGACCCGCGCACGCGCAGCCCCGCGTTGCGCGCTGGCTTGCTGGGTCTTTGACAGCCGGACCCGCCATGACCTCCACATCCTTCCAAGCAGCTCCGGGCAGCCGCATTGCGGTCGTTGGCGGCGGGGTGGCCGGATTAAGCGCTGCCTGGCTGCTGTCGCAAAAGTACGCCGTCACCCTGTTCGAAGCGGGCAACTACGTTGGCGGCCACACCAACACGGTCGATGCCGTCGTGGATGGCATCAGCCACCCGGTCGACACCGGTTTTCTGGTGCATAACGACCTGACTTATCCTCACCTGGTGAAGCTGCTTGAGCACCTGGATATTCCGGTGCATGCCAGCGACATGACGTTTAGCGTGTCGCTGACGCAGCCCGATCTGGAGTGGGCGGGCGCCAACCTCGGCACGGTCTTCGCGCAACGCCGTAATCTGCTGCGGCCGGCGTTCCTGGGCATGCTTCGCGACATTCTTCGATTCAACCGCAGCGCGGCAGCTTATCTGGCGCGGTCCGGCCCGTATGCGCTACTGGGCGACTTGCTGGACGATGAAGGTTATGGCCAGGCCATGCGTGATTGGTATCTGCTGCCCATGGCTGGCGCGATCTGGTCCACGCCGCCAAGTATGGTGCTGGCCCAACCTGCTCGCACGTTCTTGTCGTTTTGCTTGAATCATCGCCTGCTACAGGTAGCGGGCCGTCCGCAATGGAAGACGGTCAGCGGCGGTGCACGGCAGTATGTTGACGCGATGTTGCCGCGCATTGCAGATGTGCGTGTCGCCAGTCCCGTCCACACCGTCAAACGCCTGGCCGATGGCGTAGAAGTGCGCAGTTCCGGCCGCGTCGATCAGTTTGATGCCGTGGTGCTGGCCTGCCACGCACCTACCTCCTTAGCGATCCTGGACGCATCCGAAGACGAGCGCGAGGTGTTGTCCCGGGTGCGCTACCAGCCCAATGTGGCGGTGCTGCATACCGATACCGCCTTGCTGCCGCGCCGCCGCGCCGTGTGGTCAGCCTGGAACTATCTGGCTGGCCCAACGGCGGACGCGCCCATGTCGGTCAGCTACCTGCTCAACGTGCTGCAACCGCTGCCGTTCAAGCGGCCTGTCATCGTCACGCTGAACCCGCAAACCGATCCGGCGGAAGGTCTGGTGTTGGGCCGCTATGAATACGAACATCCCATCCTGGATGCTGAGGCCGTAGAAGCGCAACGCCGCTTGGGCGGCATTCAAGGCCGGGCGCGTGCGTGGTTTTGCGGCGCCTGGACGGGCTATGGCTTTCACGAGGACGGACTGGCGTCTGCGATACGCATCGCGGCCGATTTCGGGGTGACGCCGCCGTGGAGTCTGCCGTCATGAGCGCCGCGCTGATTCAGTTGGCCCGCGCCCAGGTCGTGCACGCCCGCACTCGGCCGGTGGCGCGCCGTTTCGCGTACCCGGTGTTCTGCCTGCGTCTGCGTATCGATCAGTGTGCGCAGTTCGATGGCAAGGCGTCCTGGCTGTTCGGCGTGAATCGCCGCCGCCCCGTTGCCTTTCATTTTGCGGATCATGGCGCTCGCACGGGTGGCGATCTGATGGATTGGCTCCAGTCTCGCCTGCAAACCGCCGGGATCAGCATGAAGGTGGGCGCGGTGTGGCTGCAATGTTTTCCGCGCGTGTTCGGCTACGTTTTTAACCCCGTCAGCTTTTGGTATGTGTACGACACGGACGGCGTGTTGCGTGTGTTGGTGGCCGAAGTCAACAACACGTTCGGCGAACGCCACCAATACGTATTGCGCGCCGCCGACGGTGGCGAGATCCATGCCGGCCAGGTGCTGCAAAGCGCCAAAGTGTTCCATGTGTCTCCGTTCTGCCGCACGGTGGGCGAATACCGCTACCGCGTGGAAGAACGCGGCAATGCGCATCGCGTCGCCATTGACTACTACGACGATCCCACGTTGGAGCAAGCGGTGCTGCATACGTCGATCAGTTGTACCAGTGCGCCGCTGACCACAGGCGGATTGCTGCGGGCTCTGGCCGCCATGCCCTTCATGACGATAGGCGTCATGGTGCGCATCCATCTGCAAGCCATGCGTCTGTTCTTGCGGCGCGTGCCATTTCATCGCAAACCTGCCCCTCCCCTGTCTGAGGTGTCCTACCACCGCAAGGGCCATGATGAGTTATGACGAATTAAGCGCCGATCGCGCATGCGCCCAACCCACTTGGGCAGCTCGCTGGTTCATCGGCGCGTTGAGCCGCTTGCAGGTGGGTACGCTCGCCCTGACTGACCCCCTGGGCGGGCAGGTGCTGTATGGGGCGGCTGGCGGCGGCCCGCATGCCGAGTTGGTCATGCGCGATTGGCGAGCTGCGGGCGCCATCCTGCGGCAAGGCGACATCGGGTTTGCCGACAGCTTGCGCCGCGGCTGGGTCGATAGCCCCGATTTACTGGCCTTGTTCACGTTGGCATTACGAAACGAAGCCGCACTCTCGCACGCGGTCGATGGCAAATGGTGGGCCTTGCTTGCGCGGCGGTTGTCGCATCTGCTGTTGCGCGACAACTCCCGCAAGGGCAGCCGCCGCAATATCTTGCAGCATTACGACTTGGGCAATGAGTTCTACCGGCTCTGGCTTGATCCGTCGATGAGCTATTCAGCGGCGCTGTTCGGCGAAGACCGCTCGGAACCGCTGGAAGCCGCGCAACACCGCAAGTACGACCGTTTGTTGGATGCGTTGGGGGCGGTGCCGGGGCAGCATGTGCTGGAAATTGGCTGCGGCTGGGGCGGCTTTGCAGAACGCGCGGCACAACGAGGCCTGCATGTGCATGGCATTACGCTGTCTGATGCGCAGCTGGAATGGGCTCGCGCACGCATGCAGCGGCAAGGCCTGGGGGACCGCGTCAAACTCGAACTGCGCGACTATCGCGACCTGGGGCATGCCCAATACGACCACATCGTATCGATCGAAATGGTAGAGGCGGTGGGCGAGCGCCGCTGGCCCTTGTACTTCGAAACACTGGCTCGCTGCTTGCGGCCTGGCGGTCGTATCGGACTGCAATCCATCGACATTGCCGACGCGCACTTCGACGCCTATCGGCGTGGCACGGATTTCATACAGCAATACATCTTTCCGGGCGGCATGCTGCCGTGTCCGCGCGTGATTCAAGCGCAGGCAGGGCTGGCGGGCCTCTCGGTGGTCAATCAATACCCCTTCGGCCTGGACTATGCCGACACGCTGCTGCGCTGGCGCCTCGCGTTTGAAGAGAACCTTGGCGCTGTGCGCGCCCAGGGTTTCGATGAAGCCTTTGTCCGGTTGTGGCGTATGTACCTGACCTATTGCGAGGCGGGTTTCAGGGAAGGCCGCACTGACGTCAGGCATTGGGTGTTGGAGTGAACCCGGAAGCGCCATGATCTGGAAAATGAATCCTCCGGTTGCCAACTGGACCGATCGGCGTGTGTGGCTGATCGGCGCCTCCAGCGGTATCGGCGAGGCGCTTGCCCGGGCGCTGCTGGATCGTGGCGCACGCGTTGTCTTGTCGGCGCGGCGGGTATCCGCGCTGAATCAAGTGGCAGGCGGGCATCCGCGGGCGGCTGTTGTGCCGGTGGATGCCGCCAGCGCAGACGTGTGGTCCCAGGCCACGCTGGCGGCCGAGCAGGCGTTTGGCGGTCTGGACCTGGTGATCTTTGCCGCCGCCCGTTACGACCCCGCGCAAAGCGCGGATTTCGATCCGGCCTTGGCGCAAAAGAGTTTTGACCTGAATGTGGTGGCCATCTACCGCTGTCTGGCTGAAGTGGTGCCGCGGCTGGTGCGCCAGCAGCATGGCGGTGTTGCACTGGTAGGCAGCATTTCGGGCTATACCGGCTTGCCCAAGGCCATGATCTACGGAGCCACCAAGGCCGCGCTGATCCACCTTGCCGAATCACTGTATTTTGATCTGGCGCCGCGCAAAGTGTCGGTCTACTTGATCAACCCTGGTTTTGTGGCGACGCCGATGACGGCCAAGAATGACTTTCCAATGCCTGGTCTGATGACGCCTGAAGATGCAGCGAAGGCAATTTTGCGCGGTATGGAAAAGGGCCGTTTTGAGATTCGCTTTCCGCGTGGCGTAGCGGGCGCGTTGCGATTTCTGAGCCGCCTGCCGCACGCCATCCGCTTTCGGCTTTTGCACTGGGGGACCGGCCTGTGATCGAACGCTTCCACGACATTGCTGCATGGTTTGAAGCGCTGACGCCGCAAACATTGAACAGCGCTGGTTTGATCTATGCGGACAGTGCGCACTTTGCAGATCCGTTCAACGATGTGCACGGTCTGCCGGCGATCGTTCGCATCTATGCGCATATGTTCCAGAACTTGGATCAGCCCCGGTTTCACATCGCGCGCCAGGTGGTGCAGGGCGCGGATGCGTTCTTGGTCTGGCGCTTTACTGGCACGTTGCGCGGCCGCCCGTTCGCGATCGACGGTGCAAGCGCATTGACCCTGGACGCGCAAGGCCTGATTGCCGATCACCAGGACTATTGGGACCCGGCGTCGCAGGTCTATGAACGTATTCCGTTGCTCGGAGCCGTGTTGCGCCGTTTGCGGCGCAAGCTGGCGACGCCGGATAGCTAGTCAGGAAAGAGACAAATTAGGGCTTGAATTGGTTGCGGGTCGCAAGTATATTGGTTGCGACCCGCAACTTAAGGCGACCGCCATGGATCTGATCGATTTCCCCACCCAGTCCCGCGAGCAGACCATCCAAGACCTGCGGGAGTTTTCCCGCAAGCTGGTGCGCGAACTCGGCTTCATGCGCACGTCTTTGGCGGGCAGCGAACTTGCGCCATCGGCTGTACACGCCATCATCGAAATCGGTTTGCAGCCGGGCATTCAGGCCCGCGACCTGGCGGTCATTCTCAGGCTGGACAAGTCCAATACCAGCCGGCAGGTCGCCAAGCTGGAGTCGGCGGGATTGTTGACCCGCGAAGCGTCGCCGGAGGACGCGCGGTCAGCCACGCTGACCCTAACCGATGCCGGACTCGCGTTGCGCGGGCAGATCGATCAGTTCGCCACAGATCAGGTGTCGCGCGCGCTGCGCCGGCTGGCGCCGGACGATCAGCAACTGCTGATCCGTTCCATGTCCTTGTATGCCGACGCCCTGTCCCGCGAGAACCCCAACCTTGCCCCTGCGCGCGACGCCACGGGTGTCAATGATCCCATCCACGAGGGTTATGTGCCCGGCTGTATCGGCGATGTGGCCAGCCTGCATGCGCGCTACTACGCGCAAGCCTCGGGCTTTGGCGTGTATTTCGAACGCAAGGTGGCGACCGAGCTGGCTGCGTTTGCCGAGGGGCTGCCTGCCGAAGGCAAAAATATCTGGCTCTATATCGAGGGGGGGAAAACGCTGGCGTCCATTGTGATCGATGGCGATTTGGCTGCCAGCCAGGCGCATTTGCGTTGGTTCATCGTGGATGACTCCCTGCGCGGCATGGGCGTGGGCCGCGCCTTGCTTGACCGCGCGCTGTCGTTTGCCGACACGCATTACCGCGAGACCTACTTGTGGACCTTCAAGGGATTGGATGCCGCCCGCCATTTGTACGAGGCGGCGGGCTTTTCGTTGACCAAGGAATCAGAGGGCAGGCAGTGGGGCAACGTGGTCGTCGAGCAGCGCTTTCTGCGTCATCGTTGAACCAGGCTGACCCGTTGCCGTTCAGATGACGCTGATGCGCAGCTCGGCCAGCAGCGCTGCCGCCTGGGTCTTGGAAATGGTGGCGCCAGCCAGGCGCGCAGCGGCGGTCAGATCGATGCCGTTCAGGTCGACTTCGCGCAAGTCTGCGCCTTCAAAGCGCACGTTCTTCAGGTTGGCGTTGCGCAGGCTGCCGCCATGAAAGACGGTGTCGCGGAAATCGCTGCCGGTCAGGTCAGCATCTGAAAAGTCCAGCTGCATCACGTTCGATTTGCGAAACGACACGCCGCGTAGAAGGGCGCCAACCAGCAGGCATTCTTCCAGGGTCCAGCCCAGGCAGGCAATACTGTCAAAATCGGAACCCGTCAGCTTGCATCCCTGAAAGCGGGCGGCGGCAAGGCGGGCCCGGCGCCAGTTGGCATTGTTCAGATCGCAGTTCTGGAATACGGCGTCGCTGGCGTCCGCCGATGCGAAGTTGGCCTGGCCACCGCGGCAGCGCAGCCAGGTGGTGTCCGCCAGCGTGGCGCCCTGGAACGAGGTATCCGCAATTGCGCAGGCAGTGAACTGCGCGCCACGCAGGTCCAGACGGGAAAAATCGGCGTCCTGAAAGTCGCAGTCCTGGAAGGATAACGGGTTGCCCGCTGCGGCTTCGATCAGTGCCTGCATGGTTTTGCGATCCACATCCTGGCCGGTCACGGTTTCAATCGCTGCTTCTGTCATGCCAAATTTCTCTGTCTGAATCACCCGAAGCCGCGGTGCCAGACATACTGGAGCCGCCGGGGTAGCCGATAGCATACCAAGTGGCCATCATTGGAAGATCTCGATCTCGACGCAAAAAGCCACCAGTTCCTGATCGGTCTGCACGTTCAGTTTTCGCATGGCGGCAATCTTTTGGCCGCTGACCGTCTTGACGCTTCGTTGAAGCGTCTGAGCGACTTGCATCATGGATTCACCACGGATGAAGTGCCGCAGGACCTCGAATTCCTTGGGCGACAGGCTGTTGATGCGCTCGCCAATGAATGTTCTGCGGGAATCGATCGTGCCATGGCCTTGGAATCCCGGAGGATGATAATTGCGTCCCCCTTGCAACGTGCGTAAGGCGATGACAATTTCAGCCAGGTTATCGCGCTTGAGCACCACCGCTGCAACCCCTGCGTCGTATAGCGCCGAGATAATCATCGGGTTGGACACCATGGTCAACACCACAACCCGAGCGCTCGGAAAATGCCGCATCAGATACTTGACCAGGCGGATGCCATCACCATAGGTCTCGTCACCGGGCATGGAATAGTCAGTGATGACCACATGAGGCACGTCGCGCACCAAGTGTTCGACCAGCGCCGTCGGGCCGGGCAACATCCCGGTCACCTCAAAGCCTAGGTCCTTGTCGAGAAGGTCGCGCACGGCCATCAGCACCAGAGGGTGATCGTCGGCCAGGACTATCCGGAGTCTTTCCATTCAAGCGCGTTATGAGTTCAGGTTTGGCTAATCGTGATTGCTTTTCACCAAGGCTGAGATTTGAATCAGGAATTTTCTGAGTTCAAGCGCCAGCCCGGCGGCGTGCTGAAACGCCTGCTCGTCACGGCTGTTGCGCTTCAGTTTGTTTTCGACGGATTCAAAACGGATCGATAACATGTTTAGTTTTACCATTACCAGCGCTCCCCGCATGCGATGCAGGGTTTGCCGCAATCGAATAACGTCGCGTTCGGCAATGGCGAGCTCCAGCGTGGCAAGGTCGCTTTCCATGGTGCTCAGGAACAGGTCGCGGTAGTGGGCCGGAATAATAGAGGCGGCAGTGGGTGAACGCCTGGCGCGTGCTCGCATCAGACGTTGCACGCCCAGGCCGATACTATTCAGGTCCCACCCGTGGATTTGTTCGTGCCTGCTAGCCTTTGGCGCCGCCAGGCCGCCGGTGGACAGGTAGCGGCCGGTCCAGGCTGAAGGTTCAGCGTAGGGATCGCTTAGGAGATCAATCAGGATATCGCTGGCGCTGCCGCGGGGCATTGCGGGGCCGGCGGGCGTGGCGGTAGCGCCCCAGCGGGTCAGCCACAGGCAGACGTTGTTGGTCAGTTCGCGATGCGGGCTGCGTACGTAGATGCGGGCGCCGCGCAGGTCAGGGCCTTCACTTGCCATGCCTTTGGCTGGTGTAAGCGCGAGGTCCAGTGAAAAACTGCTGCCCAGCCCCAGTTGACTGGTTACGCGGATCTCAGAGTTCATCAACCTGGCCAGCCGTGCGCAGTTGGCCAACCCGCTATCTGCTCCGGGTGCCCTGTTCGTGCTGTTATGGGCGTCGCGGGCAGGGAGAAACAGCCGGGTTTGATCTTCCTTGGCGATGCCGCTGCCGGTGTCCACCACTTGCAGCGTCAGACGTTCGAGTTCATCGGTCTTGCCCAACGAGCGCAGCCGCACGATCACGTGGCCGGAATCCGTGAACTTGATCGCATTGCCAAGCAGTTGGTTCAAAATCTGTTGTATGTACGCGGGGTAGCCAGTGACCTGCTGCGCAACCGAGACATCAACACAGGAAAACAGCAGCAGACCTTTTTGACTGGCCATGGAAGCGTACGAACCCGTACCGCTTTCCACAACCTCGTGCGGGCTGAATACTTGGGGCTTAGGATCGGAGATGCCGCCGGGTGAGGCGTCCGCAATCCGCGTATAGGGCGTTTCCTGCATAGACGGCCAGTGGTCCTAGAGTGAGTGAACGGCGTACGGCTGAGGCTCGTCTGCCAATAGATCGGTGAAGTCGTGGGCATTGACGGCCGCCGAAATCAGATAGCCCTGAACGCAATCACAGCCAATATGACGAAGAAATTCCAGATCTCGTGCGGTCTCGACGCCTTCGGCAGTGACTTGCAGCCCCAATTGGCGTCCTAGATGCACCGATGAGAGCAGAGCGGCGGCACGGACGTTATCGTCGGCGGCGCCGCTAACCAACGCCCGGTCAATTTTCAACTCGGTGAACGGCGTGCAGATCAACATAAACATGGAACGGCAGCCTTTGCCGAAATCGTCATGCGCCAGGCCAAAACCCTTTAAACGCAATCGGCTTGCACTCATGTAGTACTGGCCCGCCGTCAGACAGTTTTCATCTTCGAGCAATTCAAAGGTGACATCCTCAATGGGAACGCCTTGCATCGTGACTTGGCGGTAGAGCTCGTCGGGCAACATGGGATCTTCCAGCAGCCGCGAGGGCAGGTTGATCGATACTGGCATCCGAAAGCCCAGCTGGCGCCAGCCTCGGTGTGCCGACAACGCATCAGCCAGCATCTTGTCCAGCAGCGCACGATCCAAGCCGTGGTGCCGGACGGCGCTTAGGAACGAGGCGGGCAGCATGAACCCGTATTCCTGATGGTGCCAGCGCGCTAGCGCTTCGGCGCCCACAATATTGCCTGTGTTCAACGCCTTCTTGGGTTGAAACCACGCCTGAATCTGACCGCTTTCAAGCGCCTTTTCCAAAGTGCGGCGATCAAACATGGATTCCGGTTCGGATATCAGCACGTTGGGGTGGGCCGCCGGCGCAGCGCTTTGGAACAAGTGAATCGCCAGAGCCTGCACATGGCCACGCGTGATTGGTCTGGTGAACGCGCCGACCACCGCAAGGCCTTTTTCTTTGGCGATGAGGCTGGCGCTATTCATGATGCGGCGTGAACCGCCAGTGGCTATCGCCACCATTGGGCAGCGCTGCTGCCGGGCCAGTTCAGTGATGAACTGCTCGCCGTCCATCCCCGGTGGATTCAAGTCCATCAGGAGCAGGTGGTACGAGTGGGCCTCCATCCTTTCAAGCGCATCTTGCGCGGTGTGCGCAATATCAACATGGTCAAAGCCCGCCTCTAGAAACATAGCGCTTATCTGCGCGCATTGAACCAGGTGGTAATCCAGAATCAGCACCGAGTAATGGGACAACATCATGAACTCCGGGATTCTTTGGCTGTCTGCAATGTTTGGCGCAGAACGGATAGCGCTAAGGGTTTGACCAGCAGGGTGGTCATCCCTGCATTAAGGCCGCGTCGTTGCTCGTCAGGAAATGCGTTTGCCGTTACCCCAAGAATGGGGCCTTGGTAGCCGCGTTCCCGCAGGATGCGTGTCAACTCGTAGCCATCGACCAGCGGCATGTTCAAGTCGGTCAGTACTGCATCGAATGCCAGCAGCTCAGGCATGCTCAGTGCTTCTTGGCCGTTATTGGCCAATGCGACGGTGCAGCCCAGGTATTCAAGCTGTTCACGCAGGATCAACTGGCTGATGGGATTGTCTTCAGCGACCACGACTCGCAAATTCACGCGTGCAAGATTGCTTTTCTTCCCAGACACTGGGCTACGGTCAACGCCGCCTTGTGCCAAGCGGACCGCGTGGCAGATCGTGCCGAGTTTGTAGGTGTTGGCGAACCAGTTTCGATGGCTGTCCTGCACGCGCGGGCGCCTGCCGGGCGGATGCACGATGACTTGCGCGCCGGTCCAGTTGCTGATCTTGTGCGCGTGCGGCCACGCTTGCAGCAGCACCGCAGGTTCTTGTCCGGACACGCCATCTGGAAGGTAGGGCTCCGCAATGGCGCCCCAGCGGCGCAGCCAATCGCACAGGTTGGCCACAACCTCGGGCACTGCGCCCTGGACGAACACCATGGTGGCGTCCAGCGGCGGCGTACCAGGCGATTCAAGGCCAGGGGCCAGTGGCAGGCGCAACTCGAATGTGATGCTTGTGCCCAGTCCGGGTTCGCTGACCGCGAGCAGCTTGCCGTCCATCATTTCAGACAGACGCCGGCAGATTGAAAGGCCCAAACCCGTACCAGTCTGGGGCTCGGCTTTGTCGGCATCGATCTGGTAGTAGGGTTCAAACAGTTGGTCTTGATCGCTGGGTGCAATGCCGGCGCCCGTGTCAGCGATTTGAAACACAAGGGCGACGCTGTCCGGGCTGCGGTCCAGCACCTTCAGGCGCAGAACGATCTGTCCAGAATCCGTGAACTTGATCGCGTTGCTGACAAGGTTGTCCAGAATCTGGCGGATTCGGGTCGCGTCGCCGATCACTGCGTCAGGCGTGTCCGGGTCGGCGACCGTGTAGCTGCGCAACCCCTTTCCTTGTGCGCGAGCGGCGAAGCTGGCGGCCACGTTGTTCAACAGGTCCACCGGCGAGAAGGGGGCGTTTTCCAACACGGCGTATCCGGCCTCGATGCGAGAGAGGTCCAGCGTATCGTTGATGGTGCGCAACAAGGTGGCGGATGAATGTTGAACTGTCTCCAGGTACTGTGACTGTTGGGCGTTGACCCGGGTCAGGGCGAACAGTTCAAGCGTTCCCAGGATGCCGTAGAGCGGTGTGCGGATTTCGTGGCTCATTGTTGTGAGGAACACGGTTTTCGCCTGGTTGGCGGATTCAGCCTCACGCTTGGCTCGCAACAGCGAGCGCTCGACATTCTTCAATGCCGATATATCGCTTATGCCGCACAGCACGACCGCATCGCCGCGATAGGTCGTCGGGGTAAAGGTCAAATAAGCGCTGCGGCCATCATCAAGCGCATATTCGCGGTCAGGCCCGGAGCCGTGATGGCACAAGATTTCTGCTGGCCATCCAGGCGTGCCGCTAAACCACCGCCTCGCCATGTCGTTGGACAGCACCACGGCGGCGTCGGAGCACCGCAGCAGGCAAAGGCCCACGGGCGCCTCTTCGATCAGCGTGCGATTCAGCGATACGCTGTCGGCCAACGCTTCGTATTGCCGCAGCGCGGGCACGACCAGCCGCTGCCGGATATACCGAATTTGCAGCAGAACAATGATGATCAGCAGCACGGATGCAAGGGCCGCAGTTTGCAGGGAAAGAACGTTGTCCCACAGTACCTGCTGCACTGGCGTGTAGTACACCAGCCGCCAGCCGTCTTCCCCCACCGATTTGCTCAAGACCACGTATTCAGGAAACCAGCCCTGGCCCAGCAAACGGAAGGAATCTGCTTTGGTGTCGTTCGCCAGCATGGGGTCAACGGTGACGTCGTTGGGCAGGCTGCTGGTGACGGGCTGGTCCTCGTTGTCAAACAAAACATAGTGGCCGGCCGTCATGCGCGGGGTGTTGATGGCGGATTCCACGCCATAAACCTCAAGGCCGATCCAGCCCGCTTCGGGATGGATCGCGTCCAACGGGGTGTAGAGCAGCAACCGGGTCGGGGTGTCCTGGGGCGGATGCAACCAAGTGATGGGAGGTTGCTCGTGCGAGGAAGGCCGCGTTTGCAAACCGCTCAGTGCTAACGCAATCCATTGTTGTATGTGCGCGTCTATGCCTGACGTATCGAGCCGTTCGTGCGCCTGTACGCGCACCGTGGTGCCGCGGCTCGGCGAGCTGTAGATAACCCGTGCATTGGCCAGCGCAATGCGGCGCAGATCCCGTGGGGTCAACACCAGAGCCCAATCGTAGGTGTTAGATGCCTCTTCCAGTGGCATGACTTCAATTTGGTGAGGCGGGCCGAAGTGGTTGGCCTGATTTCCCAGATGGGTGCTTTCCGCATTTCGTGCCACCGATGCCGAGACCGAACGCAGCAGTTCTTCACGCTGCTCGAAGAATATTTGTGCGTCGTAAGCGGCCGCGTTCATTTGGCGCCGGTAGACGGAAACGGCGTTACTGAAGGCCCAATACAAGTAAAGTGCGGCGCCCGCGGCGATGCAAACGATCAGCGCCACTGCAAGAAAATGCAGTAGCAGAGACGCTGCGCGAGGCGCAGCTCGAGGTTCAAGCGCTAGTGCGCCACGATCTTCGGAAAGCATCCGAAAGATGATAGAAACACCTGCTTACCAAGAGAATAAGAAGAATCTCAAAATGAACTCGAGGTCTTACGAATTGCATGAATCGATGCCGCCGGGCATAGCCTTGCTATACGTCACTTGTGCCGGGAAATCGCGGCCAATTTAAGAAATTTCTTATTCATTCGCGAGCCGGGCCTAAGCAATACTTGTTCTAGATCGGACTCCGCCACGATGCCACAACGCTGCGTGTAAGCCCCGAGGCTTCTTCCACTACGGCGGTCAGACGTTAATCGAGAACAGAATGATATTGACCCGGATCTGTCCCATTCCGGCCGTTCGCACCGACTATCGGCGCAGAGCATTGATTGTTGACGTGACCCACGCCTGCGTCGGCCTCGTGCCTTGTATCATCGGTGCCGTGGCATCGGCCCATGCTCCGCTCAATCCGCTGTGTGTATCGCGTGCAAGGAAGTGCCATGCGTGACGACACCAGATTCTGGCCCACGCAACAAGAATCTGTCTTGCTACGATTCCAGCCGGTATTCACTGCGCGCGGACAGGTGCACGAATACGCGGTGTTGGGGCGTTGCCGTCCATCTCCATGGAGCGGCCTGAATCCCAAAGGGCTCGGGGCGGGTTTGGAAGCTGGCGTGGCATTCTTCAAGAAATTCAAAACCGCCATCGATCTGTCTTTCGAACACCCGCTTGACGTGACCGGATCTGGTGACCCGGCTGAACGCCTATGTTTGGAACTGGGCATATGCCTGGTAGGTGATGCACTGTGGGTCAACAAGCATCCGCTTGACGAGAGCAGCGCGCGTCTCACCATTCCCACCAAACGCGTCACGTTCACGGTGCCGCTTAGCGAGAAAATCTCTGATCGTACTTCGGCGTTGAACCGATGTTCGGAATTCCAGCCTCGGCTGCGGGTGCAACTGTTGCCCTGCGTTAAGGGCGGTCAACCGTCTTCGTCTGGCGTGCTGCGTGCGCAAGGTCTGCACGTTCAGGTTCCGTTGGGCTTGTCCCAGAACCGTTCCTTGCAAGGCCGCTTTTTCGCGCTGATGGAGCGCGCTTGGAGCGCCAATCTACAGGTGGTGGCAGACGGCGTTGACGACATCCGCGACTTCGCCTGGATGCGCTTGCACAGCGATCTATTATTTCGTGGCACGGTATTGTCGGCCGCGCTCAGTCCTGAATGCCTGGACACGTGGTTGCAAGCCGATAGCGCAGAGTGGCGGTCTTTCAGCGCGTGCACCACGCGTTTTGAGGGAATGGTCGAAGAGTAGAAAGGCTTGCCCGGCGGGGATTCCGGGCGGTCAATCTTGCTTGTTCAGCCGGCCGCTTCCGATTGCAGGCGGCCAAGGATGAAGCCGTCAACGGAACTCGTGCGGCCGCGCCACAGCGTGGGTTGCCCGGCGATGGGGGAGCCATCGGCCGAGAAGAACAAAGCATCGGCAAGATGGATGTAATTGGGCAGGGGGTCCACGGGTTGCGGCACGCGGAACACATCGCCCAATTCGGCCAGTGACGACCGCACCGATTTCTGCGTGTCGGCGTCCAGCGTGTTCAGCGAGCTTGCAAACTTGGAGGCGAAGCTGTCGAAGTATTCAGCGCCGGACACGATCGAACCCGACACCAGCAGGCCACCCATTTGCAAAGTCACGCCAATGCTTTCAATCTGGCTGCCGCTGTTCACCAGGTTGACCAGGAACTGCAAGAAAGCGTCCGCGCCGGGGGCGTGGTTCGGGTTCTGGACGATGGGGGAATCGGTGCTCATGGGTGAAGTCTCGGAAAGGAAAGAAGAGCCACAAGATACTCGATTGGCATGAAAAATACACACAATGCAATAGCGCGATAAGCGGTTGAATCGGGTGTCAAACCGCCATATCTCAGGCGTTATGCAAAGGGTAATGTGTCAGGCTGCGGGGTGGTCCCGCCTGAGGCCGGTCTGCCTGTCGCACTGCGGGGCGCGACCTTCCGTGCGCTGAACTTTCAGGAATATCGTGATGAGCATCATCAACGCTTTGGACAACACTTCAAACCCGGGGAAGCGGGCAAGCGCTGGCACGGAGTCAACTGCCGTGGATGGGGCGTTTCGAACCGCATTCCAGAACGCCACCGAGCGCAATAATTCGGCAATGGCCGGCGGTGTGGCTGGGAGCTCGGTGTCAGCGCCCTCCAGCGCAGAGCAGGAGTTCATGGACTACGCGGCCATGTCGCTTGAGGAAAAGATGTTCTACGCTGCCCTGGCCTCGTTGGGAATTTCCAAGAAAGACTATGACGCGATGTCGGCCGCCGAACGGCTGGAGATTGCCGCCAAAGTATCGCTGGTGATGCAGCAGCTGACCAAGGCTGACAATACCGAACACGTGTTGTAAGAACGGGCCGCGCTTATGACGGTTGCTTCGGGTGATGCGCTGCCCTTTGCAAGCTGCGCCCAAGGCGATCCGATGCCGTTTGCAGATGATCGGACAACGGCCCGGGAGTCAGCACGTCGAAATCCACGTCCAGCGCCATCAGCCAAGACACCAGCGATTGAGATGAATCGGCGCCGCATTTCAAAAGGCAACGCGCATCGTCCATTGCGGTGAGCAAGCTGGCGGCGTACGGCAGCTTGGTCACCATGACATCAAGCGGGGCGTGCAGAATGATCTGCGCCTGCTCGGCATAGGGCGCAATATTGACTGATCGCGACACATAGGCGCGCAGATCTCCCCCTGCGGGCGAGGGGCGCGGCGCGAAGTGACCGCCGACCAGCGGCTCGCTCGTGATGCGGTCAATGCGGAACGTGCGCCAGTCGTCACGGCCACGATCCCAGGCCACGAGATACCAGCGTTGCGCCGTATGAGCCAGGCCTTGTGGGTCAACGCAGCGGCGGCTGATTCTGCCGCGTATGTCGGCATAGTCAAACTCAATCTGTAGCTGATCGCGGCAAGCGGTGGCCAGGGTGGCCAACCGGCTTGCATCCACTGCAGGGCCGCCGCGGTCTATTGGCACAATCTCTGAGCGCAAGGCATCCACCCGCCGGCGCAGACGCGGCGGCATCACCTGTTCAAGTTTCACCAGCGCCCGCAGCGCGGATTCCTCAATTCCCCCTACTGATCCCGCGGCGGCCACCTGCAGCGTGATAGCCACGGCCAGGGCTTCGTCGTCGTCCAGCATCAAGGGGGGCAGGGCGTGTCCGGCCCGAAAGGCATAACCGCCCGCCACGCCGCTGCTGGCGTGGATGGGGTAGCCCAGTTGACGTAAGCGGTCAATGTCGCGGCGTACGGTGCGCGGGTGGATATCCAGCGCGGCAGCCAGGTCGGCGCCGGCCCAGTGGCGTCGTGTTTGCAGTAGCGAAAGCAGGCGTAGGAGGCGGTTGCTGGCAGTAAGCATAGAGACACGATACCGCGTATCCAGGGCCGTTTCCGTCCTCAATGGTGTCTACAGTGGGCGCAGATGTTCGCGGCACTGTGCCGCGACGCGCCTATCTCAAAAAAAGGAAATCTGCCCATGTCTATCGTTCTGTATTGGCACCCCAGGTCGTGCGCAACCCCCATCGTGTCGAGCCTTAAGGAGCTTGCGGTGCCTCATGAACTTGTCGAAATCGATATCGAGGCCGGGGAGCAGCGGAACCCAGAGTTTCTGGCGCTCAATCCCAATGGCAAAGTGCCGACATTAACGGTGAATGGCGCGCCAATGTTTGAGTCGCTTGCGATTCAGTTGTGGTTGGGGGAGCGCTATGGCGTTGAACGGGGGTTGTGGCCTGCGGCCGACACGCCGGAACGCTTGCAGGCCATGTCTTGGTCCGCGTGGATTTACGTGTCCTACTCCGCCGTGGTTTGGCGCCTGTATCACAGCGCCCACGGCGTAGCTTCCCGCCGCGATGCCGTGCAGGCCAAGATGGCATTGGACGACATGCATGAGTTGCTGGCCGTGCTGGACGGCCATCTGGCCAAGCGGCCTTGGATACTGGGTGACGGGTATTCGCTGGCGGATCTGGTGGTGGGTGCAGGGATTGCCTATAGCGCTTTCATGGGAGCCGTGGCCGCGCATCCGCATGTGCAGGCATGGTGCGACCGGGTAAGCGCCCGGCCGTCCATGCAACTGCTGCCATAACTTCCGCGCCTGAATCGCGTATCGCGATCTGGCGCAGGCCTATGGCAGCCAAGCCTGTTACCAGCCCCAGCAAGTACCCGCCGCCGGCTTGCCGCAAGCGCGGTAGTTGACGGCGAACCACAGCTTGCCAGCGCCGCGCGATACGTTATCGGGCAGCTTCACGTCGTCGCGTGGCAGTTCGTCCAAAGTGTCGCGCGCCCCCTTGATCGTCACGCCGTTGGCAACGTTTGCCGTCAGCGGAATGCCGCCCAGGCTGGCAGCGGTGCGGTCTTCGAACACAATGTCGCCAGCGGCCAGCGAACCCATTTTCAAGGACGCATCGCGCACGGCGGCTGCATAGCTGTCGTTGGAACCACCGGGAACCGCGCTGGCGTTGAGCGTGCTTGCTGCAAGAATCTGCGCGGCCGTGGCAGGCGCTTGCATCTTGTACTGGTCCAGCTTGGCAATCTGCCCGCTGGCTGCCTGACGGCGCAACCAGTCGCCCCACAGGAATTCCGCGAACTCGGGCAAGTTGCCATTGCTATAGGCGACGTCACGCGTGAAATACACCAGCGAGCGGTAGCGGTCTTCTTGCATGCCGCCGGGTTCAGTGGCGCTGATCAGACCCAAACGGGCGGGTAACTGGTCTACCGTGATGGGCTGGTTCTGGCCGTCTCGCAGCCACGCGCGGCGTTCATCCACCATGCGTTGCCAGAACGCCGTGGCGGTGGGCAAATCGCTATAGTTGGCATCCACCTTGACCCACACGGGCAGCTTCGCGCCGCCGTCCGGGATCTCGCGCAAGGACGAGAACGTGTGGTGGCCGTCCGTCAGGTACAAATTGCCATCCCAGCCGACCACCACGGTTTTGAGATTCGCGGTGTTCTTGCCTGGAGCTTCCAGGCAGGCGAAGGTGGTGGGGTCATCCAGGCGCGCGGCGCGGGCTTCGGCGATGCTCTGGAAGTCTTGCTTCAGTTTGGCCGCACCCGAATCTTCACAGTAATCGTCGAACTTCTTCTTGACGGTGCGGTTCAGGTATTTGAGCTGCTCCACCGGATTGGCGGCCCAGGTGGGTCGATTGAAGTCGCCTTGCCAGCGGCCGAGCTTGTAGTAGATCTGGTCGTAGCCGATCGCAGCCTGCGTAGGGTTCAGTTCTTCAATGCGCACTTTGATGACGTCGCCGGCCTTGGAGCTCAGGTAGGCGGGATTGCGCGTATCAACGACAGGCGGAGGTTCGACGACCGCCGGTGGCGGGGGCGTGACGACCGGGGCGTCGTTGTTGTCATCGCTGTCGCTGTTGCAGGCGGCAAGCGCCAGCGGCAACAACGCGCTGGCCAGCAGGCGCAGCAAGATACGGGGGCGGGCGTTTGGAACGGCGGGCAGACGGGAGGGGCTGTTTAAGGGCATTGGACCGGAGAGAGTGGCTATCAGCAGGTATCCAATCATGTCAGATGCGTGTTTCCTGCGTATTGCACCAGGGATGATTCGATCTGCGTTGCATTTTCCTTCGGCCGCGGGCTTGCTCATAATGGATCTTCAGCCATGACAGGAGCATCGAGACAATGACGATTTTTAATTTCTGGCGTACCTGCCTGGTATTAGCCCTGAGCGCAATCGGCTCGGGCGCGCTGGCGGCGGACGACAAGGCCATTGCATTGCTGGAGGCATCGGCAAAGGGCGAGACCGCCCGGGTAAGCGGTTTATTGGCGCAGGGTGCGCCGATCGAGGCGCGAGACGCTCAAGGCAATACCCCGTTGTTGCGCGCCACCCAGGGAAATCATGCCGATGCGGCGCGTGTGTTGATCGAGGCGGGCGCGAACGTGAACGCTCAGAATCAGATGCAGGACAGCGCCTATCTGCTGGCTGGCGCCCAAGGTTATCTTGACATTCTGAATCTGGCTTTGCGCCATGGCGCAGATCTTAAAAGCACCAACCGCTATGGCGGCACCGCCTTGATTCCGGCTTGCGAACGCGGCCATGTCGAGGTCGTGAAGACCTTGCTGGAAGCCGGAGTCGACCCCGATCACGTGAATCGCCTGGGTTGGACTGGCCTGCTTGAAGCCATCATTCTGAGCGATGGCGGGCCACGGCATCAGCAGATTGTGGAGTTGCTGATCAAGGGCGGCGCAGATGTGAATCTGGCTGATCGCGATGGGGTCAGCCCTCTGCAACATGCCCGCCAGCGTGGGCAGGCCGCAATCAGCGCCATGTTGCAGGGCGCAGGGGCCCGCTGACGCGAGCGGCACGCTGGCCGGGCAGGCAGGGACCATCACGGTCCACGGCCTGCCCGTCACTGCCTTAGAACTGGTGGCGGATGCCCACGCCAGCGGCGGTGCTCTTCAGGCCGTCGATGAACGCATAGTCCGTGCCGTACGAACCGTAGGCGTACAGGTTGGTGCGCTTGGACAGGTCGTAGGTGTAGCCCACGCTATAGACGTTCATGTTGGAGTCGCCGCCCGTCAGCTTGTCGTTGGACGGCGCCACGTGTTGCCACGAGGCGAACACGCTGCTGGCGCCGCCGACAGGCATCGTTGCGCCCAGCATGTACGAGTTGGCCTTGAAGCCGTCCACGAAGCGGTTGGTGCCGAACTCATCGCTGAACGGCGTACCGGCGGGCTGGTCCTGACCAACGAACCAGCCGTCGGTGGTGCGGCCATAGGCTGCGGCCAGCTTCACGACTTCCAGGTCATACGACACGCCCAGCGCATACTGGCGCGGCGTGGCGCCGTTGTCGATCGAGCTGCGGTTCGCGCCGTTCAACTGGTCATACGTCAGGGCCACATTCAGCGGACCTTGCACGTAGCGCAGGCCGGCAGTGATGCCGCGCGTGTTGTCGGCGGTGCGGAAATTCGTCTGGTCGGCAGTTGTGTCGTCCGCGTTGAACGAGTAGCCCACGCCGAATTCAAAACCGTTCACCGAGGGGGTGCGGTACATGACCATGTTGTCCCAGCGCATGGTGTTGGCCGCGCTGAAACCCAGGCCCATATTGGATTGGGTATAGCTGGTGTAGAAGGGGTCGATGTCGGCCAGGTAGTTTGAGCCGATCGTGGTTTGGCGGCCGAATTCCAGCGTGCCCCACGCGTCATTGGCCAGGCCGATCGTGGCTTGGCGGCCAAACAGGCGTCCCGATTGCCCACGTTGGCCGTTGGCGGAGTCAAAACCGCTTTCCAGCTTGAAGACGGCGCGCAAGCCGTCGCCCAGGTCTTCGGAACCGCGCAGGCCCCAGCGCGAGCCGGCCTGGATGCCGTTGATCATGCCGAGCTTGCTACCGCTGTAGCCGTCGCCTTTGATCTTGTTGTAGCCGATGCCAGTGTCGATGACACCATAGAGAGTGACTGACGGTTCTGCCTGAGCAATGCCTGCAAAAGAGGTCAGCATTGCAGCGGCGAGTAGCGTCTTTTTCATCCGGGGGACTCCTAGGATTGGGGTGTGGAAAAAACAAAAGGAACAGCACGTTCGGCATAGCGCCGAACGGTGTTCCCAGACCGAAGTGTAAAACAATTGCGTTATTTTCTGTTTATTGTCTGTGATGTTCTGGCAACTTTGTTCTAAAGTAAAAAAAGGCCGAGGCGCCCAGAAGGGCGACTCGGCCTTTTGTTTACGTCAGGATCAGGCTTTGCCGCGGGCGCGCTTTTCCTCGCGGGCGAAGATCACCACGCCGACGATGATCATCAGCGCCAGGGCATACCAGGTGATGGCATAGACCAGGTGATTGTTCGGGAAACTCAGCACAGTCAAGCCGCCAACTGGCTCCTTCGCGGGATCGCGTCCGGGGCTGGAGGCGGCGTCGGCGTCGATGAAATACGGCGCGACGTCCGTCAGCCCGCGGGCGGCGGCTATTGCCGGCAGATCACGCGAATACCAAAGGTTGGACGCGGGATCATTGTTGCGCAGGAAACCGCTGCCCGGTTCGCCCATGCGCAACAGCCCCGTGACGCGGGCTTCTGCGGGCGGCTGGGGCGTGTCGGCCTGACTCTTGCGCCATGCGGGCAACACAAACCCGCGGTTGACCAGCACCGTGCCGCCGCTGGCCAATTGCAGCGGCGTCATGACCCAGTAGCCGCTGCCCAGTTCGGTGGCAGCCTGCACCAGCGTCTGGCGGTCGTACTGATACGTGCCGGTGGCGGACACGTGGCGGTATTCGGCGTTGTTGAACGTCAGCCCTCGCCATTCGCTTTTGTCCGGCGCAGGCGTGGTTGGCGCATGGGCGCGCTGATTCACTTGCGAAATCAGGTCACGCTTCCAGGCCAGACGATGCACCTGCCAGGTGCCGAGCGCGCACAGGCCTGCGAACAGGGCGGCAGCAACCACGCCCAGGATGACCAGGGTGGTTTTGCTGCGCGGATTGCGGGGGGTGTCGCTTGAAGAAGTGTCTTTTACTGCAGCCATCAGGGCATATTCCGCATGTCGTGTGTGGACATGGGCATCATATTGGAGTTCAAGTGATACATGATCCAGATTGACCCGCTGAGCGTGATTACGACCAGCACCAGCGTGAATATTAACGCCAACATGTTCCAGCCGCTTTCGGACTTGGTATCCATGTGCAGGAAGTAGACGATGTGGACCACGATCTGCACGACTGCAAAGGCCAGGATGACCAGCGCAGTGGTGCGCGAAGTGGCGAACACGCCGTCCATGACCAGCCAGAAAGGAATGGCCGTCAGGATTGCCGCCAGTACAAAGCCCGTCACATAGCTCTTTAGCGTGCCATGACCGGCGCCGTCGTCATCGTCGTGATGGTCATGGCCATGCCCGTGATTGCCCCCGTGATCGGCCAGATGATCCATATGCGCGGTCATGGCAGCACTCCCATCAGATACACAAAGGTGAACACGCCGACCCAGATCAGATCCAGGAAGTGCCAGAACATCGACAGGCACATCAGGCGGCGGCGGTTCTCGGGGATGAGCCCATGCATCTGGACCTGGATCATCATCGTCACCAGCCAGACGATGCCGAACGTGACGTGCAGCCCGTGCGTGCCCACCAGCGTGAAGAAGGACGACAGGAAGGCGCTGCGCTGGGGGCCCGCGCCCTGATGAATCAGGTGCGCGAATTCATACAGTTCCAGCGACAGGAAGCCCAGGCCCAGGATGCCGGTCACCGCCAGCCAGGCCTGCGTGGCGCCGACACGGTTGCGCCGCATTTCCAGCATGGCAAAGCCATAGGTGATGGAAGACAGCAGCAGCAAGGATGTGTTGACTGCCACCAGCGGCAGGTCGAACAGGTCGGCGCCGGAGGGGCCCGCCGCATAGTTGCGCCCCAGCACGCCGTACGTTGCAAACAGGCACGCAAAGATGAGGCAGTCGCTCATCAGATAGACCCAGAACCCCAGCAGGGTGCCGTTCTTGGGGTGATGTTCGCCCGGGACGTAGAACACGGGTTCCGCGGGCGCCGGCGCGCCGCCGGGCAGGGTGGGGGCCAGGGTATCAGACATGTTTCGCGAGCAACCTTGTACGGGCGTCTTCCGCGTGCACGACCTCATCGGCTGTCACGTAGTAGTCGCGCTTGTAGTTGAAGGTATGAACGATGGATACCAGGATCAGCGCCGCAAACGACAGCACGGCCAGCGGCCACATGTGCCAGATCAGCGAAAATCCCATCACCACGCTGATGCCCGCCAGCACAATGCCGGCCCAGGTGTTCTTGGGCATGTGGATGGGGATAAAGCCTTGCTCGGGGCGTTGGTAGCCGTGCTGCTTCATTTGCCACCAGGCGTCCAGGTCATGCACGCGGGGCGTGAAGGCGAAGTTGTAAACGGGCGGGGGCGACGATGTGGACCATTCCAGCGTGCGGCCGTTCCACGGGTCGCCCGAGTCGTCGCGCAGGGCTTCGCGATTGCGGTAGCTGACCACCAGCTGGATGAGAAAGCAGGCGATACCGCAGGCGATCAGCAGCGCGCCGAAGGCCGCCACCTGGAACCAGATCTGCAAGGACATATCTTCAAAATGGTTCACGCGGCGCGTGACGCCCATCAGGCCCAGCACATACAGCGGCATGAATGCGACGTAGAAGCCCACGAGCCAGAACCAGAACGAGCACTTGCCCCAGAACGCATCCAGCTTGTAGCCGAATGCCTTGGGGAACCAGTAGGTGATGCCGGCCATCAGGCCGAACAGCACGCCGCCGATGATGACGTTGTGAAAGTGAGCGATCAGGAACAGGCTGTTGTGCAGGGCGAAGTCGGCAGGCGGCACCGCCAGCAACACGCCCGTCATGCCGCCGATCACGAACGTCACCATGAAACCCATCGTCCACAGCATCGGCACTTCAAAGCGGATGCGGCCGCGATACATGGTGAACAGCCAGTTGAAAATCTTGGCGCCGGTTGGGATCGATATGATCATCGTCGTGATCCCGAAGAACGAGTTCACGCTGGCGCCCGACCCCATCGTGAAGAAGTGATGCAGCCAGACCAGATACGACAGCACGGTAATCACGACGGTGGCATACACCATGGACGCATAACCGAACAGGCGCTTGCTGCAGAACGTGGACACCACTTCAGAGAAGATGCCGAAGGCGGGCAGGATCAGGATGTAGACCTCGGGGTGGCCCCAGATCCAGATCAGATTCACGTACATCATGGCGTTGCCGCCGAAGTCCGCCGTGAAGAAGTTGGTGCCGACGTAGCGGTCCATGGACAGCAGCGCCAGCACGGCGGTCAGCACCGGAAAGGCCGCAACGATCAGCACGTTGGTGCACAACGCGGTCCAGGTGAAAACGGGCATGCGCATCATGGTCATGCCGGGGGCGCGCATCTTCACAATGGTGACCAGCAGGTTGACGCCGGATAGCAGGGTTCCCACCCCTGCTATCTGCAAGGCCCATATGTAGTAATCCACCCCTACGTCCGGACTCTGCATGATGCCGGACAGGGGTGGATAAGCGAGCCAGCCGGTGCGCGCGAATTCGCCGACAAACAGCGACATCATCACCAGCACCACGCCGCCCGTCGTCATCCAGAAGCTGAAATTATTCAGAAAGGGAAAGGCCACGTCGCGCGCGCCGATCTGCAACGGCACGATGTAGTTCATCAGCCCCGTGACCAGCGGCATGGCCACGAAGAAAATCATGATCACGCCATGCGCGGTGAAGATCTGGTCATAGTGGTGCGGCGGCAGGTAGCCGGTCGAGTCGCCAAAGGCCACCGCTTGCTGCAAGCGCATCATGATGGCGTCGGCAAAGCCGCGCAACAGCATCACAATGCCCAGAATCATGTACATGATTCCGATCTTCTTGTGGTCGATGCTGGTGAACCATTCATGCCACAGATAACCCCATTTTTTGTAATACGTAATGGAGCCCAGCACCACGATGCCACCGGCCGCCACCATGAAAAAGGTGATGAGCAGGATAGGTTCGTGAAAGGGGATGGCATCCCAGGTCAGGCGACCGAAGAACAGCTTGATGAGGTCTGGTTGATCAGGCATCTCGATTCCAGCGTAAAGACCACAATTTCATGAAGCCCCTGCATCATCCGGTCCGGATCGCGGCGGCTGCGCGCAAGCCGCTACAACACCAGCCCTTCGGTGGACGTGCACATGGCGCCAACGTATTTGCGTGGCGGCGTGTCGCTCAGGCCCAGCCGCTCGCGCGTTGCCGGGTCCAGTGTGGTGACATTGAGTGCACCCGGTATGCCCATGCCGCCCGTGGCGTCGATGGCCATGGCATCTTTCATGCACATGCGGTTGCCCTCAACGCAGCGGTTCACGATGGCGTCGAACAGGCCCGGTGCAACGGTGGCGTAGTGCTGGACCGGATTGCGCTCGCTAGGTTGTTCCAGCTTCAGATACACGTCACGGCTGAGTTTGGCGGTGGAAGTGCGCGCGTCGGCGACCCACTTGTCAAAGCCTTGCTGGTCCAGACCATGGAACTTGAACCGCATGCCAGAGAAGCCTGACCCGCTGTAATTGGCGGACAGCCCTTCGTATTCACCGGGGTGGTTGATCACCGCGTGCAGGGTGGTCTGCATGCCGGGCATGGCGTAGATCTGCCCCGCCAGCGCTGGCACGAAGAAGGAATTCATCACGGTCGAAGACGTGATCTTGAACTGGATGGGGCGGTCGACAGGTGCGGCCAGCTCGTTCACGGTGGCGATGCCTTGCTCGGGATACAGGAAGAGCCATTTCCAGTCCAGCGCCACGACTTCAACGACGAGCGGTTTGGTGCCGGCTGGCACCTCGCGCCCTTCGGACAGGCGCGCAAGGGGCCGGTAAGGGTCCAACTGGTGCGTGCTGACCCAGGTCAAGGCGCCCAGCGCGATGATAATCAACAGCGGAGCGGCCCAGATCAAAAGCTCCAGCATGGTGGAGTGGTTCCAGTCTGGATCGTAGTGAGCTTCTTTGTTGCTGGCGCGGTAGCGCCAAGCAAACAGGAAGGTCAGGAAGATCACCGGCACGATGATCAGCAGCATCAAGCCGGTTGAGATGATGATCAGATTGCGCTGCTGAACTGCGACATCGCCCGATGGCGAAAGCAGAACTGCGTTGCATCCGGCGAGCAATGGCAGGGCGGCAATCAGGATCAATCCGCGGAGCCTTGGGAAGGACGGCATAGCCATACCCCGAAACGTAACCGTGGGAGGTAAACGCAACACTACGCTGGAAGCCGCGAAAAATCTAGGGTAAAAAGAACAAAAGTGTGCAGGACCAGGCACGCGAGGCAGGACGGTATCCCATTGCGGCTGCGGCTCTGCACGTCATGGGCCAGCCGTGCACCGGCGTTTTGCAAGATCGTAGACAAGGCGACTTTTCGAACTTCCTACAGTGAGCAAACCCATGTCGACCACCACGCAATATTCCGCTCATCCCTCTCCCATTCCTGGCGGAGGGGCGGCATCCGGCGGCGTCAGCCATGCCAAGGTTGCCCCGGGTGAAATCGCGGTCGGCGTGGTTGTCGGGCGCGCCTCTGAATACTTCGATTTTTTCGTATTCGGCATCGCTTGCGTACTGGTTTTTCCAAAGGTGTTTTTTCCCTTTGAAGCCCCGCTGGAAGGCACGCTCTGGGCCTTCGTCATCTTCTCTTTTGCCTTCATCATGCGGCCCATCGGCACGGCATTGTCGATGGCGATACAACGCCGCTGGGGGCGCGCCACCAAGCTGACTGTCGCGCTATTCATGCTGGGAACGGCCACGGTAGGCATGGCGTTTTTGCCCGGCTACAACGTGATCGGCGCGCACGCCATTACCTTGCTTGCCGTGTTTCGTTGCGTGCAGGGCTTGGCATTCGGCGGCTCGTGGGATGGCCTGCCGTCGCTGCTGGCATTGAACGCGCCGCCCAACCGCCGCGGCTGGTATTCAATGATGGGCCAGCTGGGCGCGCCCGTTGGGTTCATGATTGCGAGCGCCTTGTTCCTGTACTTGCATGTCACGCTGACGCAGGCCGATTTTCTGGACTGGGGCTGGCGCTACCCCTTCTTTGTCGCATTCGCGATCAACGTCGTGGCGCTGTTCGCACGGCTGCGCTTGGTGGTCACCGAGGAATACACGCAACTGCTTGAAGAGGGCGAGCTGGAACCCATCAGCGTGTCGGAAATGGTGCGCCAGCAAGGCTACAACCTGTTCATCGGCGCGTTTGCGGCGTTGGCCAGCTATGCGCTGTTCCACTTGGTCACGGTGTTCCCGTTGTCGTGGATCGCCGTCAGCGCCACGCAACAAATCACGGATGTGTTGATCGTGCAGATCATTGGCGCGGTGCTGGGCATTTTGGGCACAGTGGCATCAGGCTGGCTGGCCGATCGCATCGGGCGGCGCACTACCTTGGGCCTGCTGGCGGCGATGATAGGCGTGTTCGCGTTGTTTGCGCCGTGGCTGCTGGGTGGCAGTCCGGTGGCGCAAGATGCCTTCATCTTGATTGGTTTCGCGCTGTTGGGTTTGTCCTATGGCCAGGCGTCCGGCACGGTCACGGCAAACTTCACGCGGCGTTTCCGCTACACGGGCGCGGCGCTGACGTCAGATATGGCGTGGCTGATTGGCGCGGCGTTCGCGCCGTTGGTGGCGTTGGGGCTATCGGCGCGGTTCGGTCTTGTGGCGGTCAGCGTGTATCTGCTGTCTGGCGCCGCGTGCACCTTGATAGCGCTGCGCATCAACAAGGTGCTGGAAACGCGGGATTGATCCGCGCGTTCCAGCGTTGCCGCGTCAGTTGCCGAAACCTTCCAGCACGTTGGCGACATTGATGCCGACGTCGGCGACGGCGTAGCCGCCTTCCATCGTGAACACCGTGGGCAGGCCCAGACTGGCCACCATGCGGCCCACCTCGAAGTAATCGCCGCTCTTCAATTTGAACTTGGAGATCGGATCACCCTCGTAGGTGTCCACCCCCAGCGCGATCACGACCGCATCGGCCTTGAAGGTGCGGATGGCGGCCAAGCCCTGTTGCAGGGCTTGCGTCCACGTGCCGAAGTCGGTGCCGGCGGGTAGCGGCAAGTTCAGGTTGCGGCCTTCGCCCGCGCCTTGGCCGAGTTCATCTGCATAACCCAGAAAGAACGGATATTCCGTAGCCGGGTCGCCGTGCACCGACACCGTCAGCACGTCTCCGCGTTCGTAGAAGATGCTCTGCGTGCCGTTGCCGTGGTGGTAGTCCACATCCAGAATGGCGACGCGCGCGGCGCCTGCGTCGCGCAAGGCTTGCGCTGCCAGCGCGGCGTTGTTCAGAAAGCAGTAGCCGCCGAAAAAATCGGCCCCGGCGTGATGGCCTGGCGGACGAGTCAACGCCATGGCGGTGCGCGGGCCGCCTGTTGCGGAGACGGCGCGCGCGGCGTCGATGGCGCAGGCGGCGCCGGCGGTCGCGGCTTCCCAGGTGCCGGCTGTCAGCGGGCAGCCGCTGTCGAACGAGAACAGGCCGACCCGGGCGGCGAAATTGGTCGGTTCTATGTCATGGCGAAAACCGCGCACCGGCCACACCGAAGGCAGTACATCGAGCTGGGCATTGGCGGGGTCCAGCGCAATCCACTCCTGCCAGGCGCTGGCCAGGAAGTCCACGTAACGCGGGCTGTGCACGCGCTTGATCAAAGCGATATCGGCGGCGGATGGCGTGCGCAGTTCTCCGATGCTGCGCTGGCGCAGCGCATCCAACACAAATTCCAGACGTGCGGCGGTCTCGTGACAGGGCACCAGTTTGCCGCGGAACATTTCCTGGCGGCCTTGATGTTTTTCGTGGACGGGATTGTGAAAGATCAGCACGGAAAGGTGTCCTTGCGGCAGGTTCTGGAATGGAGTTTGGGGGCTGCGAAAGCGCCACTATAGCGGCCGGAATGCATACAGCGCTACGGCGGGAAGTTCACGGAATACGGAATAGACATCGCGCAGTTCCGCATAGCGTGGGTAGCCGCCGCTGACCTCGGCGACGCCCATGCGTTTCAAGGCCAGCATCGTGCGCGGCAGGTGGAAATACTGCGTGACGGCGAGCGCGCGGGTATAGCCATTGGCGCGCATATAGGCAGCGGCATGTTGGGCCGTGGCCCACGTGTCCACGCCCGCGCTGTCGGTCACGATGTGGTCAGCGGGAACGCCGCGCGCAAGTAGGTAGTCACGCATCACCGAAGCTTCGTCCGCGCCATTGGGGTCCACGCCTCCGCTGACGAACAGGATGCGGCATTGGGATGCCGCGTAACAGGCATAGGCGCGGTCCAGTCTGGCGCTAAGCCGTGCGGACGGTTTGCCGTCCGCCTGCACGGTATTCCCCAGCACGACCGCAACATCGGCGTCGCGGGCCGGGGTAAGGAGCGCCGTGGCAATCAGCGCAACGGCGGCCAGCAAGACCAGCCCGATCAGGGTGGCGGCGCATCGGGACAACGTGTTTTTATAGGTGCGCGGGTAGGGCGGCATGAAAGGGTGACGGGTTAGAAATTGGGTAAGTGTCCGGCAGGTATTCTGCACCAGACGGAAGATGTGTTTGTGGTAATGAGAATCATGATCGATAATGCGGGCCTTCCCGTTGCGCTCATTCCGTCTTCATCCATGTCCCGCCGTCCGCCGTCAGACAAAGGCTGGCTCGCTCATTATCGCGAGCTGATCGGGACGTGGACGCGCCGTTCCGGCAGCCGGCAGGACGCGGAGGATGCGGCGCATGATGTCGTCGCCAATATGCTGCGCAATGGCGACGCCGCCGTCCTCGACCCCAAAGCCTATCTCTATGGCGCCAGCCAAAACCGGCTCAAGGGCGAGATGCGCCGCCAGTCGCGGCGCGAGCAGCTCAGTCTGGATGAATTGACGGATGCTGAACATCCGGTACAGTCCGATCCCGAATCGGCGATTCGCGCGGCGCAGTTGGCGGACGCCTTGAAGCGTGCGCTGGCCGAATTGCCATTGAAATGCCAGCAAGTCTTCTTGTGGAACAAGCTGGAAGGCTATACCCAGGCCGAGATCGCGCAAAAGCTCGGTTTGACGCAAAGCACAGTGGAAAAATACATGAAGCGCGCACTGTCGCACATCCATGACCGGTTGCAGGACCATGCCCCGCACTAATCATCCGTCTGACTCGCCCCGCGACCAGGCGGTGTACTGGTTTTCACGTGAGTGCCTGGGCACGCTGGATGAACAGACACGCATGCAACGCGATTCCTGGCTGGCGGCAGACCCGGAAAACGAGCGCCAATACCGGTCCGTTCAAGCGTCATGGCGCGTGGCGGACAGCGTGCCGGAAGACGAATTGCGCGCCATCTTGACGCAGAGCGAAGCGCAACCCGCCCGGTTGGGAAGGCGCAAGTTTGCCGTCGGGTTGACGGCCGCCTGTGCGTTGATGCTGACGGCAGGGGTGTTCGGCCCCAGACTGTGGGCGCCGGAGGCCCAATTCACCCTTGTGGTCAGCACTGAAAAGGGCGAACGCAATCGCTATGCCTTGCCGGACGGTTCGCTGCTGGAGCTGAACACCAGCACGCAGGCGCGGGTGGCCTTGTATCCGGACCGGCGCGAGGTCGAATTGTTGTCCGGAGAGATCCTGTTCACGGTCAGCCCGGACGCCGGCCGGCCCTTCATCGTGCAGGCGGGCTCATCACAAGTGCGGGTAACGGGCACGCGGTTCAACGTGCGCCGTGATGGAAGCGAGGTGGCGCTGGCTGTGGAAGAGGGCAGCGTGGCGTTCTCGGCCGGTTCGTGGTGGAACAGGATCACTCGCCATCTGACCGCGGGGTTTGTGCTGCGCCACGCGCAAGGCGAGCCGCTTGCCGTGCCGCATCAGGAAAATGTGTCGGCCATCACGGCATGGCAGCGCGGCAGGCTGGTGTTTCGCGATACGCCGTTGTCGCAGGTGGTGGCCGAGCTGAACCGCTATCTGCGTAATCCGCTGCGGATCGACGACAAGAAGTTGGCGCTGTTGCGGGTGGCGGGGACATTGCCTATTGATGAACCCGAGTCCGTGTTGCAGGTGTTGCCGCAGATCGCACCCGTGATCGTGCTGTATCCGGCTGATGGCGGGATCGTGCTGGCGCCGCGCTAGGGTGTGCTCTGGTCGCAGAATTATTTTGTTTCAAACTTCTTAGCGAGAATCATTCCGGTATTTTTCCGATCGCGGCGTCTATCCCTTGAAGGGGTGTGTTCACGCAAGTCGATCTCGACCCTGGAAGCAACCTTTGGCCAAGGGTGTCGGGCGCAAACCGCGCGGGCAGTTGTACTGGAATTTTTCTCATGATGGACAAGCAAGTAAAGCAGCGCGCGGTTGCGCGCAAGACCGCTAGAAATGCCTTGGGCGCCAGTTGCCACGCACTGGCCATTGCCGTGGCTCTGGCGTTGGGTTCTGTGCCGGGCGCGGCGGGCGCGCAGACCGCGCCAGTGCAGATCAGCATTACCGCCCAGCCCTTGGGCGACGCACTGATTCAGCTGGGCGAGCAGGCGTCGCTTGTTATCTTTTATCTGCCCGAGACGGTACGAGGGCGCAATGCCCCGGCGGTGATGGGCCGTCTGACTCCCGACGAAGCATTGCGCAATTTGCTGGCGGGCACGGGCATCGTGTTTCAGCGTGATGGGCGCAACGTGTCCCTGAGCACGCAGTCCGCAGGTGCGTCGGTATTGGAACCCGTGACGGTGCGCGGCGTTGCGGTGGGTACCGCAGACAGCTATGTGGCGCTTTCCAGCGCCAGCGGCAAGTTGAATGTGCCGCTGATCGAAACGCCGCGCTCGGTGTCGATCGTGACGCAGGAACAGATCAAGGCGCAGGCGCCCCGTAGTCTGGAGGCTGCGCTGGCCTACACGCCGGGCGTGCAGACCGAAGTGTCGGGGTCGAGCGATGTGCGTATGGTGGGCGCCGTGATTCGTGGTTTCAGCGATGGCAGCGCCTATTACAAAGATGGTTTGAAAATGCTGTCGGCGGGTACTTATGGGTCGTGGAACGACAACCTGGAAGATCTGGACAGCATCGAAGTGCTGAAAGGACCGGCGTCGGTATTGTTCGGCCAGGGGCGTCCTGGCGGCGTGATCAACGTCGTGTCCAAACGCCCGGCGCCCGATCAGGTCAACAGCGTGGGTATCAGCTACGGTACCTACAACCGCCGTCAGGTGACGGCGGATCTGGGCGGCGCGTTCGACGAAAACGATAAGGTGCTGTACCGCCTGAACGTGACGGGCCGCAAGAGCGATGGGCGCACCGATGGCTCGCGTGACGACCGCATTTCGGTTGCGCCAACGGTGTTGTGGAACATCACCAACCAGACGCGCGTGACCGTATTGGGCACCTACTCGAAAGAACGCGGAACACCTAAAAGCTGGTGGCCGAATCTGTACACGTATCCCGAGATCGCGGATCTTCCGATGCATCGCACAGCGGGTGATCCCGATTTTGACCGCTTTGACCGCGATACCAAGTCCATCGGTTATGCCTTCGAGCACGATACGGACAACGGCTGGCGGCTGCGTCAGAACCTGCGTTATTCGGAAATCGATATTGATTACCGCCACATCTACGCAATGGATCTGCTGGCCGACAAGCGCACCGTCACGCGCGGCAGCCTGGCCCAGCGCACGCATGGCCAAACGCTGGCCGTCGACAACCGCGCCTCGAAGGACTTTGTGTGGGGCGATGTGCAGCATACGTTTGCCATGGGCGTGGACTACCTGCGCTATCAAGAGCACGATGCGCTGGGTTACGGCTGGGACGTGCCCAATCTGGACATCTACGCGCCGGTGTACGGCCAACACGTGGATTATCCCGAGCTGGACAAGTCGCAAACCGACTTGAAGCAGACGGGCATCTACACGTTGAATCAGTTGAAGTTTGGCCGCTGGGTGGGTAACGTCAGCCTGCGCCGCGACTTCGTGACCACAACGCGCAGCAGCGTAACGCAGCCCAAGAGCAAGGACGCCGCCACCACGGGCAGCGCTGGCCTGCTGTATCTGTTCGACAATGGCATCGCGCCATACATCAGCTATTCCACGGCCTTTGATCCCATCACTGGCCAGCAGTTTGACGGCAGCTCTTTCAAGCCGCGGGAAGGCAAACAGTACGAGGCCGGTGTGAAGTACCAGCCTCCCGGCACGGACGCGCTGTTCACCGCCGCTGTCTTCGATATCCGTCAGAAGAACGTCACGACGCAAGATCCGGATCATCCGCGCTTTAGCGTGCAAACGGGCGAGGTCCGGTCAACGGGCCTGGAGCTTGAGGCCAAGTTCCCGCTGACGCGTGAGTTGCGCTTGATGGCTGGCTACACATATCTGAATCCGCGTACGACCCAAAGCAACCGCCCGGCCGAGGTCGGCCGGCAGACTTCGCAGACGGCACGCCAGACGGCCAGCTTGTGGGTGGACTATCGTCCGCATCAGATCCAGGGTCTGATGCTGGGCGGGGGTGTGCGCTATCGCGGCAAGTCGCCCTTGAATACGGCGGCTGATGGCACGACGCCCTATAACCCCGCGTTCACGCTGGCGGACCTGGCGGTGGCCTATGAAACCCCGCGCTACCGCATCGCGCTGAACATCAACAACGTGTTCGACAAGCGCTACTACACCTATACGTTCCGCGGCATGGAGCGCGAGACCATGCTCAGCTTGAACTATTACTGGTGAAGCTGGCGGGCTCAGCCGTCAGTTCCTTGGCGGCTGTTTTGGGAACGGGAATTCGAAGCTGACTTCGTTTGAGTACAGCGGTTCGGCAAGATTACCGGGGTCCGTCATGATGACGGCGGCGCGGTATTTGCCGGGCGCCAGATCGGGCACGAGCGGCACGTAGCTGTAGCCCTCGTTGTTGACCATGTAGGTGAACGTGCCGTCCTCATCCTTGCGCCATACGATCGGGTCGTCCGCCAAGCCGGTATTCGCGCCTGCTGCGAGCGTGTCGGCATTGCGCTGATACAGCGGATGCACGATGCGGTCGCCCTGGGCGTTGATCAGCAATAGCCAGATGCGGGGCGCAGCCAGCTCGACCGGGGCTGTGCCGCGATTGTCCAGCCGCAGCGTGAAACGGCCGCCCGATTCGTCGTCCCAGTCGCCCAGGTAGTTGAACAAGGTCAGTTCCAACCCCTCCATTACGGGCGTTGGCGGCAGGTACTGGTGCTTGTCCACGCGCAGGTCGCCGTAGCGCACCCACTTCGTGACCTCTTGGCCGGATTTCCCGGTGTAGCGTACTTGCAGCCAATCGCGCGGTTTCAACGCCACGACCGTCAGAGGCTCGTCCTGGCTGGCGGCGAGGGCGGGGTGAGTGTTGACGTCTGGCGTGTCGTACAGATCCAGCTTGCTGACAGGCACGATGCCGCCTTCAAGCGGTGAGCCATCGCCGTCGATATCGATGCTGGCGATGGAGCCATCTTCACGGAAATGGTAAGTCAGTTCGGACTGCTCATTATCGAGTCCGAACAGGGCTTGCGTGGACCACGAGGTCGCGTGCACGGTGCCGTCGGCCCGCAACACGTATTCCTCGGTGCCATTGCTGGCGGCGCCGTACCGGCAGGCGACGCTGATAACCGGATTTTTCGGATCGATGACCGGGTTCACGAAACCGCGGCACGGACTGGTGTTGTCGGGATGCTGGATTTCCTGGAACGTGCCGTTTTGGGGGCGGTAGAGAAACAGACGCGCGATGATCTGCGTGCTGCCGCCGCTCTGGCCCAGAACCAGGTCGCTGTAGCCATCGTGATTGATGTCCACCGATCCCACCTGGTCTATGGTTTCGTCGTCGAAGGTACCCAGCAGCTGGTCGGGTCCGTTGCCCACTCGCACGCTGACGCGCTGCTCGGCGCCGCCGCTGATTTGCACGGTGGCGGATACGCCAGGCTTGATCTGATAGGGGACATTGCGCGGCGCTTCGGCCGCGATGCCGGTCGCGGTTGCGCCCAGTCCCACGATGGCCAGCGTGGCCGCAAGCAGAATTCCTTTCACCGTCCGCTTCCTTGAATCAGAATTTGTGGGGCAATATACCGCAGCCGCTTGCGGGTAAACGATCAGTTCATAACGGCAGACCGCCCGTCATCCTGAGTAGAATTCAACGATGGGTTTTGCTCGCGCCGTTGCGCGGCCCTGGCTTGCGTTTTTTGCATCTTTCCGCCATGAACTTTCCATTTCCGATTCGCCAAGAATGTCCGCCGGGCGCCTGTGTGTGCGACCGCGATGCCCTGTTGGCCGATCCCGCAGCAGATCCGCGCATCTTGAAACTGACGAAAGAAGAAGAGAAACGTTTGGTCGCGCGGCTGGAAAATATTGCCAGCCTTGAAGACCTGCGGCTCATGCAGCAACGCATACACGCGCAGTTGGGCATCGTGATCCAGATCACGCCCAGCGACAACGAAGTCCGCACGTCGCGAGGTATTTCGATCCAGCTGGAAGACGCGCCGGGCTTGTGCCGCAAGACGCGCACCGCGCTGCCTGCGGCGATACGCCGAGGCTTCGACAACAAACCCGAGATCGTCTACGCGCTGCTGAACGAGCGCGACCTGTTGAGTGGCACCTGATCAGGACTTTTTGCCGCCGGTGCCCGGGCATGGGGCCAGCGGCACGACGGCGGATGGCGTACGGCCCGCTTCCGGGCGGGTCGCCTGCTTTTTTCCCGGGCGGGCGGGGTAAATCAGCAATACGGCGCTACCCGCTTCCAGCTTGGGGGAGTTTGCCGCGCCATAGGCAACAGTCCAGCCGCGCACGGCGAGCGGCGCTAGCGTGTATTGCAAGCCGGAGCCGGGTGAGACATGCGCAACCTTGCCTGCGAACAAGTCCTCTTGCGGCGCCTCTTTCCCGTTGACGACGGTATACGTGGCAATGCTGTCCAACGCGGCGGATTCTTCGTGGCGCGCCAGGATGGCTGTTTTGTATTTGCCGGGGGGAATGTCGGTCAAGGTCACGGCGATGGGGCCGGTGGGCTGGCCACCGGCGTCCAGTTGTACGCCATTGACGTCCACTCGAGCGAGCGGCGCGCTGCTCGTGTTGCGCACGCGGACGCTGTATTGCCCCGATGTGCCCGTTACGGTGCAGACCTCGACGCCATAGGGGCTGGGCGAGGCTTGCGCGGTTGTCTGGGCAGCAACGGCCAGCAAGGCTGCCAAAGACAAGGTCAGGGCTGGAACAGATCGGGTGGGCACGGCACGCTCCTGGTAGGAGGCAGCGTGCCGGGCGGCGCGTTGCCTGCCTTATTACACCACTTGACGGCCCGGGGACGCGGCGGCTTGCTCGCGTTTGCCTGCCAGCCAATGCAGGATCATTGCCAGCACCAGCAGGCCAACCATGATGAAACCCCAGAAAATCCAGCCCACGACAGAGATCAGGGTGCCCAAGCTGCCGGCAAAGGGCAGGACTTGGTTAAGGCCCTGTGCGGCCCAGACCAGACCGCCTTGCAGCGATTGCAGCCACGCCGGATCGAGCCAGCCCGCGGCCCAGGCGGGCGCCGCCCACTGGGACGTGTCCAGCGCGGCACCCGGCACTTGCGACGTGGCGATGGTCGCCAGGACCCAATCGGTCAGTTGCAAGGTCAGCGCCACCAGCCCGGTCCAGAGTGCGGCAAGCACGGCGAAAGCGAGCCAGATGATTTTTTTCATTGCAGTGGTACTCCGATAATTCAAAAGAGGGTCCACGATAGACGGGATTCTATTTCTGAAAAACCAGCGTGGTTGTGACAAACATTAAGAAAAAACCGAAGTCTTAGCGTGCGTCAGCACGGCCTGGACCAGCGGATGGTGCTGGCCGCGGCGGTTGCGGATGGCGTGTATTTCTTCGTGCACGCCGTCGCACCGCGCCAGCGGCCGCAAACCCCGCAGCAGTCCGATGTCGTCGCCGCCCAGCCGGCTGAGCGGGAAAACGCCCAGCCCGCGGGCCGCAAAAACAGACATCAGGGCGCTGTCTTCGAACTCCCCGACCACGTTGGGGAACACGCCTTGCTCGTTGAACCACCGGTCCAGTGTTTGACGCAGCACGGAGTGGCCCGTGGGCAGCAGCACGGGCAGGCGTTCCAGGCAGCGCGGGAAATCCTGCGTGTCGGCCTTGCGCACCAGCTTGGCAGGGCCATACCAATCGACGGGAGAGGACACCAGGCGGTCGCTCGTCAACCGCAGGTTGGGGTTGGCGGGCGCGCCCTGCCCGGCCAGCACCAGATCCAGGTGGTGGCGGGCGAGTTCGCCCAGCAGCTCTTCTACCTCGCCCTCGTGGCAGGTCAGTCGCAGGTCTGGGGTGTCCAGCACCGGCCCCAACAGCGCGTGGGCAGCCAGTTTGGAAATACCGTCCGACAGTCCGACAGACAGCCGGATGACGGGTTTGGTGGCGGCCGCACGCACTTCCTGGGGCAGCACCTGACCAATCTGGAAGATCTCTTCGGCGCGGGCAAAGGCGGCTTCGCCTGCGTCGGTCAGCGCCACGCCCCGGCCAGCAGGTTTGAGCAACTGGTGGCCCAGGTTTTTTTCCAGTTCGCGCACTTGGGCGCTGATGGTCTGGATGGCCATATCCAGCCGTTCGGCGGCCCGCGAAAAGCCGCCTTCCTTGGCGACCATCCAGAAGTAATACAAGTGTCGGTAGTTGAGCATGATGGGTTTCACTTCGGTTTTTCCGAACCTTAACTCACTTTCAGGCTGATTTCTCCATCAGGGCGAGATCCGGATGATGAGTGCCTTCGAACACAGCGGGGCATTCATGGACACTTTGATCACTTTCTTCAACGCCGATTTTCTGGGGACACCGACCTGGAGCTGGCTGTTATTTATCGGCATCGTCATCACCTTGCTGGTCTTTGACCTGGGGGTGCTGCACAAGGAAGACCGCGAGATCGGCGTGCGTGAGAGCCTGTTGCTGTCCGCTGGCTACATCAGCGCTGCCTTGTTGTTTGGCGGCTGGGTCTGGTGGCAGTTGGGCGCCACCAGCGGTATGGCGTATTACACAGGCTTCATGATTGAAAAGTCGCTGTCGATGGACAACGTCTTTGTGATCGCGCTGATCTTCAGCTTCTTCGCAATTCCGCGCCAGTATCAGCATCGCGTGCTGTTCTGGGGCATCCTGGGTGTGATTGTGCTGCGCGCCATCATGATTGGTCTGGGCGCTGCGCTGGTCAGCAATTTTGGCTGGTTGTTGTATTTCTTTGGCGCATTCCTGGTGTTCACGGGCATCAAGATGTGGATGATTGCCGACCAGACGCCGGACATCGCCACGAACCCGATTCTGAAGTTCTTAAAGCGTCATATGCGTGTCACGGAAGGCTTGCGCGGCAATGCGTTCGTGGTGACGGAAACGGACCCCGCCACGTCCAAGAAGGTACGCTGGGCTACGCCTTTGCTGTTGGCGCTGGTGTTGATCGAGTTTGTTGATCTGGTGTTCGCGGTGGATTCGGTGCCGGCTATTTTCGCCATCACGACCGACCCGTTCATTGTCTACACCAGCAACATCTTCGCCATCCTGGGTCTGCGCGCTCTGTATTTTGCGTTGGCCGCGATGATCCATCGTTTCCATTACTTGAAGTACGCGTTGGCTCTGGTTCTGATCTTTATCGGCACGAAGATCTTTCTGGTCGGCTTTATCGGCAAGGTGCCCGCGGTGATTTCGTTGGGCGTGACGTTCAGCTTGATTCTGGGCGGCGTGCTGTTCTCGTTGTGGAAAACGCGGGAGTCGGAACTGAAGACGCAGTAAGCGCCGCTAGCCGTCGCGCAAAGCCCGCCGATCTTGATCGGCGGGCTTTTTTTATGCGTGCGACATATCTACTAGATATGAATGAAGGCTAATTTCAATATTTGTAATATGGATTTCCTAGGCGTAGAGTCCAGAACTACAGACATCAGGCCAGGAGCCGTCATGAGCAATAGTTGGTCCGCCAAGCAGTATTCCGCCTTTGAAAACGAGCGCACGCGTCCCGTGCGTGACCTGGTCGCCGCCATACCGAACCAGACGATCAGCCGAGCCGTGGACCTGGGCTGCGGCCCGGGCAATTCGACGGAAGTGCTGGCCAGCCGCTATCCCGACGCCGAAGTGACTGGCATGGACAGCTCGGACGACATGGTTCAGGCTGCCCGCAAGCGCCTGCCTGCGCTGCAATTCGAGGTGTCCGACATCGCGGCTTGGAATCCGCCGCAGCAATACGACGTGATCCTGGCCAATGCGGCGCTGCAATGGGTGCCTGACCACGCCACGCTGTACCCCCGGCTGGTCAGCAAATTGACCCCGGGCGGCATTCTGGCGGTGCAGACGCCTGACAACATGGAAGAGCCCGCTCATCGCCTGGCGCGCCAGGTGGCGGGCGAAGCGCCGTGGGCCGCCAAGACCGGCGGCGTGAAGCATCCGCCGCGTCACAGTGCGGCCTGGTACTTCGAATTGCTCAAGCCGCATTGCGGCGTGCTCGATGTGTGGCGCACGACCTATCACCATCCGCTGGCTGGCGCGGCGGCGGTCGTTGAATGGTTCAAGGGCACCGCATTGCGTCCGTATCTGGACAAGCTGGATGCATCGGAGCAAAGCAGTTTCCTGGCGCGTTATCTGTCGCTGATTGAACAGGCTTATCCCGCGCTGGCTGATGGCACGGTACTGCTGCCGTTCCCGCGCTTGTTTATCGTGGCGGGGCCGAAGCAGGCATAACGCCTTCGGGCGGGGCACTTGGGCGGGGTGGTTTGCTTGTGTGATAATGCGAACCATTCATAATTAGCCTGTGCCCTGCGCACGCCCGACTGAGCCGTCCTGTGCTTGAACGCTATTACCAAGAACTGATCGGCTTTTTCACGCGCGCCCTGCGCTGCCGCGACAATGCGTCCGACGTTGTTCATGAAAGCTACGCCCGCGTTTTGGGGATGGAGCTGCGGTCGGGGCTGTTGGCGGAACCGCGCGCGCTGCTTTACCGGGTCGGCAAGAACCTCGTCATCGACGAGGCGCGGCGCAAACGCGCTGAACAATCGATGCTGGACACGTTGTCAGTGGTTTCTCCTGCGCTTGCGCCCGGGTCTGACCGATTGGCCAGTGCGCGCCAGGAAGCCGAGCGCCTGTTGGCGCGTTTGGCCGTAATGCCCAGGAAGCGCCGGGAGGTATTCCTGATGGTGCGCGTTTATGGTCACACCCATGCGGAAACCGCGCAGCATCTGGACCTGAGCATTGCCGCCGTGGAAAAACACGTGGTACGCGCGGTGCTGGATTGCGCGGCATGGCAAGACGGAGCCAGCCGTGCATAGCACTGACCTGCTGACCGAACCTACGCCCGTGATGGTCGAGCGGGCGCTGACATATCTGAGCCGGATGACAGGCGGCGATGCCGCGACGGCGGATCGCGCCAGACGGCAGCTGGACGCCTGGATGCAACGGGACGCTCGCCATCAGGCGGCCTGGCTGCGCGCCGAGCGGCTTTGGGCCGCAGACGGCGCGGTGACCGCCGCATTGCAATCGTATCTGCCCAAGCCGCAGGCCGTGGCGCCTGACCGGCGCGCTTTGCTGCGCGCCTTCTCGGGCGCTGGCCTGGCCTTGGGTTTGGGCGCGGTGCTGCGCTGGCAGGAGCCGCAGGCGCTGTACCGCCTGAACATCCTGACGGCCACGCGTGAGGTCCGGTCTTTGGGCCTGCCCGATGGCACGGCGCTGGACGTGGATGCGGGCACACGCGCGCGCGTCGCCTACTTCCGCGATACGCGGGAGCTATATCTGACGCAGGGCCAGGTCTATGTGGACGTGCGCGCTGAAGCCGGCCGTCCTTTTGTTGCGCGCACGCCGTGGGGCACGGTAAAGGTAGTAGGAACCGCCTTCTCGGTCAGCGCGCGCGCAGGGGTGATGCGCGTGCAGGTGGAGCGCGGGCTGGTTCGGGTATGGGGGCTGGACGCTCGTGGCGACGGCGTGCTGTTGCAGCCGGGGCAAATGGTGCGCACGGCCGTGGGCGGGCTGGAAGCTGTGCGTGACGTGCCGGCAGGAATGCACGAAGCCTGGCGGCAAGGCTGGCTGGTGTTCGATGCCACGCCTTTGGCCGAAGCCGTGGCCCAATGGAACGCTTGGCGCGATGAGCCGATTGTGTTGGACCCAGAGCCTGCGTTGCAGGCGATGCGTGTGACGGGCAGCTTTCCGGCGCGCGAACCGGAGCGTTTCCTGGCCGTGCTGCCCAGCGTCTTGCCTGTCGCGGTGATCCCTCGGGCCGACGGCGGCACGCACATTGCTCGCATCGGCCGAAAATAATTGTCCGGTAAAGCGCCGCTCGTTCGTTTTCATTGTCAGAACCTTCCCTAGGATTGACCATGAACGAACACCAACCTCGCGGTGCGCAACGGCGCGCCGCGCGTCACTTCCCTGTCCGCAGCCTGTTTGCCGCCGCGATCAGCGCCGCATGCGTGACGGCCGCCGCTCAAGGCGCCGCCGCAGTGGTTGACGTCAGCTTGCCTGGCGGCTCCTTGTCTCAGTCATTGAATACGCTGGCCCGGCAGAGCGGCACGCCCATTCTCGTGGAATCCAGCGCGGTAGCGGGCAGAACGGCCGCGCCGGTCTCGGGCCGCATGACGGTCATGCAAGCGGTGCAGGCATTGCTGACGGGTACGCGTCTGAACGCGCAGGAGCAGAATGGGGCGATTGTGGTGCGTCCAGGCCATGACGATGCCGCGACGCTGGACGCAGTGACGGTCACGGGAAATGGTTTGGCCGAAAACGCGTGGGGACCCGTCCCAGGGCTGGTGGCGGCGCGCAGCGCCACGGGCACGAAAACCGACACGTCCATTCTTGAGAACCCCCAATCGGTCAGCGTCATCACACGTAAAGAGATGGACGCCCGCAACGTGCAGACGGTGACTGAAGCCATTCAGTACACGCCCGGCGTATCGGTGGATCAGCTGGGGATGGACAACCAGATTGAATGGATTTCGCTGCGGGGCTTCAGCTCGCCGTCGTCCTATCTGGATGGCCTGCGCCTGGGCGCTATTTGGCAAAGCGAACCTTTCGGCCTGGAGCGGGTGGAGGTGCTGCGGGGTCCGGCATCCGTGCTGTATGGCGAGAGCGGACCGGGCGGCCTGACCGGCATGGTCAGCAAACGGCCGTCATCGGAGCGTTCGGGCGAGGTGCAATTGCAGGCCGGCAATCAGGATCGTTTCCAGGGCGCGGTGGATTTGACAGGCCCCATCGGCGAGACGGACGAATGGCTGTATCGCGTGGTGGCATTGCAGCGCGACAGCAATACGGCAGTGGACTACGTAAAAAACGACCGCGTGTTCATCGCGCCGTCGCTGACATGGCAGCCCAGCGCCGCCACGCGATTGACGCTGCTGACGCAATACCAGCGCGACAAGATCGGCTTCTTGCCGCAGTATCTGCCCGCCGATGGCACGTTGCGCGATAACCCCAATGGCCATGTGCCGCGCAACCGCTACGTGGGCGAGCCGGACCGCGAACACTACCTGCGTGATCAGACCGCCGTGGGCTACAGCCTGGAGCACAAGTTCAACGACACGATCTCGTTGCAGCAAAACGCGCGCTATGCGCGTGTTCATCAGGAATTCGATACGGTGACCGGCAATGGATTGCTGGCCGATCGCCGCACGTTGCGTCGCCGGCTGTTCGACGCGGACCAGACGTCCTACGACATCAATGTCGATACGATGCTGACGTCGCGCTTTTCGACCGGCCCGTTGACGCACACCTTGTTGACCGGCGTGGAATACGCGCGCCAGCGCTACGACAGCCTGAACTGGATCTGCGGCACCGCTGAGTGCGCGCCGCCTATCGACCTGTTCAACCCGGTGTACGGGCAGACGATTCAGCGCCCTGATTTGCCAGTCACGGACGCGTTGCAGCATCAGGAACGCTTAGGTATCTACGCACAGGACCAGATTCGCCTGGGCCGCTGGGCCTACACGCTGGGCGGCCGTTGGGACCGCGTGCGCCAGAACATGATGGATCGCCTGTCGGACTCGAACACGCGCAGCTCCGATCACGCTTTTACGGCGCGCGTAGGGGCGGCGTATCTGTTTGACAGCGGCGTGACGCCGTACGCCAGCTATACCGAGTCGTTCCAGCCGACCTCGGGCCTGATCTACCCCAGCTCGCCCGCGAAGCCTACGACGGGCAGGCAGTATGAAGTGGGCGTGAAGTACGAACCGGCGGGCCACAACAGTTTTGTCGGCGTGGCCTTGTTCGATGTGGCGCAACGCAATATGGCCACGACGGACCCGGTGAACCCCGGCTTCATTGTGCAGTCCGCCGAAACGCGGGTGCGCGGCGTCGAACTTGAAGGCAAGCTGGAACTGAGCCGGCAGTTGAGCGTGCTGGCTTCCTATACCTATACCGATGCCGAATACACGCGCAGCAATGACGGCTACCAGGGCAACCAAGTCAGTATCACCCCGCGTTCGCAGGCGTCTGCGTGGGTGGACTATGCCTTTACGGATGCGCTGGCTGGCTTGTCGGCAGGCGCTGGCGTGCGCTATGTGGGCAAGCGCTACGGGAACTCGTCCAACACGATCGAACTTGCGTCCTACACCTTGGTGGACGCCGCGTTGCGCTATGACCTGCGGACGCTGGGCGGTCAATGGCGCAACGCATCCGTCGCGTTGAATGTGAATAACCTGTTCGACAAGGACTATGTGGGCGTATGTCTGAGCAACACGCGTTGCTACTTTGGCGCGCCGCGCACCGTCATGGCGACGCTGACGTATCGCTGGTGACAGCGGGGCGGCTGGCGGATTGCCAGCCGCCGCCAAGTGACCGGTACAGGTCCACCAAGGCCAGCGACACGGCGGCTTGCGTCGACACACGGGCCTGGTCGCTGGCCAGCACGGCATTCTGCGCACTGAGCACGTTGACGAAGTCGGAAGCCCCCGCCGCGTACTGGCGTTGCGCATTGCGCAGCGCACGGCGCGCGCTGTCGGAGGCCCGCTGCAAGCTGGCGCTGGCGGTTTGCTGCGCTTGATACGCGGTCATGGCGTTATCGACTTCGTGCCAGGCGCGAAGCACGGTCTTTTGAAAGATCAGCGCCGCTTCTTGCGCTTGGGATTTCCGCAAGCGCAGCCGTCCACGCAAACGGCCGCCTTCGAATAACGGTATGCGCAAGGCCGGGCCCACGCCAAACATGCCGGCGCGATCGGAGTCCAGGTTGTTCAATTGCAAAGCCTGCAAACCCAGATTTCCGGACAGGGTAATGCGAGGATAGAAGTCGCCTTCGGCAACCCCGATGCCGGCTACTGCGGCGTGCAGGCGGGCCTCGGCTTGGCGGATGTCTGGCCGGCGCTGCGCCAGTTCACTCGGCAGACCGACCGGCACCCGCACGGGCCCGCCAGGAATAGGCCCGATGGCCGACAAGCGTTCATGCAGCGCATGGGGCGGCTGCTCCAGCAGCATGGCCAGCGCATTCATCAGCTGGTCCACCCGCAGCGCCAACGGGGGCACCGCGGCCTCGATGGCGGCGGCCTGGGCGTCGGCTTGCGATACGTCCAATTCCGTGGCCACGCCTTCGCGCCGGCGCATGCGCGTCAATTCCAGATTGTGGTTGGCGTTGTCCAGTGTCAGGCGCAGCACCGCGAGCTGGTTCTGTGTGCCGCGCAGCAAAATATAGTTGCGTGCGGTCTCTGCGCGAATGGACAGCACCACGCCGTGCTGTGCCTCTTGCGCTGCTTGCGACAGTGCTCCCGACTGTTCCACTTCGCGGCGCACCCGGCCCCACAAATCCAGTTCCCAGCTTGCGTCCACACCCGCTTGCCACAGGTTGAATGACGACTTGCCATTGCGTCCGGACGGATCGGCCAGACCCGCCTGGCTGTTCTGGCTCAGTGTGTAGCCTGCGCGGGCGTCCACGGACGGCAGGGCGTTGGCCTCCACGATGCCCAGCGCCGCGCGGCTCTGCAGCAGATGTTGATGGGCGATCTGTACGTCCAGGTTCGCATCCGTGGCCTCGGCAATCAAGGTGGACAGCAAGGGGTCACCAAAAGACTCCCACCATGCGATGTTGATCTCCTGGTCCACCGGGAGGCTGGGCGCGTGGCCGGTATCCCGGTCACGCCATTGCGCGGGCAGTTGCGCTTGCGGCGCCTGGAAATCTGGCCCGACCGCGCAACCGGACAACGTCAGCGCAACGGCAATAGCCAGCAGGCGAGAGAGAGACAGAGGGATCATTGCTTGCCTCCTGCCACGGCCGTCGAGGTATCGACGACGGCTTCGACCGACATGCCGGCGCGAAGCGCGGGCGCGTCTTGCGCCTGCGTGTCCAGGATGATCTTCACGGGCAGGCGCTGCGCCACTTTGGTGAAGTTGCCCGTGGCATTGCTGGGGGCGACGGGCGAGAAACTCAGCCCGGTCGCGGGCGCAATGCTCTGGACATGGCCCAGCAGGCGGATGTCGGGATACGCATCGACGGTCAGTGTCACCCGCTGACCTGGACGCATGTGCGTGAGTTGCCGCTCGCGAAAGTTCGCCACCACATACGCTTGCTGCAAGGGCACCACGGCCAGGATCGGCGTGCCGGGGCTGACATAGGCGCCCACACGTAATGCGCGGCGGCCGATCACACCGTCTATCGGCGAGGTGATCTGCGTGTAAGACAAGTTCAATTCGGCGCGTTCCTTCAAGGCCTGAGCGCGATGGAGCCCGGCTTGGGCCGCGTCGCGCTGCGCCACCAGCACCTCTTGCTGTTTGTGTGCGGCTTGCAAGGTTGCCTGGTGCTCGGCCTGGCGCGCCTCGGCCATTTCCAGTCGGCTCTTCGCCTGTTCGTATACCTGCTGCGTTCCGGCGCCTTCGCCAGCCAGGCGCCGATGGCGCTGGACTTCACTTGTGGCGAACCGGATGTCAGCCAGATCCGCGCGCGTCACAGCCAGCGCCTGATTGATCACGGCTTGCTGGCGTTCTAACGTGGCGTCGGCGTTCGATAACTGTGCGGCGGTGACAGCAAGTTCCGCCGTAGCCGCCGCCAGCGCGGCTTGATACTCGCGGTCGTCGATGCGGGCCAGCGGCTGGCCCTTCTTAACGGTTTGATTGTCTTCAACCAGCACCGCGTTGATAAAACCCGAGACCTGTGGCGCGACAACAGTGTGGTCGGCCACGATGGTGGCGTCGTCGGTGGATTCAGTGGCGGTCGTGGCCGACCAGGACCAGCCCGCGTAGACGAGCAGGCCTAGCGCGCCGATTGCGGCGGCGCGGGAGTAGGGGGAATGCAGAAGGGGAGTGGTCATGATGAACTCACAGTCAGGCGGCGCGCGGCGGAGACACGCGGGTCGCAATCAAGGGGATAAGGGGAATCAGCAGCAGGGCCATGACGGCCATGCACAGATAGAGATCGGCCGAGGTAAGAATGGCGGCCTGCTCCTGAACCTGACGGGCCAGCGCCGCAGCGTTGTCGCCGTTGGCGCTCAAAGGATGGTTGCCCAGCTGATCGGCCAGCTGGTTGAAATGCGTGTTGCGGCGTAGTGTCGTCAGGGCTTCCAGCGCGCCGGTGGCGGCGGTGGCGGAGAAACCCTTGATGGTGTTGAACCAGGCTGAGGCGTAGGGGCCGTCTTGCGGCGTCAGCCCGGTGGTGGCCAGCATCAGCAGCGGGATGACCGCCATGGGCTGGGCAAAGATCTGCACGGCTTCCAGCAGATAGAACTGTTCACGCGACCACGCTGGCGTCAGTTGCGCGCCCAATAGGCAAGACACCGCGAGCAGTCCCAAGCCTGCCGCCAGTACCCAGCGGCAATCCACCCGGCGCAGGTTGCACAGCGCGGCGACCAGCGGCAGCGCGATCAGCTGGGGCAGGCCCATAGTCAGCAGAACAGGCGCAGTTTCCAGAGGCCGGTAGCCGCGCCATTGCGCAAGAAAACTTGAAGGTATCAAGATGACGCCCAGCAACACGATCAGCACGCCGCCCAATGTCAGCAAGGCATGGCTCAAGTTGCGGTTGCGCAGCAGCTGGATCTTGAAGAAGGGCAGTGGGTGCGACCATTCATTGACCAGAAAGAGCCCCAGCAATAAACCGCCGCCGCCCAGCAGCAGCGAGATCAGCGGCGAATTCAGCCAATCCAGGCGATCGCCTTGCAGCAGTCCGATCACCAGCATGGCCAGCGCAGGCGCGCCCAGCAGCAGTCCGCGCCAATCGAATAACTGAAAGCGTTCCAGTTTGAGCGGATCTTGGGGCAACCCCCGCCACACCGCGGCCATGGCGATTGCCGTGGGGCCGACGACGAGCCAGAAGGTCCAGCGCCAACCCAGCGTCTCAGTGCACAAGGCCGCCAGCGGAATGCCAAGACTGGGCGCAAAGGTTGCCGTCAGCGCATAGCCGCCCAGGCCATAGAGTTTGATGTTGGCGGGCAAGAAGCGCAGCGCCACCGTCATCAGCATCGGCGGCAAAGCCCCGCCCGCTAGCCCTTGCAATGTGCGCAGCAGAAGCAGCACGGGAAGATTAGGTGCGAACGGGCACAGCGCGCCAAACACAGCAAACGCCGCCAGCGACGTCACGGTAAAGCGCCTCAGCGAGAAAGTGACCGAGCACCAGGGCGCGAACGCCATCGCGCATACCGAAGCGGCAGCGTAGACGGCGACGAACCAAGAGCCTTGATCGATGCTGAGGCCCAGGGCGCCGCGGATATCGGGCAACGCCATCTTCGTGACGTTCTCATTGAGCCCGGCCAGGATCACCGCCAGCAGCACGCCTGACAGGCCCATCAGAATTCGCGGGCCGAAAGCCGCTGCCGCAGCCGGGGATGGCGCTGGCGCAACAGGCGGGGCAAGAGCGGTTGCTGTCATGGCCGGATTCCGTATCCGGCCTGGAATGAAGAAGACTGCATGGTTATAGCGCCGTGGAAAGAAGGAGCTATTCAGTCTAGGTAGATGCGGCTGCCGGAAAAACTACGCAAGGCGGAACGCAGGCTTGTGCTGCATGCAATTGCGTGCAGCGCAACGGTGGATTGCGCCCTACGGGATTTATCGCGAGCGGATATCGAACGACCATACGGCACTCGATCACCGCAAAGGAATTTTTATGAATACGCTACGACTCTCCATGCTTGCACTGGGCCTTTCCCTGCTTGGCGGGATTGCGCATGCCGATGGCAAGACGCGTGAGCAAGTTCGCGCCGAATTGATGGAGGCCAAGGCCGCTGGCCTGGTGACCTATGGCGAACAGCAATATCCCGTCGATCTGCCTGCCAGCCAAGTCAAGACCAGCGCCCAGGTGCGCGAGGAGTTGGACGCCGCGCGGGCCGCTGGCTTGATGACACACGGTGAGCTGGACTATCCGCCTGCCGTGCAGCCGCCTGCCGGCAAGACACGCGAGCAGGTCATCGCCGAGATGCGTGAGGCGCGTGCCCGTGGACTGATTACCTCGGGCGAACTCGACTACCCGCCCGCCGCGCAATAAGACGCTCAGGGCGGAACCGACAGGGCAGGGATGAACATGAAAAAGAAAATTGCTTTGGCTGCGTTGGCACTCGGCGCTGCAGGCCCGGCCTGCGCCGCTGAAACCAGCGTGACGCTCTACGGCCTGTTGGATATGGGGCTAGGGTATGAACGCGTACGTGCGCCGGATTTCAAGCAGACGCGCATCGGCACTGTGCAAGGGGTGAATAGCGGATCGCGTTTCGGCTTGCGCGGGGTCGAAGACCTGGGCGACGGGCTGCAGGCGTTGTTCACGCTGGAAGGCGGGATTACACCGTTGAACGGCAAGTCCGCGCAAAGCGGCCGGCTCTTTGGGCGGCAAGCGACCTTGGGGTTGGCCGATGATGCGTGGGGGCAATTGGAGTTTGGCCGGCAGGCCAACCTGGCATCCAAATACTTCAGCGGACCGGTCGATCCCTTTAGCGGCTCTTTCAATCTGGCCAACATGGGCACGACCTTCAGCGCCACCAATACACTGCGCTATGACAATCTGGCGCTGTATCAGTCGCCCGTGTGGTCGGGCTTTCAGTTTGGTCTGGGTTATTCGTTCAATGCGGACGACACCCGTACCGATACCAATGGGCAGAAAACGGGTTTTGCCACGGGCAACAATAACCGCGCGATAACGGCCGGCGCGCGGTATCTGAATGGTCCTGTCACGCTAGTGGCCAGTTACGACCGGTTCAATCCCACCAACGACGCCCAAGGCGGAAAATCCAGCGCGCGCATTCAAGAATGGATCGTGGGCGGCGCCTATGATTTTGAGGTGCTCAAGGTGGGCGCGGCATTTGGCCAGACGCGCGGCGGATGGTTGCAGGGAGCGTCAATGGGCGTGTCGCCGGACACTCAGTACCGTAACGCATCGACTTTCGCGCTGGCACAAGGCTTTCGAGCCAATTCCTATCAGCTCAATGCAACGGTGCCCTTGGGCAAGAGCAAGCTGATGGCGTCTTGGCAGCGCGCTGATCCCAACGGTGACAAGCTGACTGGGGATGATGCCTCGATCAATATTTACAGCGCGGCCTACACCTACGACTTCACCAAGCGCACGAACCTGTACGCCTATGTCGCCTACGCCGACAACTTCGCCTTCCATCGCGGAGTCAGCGATACGGCGCTGGCTGCGGGCATCCGGCATCGCTTCTAAACGATGGGAGGATTGTCCGATTTGTCTGCAAAATAACGCGCTGGCGTCTTGCCCAGCGTTTTCTTGAACATGGTGATGAAGGCACTGACCGATTCATAACCCAGGTCTTCCGCGGTGCGCTGCACGGACACGCCCGCGGACAGACGCTGCAAGGCCAGGATGATATGCAGCTGCTGGCGCCAGCGCCCGAAGCTCATGCCGGTTTCATGCTGCACCAGCCGCGCCAGCGTGCGTTCGCTCATGGCGACGCGCTTGCCCCATTGGGCAATGGTGCTGCGGTCGGCGGGGTCCGCTTTCAGCGCAGCGGCAATCTCGCGTAGACGAGGATGATCCGAAATGGGCAAGTGCAGATGCTCGGTAGGCATGTGCGTCAGTTGTTCGACCAGCACGTCTGCCAACTTTCGGTTGGCGGGCGCGCTGGCAGCGGCAGGCGGCAGCTCGGCCAGATGCGCTACCAGCTCGCGCACCAGCGGCGTGATCGCCAGCGTGCAGCATTCCTGCGGCAAGCCCGGCGCGTCGGCCGCCACGAACAGGAAGCAGACACGCCCATTGGCCGTGACGCGATTGCTATGCGGCACGCCACCAGGAATCCAGACGCCGCAATGTGGCGGCACCATCCACAGGCCTTGGGGCACCGAGCACGTGACGCCGCCGCGCAGCGCCAGCACCAGTTGACCCATGTGATGACGATGCGTAGGAGACTCGCTGTCCTGATCCGCTGCGTGCACCGGCATGGCAAAGGTCCATTGCGTGGTGGAGTCGGGATCGAAATCGGGGGGCAAACTGGTGGAGGAATGCATGGGATGCCAGGCGGCTGCCGTATGCGCGGCGGGATTGGCCGAATACAAGGATAGTTTGTCATTATCTCGAAATTCGGTAAAGCGCTGTCTGCGTAATCTTGACGGTTTGGAAAGCGCTGTCCTTTCCCGATTTCGCAGGTTTCCATCATGAATCACATCCCTACCCACACCCGATCCAATAGCCGCCCGGTGCTGCTGATATTGGGCATTCTGTGCATTGCCATGGCCTTGCGCGCCCCGATTACCGGCGTCGCGCCACTGATAGGCATGATCCGTCCAGACCTGGGCTTGTCGTCTACGGCGGCGGGCATGTTGATTACCTTGCCGCTGCTGGCGTTCGCGGTTGTGTCGCTGTTCTCGGCGGGGCTGGCGCGCCGCTTCGGCCTGGAACGAACGCTATTTGCCGCGATGCTGCTGATCGCCGCGGGCATCGTCTTGCGCACCCAGGGCGCGGCATGGGGCCTGTATGCGGGCACGGCAATCATTGGAGCGGGTATCGCCGTGGGCAATGTGCTGTTGCCCAGTCTGGTGAAGCGGGACTTTCCGCAGCGTGTGGCAGGGTTGACCTCGGCCTATGTGCTGACCATGAGCATCGCCGCCGGCGTAGCGTCTGCCATCGCCATTCCACTGGCCAATCTGTCTGATTTGGGATGGCGTTTTTCGACCGTATGCCTTTTGGTGGTGCCGCTGATCAGCCTGCTGCTGTGGCTGCCGCAGTTGGCCAACCACAGCGCGCCGGCTGCCACGACCGCGCACGCGCCGCATGGCGCCCGTCTGTGGCATTCGCCACTGGCCTGGCAAGTCACGCTGTACCTGGGCATCAATTCCTTTGTGTTTTATGTGGCCGTGAGCTGGTTGCCTGCCATCCTGCGCGATGCCGGTTATTCGGCCGAGCGTGCAGGCACGCTGCATGGCTTGCTGCAACTCATGTCCGCGGCGCCCGCCTTGTTCCTGGCGCCTTTGGTGCGCCGCATGAAAGACCAGCGGGCCGCCGCGTTTTGCTCGGCGGTCGCATCGTTCGTGGCATTGGCTGGTCTGATTCTGGCGCCGGGTTTGGCCACGCTGTGGATAGCATTATTGGGCCTGGGTACGGGCGGCGGCATCATTCTGGGCCTGGCGTTTGTGGGCTTGCGCGCCAGCCATGCGCAGCAGGCCGCCGCGCTGTCCGGCATGGCGCAATGCGTCGGCTATCTGTTCGCGGCAAGCGGACCCGCCTTGGTGGGTGCGCTGCATGACAGCCTGGGCGGGTGGAGCGTGGCGCTGAGTGTGTGCGCCGTCTTGTGCGCGGCGATGGCGGTGATCGGTTTGTATGCAGGGCGCGCCATTCAAATCGGCGGATTCCGGCAGCATCCCGCATATGTGGCATCTGGCGTGCGGTGATTGGCGCATGCCTCGACTGAGGCTTTACATGACGTGCTCTTAGTCAGGCGTGCCGCTTTTCCACAGACGCACCAGCATGTCGGGCGTGTCGGCTTCCGGTACGTCGAAGCTGAATGCCGCACCCGTATCACTGCCTTCAAACTCGACCTCTACGTGAAAATAACGCTGGTCGCCGCCAGAGGCTCCGCATTCCGGCACCGCCAGCGCCGCGCGTTGCAGCGCGTCGCACACTTCTTTGCGCACACCCGGGGGGCAGCTCACCAAGTCAATGCTGCGAGTTTTCGCCAGACCTGGCAGATAGGCGAGACCGCCTTCGCGGCTGAGTCGTACCAGCTGGGCCAGATCCCATGCGGGCGGGGTGGTCATGGCTCTACTCCTACCGCCGTCCAGGCCTGGGCGATGGCCTTTTGCACGGCGGCGTTGTGGTGTTCACGGGCGATCGTCAGCGTCAGTGCGGCAAAGGCCTTGAAGTCCGCATCGTGGCGCAAACGTTTGTCGCACAAGGTGTCGTACCAAACGCGGCCGGCGCCATTCCAGGCAGGTCCATTCAACGTGGTCGCAGCCAGGAAGAACGCGCGGTTGGGTATGCCGGAATTGATGTGTACGCCGCCGTTATCGCGCGGCGTGTCCACGTAATCGCGCATGTGCGCGGGTTGCGGGTCTTTGCCCAGCACCGGATCATCGTAAGCGCTGCCGGGCTCGGCCATGGAGCGCAACGCGCGCGCGCTGACGCGCTCTGTGAACAGGCCCGCGCCCACCAGCCAATCGGCTTGCAACGCTGTCTGGCCCAAGGTGTATTGCTTGACCAGCGCGCCGAATACGTCGCAAAGGGATTCGTTCAGCGCGCCGGACTGGCCTTGGTACAGCAACGCGGCCTCGGTATCAATCACGCCATGCGTGAGCTCGTGGCCAATGATGTCTACCGCGACGGTGAAGCGATTGAAGGTTTCGCCGTCGCCATCGCCAAACACCATCTGCGCGCCGTTCCAGAAAGCGTTGTCATAGTCTTCGCCGTAGTGCACGGTGCCGGTCAGCGGCAGCCCATGGCCATCGATCGAATGGCGTTTGTAGATGTTCCAGAACAACTTGTAGGTGGCGCCCAGATGGTCATAGGCCTCATCGACAGCAACATCGCCGCTGGGTGGCCGTCCTTCTGCACGCGCAAGTTTTCCCGGTAGCGTGGTGGTGTTGGCGGCATCATGCACCGCGCGCTGGAGTGCGCCAGGAGGCGTGGCGGGCGTGCCCGGCGCCAGCGTTGCGCGGGGGGGCGCTTGCGTCATTTCGCGCAGGCCGCGTTGCTGCTGGTCGATGATCAGCGTCTTGACCGCGGGCATGCTGACGCGGGCGTCCGAGTGCTGGGATAAGCGATCCAGCACATACGGCGGTATCACGCCGATCAAGGGCGCAGACTCGGAAGGACGGGGCATAAACGGTCTCCGTGTTTAGCGCCGGGCGGACGTGCCGGCGCAGGCCAGATTTCACGGTAGCAGATCGTGTGGCGGGCATGCGGTAACAGTCTGCGGCTTGATGCGAGCAAGCGTGCGGCCGTGCGCCATGTGTCTCGACAGTGTGGCGCGCTTCCGGTACTTTCATTGCGTTTTTCGAATCCAAACGACGCGCCCTATTTATGCCATCTTCCAATTACCGCATCCAGAGCATCACCCTGAACGACACCCATCTGCTGCTGACGCTGGCAGATGGGCAGGTGCTTGCCGAGCCCATCAAGCGCTACATCCGGCTTGAAAAAGCCACGCCCGCCGAACGCGAGCAATGGCAGTTGGTGGACGATGGCCACGGCGTGGTGTGGCCTGCGCTGTGGGAGCCGTCTGCCGATGGCATGTTGAATGTGCATGATCTGCTCTGGGATCAGCATTACGAACAGGCGATGGCCAAACTCAGCGCCGCGCAGTGGAAGCTGGACGAGTTGTCACCCACCGATCAGGAGCTGGTGGCGTTGTGGCGCATGGAGGCCGACATCAACAACGGCGGCTTCATGCAGTTCCTGTGCAATTGGGGGGACCCAACTTGCCAACTGGCGTTGCAGGCGCTGCGCAAGGTTGGGGCGTTGCACATGCTGGCGGTGCTGACACGCATGCGCGGTTTGATCGACCGTTTTGAAGACGCGCCAGAGGTCATCGCGCTCAATGACATTTACGGCGCGATGACGGAAGCAGAGCAGCAGGAAATGGAAGACCTGGATCACAAGTTCTGGGATTATCCCGACCAGCTCTCACGTTTGGGCCTGCGTTGTTACGGAGCGCCGGCGCGGGCTTGAACCGGCTTTTGTCCCGCTATTGACGTATTCGGGAACGTTCTGCAATGCATGGCTACATTCAAGCCCATTTAAAGGACCATCTGCCCCCTGCTCGGGATAGAATCCGGTGCTTCATTCCCGGGGGGGACGCTCGATGAGGTATTTCCTGATCTTGGTTGGGGCGGCTGTGGTCGCCTATTTGCTTGCTCGCGGCATTGCCGCCGTGCTCTCGGACCGTAAACGCTCAAAATCAGAAAGGGATTCCAAGTGAAGCCGACAGACATTCAGATGATCAAGAATATCGGCGGGCCCAAGGCGGGCAGTGCCAAGATCGCTATCGGCACGATTATTTTGCTTTTGCTGATCCTGTCCCTGGCGTTTGGTTCGTGGTTCCAGGTTGATCAGGGCGAGCGCGGTGTGGTGCTGCGTAACGGCAAGCTGGTGCGCGTGTCCGAGCCAGGCCTGGATTTCAAGACGCCCTTCATCGACAACGTGATGACGGTGTCCGTGCGTGACCACACGTTTGTGTTCGAGAAGCTGGAAGCCTATAGCTATGACCAGCAGCCGGCGCATTTGCGCGTGTCCGTGACCTATCGCGTTCCGCCCGAGCACGTGGCAGAGCTGTATTCCGAATACGGCACCATCGGCAATCTGCAAATGCGCGTGCTGGAACGCAAGACGCCTGATGCAGTGAAGAATGTGTTTGGCCAATACACCGCAGTGCGCGCCATTCAGGAACGCCAGAAGCTGGGCCTGGATGTGAACAACGCGGTGTTGAAGACGATGGAAGGCGCGCCGGTTCAAGTGGTGGGCGTGCAGATCGAAGAAGTTGGCTTCTCGCAAGCCTATGAACACTCCATCGAGCAACGCATGTTGGCTCAGGTGCAGATTGAAACGACGCGCCAGCAAAAAGAAACGGCGATGATCAACGCCGAAATCCAGGTGGTCAAAGCCAAGGCCGAGGCAGACGCGCGCCGTCAGCAATTTACGGCTGAAGCTGATGGCATCCGTATGCGTGGCGACGCTGAAGCAGCATCGATCCGCGCCAAGGCCGAGGCGCTCGCTGCCAACACCAATCTGGTGAGCTTGAATGCCGTTGAGAAATGGGACGGCGTGCTGCCGTCGACGCAAGTCCCAGGTTCGGCCATGCCGTTTATCGGCATCAAGTAAGGCTGAGGATCAAGCGGGCGCCTCCATCGGAGACGCCTGCTGCCGCTGGCGGGTGTAGTCCATGATGTGCTCGCCCGTCAGCGCCTTGCTGTAGTACCAGCCTTGCACGATGATCTCGGCGCTAGAGGTCAGCGCTCTTAACTGCTGATCTGTTTCTACACCTTCCACAATGATCTGCAGGTTGAGCGCTTCGCAAAAGCGCAGCAGCCCGCTCATCACCAGGGCGCCCCGATCGCTGCTTTGCGCCACGACGAAGCTGCGGTCGATCTTGACCGCGTCGATCTGAAATTGATGCAGGTAGCTCAGGGCGGAATAGCCCGTGCCGAAGTCGTCGATATAGATGCGCGCGCCTATGTCGTGCAGATGGCCAAAGGCCGTGTGCAGCGCTTGGGCATCTTCCACCAGCGCATCTTCAGTCAATTCCACGGAGACCTGTCCGTGAGTCTGCGCCAGTATTCTGATCAACTTGTCCAGATAAACGCTGGACGTCAGTGTGCCTGCCGTGACGTTGATCGTCATCGGCAGGGTGAAACCCTGAGCGTGCCATTGCTGACATTGCAGCACCGCCTGCCTGGCCACCCATAGATCCACTTCACGCATCAGGTCCGCCTGCGCCAGCCATCGCAGGAATTCCAGCGGCGCTTGCTGCGTGCCTTCAGGTCCTGTGGCTCGCAGCAGCGCTTCGCAGCCAGTACACAGGCCGCTGCGCAGCGAGATCTGCGGTTGGAATTCCAGATAGAAGTCGTATTCGCTGATGGTGCGGATGCGCGAAATTTCGGCCTGACGGCGGGCGCGGTTGGTATAGGTTGAGACAACGGGGTCGTTCGCGTACAAGAGCGATTCCTCTCGCAGCCTAGGGAAAGTCGTGTCCAGCGATTTGAAGTAGACCGTCGCGCTATCTGTGCGCTGGCGTTCCAGGGCAATGACGTAGGGCGCATAGATGCAGGCCCCCAGGGCCAGCAATGCCACTTGCAAGGCGGCGCCGCTCCAGTGGCCGCCCGCGCCAACGTAGGCGTTGAACAGTACGGGCGACGTCAAGGGCAGGGTCAATGTGGCGGGCGTCAACCAGCCCAGCTGCACCGTTCCCAATGCGATGAGGGTGTTGGTGACCGGCACCAGCACGAAGGGCGCCAGCAGCCGCGGGTTCAGGATCAGAGGCAGGCCGAACAGCAGGATTTCGTTAACGTTCAATAACGACACGGGCAGGCTGGCCAGCGCCAGCACCCGCAACGAGTTGCTGCGCGAGAACAGCAAAATAGCTGCAACCAGCGACAAGGTTGCGCCAGACCCTCCGATAAACACAAAGGCGCCCAGCAGAGTGCTGTTCAGCGCATACATGCCTTCGTAACCGGCGTTGGCGCTGGCCGCGTTCAGCATGGTGGCCTGATCCATCACATTCATGATGGGCGCCAGCGCGTGAAAGCCGTGGATGCCGAAGAACCACAGTACTGAGTTCAACGCCGCGATCAAGGGGCCTGTAATGAAGGGGCTGTCCAGTGACGCCATGTCCATCGGGATGTTGAATTGCGTCACGCCCGGAATGCGCAGCGCGGCGGACAGGACCAGCACCACAAGACCGGCCGTCAGCAACCCGGGCACCACCATATTCAGCGTGTCGCGCACGTTTTCGCTGATCAGGCCGTCCGGCGCCAGGCGTGTCCAGCGGCGGCGATATAAGCGGGCCATCAAGGGGACGTTTCCCAGCGGCGAAACGATGGCAATGAACAGCACCAGGGTTGCGGCTAGCTGTGGATAAGGCGCCAGCACGCTTTGGGCGATCACGACGTACGACAGGCAAAGAAACGCCGTGGGCAGATGGGGCAGGCGATGCCGGATCGACAGCATGTAGCCGATGGACGCGCCGACCAGAAGGGGCATGATCCCGGCCAGCTTGTCGTGTACGCCCAGAAGCAGATCGGCGAAGGCGGCGGGCAGCCCAAGTTGGCGGGCCACCACGGAGAGCACCAGGAACAGCGCCGAGACCAACAGGCACGGCATCGTCCACAGCAATCCTTCGCGTATCGCCCGCAGGGCGTTGGCGCCTGCGAGCGCGGCTAGCCGATCTTTTGGATACCGCAAGAACTTCGACTTCGGCATGACGGTCCGCCACGTGATTCCTGCAAACGAGGAAAGGGCTGTCCCCCGGTTTTTGTAAGCATACTTTTCCGCATCCTAGCGCCTGTGTTCCGGTTGGTGCAATCTGAAGGGCGGATCATCCTAGGGAATCCCCTGAGTCAAGAATTGCAAACGGGGCGCAAGCTGGCAGTACAAGTAAGAAGTGCGCGCCATACGATAGGCCGAAAGACCATCGGGTTCGCGGAAGTGGCGCGCTGGCCAATAAGCTTCACCAGAAGGAGACATGGATGTCTCAGTTGGATTGGACGTCCGGCGATACCGCGCCGGAGCGGCAGGGCTACTACGAAACGCAGTTCGACACGGGACGTACTGCAATTACGCTGTACAGCGTGTTGGGATGGATGCCGGTGAAGACGCCCGGCACCATGGTGGGCTGGAGGCCGCTGCCGCCAGACGCCGAGAAGCAGGAAGCCGAACGGCATATTCAGGAAATACGCGCGGCGCAGAGCCATATCCCCATGGATTACTAGGATCAGGAACGGGTTGGCCAGGCACGGATGTCAGACAAGAGTTGCGATAATGAGAATTATTTGTAAAATTCGCAGCCTTGCCCTCTACGCAATCCGATTGGCCCATGTCCCGTTCCTCTACGCCTCGCACCGGCTGGCTCGCCTACTATGACGAGCTGGTGGGCGTATGGAGCCGGCGCACGGGCAATCGTCACGATGCCGAGGATGCTGCGCACGATGCCATCGAATGCCTGCTGAAGGCGGACGCTAGTGTCGCACTGAAGGCGCGCGGTTATTTGTTCCAGGCCGCCGGACACCGTCTGATTGATCGCTGGCGGCGGCAGGACCGGGCGGAACATATCCCGCTCGAAGACCTGGCTGATGCGGACCAGTTGGTTCTTGATGATCCCGAAGCGCCCGTGCGCGCGGCGCGATTGGCAGACGACCTGGCCAAAGTCCTGGCAGAATTACCGCCCAAATGCCGCGAGGCGTTCGTGCTGAACCGCATTGAAGGCTGGACGCAGGCCGAAATAGCGGAACATATGGGCTTGTCCAAGAATATGATTGAGCGCCACGTCATGCGCGCCATTGAATTTGTGCGCGACCGCATGCGTGAACACAATCCATGATGATGTTTTCTTTTTCCAACCGCGACGCTTCAAGCGAGCCGGCCACCGCCGCATGGTGGTTTGCGCGCTGGCATTCGGGTGAATTGACGCGCCGCGACCGGCGCGAGTTCGCCCGGTGGCGGCTCGCCCATCCTGATGCCGCGGCGGATTTCGATCGTATGCAGCAGTTGGGCGCAACGGCAGCGAAGTTGCCCCGGGATCAGGTCAAGTCCTTGCTTGGCGGCACGGTGCCGGTGCGTCCGCGGCCGCAACTGCGCGTGGAGCGCGGGCAAACCCTGCGCCTGGCTGCCGCCTGTGCCGCCGTGGTTGCGGTGGCCGTGGCCGTATGGTGGAGCTTGCCGGCCGACGCGCCATCCTATGCCACGCTTGTCAGCACCGAACGCGGCGAACGCCGTCAGGTCACGCTGCCCGATGGTTCGGTACTGGACGTCAATAGCGGCACTCAAGCCCATGTGAAACTCTACGCCGATCGGCGCGTTGTGGAGCTGGACGCCGGAGAAGTCCTTTTCACTGTCACGCACGACGCCACGCGGCCATTTACCGTGCGCGCAGGCAGCGGTGACGTGCGCGTGACAGGCACCGTGTTCGATGTGCGCCGCGACCCCGATCAGGTGGCCGTGCTGGTGGAGTCGGGTTCGGTACAGGTGTCGGGCGGACACTGGTGGAACCTTGGGCATGCCGTGCTGCGGGCCGGGCAGGGCATACGGGTGCCGGGCAGCGGCGCGATTGGCGTGCCTGCGCCCGCCGATGTCTCCACGGCAATTGCGTGGCGCGAGGGGCGCGTGGTGTTCAAGAACACACCGTTAACGGAAGTCGTGCGCGAAATGAACCGTTATCTGGCGACGCCGTTGCGGCTGGCGGACAGCAAGGCGGGGCGTTTGCGGGTGTCGGCGTCGTTCACGCTGGACCGGCCTGATGCGCTGATTGATGCGCTGCCGGCAGTCGTGCCTGTGCGGCTGACTGCCAGCCCCAGCGGTTTCATCGACATCAGCGCCAACTAAGGCCACCCAGTCAGGCAGCTCGGCCGCTGTTACAAAATAATCCGGGCAGACATTCAGGTATTTCGCCAACTGGTTCGTTCTACGAAGGAAGGCGCATTTCGCCACCCTCCCGCTTCTGGGGCAACCCCGATCCGTCGAACCGAAACAGCAGGTACTTGTGACTATCTCAGCAGTCAGGCATTTCACTGCGGGCAAGCGCCCCGCAGGCGCGGCGCCGCGCTTCATGCTTTCTTCTCTCGTGCTGGCCGTGGGGCTGGCGATTGCGGGGGCGCCAGCGGCGTTACGCGCGCAATCGTCCGCCGTGTCCATCGATATTGCCGCGCAACCGCTCAGCGATGCCTTGCTGCAATGGGCCGCGCAAACCAAGGTCCGCGTCTTCTATGCCCCTGATGTGGTGGCGGGTCTGAGCACGCGTGGCCTGCGCGGCAGCCTGGCGCCGGAAGAGGCGTTGCGCGGTCTGCTGCAAGGCACGGGCGTGGCGTACCGGTGGCAGGGCGACAGCATTATCTTGTCGCGCGATGGCGGCGTGACCAGCCTGGCGCCAGTGACGGTGATGGGCAACTCAGACCCCGCTGTCACCGAAGGCACGGGTTCCTACACCACGCCGTCCACGTCTGCCGCGACCGGTTTGAACCTGTCGCTGCGTGAAACCCCGCAATCCGTCAGCGTCGTAACGCGCCAGCGTATCGACGACCAGAATCTGCGGTCACTGGATGAGGTGATGGGCAACGTGGTGGGGGTGCAGGTGGTCAGTGAAGACACCGACCGCACCGACTTCTGGTCTCGCGGTTTCTACATCGACAGCCTGCAATACGACGGCGTGCCCACGACGATCGGCCTGTCGATGTACGGGGAGTCCGATAACGATTCCTTCATCTATGACCGCATTGAAGTGGTGCGCGGCGCGACGGGGCTGATGACCGGCGCGGGCAATCCGGGCGCATCGATCAATCTGGTGCGCAAGCATGCCAACAGCAAGACGTTTACCGGCTCGGTCAGCGCGGGCGTTGGCTCGTGGAATCAGTATCGCGGCACGTTGGATATGTCTACGCCGCTAAACGATGCAGGCACGGTACGCGCCCGCATGGTGGCGTTGTATCAGGGTCGCGATTCCTACATTGATCTGTATCACGCCAACAAGCAGGTGTTCTACGGCGTGATCGATGCCGACCTGACGCCTTCCACGCGCCTGAGCGTGGGCATGGATTACCAAGACAAACGCCCGCGCGGCTCCACCTGGGGCAGCCTGCCCGTGGTGTTCAGCGACGGTACGCCGACAGACTGGCGCCGGTCCAAGACCACGGCGGCAGACTGGACGTATTGGCACACGACGAATCAGACGATGTTCGCCACGCTGGAACATCGCTTTGACAACGATTGGGAAGTGCGGGCCGACTGGTCGCAGCGCAAGAGCAAGTACGACGCCAAGCTGTTGTATCTGTATGGTGATCTGGACCGGGAAACGGGCACGGGCTTGCGCGCGCTGCCGGGTTATTGGAATTCCTACGCCCAGCAGACCTCGTTGGACTTGCAGGTGAAGGGGCCGTTTACGCTGTTGGGCCGCAAGCATGAAGTCGTGATGGGTGCGATGCGCAGCCGCTATGGCGAAGATTTCTACCGCTACGGATTTGAGACCGCATCGCTTGCCAGCACCGGCAATTTCTATCAATGGGATGGCTCGTTTGCGCAGCCCACTTGGACCGATGCCAGCCTGCGCTCAACCGTGACACATCAGGAAGGCGCATACGGCGCGGTGCGCTGGTCGCTCGCGGACGGCTTGACCGCTATTACGGGCGGCCGGTATTCCTCTTGGAAATCCAAGTCGGATACCCGCGATCAGAAGGATTCAAAGTTCATCCCGTATGCCGGGCTGGTGTTCGATATCAACGACACGTATTCGGCCTACGCGAGCTATACCGACATCTTCCAGCCGCAAGACAACCGCGATCGCAACGGCAACTACCTGGACCCGGTGCAAGGCAAGAACTATGAAGTCGGCATCAAGGGCGAGTACCTGGATGGCAGGCTGAATACCTCTATTGCGCTGTTCAAGGTCAAGCAAAGCAAGGTGGCCGTGCTGGACGGCGACGAGCTGGTGCCTGGCACGATGGATCAGGCCTACAAGACGGCAGATGGCGTCACCACGAAGGGCGTGGAGATGGAAGTCAGCGGTCAATTGGCGCCGGGCTGGAACGCCTACGCGGGCGGCACCTACTACACCAGCCGCGATGTGCAAGGCGTGTCCGTCAATCCCGAACGCCCGCGCGCGATGGCCAAACTGTTCACGACATACCGGCTGCCGGGCGCGTGGGACAAGCTGACGGTGGGCGGCGGCGTCAATTGGCAGATTTCGACCTATAGCGAGGTCAGCGCGGGCGACGACACCATTACCGCCAAGCAAAAGGCCTATGCCATCTACAACCTGATGGCGCGCTACGACTTCAATTCGCGTCTGTCCGCGCAGGTCAACCTGAACAACCTGTTCGACAAGAAGTACTACCTGGGCGGTGTGGGCAACCAGGTCTATTACGGCGAACCCAGAAGCGTATTCGTGAACTTGACCGCAAAGTTCTGATTACGGGGTTCTTGTCTGCAAAAGCAACGGGGCGCTTTCGCGCCCCGTTGCTTTTACGCTTTTGGATCAGGCTTGCTGGCGCGTCGCCGCCAGCACAATTTCCCGGATGCACACGCCTTCGGGTTGTGCATAGGCGTAATGCACAGCGTTGGCGACATCCTCAGCTGCCAGCACCTTGCCGCCCATATCGGTCTTCCAGGCTTCGTAGCCCGTCTTGATGGCTTCGTCGGTGGTGTGGCCAAGCAATTCGGTTTCAACGGCGCCCGGCGCAATCGTGACGACGCGCACGTTGTGCGCCGACAATTCTTCGCGCAGGTTTTCGGACAGACCGTGCACCGCGAACTTGGTGCCGACGTAGGCCACGTGGTTCGGAAAGGTCTTGCGGCCCGCGACCGAACTGATGTTGATGATGGTGCCGCGCTTGCGTGCGGTCATGCCTGCCGCCACGGCATGCACGCCGTTCAGCACGCCCTTGATGTTCACGTCCAGCATGCGGTCCCATTCCGACGGGTCTTGGCGCGTGATGTCGCCCAGCAGCATGACGCCGGCATTGTTGATGATGGCGTCGGCGGGGCCGAAGCGCGTTTCGGCTGCCTGCACGGCGGCGGCCAGCGCCTGGCGATCAGTGACATCCACCGATACTGTCAGCGTATTGGGCAAGTTCAGCGCCTGCATCGGTTCCAGCCGGCGTGCCAGCAGCAGCAGCGGGTGCCCCTGCGCCGAAAACAGGCGCGCCGTGGCCAGGCCAATGCCGGAACTGGCGCCGGTAATGATGATCAAGGGCTTTTGCGAAATGCTCATGGTAGGGCTCCAGGTATCGGTTTTCTGTATGGTGAAAGCATTCTATGCGCCCGTTTCACCGTTGAAAAATGGTTTATTCTTTTCGCATCAATCGGAAAAACTTATGGATAGCCGTCAACTTAAAGCCTTTGTCGCGGTGTTTGAAGAGCGCAACATCACGGGCGCCGCTCGCCGTTTGCATCTTAGCCAACCCGCCTTGTCCGGCACCATAAAGAGTTTGGAAGACCTGCTGGGCACGCAGTTGTTTGAGCGCCAGGCGCGCGGCGTTTCGGTGACCGAAGATGCGCGCATTTTGTATCCGCAGGCGCGCCGCATCCTGTCGCAGACGGACTCCATGACGCGCCAATTCCGCCAAGGCGCAAACGCAGCTGAAATTGAAATCGGCGTCGAAGCAGACATTGCCAGCGGGGACGTGGCGGCTTTCTTGCGGCTGGCGCGGCAAGCGGTGCCGACGCTATTCGTCCATCTGCTTGAGGGCTGCGTGGGTGATGCGCGCCTGTCTACCGAAGACGAGCGCTGCGAAGACGAACTGTTCCTGCCGTTGTCGGAAGATCCCTACGTGCTGGCAGTGCCCGATGGCAGCGCGGAAGACGCCGTATTTCCCTGGATCGTTTGCCCCACGCATCCAAGCCACCAGCGCTTGCTGCCGTACTACGGCGCGGCGGCCAGCGCGCCAGCCGCGCAAGCCGGATCATTGCGATTGGCGCTGGAACTGGTGGCCGCAGGACTAGGCGCCTGTGTCGCGCCCGAGTCTCTGGCGCGTGGCCATGCAGGTGTCGGCGTGCGTGTGATTGACGGGTTGCAGATGTCTCGCCGCGTGGGGCTTTGCTACGCCGTGCAGGCGTTGGATAAGCCGGTGCTGGCGGCGCTGGCCGAGCAATTGCGCGCGACCTGACTGGCCGGCCCTCGGCCCATACCCTGCGAGATCACCGCGGGCGAAACGCCTGGATGAGTGCGGCGATTTTTTTTCCGTCTTCGTCTTTGCGGCGTAGCGCGCGCGAGCGTGCGGTCTGTGCCATCCATCCAGGCACGTCCGGATCTGCGCCTCGCTTCAGCAGCAGTTCTGCGATCTCTGGGTAGTCGCCTTGCGACGCCACACTGAGCGGCGTTTCGCCAATCTTGTTCTGGTCGTTCGCGTTGACGTCAGCACCTTGATCGAGCAGCCATTCTGCTGCTTTGTAGTGCTCGCCCTTGATGGCGTAGTGCAGCGGCGTGAAGCTGAGATAGTCAAAGTCGTTGAGCTTGAACGCAGCTGCCAGCAAGAGGCGCATTTCAGGAATGTCGCCGTCGGCGGCAGCACGATGCAGCCGCTCATTTTCAAACCAGTTTTCATCTATGGGCATGGTTTAGTCCAATGCGCTGCGGGTCTGAATCCGTCCCCTAATTCGCTGCCGCGCCGTCGCTTTGCATGCAGCTTCCCAGCGCGATGCCATGGTTCTTGTAAACAGACCGAAGGTAATTATAATTGCGAATCATTTTCATTGCGTACGGATAACGGCGGCAACGCCGGACCGCTGTCATGTCCTCTTCTTCCTTCGCTCCTCGCGCCGAGGTGCAGTCCGTGTATCTGGCCCATCATCAATGGTTGCGGGGCGTTTTGCAACGCAAGCTGGGTAATGCGTCCGATGCAGCCGATGTGGCGCATGACACGTTTGAACGGCTGATCCGTGCCAATGTGCGAGAGCCGCTGAACGAGCCGCGCGCCTATCTGCGCACGATCGCCACGCGGCTCTTGATTGGCCGGGCGCGCCGCGCGGCCTTGGAAGCGGCGTATGCCGAATCGCTGGCGTTGCAGCCGGTGGCAACGGAGCCATCGGTGGAGTCGCGTGCGCTGATTCTGGAAGCGCTGGAACAGGTGTGCGAGTTGTTGGATAGCCTGCCGATGAACAGCCGCCGGATCTTTCTGTTGGCACAGGTTGATGGCCTGTCCTATGCAGAAATCGGCCAGCAACTGAATTTGACGCCTAATGCCGTGCAGAAGTCGCTGGCCCGGGCACTGGTGCACTGCTACACGGCGGTGTACGGGTGAGCGGCGCGGGCATGGAAGGCGCGAAATTACTGCGGCCGCATTCGCCCGAAGCGGGACGTATAGACCCGAAGGTCATTCGTCAGGCTGCGGATTGGTGGGCGCGGCTGCGCGAAGACTCGACCGATGCAGATCGACGCCGATTTGAAACCTGGCGCCTGGCGCGGCCCGAACACGATCTGGCGTGGCAGCGTCTGGGCGCGTTGACGCGCGATGTTGCGCTGGGTGTCGCCGAGGCGGGCAGCAGCGTGGCTGGCCATACGCTGCGCCAGGCCCCGCTGATCCAGTCGCGCCGCAACGCCATGCGGTGGATGGTGGCGGCAGCAGGACTGGGCCTGGGCGCTTGGGCGGTGGGAGAACGCGGTGCGATACGCCGCCTGACCGCCGACCTGCGCACGGCGACGGGTGAACGGCGGGCGTTGACCTTGCCGGATGGCACCTTGCTGGAATTGAATACGGGCAGCGCGGTGGATCTGCGCTACACCGGCCATCAGCGTGAACTGGTTCTTCTGGAAGGCGAAATTCTGGTCACGACGGGGCAGGACCGGCAGGGCCGGCCTTTCACAGTGCGCACGCGTAGCGGCGTGGTGACGCCGGTGGGCACGCGTTTTCTGGTGCGTGACCTGGACGAAGGGCGCAGGATGCGGGTGGCGGTGCTGGAGGGGGCCGTGGATGTGCGCGGTCTGGACCCGGCCGATGCGCCCCGGCGCGTGCCCGCGGGTGGACAGGCGGAGTTTTCGGCGGGCGGGGGTTTCATTGCCGGGCCGTTGGAACCCGCTACGTCCGCCTGGCTGAACGGCATGCTGATCGCCAACGAAATGCCTCTGTCGGAATTCCTGTACGAACTGGGCCGGTATCGTCCCGGACGGATCGGCTGTTCCAGCGCGGCGGGCAAGCTGCGCGTGGTGGGCGCGTTTCCGCTCGCCGACAGCGACAAGGTGCTGGCCATGCTGCAAGAGGTATTGCCGGTAAGCGTACGGCGGTACACCCGGTACTGGGTCTCGGTAGGGCTTGCCTGAGCGCGCGTTTCGCGTCGCCATTGTTAATTTGTAACTGGAACGGCGGAAATGCCGATCCTGCGCTTCATGTAAGGAAAGCAGCCGGGGTTATCCCCAAAACCCAAGGCTGCGCCGATCCTTCATAAGCCAGGGAACCCCTTCATGTCCTCTCGTCCCGTCCGCGCCGCGGCCTTTGCCCGTCTGTCATTGCCTCGTACGCGCCTGTCCGCCGCGCTGCGCCTTTTGCCGCTTGCCCTGATGGCCGCGCCATGGCCGTCCGCCGTCCATGCGCAGGCAGCGGCTACCGCGCGCACTGTTGCCTTCAGCATCCCGGCGGGTCCGCTTAGCGCGGCCCTGGGCGCCTTTGGCGTGCAGGCGGGCGTCATGGTCGCGTCTGATCCCGCGTTGACGGCCAGCGCGCGAACGGATGGCGTGTCGGGCACGTATGCGGTGGATGCCGCGCTTGAGCGTCTGCTGGCCGGAACCGGCTTGCAGGCAGTGGCACGCGCAGAAGGGGGTTATCGCCTGCGGCAGGGTGCGGCTCCGGGCCAAGCCGCGACGCTGGCGCCGGTGACCGTGACGGGCACCTACAACCCGACGACCGACGGGACGGGTTCCTATACTTCGCCCGCTGTCACCATCGGCAAGACCACTCAGGCGCTGAAGGACATTCCGCAATCCATCACGGTGCTCACGCGCCAGCGCATGGATGATCAGAACATGACGAGCCTGCCGGACGCTATCAACAACACGGCTGGCATGGTGGGTGTGCAGGGCGTGGGCGCCGGTGTGGCGATCAATGCCCGCGGTTTCCCCGTGGATCTGCTGCAATACGACGGCGTGGCGCTGCTGCGCAACAGCTACAGTCTGGGCAACTGGGAACAGGATTCCCTGGTGTTCTACGACCGCGTGGAAATTCTGCGCGGCGCGGCGGGCCTGCTGCAAGGCGCGGGCAGCCCTGGGGGCGCGGTGAACCTGGTGCGCAAGCGCGGCGGGGCGGAGCCGTCGGTGGTCATCACTGGCAAAGCGGGTTCCTGGGACCATTACGGTTTGCAGCTGGATGCGGGCGGCCCGTTGAATGCGGCGGGTACTTTGCGCGGCCGTGTTGTCGTGGACGAAGACCAGAGCCATTCGTACATCGATTACGTCTGGGACAAGACGCGCAACCTGTATGCCGCGCTGGACTACGACATTACCGAAAACACCACGGTAGGCTTGGGCGTCAGCAACCGGTACAGCCGTTCGCGCCCGATGATCGTGGGCTATCCGCGCTTTGCGGACGGCGGCGATATCGATCTGCCGCGTTCGACGTTTACCGGTTCCACCTGGAACCGCGCCAAGAATGATCAGACCATACTGAACGCCGACGTGACGCACCGCTTCAACGAAGCATGGCGCTTCAAGCTGGCCGGCGTTGCGATGAACGAGAAGAACACCACGGTACACCAGCGCGTCGCCAATGCCGTGCAGCGGGACGGCAGCGGCCTGTCTTACGGCGACTTTGGCGTGGACTTCAACAGCAAGCAGCGTGGGCTGGACATGTCGGTCAGTGGCAACTTCACCGCGCTGGGCATGCAGCAAGAAGTCGTGGTGGGCGCCAACTACTCCAAGCTGACCACGAATGATCGCTTCACGCGCGCGTGGGAAGAGGGCGGCAACATATTTGATCTTGACCATCATCGCCCTTGGCAAGACATCGACACCATTGCCGCAGCCAGCGGCTATGACTCGCGCAGCAACTACGACATCCGTCAGAAAGGCGTTTACGGCACGTGGCGCATCAAACCCACCGAGTCGCTGGCGCTGATCGGCGGCGGCCGTGTCGGCTGGTTCGACTACACCTATACGGGCGGCGGCAGCTCAACCACGTCCAGCACGTCGGGCAAGTTCATCCCTTACGCCGGCATCGTGTATTCGCTGACGGACAATTGGTCCGCCTACACCAGCTACACCACCGTATTCGAGCCGCAGACCGAGCGCAGTCTTGGGGGCAGCCTGCTCAAGCCGATTGAAGGCAATAACTACGAGGTCGGCGTCAAGGGCGAGCTGGCGGATGGCCGCATCAATACGTCGCTGGCGGTCTTCCGCTACGACCAAAAAAACCGCGCCGTGAACGACTACGACGCGGGCTTTGCGTGCGACGGCTGGTATTGCTCGCGCGCGTCAGGCAAGGTGCGCAGCCAGGGTGTCGAAGCCGAGATCTCGGGCGAAGTGATCCAGGGGCTGGAGCTGTACGCGGGCTACACCTACAACACGACCAAGTATCTGGACGACCCGGACAACAAGGGCAAGGTCTTCAACACGTGGACGCCCAAGCACATGCTGCGCCTGTGGGCCAACTACAAGCTGCCGGGCATGATGAACCGCCTGAGCGTGGGCGCTGGGGTCAACACGCAGACCGACACGATCAGTTCGGACCGCGAGTTCAAGCTGGCGGGTTTCACGATCTGGAATGCGCGCGTGGGTTACCAGGCTACGCCGGAGCTGAGTGTTGCGCTGAACGTCAACAACGTCTTCGACAAGAAGTACTACGTGCCGTCCTACAACACGCTGTACAGCAATAACTATTATGGCCAGCCGCGCAACGTGATGTTGACGGTGCGCTACGCACCCAAGCTGTGATGTCTGTGGCTTAGGCGTTCATCAATGCGAGGACCTGGCGCGCCAGGTCCTCCATCCGTTACCCGTGAATTGAGATCGATGGCTTTGAGTGGGCTGGGGCTAACGCCGCAGAGATAATATAAAATAGAAATCGTTCCCATTTACTACTTGCCGCGAGGTGCGCTTTGCCTGCGCCCGACACCCTGCCTATCGAGACCGTCACGAAGCTCTATCGTGATCACCACAGCTGGCTGTCGGTGTGGTTACGCAAGAAGCTGGGCAATTCCTTTGATGCCGCCGACCTGGCGCATGACACCTTCGTGCGGTTGATGGCCGGGCGCAGAAAGGACGGCGCAGGCGCCGAGCCGCGCGCGCTATTGACGCATATTGCCAAGGGTCTGGTGGTGGACCATTGGCGCCGCCGCGCGTTGGAAGACGCCTATCTGGCGGCGATTGCGCAGTTGCCCGAGCCAGAGACTCCCTCGCCGGAGGTGCGGGCTCTGATCCTGGAAACCCTGCACGCCATCGATACGACGCTGCGAAGCCTGCCCGCAAAAACGCGGGAGATCTTTCTGTTGTCGCAGTTCGATGGCATGGCTTATGCCGAAATCGCCAGCGGCCAGCGCGTGTCGCTGGCAACCGTCAAACGGCACATGCAAAAGGCCCTGACGGCCTGCTTGTTGGCTTATCAGGGTCATGCCTTGTGAGCGGGGTCATCGACCCGGCCATTCTGGAAGAGGCCGCCGGCTGGCTGGTTCGCTTCCAATCCGAAACGCTTGCTGCGTCCGATCATGCAGCCTTTGAACGTTGGCGCAGCCGTAGTGCCGCGCATCGCGCGGCGTGGCAGCGGGCAGAGGACATGTTGCGCGGGTTTGGCCAGGTGCCGCCCGGCATCGGCGGGGCCACCTTGCGCCAGCTGGACCGCCCGGGCCGGCGGCAAGCCATGCGCGCATTGGGCGCGTTGCTGCTGCTGGGACCCGCAGCCTGGGCCGGATGGCGCGTGCTGCCCTGGCGTGAATGGAGCGCGGATGTACGCACGGCCACGGGCGAGCAACGCCATATGGAACTTGCCGATGGCACGCGTCTGGTGCTGAACACGGCCAGCGCCGTCGATATTTTGTACACGCCGCAGCAGCGTGTGCTGTGGTTGCGCGCGGGAGAGATTCTGTTGACTACCGGCCGCGATCCTTCGCCGGTTCATCGGCCTTTCATTGTGCGGACGTCGCAGGGCACGATACGCGCGCTGGGCACGCGCTTCATGGTGCGCGATGAAAGCGCCAGTATTCGTGTCGCGGTGTTTGAAGGCGCGGTTGAAATCCAGCCTGGGGACGCAGGCTCGGCGGCGGTTGTGCTGCCGGCCGGGCAACAGGCGGTCTTCGACGCGCATGAGGTCGATGCGCCGGCAGAAGCGGATGCGGCGTCGGCGTCCTGGGAGCAGGGCATGCTGGCCGTGCGCAACTGGCGGTTGACGGATCTGGTTGATGAATTGTCGCGCTATCGCCGTGGCGTTCTGCGTTGCGATCCGGTGGTGGCCGACTTGCGGGTCTCGGGGGCGTTCCCGCTGGCGGACACCGAAGCCAGCCTGCGGCTGCTGGAAAAGACGCTGCCGGTGCGGTTGAGCCGGGTGACGCCTTTCTGGACGACGGTGGGGCCGCGCTCCGGCGTTACAAATTAATCGCGAATAGCTTGATACTTTTTTTCGCTTCGTCCGGTGTACCAGGTGAATCGTCGCGAGATGCGCGCGCCACCCAGTCCCTACGAAGGATCGTTGCATGGTTTCCCGAAATTCCCGCTCGTCACGCCTGCCCCGGGGCAAGGCCGTTTTGCCGCCGCTGGCGTCGATGATCCACGCTGCTGGCTTGGGATTGATGCTGTTGGCCGTGGCCGGAACGCCCGCGCCCGCTTCAGCCGCAGATGCCGCGAGCGCGAGCGCTCCGGCGGCGCGCAAGTCGTATGCCATCGGGGGCGGGCCGCTGGGCGACGTGCTGGCCCAATTCGCCGCAGCGGCGGGCGTGCCGCTGTCGTTTGATCCAGCGCTGGTCGCCGGACAGCGCAGCGATGGGTTGAATGGCGCCTACACGGTACGCGAAGGTTTCACCCGTCTACTGACCGGATCGGGATACGGCTTGGCCGAGCAGGGCGCGGGCGCGTATTCGCTGCGTAAGCTGCCTGCGGGCGAGGGCGATGCGGCCACCGTGCTGCCCACCATCACGGTGGCCGCGGCTGGCGTGAATGCGTCGGCGTTGCCAGCGGAGTTTGCAGGCGGCCAGGTGGCTCGCGGCGGGCGTCTGGGCCTGCTGGGCAATCGCGATGTGATGGACACGCCATTCAATATCACCAGCTACACGTCGGAACTGCTCACCAACCGCCAGGCAGTGACGCTGGCAGACGCCTTGAATGCCGAGCCGTCGGTGCGTTTTACCGGCCAGATCGGCGGCGTGACGGACTCGTTCTACATTCGCGGTTTTCCCATCGGTGAAGGCAATCTGGGTGAAATCGCATTTGACGGCGTCTATGGCGTGGCGCCCAACTATCACGTCTTCACGGATTACATCGAACGCGTCGAAGTCTTGAAAGGGCCGGCGGCACTGCTGTACGGCATGTCGCCCAATAGCGGCGTGGGCGGTGTCATCAATATGGTGCCCAAGCGAGCGTTGCCGCAAGATCTGACGCGCCTGTCAGCCGACTATGTGGGCGACTCGCAATTTGGCGGCCGCGTGGATTTAAGCCGCCGTTTTGGCAACGATGGCGAATGGGGCGTGCGCATCAACGGCATGCACCGCCAGGGCGACACGCCGCTGGACAACCTGCAATCGCGCACCGACATCGGCGCCTTGTCGCTGGACTATCAGGGCGAGCGTCTGCGTGCATCATTGGACCTGCTGACGCAAAACGAAAAAGTGGATGCGCCGACGCGGCCATTCCTGGTTGCCTCGGGTATTGATGTTCCGCACGCGGCGGATGGCCGCCGCAACGCGACGCAACCGTGGGGCTGGTGGAAGTCCGACGGGCAATCCGCATTGCTGCGGGTGGAATACGACATCAGCGACCGCTTGACTGTATTTGCCGACGCGGGCGGTTCCGACACGATCGTGTCGCGGCTGTCAGACCAGACACCCACCATCGTCAACGCGGCAGGCGACACGCTGGTGACGCCCAACAACTTCCGCTTCGAGGTCAATCGCAGCACGTACAACGCCGGGCTGCGAGCCAAGGTGGAGACGGGGCCAGTGAGCCACGCCATCAGCTTCATGGGCAGTCTGTACAGTGATCGCAATCTGCAAGCCAGCGTGCTGGGCACGCCGCTGACGTCCAACATCTACCACCCGATCACGCGCCCCGAGCAGAACATTCCCGCCCCGCGCAACGTGCCCAAGATCTCGTCATCCGACCTGTCCGGCCTGGCGCTGGCTGACACACTCAGCATCCTGGATGAACGCGCGCAACTTACGCTGGGGGTGCGCCAGCAGCGCATCCAGTCGCGCAACTTCAATGCGACGACGGGTGTGCGCACGGTCAGCTATGACGAAAGCGCCGCTACGCCGCTGGCGGGCCTGGTTGTTAAACCGTGGAGCAATGTGTCGCTGTACGCCAATTACATCGAAGGCTTGAGCAAGGGCGACGTTGCGCCAGCCACGGCGTCCAACGCGGGCCAGGTGTTCAAACCCTACCGGGCAAAGCAAAAGGAAGTGGGCGTGAAGGTCGATCTGGATAGCGCCATGCTGTCCTTGAGCGCATTCGAGATCACCAAGCCCAGCGGGCAACTGACCAACGGCGTCTACGGCGCCGACAGCGAACAACGCAACCGTGGCCTGGAGTTGAACTTGTCCGGTGAGCCGATGCGTGGCTTGCGCTTGCTGGGTGGCGTGACGTTCCTGGATGCCGAGCTGACGCGCACCAATAACCCGGCCACCGTGGGCAACCAGCCTGTGGGCGTGCCGAAGTTTTCCGCCAACCTGAGCGCGGAATGGGACACGCCGTGGGTGGCGGGCCTGACCTTGACCGGCGGCATGATCTATACCGGCCGCGAGTACATCAATCAGGCCAACACGCAATCGGTGCCTTCGTGGACCACCTTCGATCTGGGCGCGCGTTACGCCACCAAGGTCTACGGCAAGGATGTCACGCTACGCGCCAACGTCGTCAACGTCACCAACCGGGCGTATTGGTCAGGCGTGGCGTCCTACGGCACGATTTCGCAAGGCGTGCCGCGCACGCTGATGCTGTCGGCGTCGATGGACTTCTGATGGCAAAGCGCGCCGTCCGCGCAATCAGGCGCGGCGGCGCGCGAACACCATGCAGACCGGGCTGCCGATCTGCACCTCGTACCCGTCGCGGACCAGCGTGCCGTCTTGCGCGTTGACGTGAAAGCGCACCAAGGTGTCGCTCTCTTCGTTCAACGCAAACAGATAACGGCCGTCGGGCGACAACGTGAAAAAGCGCGGTGTCTTGCCGCCTGTGGCCGCATGTTGCAAGGGCGTGAGCCTGCCGTTTTCACCGTTGACGCCATATACCGCAATGCTGTCGTCACCCCGGTTTGACACGTACAGATGGCGGCCATGCGCGTCCATGCCGATTCCGGCGGCGCGGCTGTTGCCGGTGTAAGTGTCCGGCAAAGTGGGCAGCACTTGAAAGGGGCGCAGGGCGTTTGCTTCCAGCGCGTAGGCGGCTACGGTGTTGTCCAATTCGTTGGCGACATAAAGCCAGCGGCCGGTGGGGTGGAATACGGCATGGCGCGGGCCCGAGCCTTCACGGGCGGCCGCCACGCTTGCCGGTTCCGCGCTGACGCCCGTGTCGTCAAGCGTAAAGAGAAACACGCGGTCCAACCCCTTGTCCGGCACCACCACGTAGCGTCCTGACGGGTCCATCAGGTTGTAGTGCGGTTTGGCAAATGGCTGTTCCTTACGGTGCGGGCCAGGATCGCCTGTCAGCGCCACCTTCTGGGTGACGGGTGCGGGAGCGCCGTCGGCAGCCAGCGGCAGCACGGCCAAGGTTCCGCTCAAATGATTGGACACCATCAAATATTTGCCCGACGGGCCCAGCGCCAGATGTACCGGGTTGCGGCCTTCACAGGTTTGCTGCCGCCACGGGGTGAGCGCGCCGCTGCGAGTATCGCGGTGCAAGGCGCTGACCTCCTGGCTGTCGCCATGCACCGTGTACAGCACGGGTAAAGCGGGATGGGGCAGCAAATACGAGGGGTTGAGCAGTCCGCCGACAACTTGTGTCAGTGTCAGCGCGCCGGTGTCCTGGGCGTAGTTGAAAACGCTGATGCCTACGCCGCGGGCATTGCGTTCCCGCGTAGTGCGGGAGCCGATATAAACGTGCATGGCGCTAGCCTCTCTTGCAAAGAATGCAGCCATGCGCGCGCGGCGCTGGCTTAGGAAGTCAGGATGCCGCTGATGCGGGCCAGGTTGTCCAATGTGCTGCGCAGATGGGCCGATAGCGCCGCAGCAGCGTCTTCGTTGCGCTCGCGTTCCAGCAGGTCCAGGATGGCCAGGTGCTGATCGCAATGCTGTTGGTAGCGGCTGCGGTCCTGCATGGAGCGGTACGAGAGCAGCCGGCGCACGCGATTGACGCGCTTGATCGTGTCGATGAAAAACGGGTTGCCCGACGCTTCCACCAGCGACTCATGAAACCGCACGCCGCGTTCGTGCAATTGGTCTGCGGTATCTGTCGCAATGCCGCCATCCAACAGATGTTTTTCGGCGGCGCGGCAGCGTGCAATTACCTGTTTTTCAAGGCGGAACGAGGGTTCCAGCAGAGCCGCCGGCTCCAGTGCCAGCCGCAGCCGGTACGACTGCAACAGACTGTCCGGCGTCGTCATCATGGATGAAAACTCCCAGCCGTAGCCGGGGCGCCGTTGCGCCCAGCCCTCTTGAGAAACGCGGGCAAGCAGGGCCTGAGTCTGTGCGTTGGTCAGCGCATAACGCACCCGCAACTGGGCCTCGCTGCACTGCATGGGCAATGCGCCGCGCAGCAGTTCGTCAGCCAGCTTGAAATAGGTTTGCGTCACGATATCGTCGGCGGATGGCGGCGCCAGTTCAGCCAGGGCGGCAGGCGCCTCAGGCAATGCGTCAAAGTCCTGTTGCAGGAAATACCCGCGGTTGGGCTTGCGGGCCACAATGCCGTGCTGTTCCAGCACACCCAACGCGTCATTGACGGGCGAGCGCGACAGCCGCAACCGGTCGGCCAGCTTTTGCGCCGTCAGGTGGGCGCCGCCCGGCAGGCGGTCCTGCCGGATCAGCTCAAGAATTTTGGTGACGGTGTTGGTTTGCGCGCTCATGGGATCGTGGCCGGCCGGCTGACTATGCTTGCGGGCTCCCGTTAGGGACGCCCGCTGCGGGCAGCGCCTGTTCATGGGCGCCGAGGGTATCCGATAGGATAGCGGGAATGACGCCGCCCATACGCAACAGCCGCACTTCCAGCTGGGTTTCGACGGCCGCCGTGGCGGACAGCGCATCCACCCGGCCGTCTTTGCGCAATATCCGTACTGGCACCGGCACACGCGGACCCAATGCGTGGTCCGGAGCATCGATCTCTATCCGGTCGCCACTGTGCAAGTCCAAGGTCTGAGGCGTGACGCCCGCTGGCAGCCGCAACGGCAGTACGCCCATGCCGATCAGATTGGAACGATGGATACGTTCAAAACTGATGGCCAGCACGGCGCGTATGCCAAGCAAGCGTTGACCCTTGGCGGCCCAATCGCGAGACGATCCCGTACCGTAGCGGGCGCCTGCTACCAGCACCACAGGGAGTCCGGCTTGCCGGTAGTGTTCCGCGGCCTCCCAAATCGGTTCCACATGGCCGCTGGGCGCATGACGGGTATGCCCCACAGGCGCTTCGTGGCAAAGCAGGTTCTTCAGACTCTTGCTGTAGAACGCCGCGCGCATCATGACTTCCCAATTGCCACGCCGCGACGCGAACACATTCAGGTCATTGCGGTCGTCGCCGCGCGCCACCAGATAGTCCGCGATCAGGCTATCAGGCGGAATGGCGCTGGCGGGGGACAAGTGATCGGTCGTGACATCGTCGCCCAGCACCAGCAGCGGATGCGCGGTGTAGCGCCCCAACTGGCTGGCTTGCCCTGTGGACGCAAAAGGCGGGCGGCGCAATGCGGTGGAAGCAGGGTCCCAAGGAAAGCGTGGCGAGTCCGGGGATTGGAGCGCCTGCCACGCAGGGTTGGCGCTGGCAATCTTGAAGGCGGTCCGGTAGTCGCTGGAACGCAGTCCGGCTGCCAGCGAGGCATCAATCTCGGCATCGTCCGGCCACAAATCCCGCAGGTGCACGTGGCGGCCATCGGCAGTCACTTGCACGGCTTCCTGACTCAAGTCGCGTTCGGCGTCGCCCGCCAGCGCAAAGGCGATGACGAGCGGAGGCGACATCAGAAAGCCCAGATCCAGATCGGGATGGATGCGTCCGGTGAAGTTGCGGTTGCCGGACAGGGCCGCAACCGGATGAATCGCGCCTGCTGCCATTGCATCGCGAATGGGGGCGGGCAGAGGGCCCGAGTTGCCAATACACGTGGTGCAGCCATAGCCCACGATGTCAAAGCCCACTGCGGCCAAATCGTCCAGCAGACCGGCGCGCGCCAGATAATCCGCTGCTGCTGGCGAGCCTGGGCCAAGCGAAGTTTTGACCCAGGCTGGCACCCGCAGCCCAGCTTGCCGCGCTTTGCGGGCGAGCAGACCCGCTGCCATCAGCAGGCGCGGGTCCGACGTGTTCGTGCAACTGGTGATGGCGGCGATGGCAACCGGGTATCGGGGCAGGCCGCAGGCAGATGCGGAGGGCGTGAAGTTGAGCGACGACAGAATGTTTTTCGTCTGGCTGTACGGGTGCAGGTCTTGCGGCCGCTTGGGGCCGGCCACATGCATCTGCACGCCGTCCAGCGCGATGTCGATGACTCGGGTATAGCGGGGCGATGCGGCGGGGTCCAACGCGATGCCGGTGTGTTCGGCATAGGCCGCCACGAGCGCGATATGGCGCTCTGGCCTGCCGGTCTGGCGCAGGTAAGCCAGCGTTTCTCCGTCGATGGGGAAGTACCCCGTTGTCGCGCCGTATTCGGGCGCCATGTTGGCCACTACGCAACGGCTGCCGGCAGACAGGGTACTGACGCCGGGGCCAAAGAACTCTACGAATTCGCCCGATACCTCGATGGCGCGCAATCGGTGCGTGACGGTCAGCGCCAGGTCCGTGGCGGTAACGCCTGGGGCCAAGGCGCCGGTCAAACGCACGCCTATGACATCGGGGATGCGTAACAGCGTGGGCATGCCGAACATGACGGTCTGCGCTTCCAGTCCACCCACGCCCCAGCCCAGCACGCCAATGCCATTGATCATGGGCGTATGGCTGTCGGTGCCGATCATCATGTCGGGGTATAGCGCCGCGCCATCCGGCGTGTCGCTTTGACAGACCACCGTGGCCAGCTGTTCGAGATTGATGGTGTGCATGATGCCCGTGCCGGGCGGGTGGATACGCACGTTGGACAAGGCTTTCGACGCCCAGCGCAGGAAGCGGTAGCGCTCCGCGTTGCGCCGCAATTCCAGATCCAGATTCAGCGCTGCGGCATCCGGTTGCGCATAGGCTTCCACCGCCAGCGAATGGTCTACCGACACGTCTACCGGCAGCACCGGGTTCAGTACGGCGGGGTCCACGCCAGCCTCGGCCAGTGCGTCGCGCATGGCGGCAATGTCGACCAGCGCCGGGGTGCTGGTCGTGTCGTGCATCAGTACGCGGCCGGGCTGGAACGCAATTTCCGCTTCGCTGGTGCCGTGCTCCAGCCAGCCGAATAGCGCCGCCACGGCGGCCTCGCGCTCTGCGCCTTGCATGTTGCGCAGCGCGTTTTCCAGCAACAGGCGCAGCACGACCGGCAGGCGGAAATAATCCGCGCCGAATTGGGCGGGAAGGTCAGGGCAGGTATAGGTGGCGCCGTCCAAGGTGATGGACCGGCGCAACCCGGCATTGGTGTTTTCCATAGCTGCCAGTTTTGCATATTGCATCTATAAAATGCAATTAAGTAAAAACCCGGCCGTCATCGGAACAGGCCCCCCAGGAGACAAACCATGCCCGCTTTACGCACTCTCGCCGCCGCCGCGGCCCTGGCGCTTGCCGCCTCAACGCCCTTGCATGCCGCCGACACGGGCCGGCCGATCAGCTTGATTGTGCCTTTTGCCGCCGGAGGCGGCGTGGACGGCATGGGCCGTTTGCTGGCCGAGCGGTTGCGCAGCGAAATGCCGCAGGGAGTGGTGGTAGAAAACAAGCCCGGCGCCAGCGGCATGCTTGGCGTGCAAACGGTGCTGCGGTCTGCGCCTGACGGCAATACGCTGCTGCTCGGGTCCGCCGGGGAAACGGCAATCAACCCGCTGGTTTTCAAGGCCAAGATGCAATACCAGCCGGAAAAAGATCTGGTGCCGATTGCACTGATTGCCCGTGTGCCCAATGTGCTGGTCGCCAACCCCAAGTTGCCGGTGGCCAATGTGGAACAGTTGGTGGCCTATGGACGCGCCCATCCTGACAAGCTGACCTACGCGACAAGCGGCGTGGGCAATCCGCAGCATTTGAACGGCGAGTTGTTGCAGTCGCTGGCGGGGATCAAGATGGTGCACGTGCCGTACAAGGGAGCGTCCGCGCAGTTGGTGGATGTGGCCGCGGGCAGTGTGGACCTGACCTTTGTCAGCCTGGCGGGCGCCTTGCCCTTCATCAAGAGCGGCAAGGTCAAGCCGCTGGCGGTGACTTCAGCCAAGCGCGCGTCATTTGCGCCGGACATTCCCGCCGTGGCCGAGTACGCGCCGTTAAAGGACTATGCGCTGGAGAATTGGTTTGGCGTGTTTGTTGCGGCGGGGACGCCTGCCGATGTGCAAAAGAAGTTGGCCGATGCTATCGGCCGTAGTCTGAAAGACGAGAAGTTTGTGGCCAGCATCCGCGAGCTGGGCGGAGAGGTGCAGCCGATGAGCCAGGAAGAATTCCGCGCGTTCATCAAGGCGCAGACGGCGGTGTTTGCCAAAGTCGTGGCCGACGGCAATATCACCGCCGACAACTAAGCGGCGCGGTTCAGCGGGTGACGGCGTCCAGTGCGCCCAGCGCTGGGGGAATCATGGCCAGCAGACGCGCCTTGCCTACCCCGTCGCGCGCTTGCACCGACAAGCCGTGCAGCACGACGGCGTAGTAGTCGCCCAGTGCCTGCACGTCCGTTCCCGGTTTGAGCTCACCAGTCTGCAAGGCGGTTTCCAGCCGGTCAATGATGCCTTGCGTGCGCGCCTTGCGGTGCGTGGTGAGCCAGGCCATGACGCCTTCGTTTTCAGCGGCGTAATTGGTTGCCGCGGTGACCACCATGCAGCCCTGCGGACGGCCGCGTTTGGTGTAGGTCAGCACCGCGTCGGTCAACAGCTGTTCGATGGCGGCGCGTACGCCTTCACCGGTCTCCAGCGCTTTCTCGGCGAACGAGCCATCACCCGCTTCATAGCGCGCCACCGCTTCGCGAAACAGATCCTGCTTGGACCCGAAAGCCGCGTAAAGACGCGCTGACGCCAGGCCTGTTGCCGCAACCAGATCGGCCATCGACGTGCCTTCGTATCCCTGCTTCCAGAACGCCAGCATCGCTTGCTGAAGCGCTAGATCGCGGTCGAATTCTCTGGGTCTGCCTGCCATGACGGTCTCGGTTTAATGAACTGCCCGCAGTGTAACGCTGGCCGGCGCATTTGCATTGCAGCCATTTATCGCCTATTCTTTGTCGATCGACAAACAATTAAGGAAGCGATATGAAAACAATCAAAGGACCCAGCCTGCACCTGGCGCAATTCAGCGATGCGGCAGCGCCCTTCAATAGTCTGCCGGCCATCGCCGAGTGGGCATCAGGCGTGGGCTTCAAGGCTTTGCAGATTCCGGCGTGGGACAAGCGATTCTTTGATGCGGACACGGCTGCGGTCAGTCAGGACTACTGCGATGAAGTGGCCGGAACGCTGGCCGCGCACGGCCTGGAAATCAGCGAACTGACCACGCACATCTTTGGCCAGTTGCTGGCCGTTCACCCCGCCTACGACGCGATGGCCGACAACTTCGCGCCGCCCGAGGCGCGCGGCAATGCGCAAGCAAGAGCGGCGTGGGCAAAGCAGGGGCTGCTGAATACCGCACGGGCATCCCGCAGGCTGGGCCTGACGGAAATGGGCACATTTTCGGGTTCACTGGCGTGGCCTTATCTGTTCCCGTTTCCCCAGCGGCCCGAAGGTCTGATCGAAACCGCCTTCGATGAACTGGCCCGGCGCTGGCTGCCGGTGCTGGACGAATGTGATGAGCAAGGCGTGAACCTTTGCTACGAGATCCACCCCGCCGAAGATCTGCACGATGGCATCACGTTCGAGATGTTCCATGAGCGTGTCGGCGGCCATGCCCGCTGCGCCATATTGTTCGACCCGAGCCACTTTATTTTGCAGCAGCTGAACTATCTGGAATACCTGGACATCTACAAAGATCACATCCGCATGTTCCATGTGAAGGATGCGGAATTCAATCCCACCGGACGCCAGGGCATCTATGGCGGCTATCAATCCTGGATCAACCGCGCCGGGCGCTTCCGTTCGCTGGGCGATGGGCAGGTGGACTTCAAGGCGATCTTTTCCAAGCTTGCGCACTACGACTATTCGGGCTGGGCCACGCTGGAATGGGAGTGCTGCCTGAAGGACCAGGAAACGGGCGCGCGCGAAGGCGTGGAATTCATCAACCGCCACATCATTCCTGTCACGGCAAAGGTCTTCGACGACTTTGCGGGCGCCGCCATCAACCAACAACAGATCAACGCCTTGCTGGGCATCGCTTGAGCGGCCCAGGCTCAATCAGGAACTCGCATTCATGACCAATCAAAGCGCTACCTTTTTCACCGCAGCCGACGGCGTTGCGCATCAATACGTGCTTGTGGACGGCTGCCGCATCCATTGCGCGGTGGCGGGCGAGGGCCCGCCCGTTCTGCTGATCCCAGGCTGGCCGCAAACCTGGTTCACCTGGCGTCACGTCATGAAGGCGCTGGCGCAGGCGGGCTATACGGCGATTGCCGTCGATCCGCCGGGCACGGGGGACTCCAGCCGTCCGGTCCAGGGTTATGACACGGGTGCCATCGCAACAACCTTGCATCGGTTGATGGAGCAGTTGGGCCACGCGGCCTATCAGGTTGTGGGACACGATATCGGCATGTGGGTGGCCTATGCGTTGGCCAGCGACTATCCTGATGCGGTGCGCCGGCTGGTCCTGACCGAAGCGGTCATTCCGGGCCTGGCGCCCGCGCCGACGATCTTCGCGCCGCCCGAACAGAACATCTTTCTGTGGCACTTCATGTTCAATCAGCTGCACGATCTGCCGGAAGCCCTGATTACCGGACGGGAACGCGCCTACCTGACATTCATGTTCGACAAGTGGGCGCATCGCCGGGATCGCGTGGCGTCCGATGTCTATATAGACGCCTACGCCGCGCCGGGTGGACTGCGCAGCGGTTTTGCCTACTATCGCGCCATTCCTGAAACCATCCGTCAGAATGCGAAGCGGGCGAACACCAAGCTGCGCATGCCCACGCTGGCAATCGGCGCCGAGCACGCAACCCGCGACGCGCCGCTGATCACGATGCAGAACAACGCCGTTGACCTCATAGGCGTGATCATTCCTGACTGCGGCCACTTTGTGACAGAAGAGTGCCACGAAGAGTTTTCCGAACACCTGCTGTCATTTCTGTCGCGCGAAGGTTAAGGCGGACCGGTTACGGCCCATCGTGCAGCAGGATTTCCAGCCCGATCCGTTCGCCGCTGCGGACTCGGCTGATCGCCTGCCGCGCGGTGACGCGGTAGATGTCGCGCGCGCCCTGCACCGGGCGATGCGACACCGCAATCACGGCCGCATCGCCCCGTTGCAGGGGCACCACCATAGGTCGTGATTGCATCCGCGGGCGTTGCTCTGTCATGACAAACTCGCCGCCCGTGAAATCGGTGCGCGGCTCAGACAGCAGCGCCACGAGTTGCAGCGGAAAGATGTGCTGGCCGTCCGCGTGCTGCATCAGCGGCTGATAGTCATCGGTGCGTAGCCGGTTCAGGCTGGACAGGCGGCTTGTCTGGCCCGCGTCGCGGCTGCATTCCGTCCACAAGGCCAAGTCGTCCGGATAGTGCGTATCGGTTTGCAGCGCGGCGGCCCAGGTTCGAGCGATGGGCAGCAGGCGCTGGTAGAGCTCGGATCGCAGGGCGGATAGGGCGGGCGACGAGGAGAGAGGCATTCGCGCCCCATGCCTGAAATTCGCCGCGTCTTGCTCCGCCTGAACAAGGGCCTCGCCAGGATTGAACGCGGGAAGCAATGCCCATCCTTCAGCGTCCAGCTGTAGGGCTATGTCGCGCCAGTTGTAGTGGTCAAGCGGCGTGTGGTCAGTCATGGGGCAAGCGAGCGCATGGGGTGGGGGAGTCTTCGAGAGTAACTGCGGGCTGCGTTCGCGGCACTCCGCCCCTTGCTGTTCTGGCCCTGCTTTGACCGATAGGGTTTAGGGCTTGAAGTATGCTTGTCGGCTTCATGACCACTTTCAATGCCGCCCGTGATGACTGATTTTCCTTTTGACGCCGTGCTGTTCGATTGCGACGGCGTGCTGGTTGATTCTGAACCGATTACCAGCCACGTGCTGACCCAGATGCTGAATGAACTCGGCTGGGCGATCACGCATGAAGAGACCATGCGCATTTTTACCGGAAAAGCCGTCAAGGACGAGCTGCCGCTGATTCAGTCGCGCACCGGCGTCACGATCACCCCGGCTTGGTTTGATGAATTCCGCCAGCGCCGCAATGTTGCGCTGGATCGTGATCTGCTTGAGATTCCCGGCGCGCCGGATGCCGTGCGCGCCTTGCACCAAGTGCTGGACGGCCGGATTGCAGTCGCCTCGGGCGCGGACCGGATCAAGGTGGAATTGCAACTGGAAAAAGTAGGCATTGCGGAGTGTTTTGATGGCCGCGTGTTCAGCGGTCACGAAATGCCACGCAGCAAACCCTTTCCTGATGTGTATCTGGCCGCCGCAAAGTCGCTGGGCGTGGACCCCGCCCGCTGCGCGATTGTCGAAGACACGGTGACCGGCGCGACGGCAGGCGTGGCCGCGGGCGCCACGGTGTTTGGCTACAGCCCGGACGCCAACGGCCACAGCGGCGCGGAAGCCTTGCGCGCCGTGGGCGTGGCCCACGTGTTTACCGACATGAAGCAACTGCCCGCGCTGTTGGCGGGCTGGCAGTTGGCACGCTAGAACGCGGCGCAGCCACGTTCGCCATTTCAGCGCGCGTGGCTGCCGTATTGTTCACCGCCGTCCAGATCGATCACCGTGCCGCTTAGATAACCAGCGCGTGGCGATGCGCCGAACACAATCATGTCGGCGACTTCCTCGGGCTCCATCAGACGTCCAAAGGGCAGGTCGGACAAAGTTTCCTGCCAGCGCGATTCGTCGCCCCAGCGGGCTTGCGCACGCTGGCGTGCCAGGGTCAGTACGCGATCGGTGCGTGTGCGTGAAGGATTCACGCCAAAAACGCGCACACCATGCCGCGGTGCGTCGCCGCCCAGAGCGCGGGTGAACGCGATCAGCGAGGCGTTGGCCGCCGCGCCGCAGATGTAGTCCGCGCGGGGCGCTGCGCCTGCCATGCCAATAATATTCGCGATGACTCCCGTGCCGGCTTCGCGCATGGCGGGGTAGTAGTGGCGCGCCAGGTTGATATAACCATGCACCTTCAGGTCCCAACCTGCGCGCCAGCGCTCGTCTTGCACCTGGTCCAACGCGCCGCCCGGCACGGCGCCTGCGTTGTTGACCAGTATGTCGATCGGGCCAGTCTCTTTGCTAAGACGTTCGGCGGCGCCGGGTTGCGCCAGATCTTGTGTATACGCCTGCGCGTCGCGCCCGGTCTGCTCGCGGATCGCGGCGGTAGCGGCATGCAGCGCGGCATCATCGCGGGCAACCAATATGGGTTGGGCGCCTTCGCGTGCGAACGCGACGGCACACGCCAAGCCGATGCCCTTGGATGCGCCCGTGATGAGCACGCGTTTTCCGGCAAGCTGCAAATCCATGAAAAGCTCCTGTCGATACACGCCCGCAAGCGCAGGGCACTCAGTGGTTGTAAACCAGATAGCCCTGTGTGTGCCAGTACCGCTTGCATGGAGTCAGGCAGGCGCCACGTCGATGCGGTATCCGCGTGAGCACGGCGCGTTGCGAATGACCACGGGCAGAAAGCGCTGGATCACTGACGCGTTGGTCAGCGTGTGCGCGGTCAGCTCATTGCAGGTGAAGTACGCGGGCGCGCCGCTTTTCCACACCGCCAACGCCAACAACAAGAGCCATTGATCCGCCAGATGCGGCCCCATTGCTGCATCGCTATCGAGGTAGGCGCGAACCTCTGCCGCAAGCGTTTTCGCGACGGTTTCCGCAATGATCCCCTTGGCGCCAAAGGCCGCGAACACTTCGGTTACTTCGGAGTGCTCCAGAGTCACCGTCAGGGCGTTGCCTGGGCCTTCGTTTTGGCGTCCGTCCACGATGAGCAGTTGATCCGCAGACCAATCCAGCGCCGCGCCCAACGCTTCCAGTTCACGACGCGCCACACTGCGCGGAACGCCGGCAACGACGCATTCCGCGCCATGCGTTCCGGCTTGCCCGCGTTGCGCCAGATCCAACGGAATCAAACCGCCCGCCGCTGGCGTGATGCAGGCCGTGGCCGCGCCGCCGCCAGCAGGGTAGAAACCCCGGCGTGACAGTTCCAGGTCAAGGCCCGCGCCCAGCTTGCGGGCCAATGGCGCATAGGCACGCGCGACAAAGTCGAACGACGGCGCCAGCGGATTGTGCGTGCCGCCTTGCAGTTCCACGCGGCTGGGCCCATCGGCCAGCAGCAGCGCAGGCAGCACGGTTTGCAGCACCAGCATGCAACTGCCAGCGCTGGCGATGGCAAAGCGGTAATCGCCTGCGCGGATCACGCCGGGCACAAAATGCAGTTCCTGCGACCCCAATGCGGCGCCGGCGCATTGTGCGTGGCTGATGTCGATGGCGGCATTGACGCACGCCAGGTGTTGGCGCATCAGGCCGGGTTTAGACCGCTTGGCGCGTATGCGATGGATGCGCAAGGGGCGGCCGGTAATCATGGAAAGCGCCAAGCCGGTACGCAGAATCTGTCCGCCGCCTTCGCCTTCCGAACCATCCAGTTCTATCACTGCTTTACTCCTGATTATTCTTGTCTTGCGCCGGACCGTCATGGCCGGGCGCAAGCGGCTTCAGCCTTTCACGCACACCACTTGCTTCAAGGTGTAGACCACTTCCACCAGGTCTTGCTGGGCCAGCATCACCGCGTCAATGTCCTTGTAGGCCATGGGAATTTCATCGATGACATTGGCGTCCTTGCGGCACTCCACGCCTTCGGTGGCGGCAATCTGGTCAGCGACCGTGAACAACTTCTTGGCCTTGGTGCGGCTCATGGCGCGGCCCGCGCCGTGGCTGCAACTCATGAAGCTCTCCGGGTTGCCTTTGCCGCGCACGATGTAGCTCTTGGCCCCCATGCTGCCGGGGATGATGCCCAGTTCGCCTGCTTTTGCGCTGACTGCGCCCTTGCGGGTCAGCAGCACGTCCTGGCCGAAGTGCGTTTCACGGCTGACATAGTTGTGGTGGCAATTCACCGCTTCCATGTGCGCCTCGAAAGGCTTGGTAATGACCTGGCGCACAGCGTTCACCACGCGGTGCATCATGACTTCGCGGTTGGCGCGTGCGAACTTCTGGGCCCAGCCCACGGCGCGCACATAGTCGCCAAAGTACTTGGAGCCTTCTTCGAAGTACGCCAGGTCCTGGTCGGGCAGGTTGCGCTGGTGCTGCTCGGCATCCTGCTTGGCCAGTTGGATGAACATCGTTCCGATCGCGTTACCTACGCCGCGCGAACCCGAGTGCAACATGAACCACACCGAACCGTGTTCGTCCAGGCAGACCTCAATAAAGTGGTTGCCGGTGCCCAGCGTGCCCAGGTGACGGTAGTTGTTGGTCTTGGCCAGGCGCGGATAGTCTTGGCACAGCGCTTCGAATTCCGGCGCCAGCGCGCGCCAGGCGACATCGGCTTCGTCAGGCGGCGTATCCCAGGAGCCGCGATCGCGCCCGTGATGGCGGGGAGTCAGGCCGTGGGGTACGGCCTTTTCAATCGCGGCGCGCACCGGGCCCAGGTTGTCGGGCAGGTCATTGGCGTGCAGAGTCGTCTTGCAGGCCATCATGCCGCAACCGATGTCCACGCCGACAGCGGCGGGAATCACGGCCTTGACGGTGGGGATCACGGAACCCACGGTGGCGCCGATGCCGTAGTGCACATCGGGCATGGCGGCGATGTGCTTATAGATGATGGGCAGGCGGGCTGCGTTTTCCAATTGCTGACGGGCTTCGTCCTCGATGGGCACGCCGCGCGTCCACATTTTTACGGGTACGCCGCCAGCCACTTGGTGCAGTTGATACGTCATTGTTCTTCTCCATTGCTTGTAATGAGAGCGGCTAGTCTTGCAGTGCCGCCGTCATTACCTACGCAAATGCCGTGCCAGGTTTGCGTCGCACGATGAAAAAAATCTGCAACGCCTTGATTTATAAGGCGTGCATTGTAGGCGCTGCGCCATTGCGAATTCAGCCGGCTCTATTTAGAATCCGCAGGTCTTATAAATTTTGCTAGTAATTTATCTAATGAAACCAGTCGTCGTCATCGGGTTCATCGGCACGCAACTCGATGCAGGGGTGGGTAGCGCCCGTTGGGAAAAGTGGCGGCCCACGGTTGCGCTGACACAGCACGAAGATCGCGTGGTGGCGCGGATGGAACTGCTCTATACCGTGCGCCATCGCAAGCTGGCCGAGTTGATCCAGGCCGACATTGCCGCCGTGTCGCCGGAAACCGTCGTGAATCTGGTCGAAGTGCAACTGGATGACCCCTGGGACTTCGGCGAGGTCTATAACTGCCTGCACGGGTGGGCGCGGGCCTATCCCTTTGACGTTGAGCGCGAGCAGTACTGGGCGCACATCACCACGGGCACCCACGTGGCGCAGATCTGCCAGTTTCTGCTGGTGGAGTCGCGGGTATTGCCTGGCGTGCTGGTGCAGACGGCGCCGCCACGGCGGCAGCGGTCCGGCACGCCGGGCGAGATCACGCTGATAGACCTGGACCTGTCGCGCTATGACGTGATTGCCCAGCGTTTCGCGGCGGAACAACGTGATGCGGTGGAGTTCTTGAAGCGCGGCATTGCCACGCGCAACGCCCGCTTCAATGCGTTGATTGCCGAAATCGAACGGGTGGCAGTGCGCTCGCGCGCAGCCATTCTGCTGGCCGGGCCCACGGGGGCAGGGAAGTCGTTTCTGGCGCGCCGCATGTTCGATTTGAAAAAGGCGCGCCATCACATCACGGGGCCATTTGTCGAAGTGAACTGCGCCACGTTGCGCGGTGACACGGCGGCTGCGGCGCTGTTCGGGCATCGGAAAGGGGCTTACACCGGCGCGGTGGCCGATCGCCCCGGTTTGCTGCGCACCGCGCACGAAGGCGTGCTGTTCTTAGATGAAATCGGCGAGCTGGGCGTGGATGAACAGGCGATGCTGCTCAAGGCCATTGAGGAAAAGCGCTTCTATCCGGTGGGCGCCGACCGCGAGGTTGAAAGCGATTTTCAGCTGATCGCAGGCACGAATCGGGATTTGCGCAGGGAAGTGGCTGCGGGCACGTTCCGGGAAGATCTGTACGCCCGCATCAATATGTGGACCTACGATTTGCCCGGTCTGGCTGAACGCAGTGAAGACATTGAGCCGAACGTGGATCATCTGTTGGCGCTGCATGCCAGCGAGAATCATCAGATGGTGCGGTTCAACGTTGAAGCGCGTAAGGCCTATATGACCTTTGCGCAAAGCCGCGATGCGCTGTGGCGCGGCAACTTCCGGGACCTGTCCTCCAGCATTCAGCGCTTGGCGACCCTGGCCGATGGCGGACGCATCGGGCTGGATCTGGTTCAGGCTGAAATCGAACGTTTGCGCTGGCTGTGGCGACGCGATGAGCCAGCCACTGAGGGCACGCAGGGCGCGCCCGCGCTAGCCACGCTGCTGGGCGCGGGTCGCGTCGCGGCGATGGATCTGTTTGACCGGCTGCAGCTTGAAGCCGTGCTGCGGGTCTGTGCAACTTCGCGCAGCCTGTCCGACGCCGGACGGCAACTGTTTCAGGCATCTCGTGCCGAACGCAGTGTGGTGAATGATGCAGACCGTCTGCGCAAGTACCTGGTCAAGCATGGGCTGAGTTGGGACCAGCTACGAGAAATTCCGTCCTAGCGGCGCCGCCGCGCCGCCTGCTATGCTGCTTTTTCCTGTGCCTCCAAGGATGCCGCGATGTCGGAAATCTGGCTGGAAATTTGGTCCACTGTGCGTAGCGAATTTGCCGATATCCCCGATGTGGGCGAGGCCACGCGCATCGTGTTGCGCTTGGGCATGGCAGTGATATTGGGCGGCTTGCTGGGTTATGAGCGCGAGCGCAGCGGCAAAGCCGCAGGCTTGCGCACCCATATGCTGGTGGCGCTGGGCGCGGCTATCTTCGTGCTGGTGCCCTTGCAAGGCGGCATGCAGGTCGGCGATATCAGCCGCGTGTTGCAAGGTGTGATCGCAGGCATTGGTTTTCTGGGGGCAGGCGCCATAATCAAGCTCAGTAACGAGCGTGAAATTCATGGGCTGACCACTTCGGCCAGTATCTGGATGACAGCGGCCATTGGCGTGGCCGCAGGCATGGGCCGTGAGGCCACGGCACTCGTCAGTACCGTGATGGCCTTGTTTGTGCTGGCGGTATTGCGCCGCGTCGAGGCAAGGATCTCCGCCAGGCAGGAAAAAAGCGTAATTGCTTCTGACGGCAAGTAGAGGCGGCAACGCCGCCGTCCGTTCGCTAACGCTGCGTATCAGCTGCCGCCGGACACATCAATAAATGAACCGCTGGTGTAGCCGGCTTCTTCTGAAAACAGCCACATGATCGCACCCGCCACTTCGTCGACGGTGCCGCCACGGCGTAGCGGGATGGCGCTTTTGACGCGATCCACGCGGCCTGGCTCGCCGCCGCTGGCGTGCATATCGGTGTAGATCGTGCCTGGCCGCACGCCGTTGACCCGGATGCCTTCCGGTGCGACTTCTTTGGACAAACCGATAGTGAAGGTGTCCAGCGCGCCCTTGGACGCTGCATAGTCCACGTATTCATTGGGCGAACCCAGGCGCGCTGCGGCGGACGACACATTGACGATAGCGCCGCCCTGGCCGCCGTGCCGCGGCGACATTCGGCGCACGGCCTCGCGGGCGCACAGAAAAGCGCCGATCACGTTGGTGGACAGTACGCGCAGCAGGCGTTCTGCATCCATGTCGTCCACGCGCATCTGTTTTTCCAGGATGCCGGCGTTGTTGACCAGCGCGTTGATGGGACCCAGACGTTCGTCCAGAATCCGGAACATACGCAGCACTTGATCTTCCTGCGACACATCCGCCTGGATCGCGATGGCGGTGCCGCCGCCACGCTGGATCTCGGCCACAACGGCATCAGCGGCGTCGGAATGGGTGCGGTAGTTGACGCCGACGGCGTAACCGCGGCGCGCGGCAAGCTTGGCGGCGGCGGCGCCGATGCCGCGGCTGCCGCCGGTAATCAGTATGACTTTTGACATGGTTTTCTCCTGCATATTCTGCACGGTAGCAGAACGGCGGGCCAGTCAGATCCAGACGTCGTTGGGCGCGCTGCGATCGCCGCCTTGATCGCCGGTGTTCACCACACCACAGGGTTCAATCAGCATCAAATGGGTTTCTTCCGTTGCGCAGGGCTTGTGTTCGACCCCTTTGGGAATCACCGTCATTTCACCCGGACCCAGGTCTATATGCCCATCACGCAGTTCGATGCGTAATTGGCCGCTGACCACGAAGAATGTCTCGTCGGTATCTGCATGGGAATGCCAGACAAATTCGCCCTGCACCTTAACCACCTTGAATTGGTAGTCGTTCATCTGGGCGATGACCTTGGGGCGCCAGTGCTCAGAGAACAGCGCTAACTTGCCAGCAACATTGATGGCGGGGATAGAAGACATGGTCGGCCCTGTATGAAATAGGAGATGTCCTCAGAATAGGGCGAGCGCACCCTCTGCGTCTTGTACGATCGTGCAGGTTTTACCGGCTGGATGCGTCAGCCGTGCAGCATCCGGCGCCAACGGTCCGGCGTCATGCCGTAGGTCTGGACGTGGCGGTGCGTCAGATGGCTTTGGTCGGTAAATCCGGCTTCTGCGGCGGCGTCCGCCAAGGGCCGGCCCGCGGCAATCAGCCGGCGCGCTTGATCCAGGCGGCGCAGCATCACATAGCGATAGGGGCTGGTGCCGAACAATGCGCGAAAGTCCCGCGACAAACTCCAGCGATCCATACCCGCCGCTCGCGCCAGTTCGTCCAGCGTAATCGGGCCGTTCAGGGATGCGTGGATGTACTGCCGCGCGCGTTCGGCGCCCGCGTAGTTGGCGCGACGGCGCCCTGGCTGGCGGCCTGCGGCAGCGCACAACGCGTGCGCCAAATCGTAGAGCGCATCGTCTTCCTGCAAGGGGTCGATGCGTGCATTGGTGCTCTGCAGCAACGTTTCGCTGGCGGCATACAGACGGTGATCTTGCGAAATGCCATCGCGAATGAATGGCAGCGGCCTGCCGCCCAGAATCTGCTGGATCAGCGCGGGCTCGACATAGATCATGCGGTAGTGGAATCCGGCCTCGGTGCCCGCCTGGCCGTCGTGGGCCTCGTCGGGGTGCAGCACAATAGTGCCGCCAGGCAGGCTATGCCGGAAGGACCGGCGGTAGTGAAAGCTCTGCACCCCCGACAGCGTACGCCCGATGGCGTAGGTGTCGTGGCGGTGCATGTTGTAGCCATGCCCGCCGAAATAGGCTTCGATGCGTTCTACGTGCCCAGAGGGCGCGGCGCGTAGCATCCAGTCCTGCTTCGGTGTGGCAATGGCCATTTCGCAACCTGCGGATGCGTGGGTTTGCGCGATTACTGCTTTACCTGAACCAGCACGAATTCGTTGCCGTACAGGTCGATGAAGTGCGCATAAACAGTGGTTTCGTCATGGACAGGCTCCTTGGTGAAGCGCACGCCGCGCGCGGCGAAATTGCTGTGGTCGCGAATGACATCGTCGGTATAGAACACGCCCACCGGCTGTCCGCCAGTTTGGTCGCCGACGCGATCGCGCTGCGCCTGCGTCAGGGCTTGCAGCAGCCATACGCCCACTGCGGGTTGTTCCGGCAGGCGCAGATGGACATACCGTTGAGGGCCTACAGGCATATCTACGAACACCTCCATGCCCAACTTGTCTTGATAGAAGGAAATGGCAGTGTCGTAGTCGTTCACGAGAAGGACGAGACGGCCCAGCGAATGCATGTCAGGACTCTCTTAGAGGTTAAGCGTGCGGCTATGCTAACCCGGCAGGCGGCTTTACTGGCTTTCGGCCTCCCGCAACAGGCGCAATCCCACAAGGGGATAGCGGGTTTCCTGCGTGTTCCAGTTGCGGTAGGACGAGCGCGTATACAGCGCCCACGTATGCCAGGAGCCGCCGCGCCTGACCCGGACATTGCCGGTGGCCGGGCCTTGCGGATCGTCGGTGGGGGAGTGCGCGTAGTAGTCCTCGCCATACCAATCTGACACCCACTCCCAGGCATTGCCGTGCATGTCATACAGGCCGAAAGCGTTTGGCTGAAAACTGGCGACTGGGGCCGTAAACGTGTAACCGTCGCGGCGCACCGAGGCGAACGCTTGCCATTTGGGCCAGAGCTGCGCGGCGTCGGGATCAAAACCGTTGCCCACATCTGGCATGCCTTGCGGATCATCGCCGTTCTGATAGCGGGTGCGGGTGCCAGCGCGGCAGGCGTACTCCCATTCGGCCTCGGTGGGCAGGCGGTACACCTTGCCTTCCTTCTGCGTCAGCCACCGGGCCAGCGCCATGGCATCGTTCCAGCTGATGTTCACCACGGGATGATCATCGCTTTGCACAAACCCCGGATTGCGCCAGGAGTAACGGCGGTCCCGTCCCTCAAAGGCGTCGCCGCGTTCTGATTTATCGGGATCGTAGGCTGCGTTGTAACCGTAGCCGCCCGTGCCGTCGGCTTCGGATTCCGGCACATACCCGGATGCCTCGATAAAGCGCCGGAACTGGCCTACCGTGACCTCTGTGCGTTCCAGGTAGAAGGGGCGCGTGATGCGCACGGTATGTACCGGCGCTTCATCAAACAGCTGGGCGTAACGGTCCTTGGGATATTGCGGGTAGTCGCGCGCCAGGGTCTCGGCCGCTTCATCGCTACCCATCTGAAATGTGCCGGCGGGTACGTGGACGAACGTCATGCCCAGCGAGTTTTCTAGCAAGGCGGGCGGTTCCTTCGCCCAGGCCGAGGCGGACAGCAGTGAGCAGGCAATAAGCAGACAGGAGCGGGTACGCATGGAGGTCCGGGGGCGGAGAGCAAAGGGCGCATGCCAAAGGCGGTATGCAGCAACGTGCGCAATATTAGGGCCGCCACGCCCGCACTGCCACACGGGGGGAACCCTCATTCCGCGTTGCTGATGAGGCCTGCGCAGGCCAGTCGTATTCGGATGGCTGCGCCGCCCGCTTTGGCTCAACCCGCTTTGCGCAGCGTGAAGTTGATCCGGTGGCTGCCCAGCCTGGGATGGGGCCGGTCCTGCATCGGCATGACTCCGTGATAACGCAGCCGGTCCACGCCGCCCCAGACCACGACGTCGCCATGAAACAGCGGCACGCGCTGCGTCTTGCCGGTCCGTTCGTTGCCGCCGAAGAGAAACACGGCGGGCATGCCTAGCGATACCGACACGATGGGGGCGGCGTAGTCGCGTTCATTCTTGTCCTGATGCAGCGACAAGCGCGAACCCGGCTCGTAGCGGTTGACCAGGCAGGCGTCTGGTAGAAAATTGGCGAAACCCGCTTCTGCGGCGGCTTGTTGCGCCAGCCGTAGAAAGGCTTCGGGCAAGTCCGGCCAAGGCTGGCCGGATAGCGGATCGATACGTGTGTAGCGGTATCCGTGGGCATCCGTCGCCCAGCCCAGCGTGCCGCAGTTGGTCAGCGCTACCGACATGGTGTAGCCGCCCGGCGTCTCCATGTGCCGGAACGGAGACTGCGTGGTGACTGCGTCCACGCCTTGCAGCAAGGCTTCAACCGCAGGCAGCGCAAAGCCTCGCAGCACAACAGATTGCGGGCCGATGATGTCACGGCCGCTTTGCGCGGTGTCGTCGCCGAACAGATCCAAAGTCATGACCATGATTATTGCGCGTCGTGAAAAATCAGGCCCAGCGTGTGGCGCCGTCCGCTATGCAATGCGCTGACGCCGTGCCGCATGGCTGTCTTGCGCCATCCGCGCACGCCGGGCACGGGACGCTGGTTGACGGTGAAAATCAGTGCATCGCCTTGTTGCAAGGGCAGCACGTCCGCGCGCTGTTCGCGGCTGCTGGTTTCCGTCATGACGAATTCGCCGCCCGTGAAATCCGTGCCAGGGCGCGACAACAGAATCGCCACCTGCAATGGAAATACGTGTTCGCCGTAAAGGTCTTGATGCAGGCAGTTGTAGTCGCCCGGCCCGTATTGCAGGATGAGCGGCGTGGGCCGGCGCTGTCCGGCATCGTGGCAGCGTTGCAGAAACGTGGCGTGGTCTGGCGGATACTGCACGGCAATTCCCATTTGCCGGTTCCAGCGGTTGGCGACAAGCGCCAGATACGGATACAGCGCGCCGCGCAGTTGCTGCAACAGCGGCGGCAGCGGGTATGAAAAATACTTGTACTCGCCACGGCCAAACCCATGGCGTTCCATCACGATGCGGCTGCGGTAACGGCCGGCCGCTACATAGCCATCGGCCAGCTCTGTGCATTGCGCGGGTGTCAGCAATGCGTTGATGACGGCGTTGCCGTGCGCATCCAGGGACTCGGTGATACGAGTCCAATCCAGAGCGGGCAGGGCGGTGGCGAGCGGGGCATCCATGGGGCAGGCAGACAAAGCGCGTAGCGGAAGAATCAGTCTACGCCGGCGCCTTCTGATTCGAACTCCGTTTTTTGCGATGCATCACAGCAAGGGTTCCAGCGGGAGTATCGACAAGAACCAGACGGAGATGCGCTGCCACGCCGTTGTGCCCGGTTCGGTGTTGTGGCGGATCGTTTCACCGTTGCGTTGTTCCAGCCAATAGAGATCGCCGTGGTCGTCCAGGCACACGCGATAGGCCACTGGGCCAAGTTCATGATCAAACGCATTGGCGATGCCGCGCGCAAGCGTGTGGCTGTCGATCACGAATCCCAGTTCGGTGTTTAGCTTGGCCGAACGCGGATCAAAGTTGAATGACCCTACAAAGACGCGCTGTCCGTCCACGGCGAAGGTCTTGGCGTGCAGGCTGGACCCTGAACTGCCAAAAGGACCCATGCTTTTGTTGCGCTCGATCCCGCCGGGTCTGCGCTTCATTTCGAACAACTCGACGCCGCTGGTCAATAGATCTTTGCGGCGTTTTGCGTAGCCGGAGTGCACCACCGCCACATCGGTGGCTTCCAGTGCGTTGGTCAGCACGCGAATCTTGACGCCGTTTTTCGCCATGTCTGCAAACGCCTGGGTGCCCGCAGCGGTCGGCACAAAGTAGGGCGACACCAGCTCAAGATCGGTTTTGGGGGCGCCCAGCATTTCGTGTAGCTGATGCGGCAGCATCGCTTCGGGCGGCGCCGTGCCCAAGGTCTTGCGCGGATCGTCGCTGACCATGCGGGTCGTCGCCCATTCCAGGTTCAGATTGCCTTGCAGCAGTTGCTGGATAAACGGCAGCTCCCGCAACGCTTGCGCGTAGGCGGCGGCTTCGGGCGAACGTTCCACGGTGCTTGCGTGCTCTTCCAACTCCTTCAATGCGCCGGACTCTGTTTTTTTCAGCAGAAGGTCCACGGGATAGGCGGACTCGCTGGCCCAGTACCGGTCGAAGTCCACCGATACGTCATGGACGGCGGCGCCTATAGTCAGTACGTCCAGATCCGTGAACACCACGTCTTTGGTGGCGCCGAAGTATTCGTCGCCGATGTTGCGGCCGCCGATGATGGTGGCGCTGTTGTCGGCGGTGAAGGACTTGTTGTGCATGCGCCGGTTCAGGCGGCTGAAGTCCGTGACATATCCCAGCGGTTTGGGCCAGCGCAGCACAAACGGGTTGTACAGCCGGACTTCCATGTTGGGATGCTCGTTCAGCGCGGACAGCACCGGGTCCAGACCCGAGGTGCCGTTGTCGTCCAGCAGCAAGCGTATGCGTACGCCCCGGTCGGCGGCGGCGTGCAGCGCCTCCAGCAACATCGTGCCCGTCATGTCGCCGTGCCAGATGTAGTACTGCACATCCAGGCTGCGCTCGGCGGCGCGCGCCAGCATCACGCGTGCCGCGAAAGCGTCGTAGGGGTCAGCCAGCGGGTAAATGCCCGACTTGCCGGGGTGCGCCGCCGCCAGTGGCGCGATGCTGCGGCCCAGCGGAGTGGAGGCGGCCTGTTCGGGTGTCAACGCCTGTGATTCGCTGCGCTTGCCCAGGGGAGGAAGGCTGCAACCGCTCAGAATCGAGAGGCAAAGAGTAGTCATGAGTAGGGGTTTGGCCAGAAGCATGCCCGTATTGTGCCGAAAGGCGCTGCCAAAAACCCGTCCTTGAAAGATTTCCGTATTTGAGATAAATTCCCTTATATGGAAAATACGTCTATCGATGCAGATCTGGACCAGCGCATTGCCCACCGCTTGAAAGCGCTGCGGCAAGAGCGCGGCTGGCCGCTGGATGAACTGGCCAGCCGGGCCGGTGTCAGCCGCGCCACGCTGTCCCGGCTGGAAAATGCCGAGGTCAGCCCCACCGCCAGCGTACTGGGCAAGCTGTGCACGGCGTATGGCATGACCATGTCTCGCCTGATGATGATGGTGGAAGACAATTTCGCGCCGCTGGTTCCGGAACGCGCGCAAGCCGTGTGGGTCGACGAGAGCACGGGTTTCAGGCGGCGCTCGGTATCGCCGCCTGCGCAGCAGCTTGCGGGCGAAGTGCTGGCCTGCGAACTGGACGCAGGCGCGCGCATCGCCTATGAGCGATCGCCGCGCCCCGGCTTGGAACACCATCTGCTGATGCTGGACGGCGAGCTGTCCCTGACCGTCGATGGTCAAACGCATCAATTGGCGCGCGGCGATTGCCTGCGCTACCAGCTATTTAACGCCAGCGAATTTATCACCCCGCCGCATAGCGGCGCCCGTTATCTGCTGTTTATCGTCTAAGCCCAGCCATGTCCTCAGCAAATCTAGAAGTGACCCAATTGACGGCGGACTCCGCCGCCGCCCATCTGACCGGTTTGACCGAGCTGCTGCACGCCTGCGTGCTGGGCGGCGCCAGCGTCAGTTTTGTCCTGCCTTATTCGTCAGACGACGCGCAGGTTTTCTGGCAAGCCAAGGTGCTGCCTGCCGTTGCAGGCGGCAAGCTGGCGCTGTGGGTGGCGCGCCAGGACGGACGGATCGCCGGCTCGGTGCAGCTGGACATCGACACCCCGCCCAATCAACCGCATCGCGCAGAGGTGCGCAAGCTGCTGGTGCACCCCGACTTCCGCCGCCGCGGCATCGCCCGCCTGTTGCTGCGCGAAGCCGAAGCCTATGCCCAGCAATGCGGCCGCACGCTGATCACGCTGGACACGCGTTCGGGAGATAGCGCTGAACCGCTATACACATCCATGGGGTATGTGACGGTGGGCCAGATCCCCGGCTTCAGCCGCGATCCGCATGATCCGTCGAAGGTGGATGGGACGACGATTATGTATAAGCAGATGCGCAGCGCAAATGTGTGAATCGGTCTTAATCATCGGTGCTTGAGCGCCAGGCAGATATAGACTGTCCCATCACTTTCTGGGATAGGTCATGTTCTCCGGTACCGGTATTTATTCCATTCGCGAAGCCGCACGCCTGATCCAGGTGCCCCCCAGGAAACTGGGGCGCTGGATGTTTGGTCACAACTATTTCAGCAAGACCACTGGCGCCCGGCTTTCTTCGTCTGCTTTATGGACACCGCAGCCAGTGGCGGTTACCGCGCCAAATCGCCTGATCGGCTTTGCAGATCTGCTCGAGGCCCGATTTGTGAGCGCTTTTGCCTCTTACGGCGTTCCTCTGCGAGTCATTCGTCACTGTTTGGCCAGCGCGCAAAGCCTCTACAGGGTGAAATATCCGTTCACCACGTTGCGGTTCAAAACGGACGGCAAGACAATATTTGCCGAGGCTGTGCGCGAAGCCAGTGCCAATGCGTCCTTGGTTGACCTGAATAGTCTTCAGAACGTCTTCCGGGAAATCATTCGTCCATCGCTATATGCCGGCATTGAGTACCGGGGGGGCAATGCACTGAAATGGTATCCAGCGCTGCGACGCGAGGGCATTGTGCTGGACCCTGCTCGTGAATCCGGGCGCGCAATCGTCGAAGACACGGGTACACCCACTGACGTGTTGTATGCGTCGTACGTTGCAGAAGGGGCTACCCCCCGGGCTGCATGCCACACCGCGCGAATCTACGACGTGCCGCTGCGGTATGTGAGATCGGCAATCAAGTTCGAGTCGCACCTGAGCGCGCTAAACCATTGAACTTTTTATTCGACAACAATTTGCCGCCGAGTTGGGCGGCCACTTTTGTTGCGGCCAGTCAGCGCAAGTTTCCTGCCGCGTGGCTAGCGGACGTACACCATCTGCGCGAGAAATTTCCGGCAGGCACACCCGATGTGTTCTGGATGGAAGCCCTGGAGCGAGAAATGCCCTGGACCATCATTTCGGGTGATTCATTTCGAAAAGGGCAAGGGGCCGAACGCCGAGCAATCCGAGCTTACGGGTTGTCGGTGTTCGTTCTGCAGGCGTCATGGGCAGCAATGCCTTATTGGGCAAAGCTTGCGCAGTTCAGTTTGTGGTGGCCAAGAATCGTGGAGCTGGCCGGAACGGTCAAAGGAAATACCGTTGAGGTTCCTTGGCGTCTTTCTAGTGGGTTCAGAACGCGCTAATGGTCTTCAAGCCAGCGGCTTGATCCCCACGCTGTACGGAGGCGCGTTGCCGCGCGCGGCGGCTTTGATCTTCAGCATCGAGCCGCCGGGAGTGAATTCAAAGTCCTGGTAGGGGACTTCAAACCACTGGTGGAAGCTGGTGCGGGAGAACTCCGGCACCCAGACCTTGGGGCGCTTGGCATCACAGTGGAACTCAACCGTTGTGCGGTCGATGCCCAGCGGGCGGGTATTGCCAATGCGGTAGCTGACGCGCAGTTCGGCGCTTTGGGTCGAGCCGGGGCGCCACGTCAGGCCGATGGACTCCATGAATTGTTCAATCGCCTGAATACCGCTGGACATAGCTGACTCCGAATGCTGTCGGGCGCCGCGCGCCCACGAAAAGCCGCCGCATATGGCGGCGGGAAACAGACGAATTATCCGCCATTCCGGACTTGGCTGCCCAGGCAGGGGGCGCAGGGCTCCGCGAGGATGCCCTGCGCCTGGCGATTGCCCTCCTAAACTTGGGGCCGACCGCAGAAGGTCAGGATGGCCTCGGCCACCGCTTGCGGGGCTTCGCGTTGGGGAAAATGGCCGACGCCGTCCAGCACCCGGCGTTCGTAACGGCCGCTGAAGTATTGTTCTTTGCCTTCGGACGTGACGGGCTGATTGCACGTGTCGGCGCGGCCGTGCAGCACCAGCGTGGGCACGGTCAAGACGGGGGCTGGGCTCAGGCGCGCGCTGTCCTGGGCGTAGGCGAGGTCGCCTTCTGCATGGCCCCAGCGGTGCCGGTAGGAATGCAGCACTACGTCGGCCCAATCCGGGTTGTCGAAAGCGTGCGCCGCTTCGTCGAAGTCCGCCTGGGTGTACCAGAAGGCAGGTGACCAGGTGTCCCACATGTACCGGGCGAATTCGCGGCCATTGCCGCGCACGGTGTCCGCGCCGCGTGGTGTAGCCATGAACCAGTGGTACCAATAGTTGCGGGTCTGGGCCAGCGACAGCGGCTGGGACGGATCGTTGGTGCCATATCCCACCGACAGCAGCACCAGTTCGCTGGCTACCCCCGGCCGCAGGCCGCAGGCATTGGCGGTGGCGCGGGCGCCCCAGTCATGCCCCACCAGCAGCGGTTTGTTCAGATGGAGCGCGTCGATAAAGTCGAGTAGATCGCGCCCCAGTGCGGCCAATTCGCCGCTACGTGGGGTTTCCGCATGGCGAAAGCGCGTAAGTCCGAAGCCGCGCAAGGCGGGGCACAACACCCGGTAGCCTTCAGCGGCCAGCCGGCCGGCCACCGTGCGCCAGCTTTCGGGGCTGTCGGGCCAGCCATGGACCAGCACGGCGGTGCGCGTCCCGGCGGGGTTCCATTCCAGATAGGCGATGTCCAGCATAGGGGTTTGGACGGTGGCATAGGGGGGCAGCATAGGAACTCCTTGTAGCGCGTGTTGGTCTTGTCACGATAGCTCTTGGGCTTGTCATGATTCTTGATGAATAAGCATTTATTATCAAGAAATCATTAATAGTTGGGGGCGATCGATGGAAACCTTGAACGAGTCGACCGGCGCCGTGCTGGACCTGACACTTTTACGCACGTTTCTGGAAGTGGTGGATAGCGGCGGATTTGCGCTGGCCGCCGATACGCTGGCCTTGACGCCCTCGGCCGTCAGCGGCCACATCAAACGGCTTGAGGTACTGGCTGGCGCCGTTTTGCTGGACCGAACCACACGCAGCTTTGAACTGACGGCCTCGGGAGAGACGCTCTATGCCTACGCGCGAAATATTGTCGATCTGGAACGCGAAGCGCGCGCGCGATTGCACGGCACGCGGCTAAAGGGGCGTTTGCGTATAGGCTCGTCGGAAGATTTTGCGGCAGCATGGCTGGCCCAGGTGTTGCAAACCTTTCATCGTGGGCATCCTGAGGCCTCGATAGAACTGAAAGTGGGCATCACCGCCAATCTGCTGCGCGAGCAATCTCGGGGCAAGCTGGATGTCGTGTTTGGCAAGCAATGCGCACGCGTGCAGGACGACGGCGAATTGTTGTGGGAAGAGGAATTGGTGTGGGCCTGGGCAGCCGATAAATCCTGGAAACCCGGGCCACTGGTGCCGCTGGCGGTCTTTCCCGAACCCTGCGTGTATCGCGAAGCGGCCATCACCGCGCTGGGGCAGGCGCAGCAAGGCTGGCTCCCCGTGTTTGAAAGCGGCAGCATGGCGGGCTGCCTTGCCGCGGCGCAAGCGGGTTTTGCCGTGGCGCCCGTGGCGCGCAGCCAATTGCGCGATGGGTTGCGCGCGCTGTCCCCTGATGACGGGATGCCCGAGCTGCCGCTGGCGCGCTTCTACGCTTATTTACGTTCAGCCGATCCAGCGGCGCAGGCGTTGGTTGCCGCCGTCCGGCAGACGGGGCAGCGGCGGCGCTTTGCGCAATGACTATCGGGGGATCGTTGTGGCGCGGCCCCGCAGGCAGGTCTGATGGGGCCGCCCCGTGTTGAACTCCGTTTATCGCCACCATTGAGTAAAGCAAATGGACGCATCGCCCCGAGGCTCGCACCATGGCGCTTATGTCCCGGGCACGGCTGGCGATCAGCCGGCCGGTCAGGCTTCAACGGTCAGGTTTCATGGGTCAGACCCCAATCAAGGAATCAGCATGGCAAATTTCATCTTGGCATTGGTTAACGCAGAACTTTCTCTTTTCGGTGTTGCGACGGCAAACGACCCCGTCACGGCCTCCGCCGCTGAGACGCCCGGCTCCACGACAGCGTTCGACAGCGAGCACTATCGCAGCGCCCTGGGTTAAGGCCGGCCACGCCGTCCTGACGGGAAGGAATGGAGAAATAGGCAGGTTTCACGCAAGAACGAGCCTGTACGCCCTAGCGTGTGATTCTTAATATCCCTACCAGGCTAAGGGCTGATGGATGCGAGATGCATACACCGGCTTTTCAGCCGGGCCGCCAGGCGTCTTGCCGGCGGCTGCAAGCTGGCAAGGAGAGGGAATCGCATGAAATCCGAAAAAATCTGGTTGGTGACTGGCGTGTCGGCGGGCTTGGGTCTGGTGCTGGTAAAGATGTTGCTGGATTCTGGCCACAAAGTGGCCGCGACGTCCGAGGACGGCGATGCGTTGCTGGATGCCGTGGGCGCCAAGCTTGAGGGCCAGTTCCTGCCCTTGACGGTGGATCTGGCCGACGAGCGCAATGTGCGCCGTGCCGTGGACTCCACTATCGCTGCGTTCGGCGGCGTGGATGTGGTGGTGAATAACGCGGGTGTCGGGTTGCAGGGGGCGCTGGATAGTCTGTCGGATGCAGAGCTGCGCGGCAGTTTTGATAGCAATGTGTTTGGCATGCTGAACGTGATCCGCGCCGTGCTGCCACGCATGCGTGCACAACGCAGCGGGCACGTGTTCAACATCTCGTCGATTCTGGGCTTTGACGGCGGACATGCGCAATGGGGGGCTTACAGCGCCACCAAGTTTGCAGTCAGCGGCCTGACGGAATCGCTGGCGGCTGAAGCCGCGGCGTGGGGCGTGCGCGTGTCGCTGGTGTATCCGGGCGCCATGCGTGCATCGCCCGCCTGGCGTGGCGCGCAATACAACACGCCTGAACTGGCCGCGCGTGATCCGCAGCGGCAGGAGTTGGGCGGGGACCCGGTCAAGGCCGCACAAGCGCTCATCAACGCGGCAGACGCGCAATACGCGCCCCTGCATCTGTTCCTGGGCCGCGACGCCTTCGATCAGGCGCGCAACAAGATCCAATCGGTTCAGCAGGAATTGGCGCGTTGGCGCGAGATGTCGGTGTCGATTGGTGTTGTGGACGAGCGCCGCCTGGCTGCCTGACGGCGCATCGGGTCAGCGCGGCCAGCCTTGAACGACTTGATAGCCACCCAGCAATGCCAGGCTGACCATAAAACACAGCTTGAAAGCTCGCGCCGACAGTTTGGCTCGCAGCCACTGCCCCAGCGCCATCCCGGCAAGCGCCGGTAGCAGCATCAGTACAGACGCGCGGGCGGCGCTGGGGCTGTAGCCGCCGTTGAGCCACAAGCCAGCCGCCAGCGCCACGGTGGATACCGTGAACGAAATTCCCATGGCTTGGATCAGGCCATCTTTGCCCAGGTTCAAGGCCTGCAAATAGGGCACGGCAGGAATGACGAACACGCCAGTCGCTGCTGTGATCACGCCGGTGATCACGCCTACGACGGCGCCTAGTGCGCCTTCGTGCTGGCGCGGCACGCTTGGCGGCGATGATCCGAACAGGCCCCAGGCGGCGTAAGCCACCAGCGCCAAGCCCAAACAGACGCTGGCCCAGTCGCCGGACGGCGCGCCCAGCCATAGCGCGCCAGCAAGCGTGCCTGCGCAAACGCCTGCCTGCATGGGTGCAATGCGGCGAAAAATGCCAAGCAGCGTGGGCCAGGGACGGGCCTGCCACAGGTTGGTGATCAGTGAGGGCACGATCAGCAGGGCGGCAGCTTGCGCCGGCGCCATGATCAGCGCCAACATCGCCATGGAAATGGTGGGCAGACCCAGGCCGACCACGCCTTTTACTACACCGGCCAAAATGAACACGGCCACGGTGGCGGCAAGTAGCGCTGGTGTGCCGCCGGGCAGCCAATCAAATGAATTCATGCGGACTCGCTTTGTCTCTGGTTTTGCCGAAGGAGGCTTTATTCTGCCGTCGGCGGCGCGCTGGGGGGTATCGGGATCTTGCATATCCAGCCTATGGTTCAGCCTGAGTCTGCGTGCTACGCTGCCCGAATGCGATTCGACCTGACCGATCTACGGCTCTTCCTGAATGTGCAGGAGACGGGCTCTATTACAGCGGGCGCCAAGCGGTCACACATGACGCTGGCCTCCGCCAGCGAACGCATCCGCGGCATGGAAGACACGCTGGGCGTTCCTCTGCTGCTGCGCGAACATCGCGGCGTTGAACCCACGCCCGCCGGCCGCACTTTGGCACATCACGCGCGAGTGGTGCTGGCACAGATGGATCGCATGCGTGGGGAACTGGACCACTATGGACTTGGCCTGAAAGGACACGTGCGCGTGTTGTGCAACACCACCGCGTTAAGTGAGTATTTGCCATCAGTCCTGGGCGAGTTCCTGAAGGATCACCCGCGTGTCTCGGTGGACCTGGAAGAGCGGCTCAGTCACGAAATCGCGGATGCGCTGCGCGCAGGCACTTGCGATATCGGCGTGCTGGCCGACTCGGCGGATCTGCACGGCTTACAGACGCGCACTTTTCGGCATGACCCGCTGACGCTGATCGTGCCGCGTGGGCATGCCTTGGCTGAACGCGCTGCCATCACGCTGGCCGAAGTGGCGGACGAAGCGTTCGTGGGGCTGGTAGAAGGCAGTGCGTTGCAGGAGCACATCGCGCACCATGCGCGGCGCATCGGCAAGGTGCTGTCTTATCGCGTGCGCCTGCGCAGTTTTGATGCGGTCTGCCGGATGGTGGGGCAAGGTGTGGGCATAGGCATCGTGCCGCGCGTGGCGGCGCTGCGGTATGGCCGTGCCGCCGGTGTGCAGCGCGTGGCTCTGGCCGATGACTGGGCCGTGCGGGATCTGGTGTTGTGCGTGCGCAGTGCCTTGCCCGCGTATGCCGCCGAGCTGGTGGCATACGCCCTGCGCGGCGCGCCCGCTACAGGCGAGCCAGTTTCCCCGGTTTTCTCAGATGGCCCCGTTCAAACCAGGAACCCGAAGCGACCGCGCCAAGGATGATCAAGCCGTACACGCACATTGCGGCCGCTGCAATCAGGAACAAGACGGTCAGTGATCCGGTCAGATGCAGCGCAATGCCGCCAATACCTACTCCGATCAGCAGACGCAAGCAGCCTGCCACCAGTGGCCACTTCAGCCGTCCCGCGCCTTGCGACGCGAAGTACATCGAGAACCCCAGCGCGAAGAAACCATACACGGGGCCGACGGTGCGCAGGTACACGGACCCGGCTTCCAGCATGTGGTCTTCGGCGCCGAACAATCGCAGCCACGCTTCAGGGAAAAATGCTGCGGTCAGGCCTATCGCTTCGGCCAGCACGAAGGCGATCGCGCCGCCAGTCAACGCGATCCGCATGGCGCGTTCCGGTTTGCCAGCGCCGATGTTGGAGCCCACCATGGCGACCATGGGGGCGCCCAGTCCGAAGGCGATAGGCATCAACAAATATTCCAGCCGTACGGCGATGCCGTAGCCCGCCATCGCCGCCGTTCCCGCGTAGGCGCCTACCAGCGCCGTCGTCAAGGCCACCAATGCATTCGTCAACAAAGGGTTCAAGGTGGCCAACGCGCCCACGCTGAGAATGCTGCGCATCAAGCTCGGATAAAGCCGGCTGGCGACCAGCCGTGCCGGGTTGCGTCCGCTGGCGCAGTACAGGCCAAGAATCAACGCGCCCGCGCCGTAGTAGACAAGCAGCGCCCAGCCGCCGCCCGCCACGCCCAGCGCAGGAAATGGCCCCCACCCGAAGATCAGGCACGGCGACAAGGGAATCAGCAGCAAGGCGCCGCCGCAGATCACCGCGCCCGGCACCAGCATATTGCCGGTGCCGCGGATGACGCTGGCAAATGCATTCATCAGCCACATCAGGACGATGCCGCCAAAAATGACATTGGAATACGCCAGAGCAGCGTCCAACGCCTCGCCTTGGGCGCCCAGGGCGCGATACAACTGCGGACCGAAGGCCAGCAGCAACACACAGAAAATCAGGCCCAGCAGCGCATTCAGTACTACCGCATGCAGCACCAATTGATCCGCTTCCTGTTGCCTGCCTCCGCCCAGTGCGCGTGCGACCGCTGCGGATATGCCGCCGCCCATTGCGCCTTGTGACATATTGCCCATCAGAAACAGCACAGGCACAACCAGCGCCACCCCTGCCAATACCGAAGTACCCAATCGCGCCAGAAACCAGGTTTCGATCAGACCGGTAGCGGACTGCGCGGACATCATCAGAATATTGGGCCAGGACAGCCGCGCCAATGTGGGGGCGATAGGCGCTTCAAGCATGGCTTGCAGGCGCGCATTGGCAAGACGTGGCGGGGGATTGGATGACATGGAAAGTGGCCGCGATGGATTGCGGTAAAATTTACGTGCATATGCCAATATCTGTCAAGAATCGGCTGGACTCGCGCCTGCCATGGCAGTAGCGTAGTGTCCTTGCCGATCTTTCTTTGTCTGTACTCATCGCCATGTCCGCCGCTGATCCTTCCGTCCCCGCCATCGTTCCCGACCCCATGGTCTGCAACGGCGCTGCGCTGCGCAAAGCAACCCGCCGCGTGTCGCAGTTGTATGACACGGTGCTGGCGCCCTGCGGATTAAAAGTGTCGCAACATTCGATCCTGGTGCATATCGCGCGGGCCGGCACGCCGTCCATGACAGACCTTGCACGCGCCATGGTGTTGGACCGTTCTGCGTTGGCGCATAACCTGAAACCGTTGGAGCGCGATGGCTACGTGCAAATGGCGCGCGACGAGATCGATGGCCGAAGCCGCCGGGTGGCGCTGACAGACGCGGGCCGCGCCAAGCTGGCCGAATCCAAACGCTTGTGGAAAGACGCTCAGAACCGCTTTGAAGCAGCCTATGGCCAGGAACGCGCCGCCGCCTTGCGGCGCTCGCTTGCCGATATTTTTTCCGACGAGTTCGCCTTGGCGTTCAGCCGCGGCTAGCGCGACCGGAATTCGCGCCGTCCTTTGCGAGCCGGCCAGCCGAGCAGGACGACAGCTCCCAACACGCAAGCCATGCCCGCGAGTTGCGCCGGGGCCAGCGGCTCATCCAGCAAACCCGCCGCCAACCCGACGGCCGTGACCGGTGCCAATGCCGTGAAGAGCGCGGCCTCCGAACCCTTCACGCGTGCCGCGCCGGCATACCAAAGCAAGAAACCGCCCACCGTCGGCACTACCGCGTAGTACGCGACGGCCATCAAGGCATCACGGGATACGGAGTGCGTCCAGGGTGATTCCGTCAGGCAAGCCAGCGCCGAGAAGACGAATCCAAAACCGCTCATGATGGCGGACAGCGCCAGCGGCGGCACCGGCACGCGCAAGCGTTTGTTCAGCAGAATGAATAACCCTTCGCAGACAACCGCGCCCAGAATCAGCGCGTTGCCAATCAACGAGGACGAACCGCCCGCGCCAGCCGTATGGCGCGTCATCAGCCACACACCAAAACCAGCGCCAGCGATGGCGCCCAGCGTGGCTTTGTTCGGCCGTTCCCCCAGCAGCAAGATGGCGATCGCCGCAGTCACCAGCGGCAGCGTACCCAGAATGATGCCGCCGTCCACGGCCGATGCGCGTTGCAGTCCCGCAATCAACAAGGTTGTGTACCCGACACTGCCGGCGATGGCCTGCGCTGCCAGCAGCAGCCAATCGCGGCGGCCCAGCTTCGGCAGGCGGGCGCGGCAAGCCCACATCAGCAGCGCGAAGCACGGTAACGCGATGGCAAAGCGCAGGGCGGTCGCCGTAAACGGCGGCAGCCCCGCGCCAATGATCTTGCTGGCGACAACCGTGCTGCCTACCAGCGCCATCGCTGCCGCCAGGTAGCAATACCCCCGTGTCTGTCTGTTCATATGCATCTGTGCGCCGTCATTGGAAAGGCGCAGCGTAGAGCGGTGCGGCGCAGGCGTCTTGAACGAAATTGCAGCGGGAGCACGCTTCGTATTAGTACGAAACCCGTGCACGTACGGCGTCACGTTGCAGCGGTGCGGCTATGCTGGTCTCCAGGTCCTGGCGGACCGTCGTTCTTTCGCCTACCGCATTAGTCACCCAGCTCGATGCCTGTCGAGCGACGAAGGAGCTTGGTATGTATGAGTCAAAAGACCAGCCGGTGTTGTCGCGGCTGTTGTTCATTCGCCGTTTGTGTTGGCATGGTCTGCTGGTTTTGGCGCTGATTGTCTTTTCGGTTTTTCTGGGTGTAAGCGGCCTGCTGTATTTCGAACAGAAATTATCGTTTCACGATGCGCTGTTTGACTCCGCGATGATCCTGGGCGGGCTGGGACCCATCCACATGCCGCAAACGTCTGGCGGCAAGCTGTTCTTTGCTGGCTATGGGCTATACAACAATCTGGTGTTCGCCGCTTGCTTGGGCGTGATTCTGTCGCCTGTGGCGCATCGATTGCTGCACAAGTTTCACTACGACGAAAAGGACGCGTGAAAATCAGCCCTAATGGGCGAAACACCGGACGTTTCCTACAGATTTATGCCCGATTTCGGGGCATGATTTGGAAAGCAATGGTAGGCTCCCGGGCGTAAAAAGGCCGCGCTGCTATCCGTGGCATGTTGATTATTACCGGGCGGGGGAGTTGGGTGTCACGAGTATTAGGAACAGAAAGCGAAGTGCTGGCGCTGTCGCCTGACGCTTCGTCAAGCAAGGCTGCGCAAGGTTTGCGGTTGCCGGGAAAATGGCCTTCCACCGGCAGCAATGATGTGGCGGTCTGGGGCGAGTGCCAGGGTAGCGGCAGCAAACCCTACCAGACGCAGGTGGACCTGTCCGGGCCGTCTTTCAAGTGCTCCTGCCCCAGCCGCAAATTTCCCTGCAAGCATGGGCTGGCGTTGATGCTGCTGCGCGCTGGCGGCCAGGTGCCCGAAGGAAGCGAGCCGCCTGTGTGGGTGCAAACCTGGCTGGACAGCCGCCAGGAAAAGGCCGAGAAAAAAGAGGCCAAAGCCGTCCAGGCGGCTGCGCCGGCTGATCCGCAAGCAGCGGCGCAGCAGCAGGCAAGGCGTGAGAACAAGCGCTGGGAGAAGGCAGACGCAGGTCTGCAGGAATTGTCGTTGTGGATGCAGGACATGGTGCGAAGCGGCTTGGCCAATCAGGCCAGCAATGCTCAGGCGCGCCAGCGCTGGAACACCATGGCTGCACGCATGGTCGATGCGCAGGCGCCGGGCTTGGCAGCGCGCATCAAAGAGTGCTGGGATTGGGTGGATAGCCATCCGGGCTGGCCGCGTGATGTCCTGGCTCAAATGGGCCACTGGCAATTGATTGTGGACGCTGTGCGCCGCCGCGACACACTTGGGCCTCAAGTCAAAACCGATGTCATGGCTGCGCTGGGCTGGCCGATGGACAAAGCCGAAGTGCAGGCCGCGGGCCTTGAGGTCGATGACGAGTGGGTGGTGGCGGGGCTGTACACCACAGAGCGTGAAGGCCGCTTGATGGAGCGCCGTGTGTGGTTGCAAGGCCTGCATAGCGGACGAATGGCTCTGGTATTGGACTATGCACAGGGCGGACGCGGCTTTGAGTCTGCCTGGATGATGGGCCGCCACTACCGGTGCGCATTGCATTTTTACCCGGGCAATGCACCGCTGCGTGCCATTGCTGCCAGCGGCAATGGCGCGGCCATGAATGCCCAGGATGCACAGCCGCTGACGGATTCCGCAACAAGCAGCGGCTTGCTGCAGCTGAGCCAGCGTATTGCCGCCAACCCATTGCAAGCCATTCAACCCTTATGGCGCGCCAATGTCCGGCTTACTGCCGTGGAAGGCGAATGGTTTGCCGCCTGGCCTGAATACCAAGAGGAATCCACCACCTTGGCCGCATCGACAGCGTCTCTGCCTGTGCCAGCCGCTATACCCGATGCCGACGCGTGGCAGTTGCTGGCGCTGACCGGGGGCGCACCCATGCAACTATTCGGCGAGTGGGAATCGGGGCCGCAACTGGGCCGCTGGCGCCTCCTGAGCGCCTGGCAAACGCGCCAGGGAGATCTGGGGCAGTCCGCACAGCAGTGCATTTGGCACAACCAGGGTGAAACCGTATGAGCAATGCGCAACTTTGGGCTGCATTGCAGCAATCGGCCATGGTGGGGGCTGACAGGCTGCCCGTGGCTCAGGCCCTTGGCGCTGGCGTGGATGCGACGGCGCCAGCCTCGCGTCAGGCCCTGCAGGCGGCCTTGTTTCCCTCCGCCGATTCTTCCTTGCCAGATTCGCCCGCCGCGCAGTTGCTGCGCGCCAGCGCCTTGGCGGCGGTGTTCGAACGCGCGGGCTGGCAGCCTGGCGCGCACGTCGCGTTGGCGGGGGCATTCATCTTGCCCGCGGCGGCGCCTGAAGAAGCCCGCCCTGCGCCAGATGATGCGGGGTTGCAGGCATTGATGCGCGATGCGCTTGAGCACGGTCCTCTCGATCTGCAGGCATCCATGCTGCGTACCTTGGGCCAGGCAGGGCAGCGCCTGTCCCATGACATGGTGGTGGTGGCGCTGGAGCAGGGCCGCCAGTCTGTGGAACTGCGCCATTGGCTGGCCCCCGTGCTGGGCGAGCGCGGCCGGTGGCTGGGTTCACTCAATCCGCAATGGGCCTATGCCGCCGGAGTTGAGGAAACTGCTGATCCTGAGTTGATCTGGCAGGAGGGCTCAGTTGATCAACGCGTGGCCCTCCTTCGCGGCGAGCGTCAAGACGACCCCGCGCGTGCACGCTCGCGGCTTGAGGCCAGTTTGAAGGAACTCAACGCCAAGGAGCGTCTGCCCCTGGTGCAGGCGTTGGAGGTACAACTCAGCCACGATGACGAACCTTTGCTGGAAAAGCTGCTGACGGACCGAAGCAAAGACGTTCGCGAAAACGCCGCGCAACTGCTTTCATGCCTGTCTGACAGCGCGCACAGCCTGCGCGTGACGGGCTGGATGCGCGCCATGCTCCAGCAGGATGGGAAAGGCGAGTGGATCGTTGAGCCGCCAGAGGAAGGCGCCAAGGAATGGGAGCGCGATGGCATCGCGCTACAGCCCTCGCAGTTCCACCGAGGCGGCACGAAGGCTTGGCTGCTACAGCAGATCGTTGAACTTACGCCACTGTGTTTCTGGACTCGCACTTTGGGAAAAACTCCCATGGAGCTGATGGAGTGGAGCAAGCGCAGCGACTGGAAAACCGCGCTGCGTCAGGGTTGGCTGCAAGCGCTGCGCTACCAACTCGATGCGCAGTGGATCGACGCCGCAGAGCTGATGGGACGTGATATGCGCATGGATACGCTGATGCCAGCGCTGATGGCGAAGCTGTCGGGGCCCGAGCGCGAGCAGCGCTGGCTCACGCAGTTCGAGCGCGACAAAGGGAAGCTGATCGAGGCCATCGAAAGCATGGCGCAGTCCGTCCCGCGTACGCAGCAACTGTCGCGCGATCTATCAGTGCGGCTAGTCAATGCGTTGCATAACGCGTTGGGCGGTAAGCAGGTTACAGGCTCTTGGAATGGCTATCAGGCTGTTCACGCACTACTCGCCTGCGCAAAAATTATTGATGTGAACGAACTTCCAGGATTCGCCGCGCTATGGCGTGCGCCTGCGGCCGAATCGCCTCAGGATGCAGCGGCTGCCGTGTCGGAAGGCAGCAGCCCATCCATCGTGGCGCGTACTCTCGCGCGTCTTACGGGTTTTCTTGGAAAACCCGCGCAAGCCGATGCATCCAGTGAGCCCGCAATCCCCCTTACGCCGGAACAACAGGACAAGCTGGAACGCAGCCGCATGCGCCCCTGGGACGACGAGAATGTGCTTGCCCAGCTAGAGCGCTTCGTCAATTTGCGTCTAAGCCTGCACCATGCGTATCCCGCCCTGCAGGCTAAAGCCTGAACCGGCGCCCCAATCCGTTCTATACCGAATTCAACCTTCAATTCATCCGGGAAGCACTTCCATGAGCCAAGTCCTACGCCAGCATGCCGAGCAGCAATTCGCCGAGGAGCTTGAAGTCCTGCGCCAGCTTGACGACCGCCTGCGTCCGCCTAACTGGAAACTCTCGCCCTGGGCCGTATTGCAGTACCTGATGGGTGGCAAGCTCAACAACGGTTTCGAAGTCAGTCCCAAGTACATCGGAAATCCACGCCTGATGGAGATCGCCGTCTCTACACTGGCAACCGACCGCGCGCTGCTGTTGTACGGGGTGCCGGGAACGGCCAAGTCTTGGGTGTCTGAACACCTGGCGGCCGCTGTCAGCGGCGATTCCACCATGCTGGTTCAAGGTACTGCCGGCACCAGTGAGGAACAGCTGCGCTATGGCTGGAACTACGCCCAATTGCTGGCCCACGGCCCTTCCGAGAAGGCGTTGATTCCCAGTCCTCTGGTCAATGCCATGAAGCTCGGCAAGATTGCGCGGATCGAAGAACTCACGCGCATTCCCGCCGATGTGCAAGACACCTTGATCACCGTGCTCTCCGAAAAGACGCTGCCGGTGCCGGAGCTGGGATCGGAAGTGCAGGCAGTGCAAGGCTTTTCGGTCATCGCCACGGCTAACAACCGGGACAAGGGCGTGAATGAACTGTCCAGCGCGCTTAAGCGCCGCTTCAATACGGTGGTTTTGCCTGTGCCTGCCTCGCAGGACGAAGAGGTGCAGATCGTCACCAAACGCGTGGCCGAACAGGGGCGCGCCCTGGCGCTTCCGACCGAGCCGCCGGCTTTGCAGGAAGTGCGCCGTGTGGTGCAGATCTTCCGCGAATTGCGCAGCGGCCAAACCGAGGACGGCAAGAGCGTGCGGGTCAAGTCCCCCAGCAGCACCTTGTCCACGGCCGAGGCTATCTCCGTGATCAACAGCGGCATGGCGTTGGCCGGCCATTTTGGCGATGGCGTGTTGCGTGCGGGTGATGTCGCATCGGGTCTGTTGGGCGCTGTGATCAAAGACCCCGTGCAGGACACAGTGGTCTGGAAGGAATACCTGGAGACCGTCGTCAAAGAACGCAGCGACTGGAAAGACCTGTACCGCGCCTGCCGCGAGCAACTGTAATACCCATGACCATCGCCACACCGTTCCATTTCTTTGGCATACGGCACCACGGCCCGGGCTGCGCGCGCAGCCTGCTGCAGGCGCTAGAACAACTGCAGCCCGATTGCCTGCTGGTTGAAGGCCCGCCGGAAGGCGAGCCTCTGCTACCCATCCTGCAGCATGCTGATTTACGCCCGCCCGTGGCTTTACTGGTCTACGTACAGGATCAGCCTTCCCACGCGGCGTTCTATCCCTACGCGGAGTTTTCGCCGGAGTGGCAAGCCCTGCAATGGGCGGCGCGGCAGGGCGTGGCCACCCGCTACATCGATCTGCCGCAGACCCACCGCATGGCGTTGGACATCGAAGAGCGGGCACGCATCAAAGAGGCCGATTCGCCGGATGCTGGCGATGATGCGTCCGATCCCAGTGATATGTCCGCTTTGCCGCAGGAGCCGCCTCCGTACGATCCTCTTGACCTGCTTGCCGAAGCGGCGGGGTACCCCGAAGGCGAAAGCTGGTGGAACCGTATGGTTGAAGAACGGGGCGATGGGGCCACGCTCTTCGAGGGTATCGCCGAGGCGATGGACGTTGTGCGCGCCGAGCTGCCCAATGAGACGCGTGGCGAACGGTATGCCGGGCGCGAGGCGCTGCGCGAAGCATGGATGCGCCAATGCATGCGCGAAGCCGTCAAGGCTGGACACCAGCGCATCGCCGTGGTCTGCGGCGCCTGGCATGTGCCTGCGCTGCAGGCGCAAGTGACAGCCAAGGCCGACAACGCTTTGATCAAGGGATTGCCCAAGGTCAAGGTCCAGGCCACGTGGGCGCCCTGGACCTATCGCAATCTCAGTAGCGCCAGCGGTTACGGCGCTGGCGTGGATTCGCCAGGCTGGTACGAGCATCTGTGGCAGTCGTCGGCAGCGCCCTCCGGCACCTTGCGCACGGTCGGGTGGCTGACCCGCGTTGCGCGTCTGCTGCGCTCCCGCGACCTGGATTGTTCCAGCGCCCATATCATCGAGGCCACGCGCCTGGCGGAAAGCCTGGCAGCGCTGCGTGGCCACGCGCACCCCAGCCTGTCCGAGCTGAACGAGGCCATTGTCACTGTCATCTGCATGGGCGACTCCGCGCCGCTGCGCCTGATAGAGCAAGAACTCAGCGTGGGCGACCGGCTCGGCGGCGTACCCGCCGATGTACCGCATGTGCCACTGCAACGCGATATCGAGCAGCAGCAAAAGAGCCTGCGTCTCAAGCCCGAGGCGGCAACTAAAGTGTTGGCCTTGGATTTGCGCAAAGACCTCGACCGCGAACGTAGCCAGTTCCTGCACCGTCTGCGTCTGCTCGGGATTGCGTGGGGCGACATTGCCACGGACCAGCAGCGCAACCGCGGTACCTTCCGCGAGACTTGGCAACTGCAATGGGACCCCGAACTTGTTGTTCGCATCATCGAGGCCAGCCGCTACGGCTCCACGCTAGAGCAGGCAGCCACGGCCAAGGTGCGGCAAAGTCTGGACGCGGATACGCCGCTGCCCTTGGTGGCCCAAGCCGTGGATGATGCCTTGCTTGCTGATTTGCCGTATCTGGTCGACGCCTTGATGCGCGATTTGACTGACCGTTCGGCCAGCACCGCAGATGTGGCGGAGCTGCTGCGATCGTTGCCTCCTCTAGCCAATGTCTATCGCTATGGCAGCGTGCGTCAGACCGATACCGCGGCGCTGGCCAAGGTCATCGACAGTCTTGCGTTGCGCGCCGCGATTGGCTTGTCTGTCGCCTGCATGGCGCTTGACGAAGACGCCGCCAGCCGTATGCAAGCCGTGGTGCTTAGCGCCCACGAAGCTTTGCATCTGCGTGATGCGCAAACCTTGCGCGACGCGTGGCACGCCGCGTTACGCAGTCTGGCCCTGGGCGACGCGGCCGCAGCCTTGCTGCGCGGCATGGCCAGCCGCTTGCTGCTGGATGCTCGCGAGTTGGACAGCGAAGACGTGTCAGTTCAGTTGGCCCGCAACTTGTCTTTGGGCGTGCCTCCGTCTGACGCTGCGGCGTGGTTGGATGGATTTCTTAACCGCCAGGCGCTGGTGCTGCTGCATGACGAAGCGATCTGGGGAGCCGTTGACGCCTGGCTTTCGCAACTGGGCGAGACGCAGTTCGTCCAGATTCTGCCTCTGGTGCGGCGAAGCTTTTCGGCTTTCTCCAACCATGATCGCCAGAGTCTGGGCGAAAAAGCCAAACGCTCGCTGTCGCAGACTGGCGTCACGGCTGCTGTTGCTGTCTCTGCGGCGGGCGCCGCCGCGGCATGGGACGAAAAGCGGGCCGCAAGCGCTATTGCCGTCTTGAATGAGCTGCTGGGTCTGAATCTACCCGCAGAACTGCTGTCCAGTCCGCAGGAGGCCTGAGCCGTGAATCACATTGCTTCTTCACCAATTGGCGATACCGATGCTCCGCTGGCCGCAAGCGGCGAGACCGATTCGCCGCCCACCACGCGCGCGCAACGTTGGCGTCTGGTTTTGGGCCAACCCGCCGAGGCCAGTTGCGGCGGCGTGGCGGGAGAAATTGCCGAGATGGACAAAGCGCTGAGCGCGCTCTACGAACCCGACGCAGGATTGGGACGCCGTGGGGGACGCGGCGACTCGTCACCCAGCGTGGCGCGCTGGCTGGGCGATATCCGCAAGTACTTTCCCAGTCAGGTGGTGCAGGTCATGCAGCGCGACGCGATGGAACGCCTGAACTTGCGCGAGCTGATGCTGCAACCTGAAATGCTTGAACATGTGCAGCCTGATGTCCATCTGGTCGCTGACCTGATTTCCCTGGGGTCGGTCATTCCGCAGAACACCAAGGAGACGGCGCGCATGGTGGTGCGCAAGGTCGTCGACGATCTGATGCGGCGCCTGGAAGACCCCATGCGCAGCGCCGTATCGGGCGCGCTGGACAGGAGTCAGCGCAACCGTCGTCCGCGCCATGCCGAAATTGATTGGAACCGCACCATACGCGCCAACCTGCGTCACTGGCAGCCCGACTACCGCACTATCGTGCCCGAGACGCTGATCGGCTATGGGCGCAAGGCCAGGCGTCCCCAGCGCGAAGTCATACTTTGCGTAGATCAAAGCGGGTCCATGGCCAGCTCTGTGGTGTATTCCAGCATTTTTGCCGCTGTAATGGCCAGCCTGCCTGCCGTCCAAACTCGACTGGTGGTCTTCGATACCGCAGTCGTCGATCTGACTGACGAGCTCGCCGACCCCGTGGATGTATTGTTCGGCGTGCAACTTGGCGGTGGAACCGATATCAATGGCGCCGTCGGGTATTGCCAGGGTTTGATCAGCGAGCCGCGCAACACCATTGTCGTGCTCATCTCCGACCTGTACGAAGGCGGCGTGGAAAACGGGCTGCTGAGGCGAGCCGCTGAACTTGTGGAGTCTGGTGTGCAGTTCATTACGCTGCTGGCGCTCAGCGACGAAGGCGCGCCTGCCTATGATGGCCAGCTTGCGGCAAAGCTGGCCGCTTTGGGCGTGCCATCGTTTGCTTGCACGCCGGATGCGTTTCCACAGTTGATGGCGGCCGCCATTCGCCGGGATGATGTCGCGGCGTGGGCGGCCGGGCAGGGTTTCAAGACCAGCAAATAGCGTAACGTCCCGGTGACACGCCATACGTCCGCACAAACAGGCGGGTCATGTGGCTTTGGTCGGCAAAGCCGCTGGCGGCGGCTGCGTCCGCCAGCGGCATGCCCAGGCGGATAAGGCTGCGTGTCAGCAATAGCCGGCGTTGCACCTGATACGCATGCGGCGTCAGTCCAGTGGCGCGGGCAAACGCGCGCAGCGTCTGATAGCGGCTCAAGCCGCTTGCGCTTGCCAGATCGGCAAGCGTCAGGGCGGCGGCCGGATCATCATCGATCAGCGCGCGCGCGTGGCGGATGGCGGCGGGCGCACCTTGATTGGCTGGCGAGTCTTGGCGGGCGTGTTGGGCATAAGGGCTGTGCGCCTGCGCCAGAACGCGAAGCAGCAAGGCATCGCAGGCGAGTGGCGCAGCGCCCGTTGTGGCGTGGGCGTACAGCGCCATCACATCGCTTGCCAGGTCTGGCTGATCCCGGGCGGGGTGCTCGAATTCGTATTGGTGGCCGTTCGCGATCAGATCTGCCGCGGCGTGCGCCACGATATCCCTATCCAGGTACAGCATCTGCCAGGCGCGCATGCCGCCACCGATGGGTGCGCCATCGTGGACTTCGCCAGGGTTGACCGTGATGACGTGACCGGGACCGGCCTCTACCTGGCCGCGCCCGCTGTGCGAGACCTGCGCGCCCAAGCGCATCACGCCTATTCCAAACTGATCATGCGTATGCCGCGCGAACGCGCGCCCGCTGTGCGCGGCCACGGCTTCTACGCCGGCAAGCGCGCTGCGTTGCATGATGAATTGGCCAGAGTTCATAGGCGTTGAAAACGCGGGCGTGGCGGGAAAAACAGGGGCAATTTCAGGCCGGATGCCAGGGGCAATCCGGCCAGGGTTAGACCAGTATCGCTTGCGCAGGCCTACGCGATCAAGCTTATTGCAGGCCGTTCCAGCGTGCCACGGAAGGTTCGGCGGCGGCCCATTTCCACTGTCCGTTCTGCTGGCGGCAGATCAGGCTGGTGTAGGCGGGGGCGGGCGCGTTCTCTTCTTCGATAGTGAAAAGCACTTCGCGGCAGCGCGTGAGCGGCGAGTCGATTTCCCGCACTACTTGAATGCCTCCGCGTTCATTGCCGACAGGCAGCGCATGACGGATCTGCCATTGGCGGATCTGACCGATGGGCAATTCCCCCGCCGCGTTGGCCATGACATTTTGCTGATCGTTTTTCCATTCGCGCAGCACGTACTTCACTGTCGCGTCGACAACCGCTTGCACGGTGACGCCAATGGCATAACCCGCCACCGGATTGGCGGTCGCGGCGCCGCTGACCGTACCGACGATTGCGCCGGTCGCGCCGCCGATGGATGAACTCTGGCAACCGCTTAACGTGACGCTGGCGGCCAGGGCCAACAGGCAAACCCGGCGCATCACTGCAAGGACCCCCAGCGCGCCGTGGCCGGCTCGGCGCTGGCCCAGCGCCAGTGCTCGCCGTCACGGCAGACAGTCGTGACGTAGAACTCGCGCAGCGGTTCGGCGCCAGCCTTCTCCGCAGGCGTGTCGATCGAAAAAACGACTTCCTTGCATTCCAGGCCCACGCCGCCAATCAGACGGCTGACGGACACCTGGCCCCGCGCATCGTTTTCAATAGGAATCTGGTGCTTGACGTTCCAGGACGCCACGCTGCCGACAGACAGCGGTCCGGCAGCGCTGGCAATTGCGTCCTGTTCTTCACCACGGGTTTTGCGTTGCGCATAGGCCAGGGCGGCTTTGGCGCCTGCCTGCACGCCCAGGCCGATGCCGGTGGCTACGGTGGCGTTGTCGGTGACTTTGTTGGCAATGGCGGTACCGGCGATACCGGCGCCTGCGCCAGTGCCTTCACTAAGCAATGAGTTGCAGCCCGACAGCAGGGTCAGCGCGGCAAGGCTGAGCAGGGCAATCGCGCCGCGGCCTGCGGCGGCGTGCGTAAAGGTGAACAAGCTGCGTGCCCTCCTGGCATGAAATCTGGCGCGGCAAGTATAGGAGGGCGCGCCGCCGCGTGGACGCGGCGTTTGCATTTCTTAGCAATTCAGCGCGCCTTAGAAAGCAGGGCGCGCCCCTTTGGTATACGCCTCGCGCAGTGCGGCGGCAAAGAGCGCGTCAACGTTGCGGCGCAGTCCATCCGATCGGGTAAACAGCGAGATCGGCGGCAAAGTCCAGTCAAAGGAATAGGGCACGATGGCCGCGCCCGCGATGCGCACAAGCTCGTCGGCGATATCGGCAGGCAGGATCGACACGGCGCGGTCACTGGCGACAATCATTTCGCCAATCAGCTTGGACGAATCGCTTTGCACCGATGGTGTGGGAGGCGCCAGGCCCGCACGCAGAAAAATGTCGGCCACCTGCTCTCGGATCGGGCTGCCCGGCGTGCCCAGAATCCAGTCCAGGTCGGCCAGCCGGTTCCATTCCAGGCGCGATCTGCCCAGACGGGCAGCCAGCCGCCGGCTGGCAATCAGGCGGGGTTGCTGGTGGTACAGCACCTCGAAATCGATATTGCTCAGCTCCACCGACGGGGTCGCCCAGCCCACCACGATGTCCAGCGTGTGGTCGCGCAGCTGGCGCAACAGGGCAGGCCCCTGGCCTTCGTGGATGGTGGCAGTGATCTGCCGCCCCTGCGGCAAGGTGCGGCTGATGGCGCCCGACAGCATCTGGCCCGACACAAAGGGAATGACGCCAATATGCAGATGCGCGGCGTGGCCTGCGGCGACAGCCTCCATTTCCTGGACCAGATGGCCCAGGTCGTGGATCAGACCGCGCGCGCGGGCCAGCACGACCGCGCCCAGGGGGGTGGGCGTCATTCCGCGGACCGAGCGTTCAAACAGCGGCACGTCAAACATGCTTTCCAATTCGGCCAGCGCATTGGTCACGGCAGGCTGGCTGGTGGCCATATGTTCCGCCACCCGCGTGAGCGACCCATGCTGCTCAATTTGCAACAGCAGCACCAGATGGCGCATTTTCAGACGAGTCGTCAGTTTGCGAATGACCTCGTCCGGATTAAAGGGTGTCATAGACAAGGCATAAGTTAATGGTGATGGGACAATATTAAATCCGAATAAACACCTTATGTCTTCGGACCTAGAATTTTTGCATATTCAAGACAGGAGGCTTTGCCCCATGAACACGCAATCGGACCGCCAGGCAGCATTGGACTATCACGAGTTCCCCACCCCGGGGAAGATTTCAGTGGTGGCGTCCAAGCCGCTCGTCAATCAGCGCGACCTGGCCCTGGCGTATTCGCCCGGCGTGGCCGCTGCTTGCGAAGAAATCGTGGCGGACCCGGCCAATGTGTATCGATACACCGCGCGCGGCAACCTGGTGGGCGTGATCACCAACGGCACCGCTGTGCTGGGCTTGGGCAATATTGGCGCGCTGGCTTCCAAGCCGGTGATGGAAGGCAAGGCGGTCTTGTTCAAGAAGTTCGCCGGCCTGGATGTGTTTGACATCGAAATCAACGAAACCGACCCGGACAAGCTGGTCGAGATCATTGCCGGCCTGGAAGCCACCTTTGGCGGCATCAACCTGGAAGACATCAAGGCCCCGGAATGCTTCACCGTCGAGCGCAAGCTCCGTGAACGCATGAAGATCCCGGTCTTCCATGACGATCAGCACGGCACTGCCATTACCGTCTCGGCCGCTTTCATCAACGGCCTGAAGGTCGTGGGCAAAGACATCAAGACGGTCAAAGTTGTGACCTCTGGCGCAGGCGCTGCCGCGCTGGCGTGCCTGGACCTGATGGTGGACCTGGGTCTGCCGCTGGAAAACATCTGGGTCACCGACATCGAAGGCGTGGTGTACGAAGGCCGTACCGTATTGATGGACCCGGACAAGGCGCGCTTTGCCCAAAAGACGGACGCCCGCAAGCTGGCCGAAGTGATCCATGACGCTGACGTGTTCCTGGGCCTGTCGGCCGGTGGCGTGCTGAAGCCGGAAATGGTTGCCGTGATGGGGCCGCGTCCGTTGATCCTGGCGCTGGCCAACCCTACGCCCGAAATCCTGCCAGAAGTGGCGCACGGCGTGCGCGACGATGTGGTCATGGCGACTGGCCGTTCGGATTACCCGAACCAGGTCAACAACGTGCTGTGCTTTCCCTACATCTTCCGTGGCGCGCTGGACGTGGGCGCAACCACCATCACCCGTGAAATGGAAATGGCGGCGGTGTATGCCATCGCCCAGTTGGCGGAAGAAGAACAAAATGAAGTCGTGGCTGCCGCTTACGGCACCTACGACATTTCGTTCGGCCCTGAATACCTGATTCCCAAGCCGTTTGATCCTCGTCTGATTGTGCGTATTGCCCCGGCTGTGGCTAAAGCTGCAATGGACGGCGGCGTGGCCACACGTCCGCTGGCGGATCTGGAAGCCTACGAAGAACAGTTGCAGCAGTTCGTGTACCACTCGGGCGCGTTCATGAAGCCGCTGTTCTCGGCGGCCAAGCGCATCGTGCGCGGCGGTGGCAAATCGCGCATCGTGTTCACCGAAGGCGAAGACGAACGCGTCTTGCGCGCGGTGCAGGTGATCGTCGATGAAGGTCTGGCTCGCCCCATCCTGGTGGGCCGTCCTGCGGTGCTGCTGTCGCGCATCGAGAAGTTCGGTTTGCGTCTGCGCCTGGGCGAAGACGTGGAAGTCACCAACCCGGAATACGACGAACGCTTCCATCAGTACTGGACGACGTACTGGGAATTGATGAGCCGCCGCGGCATTACCAAGGAAATGGCGCGCGTGGAAATGCGCCGCCGCCTGACCTTGATCGGCGCGATGATGGTGCACCTGGGCGATGCCGACGGCATGGTCTGCGGCACCGTGGGCGCCTATCACGATCACCTGCGTTTTGTGGATGAAGTGATCGGCCGCCGCCCTGGCGACAATGTCTACGCTGCCATGAACATCCTGCTGCTCAACGAGCGCACGGTCGTGCTGGTGGATACCCACGTGAACGATGAACCTTCGGCCGAACAGATCGCTGAATTCACGGTGATGGCGGCCCAGGCAATGGCGCGCATGAACCTGGCGCCCAAGGTCGCATTGTTGTCGCGTTCGAATTTTGGTTCCGGCAGCTCGGCGTCGGGCGCGAAGATGCGCCGCGCGCTGGAACTGGTGCGCGAACGCGCTCCTGCCCTGGAAGTCGATGGCGAAATGCACGGCGACTGCGCGCTGGATGAAGCGCTGCGCATGCGTATCCTGCCGTCGTCCACGCTCAAGGGCGAAGCCAATCTGCTGGTCTGCCCGAATGTGGATTCCGGCAACATCGCCTACAACCTGCTCAAGACAGCTGCAGGCGGTAACGTGGCTGTCGGCCCGTTCCTGCTGGGCGCCAATGCCCCGGTGCACATCCTGACATCGAGCTCGACCGTGCGCCGCATCATCAACATGACCGCCATGACGGTGCTGGACGCCAACCGGATCGAAACCGGGGCGTAAGCGCCAAACGTCGATGAACGCAAAGCCGCTAAGCTAAACCTTGGCGGCTTTTTCTTTGGGCGGTCCGGGCAGCGCGGGCTGACTTATGTGAGTACTCTGCCCCATCCGCCAAGCCGCGATCCAACAAAAAAAGCCCCGAAGGGCTTTCCTGATCGCAGGAGGCTTTAGTTGCTGCTTGCCTTCCAGGTGCCGTCGGGCTGCTTGCAGAACCAGAACTTCCAGTTCTCGGTCGTGCTTGTGCGCGCAAAATCGGCGACCAGGAATCGGCAGACGCGATCGTCCTTGACCTTGGTGGTTTGCGTGGGCGTGAGCTGCACGGTGATAGGCGCGGCACGCTTGGGCTGAGTCTTGCTTGCCCAGTCGGTGCGCTGGCCATCGGCAGAACTATTCAGCGCTTGTGCCACGGCTTCATGAAATGAAGTGCGATCTCCCTTGGGGATCTGCGTGATAAGCGAGTTATTCAGCATTACGGGTGGCGCGGCAACTGCTGTTGCCGACATGCCACATGCGACGAGCATAGCGGCGAGAACGCGGGTGTATTTCAAGATGGGCTCCCTGTCTGATGAGTCAAGCTGTCATGCCTGATAGTGAGCCGATAGTACGCGAAACAGCCTCTTTTGCCACGAGCGGGGGCCGCGTCACCTCCAAAAAAAGGCCGCCCTGCATCAGGCGGCCCAAGCACGGCGTTCATTGGCGTCTGCGCCAGATCACATCGGGCGAGACGTACCCGTGTAGGGGGTGGCGTTAGGCTCTACGTTAGACACCTGGCCGGCAGCCTTCGCGGCGGCCAATTCGGCCTGCACCTGGGCACGCGTGGGACCCTCTGACTTGGTGCCATACACGCCCTTGAAGGGCACATTGTTCGGTTCGGTATTCGTCGAGGCGTGTGCAGTGGCAGCGCCCAGCGTGGCCAAGGACAAAATGACGGCGGTGGCAAAGGTCTTCATGATGAATCTCCGATTTCAATAGCCTGGGAGCGAATCCGGCGGCCTATCCGTCGACTTTCGTTGCGGTTTCCCGCAGGCTCAAACATGCGCAACGCAAAGGGTGGAACCAACCTTGGCAAGCGCTGACAGTTGCTGCTGATGAAGGGTCAAGCACTGTGGTCCTCCGGCTTCGGAGCGACGGGGCGTTGTGCCTTATCTAGACATACGGGCGAGGTCGGGCTCTGGATGCGCTATCGCGAAAAAAATGTGGCAAGTGATGGTGTCTCGCCCAAAAAAAGGCCGCCATATCAACGGCGGCCAAGGTACAACAAGGGGAGGGAGTAATCGTTGCGCGACGGCTTAGTTGCCGTGGTAGACGCCGGAGAACGGCATGTCGTTGGGTTCGACGTTGGACACCAGTCCGGCAGCCTTGGCGGTGGCTAGCTCGGCTTGTACGTCAGCGCGGGTCTTGCCAGATTGGGGGGCGCCATAAACGCCTTGGAACGGCACGTTGTTCGGTTCGACGTTGGTGACCAGGCCTGCGGCCTTGGCGGCGGCCAGTTCGGCTTGAACCTGGGCGCGGGTCGGGCCTTCATACTGGGTGCCGTAGACGCCTTGGAACGGTACGTTGTTGGGTTCGATGTTTTGCGATGCGTAGGCGCCGGCGCTGAGCGCGGCCAAGGACAACATCAAAGCGGTAGCGAGGGTCTTTTTCATGGTGAATCTCCGATTTCAAGAGCCTGGGGGCGAATCCGGCGGCCTATCCGTCGTGGTTCGTTGCTGTTTCCCGATGACTGAATGATGCGCCGTTTGAGGGTAGGGATAAACCCGTATATCGGTAAAAGATATTTCCATTAATGGGATGGTTGTTTAAAAATCAACCAATAGCATCCATAAATGGAAGTGATAGCGTTTTAGGCCTTGCCAGGGGAATCAGCATGGAAAAGGTTCATCTCACGCATGAAAAAGCCACCCTGCTGATTACGCTTTACGCCAAGGCCGAAGAAAGCCGGCTGCCGGATTCGCTGTTGCGGGATCACTACGCCGCTGATGCTGTTGCGCGCATTGATCACGATTTTTCCAAATTGGGCATGAATCGGGACGAGATGATCGGTCTGTCCATGCGTGCGTACACCTTGGACGCCTGGGTCCGTGAGTTCATTGCGGCGCATCGCGGCGCCACGGTGCTGCATCTGGGGTGCGGCCTGGACAGCCGCGTGTTCCGGGTCGACCCGCCGCCTGATGTCAGCTGGTTCGACGTGGACTATCCCGACGTGATCGAACTGCGGAAAAAGCTGTATCCGTCGCGCCCGGGTTATCAGTTGTTGGGTTCGCCGATTGCCAATCTGGCGTGGCTGGCCAAAATTCCGGCCGATAAGCCCACGCTGGTGGTGGCCGAAGGCTTGTTCCTATATTTGCAGGAAGATGAGGTGTTGCAGCTGCTGCGCGCCGTCACCACGCAATTTCCGTCCGGCGAGATTGCCTTCGATGCCTACAGCCGCTGGGGACTGGCGATGGTCAGGCGTAACCGCATGATCCGGCAGACTGGCGCCCTGACTCATTGGAGTCTGGGCAATCCGCAGGACCTGGAATCACAGGTTCCGGGTTTGAGGTTGCGCGCCGAACAATGGGTATATGAAGAGGGCGATGGCAAACAATGGGCCCGATTCACATGGCCTTCACGAATGCTGGTTTGGCTGATGCGCCGGGTGCCGCCGTTGCGGCGGCTGGGCCGTTTGCTGCGTTACCGCTATTAATAGTGGGGCGGCAGCTCGTCTCGCAAGCTGCGAAATGGAGCCGCGCCTTCAGGCGTCTGCTGACGCAGGTCCGCGACTTCGCGCTGTAGCCGGTCTATCTGCTGTTGCTGGCGGACGATGATCTGGTTGAGTTGCTCCAGCAGATCGTCTGCGAAGCTGGACTTGACCTCCAGTTCGAGCAGGCGGCGTTCAATGTCTTGCGATTTATCCATGGCCATTATTAGAACCCATGTCGGGACTGGCAGCTACGATAGCGCGCGCTTTCGCCGCGCAGCAATGATAATGGGGCCTGAATTCCCTGCGTCCGAGAATGTTCATCATGCAGACCTGCACGGAGCATGCCGCTTTCGCCGGCGTAACGGCTGATGATTGCGCGCCTGCGCTCAGGCGGCGCTTTGGGCTGGCTGTTCTACTGATCTGGCTGCTGCCCGCCATGACCGCGCAGGCGCAAGAAGCGGCGCCGGTATTGACCCCCGTTGTGGTGACAGGCACCCGTCTGGGCACGGCAGTGCTCGACACTCCTGCGTCGGTGGATGTGGTCGATGGCGTGGCCATGCGCCGGGGGCAGCCCCAAATCAATCTGTCCGAAGGGTTGGCGGGCGTGCCGGGTCTGCAAATTCAGAACCGTCAGAACTACGCCCAGGATCTGCAAATATCCAGCCGCGGATTTGGCGCGCGATCCACGTTCGGCGTGCGGGGCGTGCGCCTGTACGTGGATGGCATTCCGGCCACGATGCCAGACGGACAAGGCCAGACATCCAACATTGATATCGGTTCGATTGACCGCGTGGAAGTTTTGCGCGGCCCATTCTCGGCGCTGTACGGCAATTCATCGGGCGGCGTGATCCAGGTCTTTACGGAAGACGGCACGGCGCCGCCATTGTTGACGGCCAGTATGTGGGCAGGCAGCTATGGGACCTGGCGTTATGGCATGAAGGCCAGCGGTGCGAGCGGCACGGGCGTGGGCGAGTTGGATTATGTGGTGGATGCCACGCGCTTCACCACTGACGGTTATCGCGACCATAGCGCGGCGCGTAAAAACCTGGCTAATGCCAAGCTGGGCTTGCAACTGGACGATGCCAGCCGCTTGACCATCGTGGTCAATAGCGTGGATCTGAAGGCGCAGGACCCTTTGGGCCTGACGTATCAGCAGTTTCAGGACGACCCGCGCAGCGCGCCGCTGGCCGAGCAGTTCAACACCCGGAAGACGGTGCGGCAGACACAGGGGGGCGTCGTTTACGAACGCCACATCGACGGCCGCAATACCTTGCGCGTCATGGCGTACTACGGTCAGCGCGATACGACCCAATACCAGTCGATACCCCCGGCGGCGCAACTGGCGCCCACGCAGGCAGGCGGCGTCATCGATCTGAAGCGCCAATATGGCGGCGCCGATGTGCGCTGGACATCCGAGTTGGATGTGGCTGGCAGGCCGCTCACGCTGATCGGCGGTTTTGCCTACGATTCGATGCGAGAAGACCGCAAGGGTTATCAGAACTTCATTGGTACAGGCGCCAACCAGCAATTGGGTGTGCAAGGCGCGCTGCGGCGAGACGAGACCAACACGGTGTATAACGCCGACCCCTACCTGCAAGCGTCGTGGAATGCATCGGAGCGATGGACGGTAGATGCTGGCCTGCGCTACAGCACAGTCAGCTTCGATTCCCGCGATCATTATGTTGCGGCGGGCAATGGGGATGACAGCGGCGACGCCCGATATCGCAAGCTGCTGCCCGTGGCGGCGTTGCGTTATGCCGTGAATGCTGACGTCAGTCTCTACGCTTCGTATGGCCGCGGATTCGAGACGCCGACACTTAACGAAATCTCGTATCGGCCCGGTGGCTTGCCAGGCTTGAACTTCGGCCTGTCTCCATCACTGAGCACCAACCTTGAAGCGGGTGTAAAGGCGGCAATGGCGGGCGGCTTGCTGACTGCGGCGGTGTTTCACACCGGCACCGATGACGAGATTGTCTCAGCCGGCAGCACGGGCGGGCGCGCCAGTTTTCAGAACGCGGGCCGCACTCGGCGGGATGGCGTTGAATTGGGCTGGTCCAATGAGATCGCGCCGCACTGGCGCACGCAGTTCGCCTATACCTGGCTGAACGCGCGTTACGCGGATGACAGCACGGGCGATATCCGCGCTGGCAACAAGATCCCCGGCATTGCGCGTCAGGCGGTATTCGCGTCCCTGGCGTGGGCGCCGCCTGAAGGTTGGCAGGCTTCGGTGGAAGGCCGCTACTTGAGCAAGATTTATGTGAATGACGCCAATGATCAGGACGCGCCAGGCTACTTCGTGGCGGCGTTGAGCGCAGGCTACATAAAGAGGCTGGGCCCGTGGGAACTGAATGCGTACGCGCGAGTGGATAACCTGCTCGACAAACGCTATGCGGGATCGGTGATCGTCAATGAAAGCAACGGCCGCTACTTTGAGCCGGCCGCTGGCCGCAGCCTGGGGATGGGGTTGGGCGCTACCTACCGGTTCTAGCGCCGGGTCAGTCCGGCGTATCCGTATAGCAGACGCCGTAGTCTTCGCAGTTGGGACACCCGGGCGCGGCAGAGGGCGGCAGTCCGGCATGTTCGCACGCGGAATACGCCAGGAATTTCTTCCACCGCAAGTTGCGCACGTTGCGCATGACCAAGCCCGGATAGTGGCGAGCGAGCAGAAAGGTGACGTCCTCGCGGCCGGACAAGCCCAGGTCGCGCCACAGGTGGTCGGGCCGCAAACAGGCGTGTACCAGTACGCCCGTAACCCAGGGCGTGGTATCGGGTTCAGGCGCGCGGTAGGCGTCCAGCAGCACGCGCAGCAACAAGGTAAAGCCGGGTTGAGGATCGCCTCTGCCGCGCTGGGCATAGTCCGCATATTGCGTTTGCAGCATGGCAAGGCGCGGTTCCGTTGCTGTCAGCGCGCCAGGAAATAAATGGTCCAGCATCTGGTTGAGCTCTTCGGGGCACAAACCCGTGCGCGCCAAGTCTTGGTGGGCCAGGCTGGTGCCGATTACGGTCGCGAAAAAACCGGCGTCGGGATGGCTGGGCGGCGCGTGATGCAGCAGGGCGCGAGCAAACCGCTGGGCTGGCGGGGGAGCGTCGTCCAGGGCGGGGGAGGAGGTAAGCACGGCGTCCATGGGGTAGCGGCAGGCGGGAAGTGATTAAGCTGTTAATGAAATCGTTATATCGCGAAATATATAACGAAAGCCATCCGTGAATTCGATATTGTGGACAAAAGCGTCTCAGGACATACCCGGTATGGGCGGCGGGCGGGGGTTATGATCATCGTCCCTGATTTACCTGGCCTTAGTTTTCGCATGCCGCGCAGCTTTTTCCCCGCAGTGTCCCGAATGTCCGGCGCTATTTTGTTGGCACTAGCGAGTCTGGCGGCCGCGCCGCAAGCGGCGGTGGCGTCCGACATCGGCGAAGTTATCGAATCCATGCGGCTGTCGCGTTATCCGCTTCGAGAGCCTGAAAGGCGCGCATGGGGCACCGAGAACGTCAAGGACGCCGTGCTGGTTGGCCAGATGGAGAACCGGCTGTACCTGTATCGCTACGTGCGAGGCACGGGCAAGGAATTCCGTCTGGATTTCCGTTCGCAGCCGCTGGTGATCGACCCTGCAAAGTGGAAAGCATCACGTGCAGAAAACGTGTCCGTCAGGTCGCCGCGCGATACCGAGGTTTTCTACTGGGTGGGCTACACCTATAACGATGCGGACGACACGCGGGCCGACGGCTTCCTGGTGGATGCCGCCGGGGCAGCGTCTGCCGTCAATGCGGATGACAAGCTAGCTGTTGTTACCGCCAGCCGCCCTTGGGACGAAGCCAGCAAGGCGCAAGCTTTGGCCACGTTGCGGCAGGCGTTGACGAACTACCCCGGCCGGCTGAAGTCGTTTCCCGCCGAGGTGAGGTTTGAGCACCAGAGCCCGCTGGATGTCACGTCCACCTTCCGCACGCTGCACCAAGTGGCGCGCGCCATTCCGCGGGCCAAAACCGCTGAGTTCGCTCGTGCGTTGGCCGACCTGCGCCGCTTTGTCATGGAGCAGGATTATCGCGAGATCGATCCTACGGGCAAAGATCCCGAGATGCTGACGGCCTTGAACGACTACGGCTTCTGGCTGGCAGAGTCTGGCGACACCGTGCAGGCCGACCGCATTCTTACCGATGTGCTGCGGCGTGATCCCGCGCGCACGGCGGCCTATCTGAACCGGGCCGATGCTCGGTGGGCGCAGGCCCGGAAGGTCGGCGAAAAGCGCGGTGTACAAGAAGCTTTGGCGCGCGAGGACTACCGGCTGTATTGCACACGCCGCCTGAATGCAAAGGATGCGATCCCCGGCGCTATCTCCCAACGGATCAGCGCTGCGTTGAACGAAAAAGCGCTGACTGCGGACGCATGCCGGCCGCGGCTGGCGATCTTTAAAGCGATCCAGGCAGCCGACCTGAGCGCCGTGCGCGCTGAGCTGGCCGCAGGACAAGACCCCAATGGCGTCAACGAAAACGGCACGTCGGCATTGGCTGCGGCCGTGTCCGGCAAACAGCTGGATATCGTGCAGGCGCTGCTGGCGGCAGGCGCGCGCGCAGACGGGCCCAACAATGGCTACGTATTGCTGGCCAGTGCATTGCCGGACCCCAAAGACACGCGCCCGGCTGCCGAACGCTATGCGCTGGCGGATGCGCTGATCGCCGCTGGCGCGCCGCTGGACGCCGTCGACTACAACGGCACGCCGTTGCTGGTGCGGCGCACGTCGTACTACGCCGAAGATCAGGAAAGCTTGCGTTATCTGCTGGCGAAAGGCGCCAATCCGAACGCCCGCGAGAAGAACGGCCGGACAGCCTTGCATGCGGCCATGGGCACGCCCAAGAAGTTCTGGTTCGCCGAGTTGCTGCTGGCCAAGGGCGCGGATATCAATGCCGCATACATCCGCATGTATTACGGTAACCAAGCCATGTGGGAAACGCCGCTGCTGGAAGCGATGCGTGAATCCATCAGCGGCGAACTGACGCCAGTGGTCACGTATCCGATTCCTGAGCGCGTAACGTTTGCGTTGACCCATGGCGCGGATGCCGCGGTGGGCGGATACAGCACCAACAGAACCGCGCCCGAACGCAATGGCTTGAACGAAGCACTGGCGCTCGCTGCCCGCACGATGCAGCCCGAGTTGGTGGACCAATTGGCGCAAGCTGCCAAACCACCGCAGTTGCCGTTGACGCCGGAATCCTTGTCCAGCTTGCTGGGCGTGTGGAATCAAGTAGAGATCCGTTCCACCATCAAGCAGAACAGCGCGGAATGGGATGGCCAGCGCGCCAAGTTGCGTGCGACTGCCGGACGATTGCTGGCTGCCGGTGTGCCGCTGACCCGCGCAAATGACGCCACTGGTCTGGTCAACAGCAACATTGCGCCCCTTAGCTTGCCGTGGTTGCCAGATGACCTTTACCAGGAATGGCTGGAAAAGGGCGCAGATGCATCGGATCGTACGGACCCAAGCGTGCGTATCGACGGTGTGAACGACTCTGATGCCCTGCCGCTTGTGACCATGTTGCGTCTGGGCAAAGAAGGCAAGGCAAAGATGCTGCTGGAGCACGATGCTGGCCTATACCGCACGCCCTGGCGTTGCGGTATGGCGGTGGCCGATATGCTGGCCTGGCAATTGAGCAACAGCGGGCCGATCAGTCCGATGGGTGCGCGCGCCATTAAACAAGTGCTGGACGGCGCGGCGGGGGCGGCCAGTTGCGATCTCAGCCAGCGTTCTCGCGTGCAGCCTTTTGTCGGTATTTCCGCCAGTGAGCTTGCCCGGCGCGCGAATGTGACTTTGACGGTGACTGCGCCGGCGCAAGGAAATCAAGGCGGCTGATGTGATATGGTCGGCGGTCGCCCAGTGAGATAGCCGGCAGGCGTTTCATTGTTGCTCGCCGGGCCTTGATGCTGTCTGCCGTCGGATAGCGCAAAGGGCCCGGACTTGGGTGTAGGAGACCGTCGTGCGATTGTTCCGCGCGGCCGCGCTGGCCCTGATCTGCTTGTGTATTCTGCCCGGTGCAGCCGTTGCTGTTGAGACGAACCAGGCGGTGAGCCTGGGGGCGCAGAACCTCACAGCAGAGTTTCTGGCGCTGCATCGGACCGCGCGCAATATTCCCAGCGGCAGCAAGGCGAGGTTCGATGCGGCTTTCACCGCGCTGCGCGGTTTCGTCATGCAGCACGATTACCGCGCCATTGATCCCGGCAATGTGTCGCCCGCTGTGCTGACCGCACTGAACGATTACGGCTTTTGGCTGGCCAAGACGGGCGAGCTGTTGGAAGCCGAATCGGTGCTCAACGAGGTACTGCGCCGCAACCCTGAGCGCACTGTTGCCTATCTGAACCGCGCCGATGCGCGCTGGCGGCTCCGGGAGCGTAGCCGGTTCGGCAGCGGGGGGTACGATTTCCAAGTAGGGCTAATACGGCGATACAGCGTTCTGGCGCGCGAGGACTATCGCCTGTATTGTTCGCGGCGCTTGGCCTCGCAGCAAGCTATTCCCGTCGGTACCGCACGGCGCATCGGCGTAGTGCTGGATGAGCCGGTACTCAGCGCTGCCGCCTGCCAACCCAGATTGCCTTTGCTTGTGGCCGTTGGCGCAGGCAATCTGGACAAGGTGCGCGCGCTGCTTGCAGAAGGGCTGGACCCTGACACCATTGACGCAAACGGAAATTCTGCGTTGAATCTGGCGGTATACGCGCGGCGGCTCGACATGGTGCATGTCTTGTTGGCTGCGGGCGCGAAGGCAGATAGTTCTGCGCCGGGGACTCCGTTGCTGGAGGCCGCTATGCCTCGAACTGGTGAAAATCGACCCTACAAAGACGGGTATGCCATCGCCGATGCGTTGATCGCGGCAGGCGCCAACCCTCACGGGGATAAGCGCTTTCCATCGCCGCTGATATTCCGGCATATGGATGGCTTTATCGATAGGCAGACCTTGGAGTATCTGTTCTCCAAAGTGACGGATCTGAACTTGCGTGATGATCTGGGCCGAGGCCGCTCCTTGATGCACGCGGCTACCGAACATCCCAAAACATTGTGGTTGGCCGATGTGCTGTTGGAAAAGGGCGCGGATATCAACGCGACCTATCGCCCGTACTCGCAGGGCGAGGGCGTATCTTTTGAAACGCCGTTGCTGGCAGCGTTGCGCGCAGCGGCGAAATCCGCAGAGATTTCCAGGGCCAGCTACATTGAATCCGATGGGGGCATCTGGAACACCTACCCCATGAAACGCGTTGTGGATTTCCTGTTGATGCGCGGCGCCGATCCGTCCATTGGCGGGTCTGGCGACAACGGTTTGGATGATGCATTGGTCCTGGCCGTTCGTACGTTGAGGCCGCAACTGCTGGACCAGCTGGTTAAGGCGGCGAGCAATCGCCAAGCGCCATTGAACCACCGCGCGCTATCCAGCTTGTTGTCCTTCTGGAACAAGATGCAGGCGCGAGAGTATGACTATAAAGATGGCGGCAAGCGCAACGTCCAGATGTCGCGCTTGGCCGCGCTGACCGAGCACTTGCTGCGGCTGGGGGTCAGCCTGACCTACGTCGAGAATGCGACAAAAGAACCCTTCGTTGCGCCATTGAGTCTGCCCTGGTTGCCCGATGAACTCTACGGAAAGCTGTTGAAGGCTGGCGCGCATCCAGACGAGCGGTCGGCGTCATCCCTTCGGCTTTCGTGGGTAGATCCGGCGGACGCATACCCTTTGGTGAGCATGTTGCAGATGCAGCAGAACGCCAAGATCGAGATGCTGCTGGATCACAATACGGGCGCGTTTCGTGACCCGGCATCCTGCGGCCGCGCCGTTGCCGATAGTCTGGCTTGGCAACTCAGTATGGTGCGGCAACCGATCAGTCCTTTGGCAGGCCGGGCGATAAAGCATGTGCTGGATCGCGCTGAGCGCTCGGACGACTGCGATTTGAATGCCACATCGGTGCTGGGGGGATACCGAGGTATCAGCGCCAGCGAACTTTTGCGTCGAGCCAGCGTAACGCTCAAATCCAAGCCGGTGGGCGCGAAGGGGCAGATGCAGATTTTCATCGCGATCCAGGCGGGCGATGTGGAAGCGTTACGGGCGGAGTTGTCGAAGGGGCAGGACCCCAACGCAGTCAACGAAGACGGTGTTCTTGCGCTTAATCTGGCGGTAAGGCTGGATCAGCTCGATAGCGTGCGGGCGTTGCTGGCAGCGGGCGCAAATCCGAACGGCGGGAAGAACAGCGAACCTCCATTGGAACTGGCTTTACTGGCTTCGGCAGGTACAGGCAGTGCGAAGGGGCGCTATGCAATGGCCGATGCCTTGATCGCAGGAGGAGCGTCGGTGGATGCCGTGGATAAACGGGGAAATCCCCTGCTGCTATCGCTCCTGTTTAATGACATTGGGGCCGACGACAATCTGCGATATTTGCTTGCCAATGGCGCTGACCCCAATGCACAGGCGAGATTTGGCGAACCCGTTTTGCATGCCGTCATCCGCAGAAAAAAATTCGGGCTTGCCGAGTTACTGTTGACCAAGGGGGCGGACCCAAACGCGGCACACAGAGCAGGTCTCTACAAGAGTGAGCGGTTCTGGGACACGCCGCTGCTGTTGGCCTTGCGTGAGGGTAATAGGCCCGCACTTACGCCGAGGGCGGTTTACGAAATTCCAAAGCTGGTGACATTCCTGCTGACGCATGGCGCCGATCCCGCGGTCGGCGGCTACATCGGGCACGGCAAGCCGCTAGGCGAGGGACCCGCACGCGACGGTTTGAACGAGTCGCTGAGCCAAGCCGTAGGCTTCATGCAGCCGGAATTGTTGAGCGCGCTGGTGAATGCTGCGGTCAAACCGTACGAGCCATTGCGCCCCGACTCCTTGTCCACATTGTTGGCACGATGGAACAGGCTGGAAACGTTATCCGCCGTTGATGGGAACGGTTCGGCCTGGGACGGTCAGCGTGCCGCGCACAGGCAGATGGCATTGCAGCTGGTATCGCTTGGGGTGCCGTTGACCTGGAAGGACGATGACGCGGCTCGTGCGCAATATTCGATTGCGCCGTTGAGTCTGCCCTGGCTGCCTGATGATCTTTACCTGTCGTGGCTGCAACAAGGCGCCGACGTATCCGATCGCTCCTTCAACATAATTCGTATCGATCATGTCGACCAAAGCGACGCTTTGCCTTTGACCATCATGTTGCAGCAGGGGAAAACAGAGAAGGTTCGTATGCTGCTTGAATATGATGCAGGCCTTTATCGCACTCCAGAGCGTTGCGGGATGGCGGTAGCAGATATGCTGGCCTGGCTATTGGAACAGGACGGACCCGTTGGTCCGCTCGGCGCGCGAGCGTTGGTCCAGGTTCTGGAGCGAGCCGCTGTTGCCCCGGCATGCGATCTGGAGCAATGGGCGCGCATGTCGCCTCATCGTCATAGCTCTGCCCAGGCGTTGGCGCGGCAGGCCAATGTGAGGCTGGCGCCCGCTACGGCAAAGTAGGCGCATCAGGTCATGAAAGCGTTGAGACCAGCCGCAAACTGATACGTATAGGCAGGCGGATCAGCTGATGTATGCCGGCCAGCCGGCCGCCATTACACCCGCCGCCAGCAGCACACACAGGGGCGAATACACCCGCGTGTCCAATCGGGCGAAAGGTTCGTCGCCCAGGCGCTTGAAGAAACCCACATACCGGAAGTCGCCAATCGCCCGGCCCAGCAGGGCGAGCGCCACTGCGGCTCCTGCCCAGCGCAGCCAGGCTGGCGCTGCGCCGCCCGTGCCGAGCAAACCCGCGTTGACCGCCACCAGGGCGGCGAACGCCATCAATGCCAAGCCCACGACAAACGTACCCACTGCCGATGGCCGGAACAGGGGCTTGCCGTTCTTGATGGGCAGGGCCGCCTGATGGGCCAGCCTGCCTCCCAGCGCCCAATACATATGCCAAAGCGACAACACAACAAACACAGCGCTCGTCAATGCGGCAATGATGGCTTGCATGGTGACTCCGGAGAAGGGGGCGGAGTGATTGTGCCTGAAACCGTCATTGGCCGTTTGTGTCGACCGGATAGAAGGGGGGGCTGCGGGCTGACAAAAAAACAGGCGCCCGAGGGCGCCTGCGATGAAGCATCAACGGCAAGCCGTTCTTACATGGCGTGGCCCATGTTGACGTTCATGTTGTACAGCACCCATGCCGAACCGCCGACGATGATGGCGATGATCAGCACGGTGAAGACGAACGCGGCCAGATTGTCGCGTGCCGACTTCGAGGCGCCCATGTGCAGGAAGTACACCAGTTGCACCAGCAACTGGAGCACGCACAAAGCGACCACGCCGACGATGGTGATGGTGTGGGACAGTGCACCGTGCATCACCAGGCCGAACGAGCCGAAGGTGAGCAGCAGCGAGAGCACGAAACCGATGATGTAGGACTTCAGGCTGCCGTGGTCGGCGGCGTGATCGTCGTGGCCGTGTGCGGCCGCAGCGGAGTGCGACATCAGATGGCTCCCATAAGATAGACGAAGGTAAAGACGCAGATCCAGACGATGTCCAGGAAGTGCCAGAACAGGCTCAGGCACGCCAGACGACGCTTGTTGATCGAGTCCAGGCCATGGCGGCGGATCATGTCCAGCAGCACGATGATCCAGATCAGGCCGAAGGTGACGTGCAGGCCGTGCGTGCCGATCAGCGTGAAGAACGCGGACAGGTATGCACTGCGGCCCGGACCGGCGCCTTCAGTGATCAGGTGATGGAATTCCCAGACTTCCATCGCGATAAAGCCCGCGCCGAACAGGAACGTGACCATCAACCAGCCCATTGCGCGGGACTTGTTGTTGGCGTGGACGTTCAGGTTGGCCATGCCGAACGTGAAGCTGGAGAACAACAGCAACAGCGTTTCGACCAGCACGAACTTCAGATCGAACAGTTCTTTGCCCGTCGGGCCGCCCGCGGTGGCGTTGGACAACACCGCGAACGTGGCGAACAGCACCGAAAAGATCAGCAAGTCGCTCATCAGATAGACCCAGAAACCGAAAACGGTTTTGGATCCATCGTCGTGATGCGCGTGATCGTCGTGACCCGCGTGGGGGTGAGTGGCTACGGCTTGAATCATGGCTCAGGCGGCCTTTTGCATTTTGTCAAAGTGAGCGTTTTCGATACGTTCGACTTCCGCGGCCGGGACCCAGTAGTCGACGTCGCGGTCATAGGCGCGAGCAATGAACGAACCGATCATGCCAACGAAACCGACGATGGCCAGCCACCAGATGTGCCAGATCAAGGCAAAGCACATGACCAGGCCAAAGGCGCCGATATACACGCCCGCACCGGTGTTACGCGGCATGTGGATGTCTTCGTACTTGGCGGGGCGCTTGTAGGCCTTGCCGCTTTGCTTGTCTTCCCAGAACTGGTCCAGTTCATCAACGTGAGGAACGTGGGCGAAGTTGTAGAAAGGAGCGGGCGACGAAATCGACCATTCCAGGGTGCGGCCATCCCAAGGATCGCCAGTGACGTCCTGGTTTTGCTTGCGCTGGCGAACCGACACGAACACTTGTTGCAGCAGGAACCAGATACCCAGCATGATCAGCGCGGCGCCAGCCAGTGCGACCAGCAGGTACGGTTGCCATTCGGGGTTGTCGTAGTGGTTCAGACGACGCGTCATGCCCTTGAAGCCCAGGATGTACAGGGGCATGAAGGCCATGAAGAAACCAACGAACCAGCAGTAGAACGAGTAGCGGCCCAGACGCTCATTCAGCGTGAAGCCGAAAGCCTTGGGGAACCAGTACGTCATGCCAGCGATACAACCGAACACCACGCCACCGATGATGGTGTTGTGGAAGTGGGCGATCAGGAACAAGCTGTTGTGCAGCACGAAGGACACGCCGGGGATGGCCAGCATCACGCCGGTCATGCCGCCGATAACGAAGACGATCATGAAGCCCAGCGTCCACAGCACCGGCGTCGTGATGCGCAGGCGGCCGCGGTAGATGGTGAACAGCCAGTTGAAGATCTTGGCCCCGGTCGGGATCGAGATAATCATTGTCGCTATGCCGAAGAAGGCATTGACGTTGGCTCCCGCACCCATGGTGAAGAAGTGATGCAGCCAGACCAGGAACGACAGCACGCCAATGGCGGCCGTGGCGTAAACCATGGACTTGTAGCCAAACAGGGTCTTGCGGGCAAAAGTGGCAACCACTTCGGAATACACGCCAAACGCCGGCAGCACCAGAATGTAGACCTCGGGGTGGCCCCAGATCCAGATCAGGTTCACGTACATCATGACGTTGCCGCCCATGTCGTTCGTGAAGAAGTGCGTGCCCAGGTAGCGGTCCATGGTCAGCAGCGCAAGCGTTGCGGCCAGAACAGGGAAGGCGGCAACGATCAGCACGTTGGTGACCAGCGAGGTCCACGTGAAAATCGGCATCTTCATCAGGCTCATGCCCGGTGCGCGCATGCGCAGGATGGTCACGATGAAGTTGATACCGCTAAGTGTTGTTCCCAACCCGGATATCTGCAGCGCCCAGATGTAGTAGTCCACCCCGACGCTTGGGCTGTAATCAAGCCCGGACAGCGGCGGATAGGCCAGCCAGCCGGTCGCGGCGAATTCGCCCACGAACAGCGAGACCATCATCAGGACGACGCCAGCGCCGAACAACCAGAAGCTCAGCGAGTTCAGGAACGGGTAGGCCACGTCGCGGGCGCCGATTTGCAGCGGCACCACGATGTTCATCAGCCCGGTAATGAAGGGCATCGCCATGAAGAAAATCATGATGACGCCGTGGGCGGTGAAAATCTGGTCGTAGTGGTGCGGTGGCAGGAACCCGGCGGAGTCCGCCGACGCCACAGCCAGTTGGGTACGCATCATGATGGCGTCGGCAAAGCCGCGCAGCAGCATGATCAGGGCGACGATGATGTACATCACGCCAATGCGCTTGTGGTCGACCGAGGTCAGCCATTCCGTCCAAAGGTACTTCCACTTACCGAAGTAAGTGACCGCGCCGAAGACCGCTAGGCCTCCCAGGCACACGGCGGCCAGCGTAATCATGACGATAGGTTCATGATACGGAATGGCCTCGAGGGTGAGTTTCCCGAGCATTGTTAGTTAATTCCTGCGATCAGATTGTTCGACGTGGGAGTGCACGTGGAGGAGTCCACGCCGGCCATCTTGGACATGGTGCTGCCCAGGATGAAATCAAACATGGCGGGAGGCGCCGACGAGTACTTGGCGACCGGGTTGCGCTCGCTGCGCTTGGTCAGCTCTGCGTAGGTCTCGGGGGTCAGCGCCGTGGGGGAAGCCTTGGCTTCCTTGATCCAGTTGTCGAACCCTTCTTGCGTCGTTGCGATGGCCTTGAAGCGCATGCCGGAGAAGCCAGCGCCGCTGTAGTTGGCCGAGATGCCCGCATAGGTGCCGGCTTCCGTCGCATTCAGGTGCAACTTCGTTTCCATGCCAGCCATCGAGTAGATCTGGCTACCCAATTGCGGAATGAAGAACGAGTTCATGACCGATGCCGACGTGATCCGGAAGTTGACCGGAACGTCCACGGGGAACGCGATCTCGTTGACCGTTGCGATGTCGTATTCGGGATAGATGAACAGCCACTTCCAATCCAGCGAAACCACCTCGATGGTGACCGGCTTGTGTTCGGAAACGAGCGGCTTGTAGGGGTCCAGCGCGTGCGTGGAGCGCCAGGTGATCACGGCAAGAATCGCCACGATGATACAAGGAACGGTCCAGACCACGACTTCGATTGCCGTAGAGTGGGCCCACTTGGGCTGGTAGTCAGCTTTGGTATTGGATGCGCGGTATTTCCACGCAAATGCCACGATCATGAACAGTACTGGAATCACAACGATGAGCATCAGCCCCGTCGCCGTGAACAGCAAAGTCTTTTCCTGGGCGCCAATATCTCCCTTGGGAGAGAGAATTTCCATGTTGCAGCCGCCAAGCAGCATGACCGCGCCGACGCCAAAAATGCGCGTTAGGGTCGCAAGGAGGGGGTGTTTCACGTACAGCCTTGGATGGATGGTTGGAAATGCTGCAAAGCAGCAGACTGGAATGCTGCTAGGCAGCAACGTCCATCCTATCGGCTTGATATTGGTCAAGCATGCGACGAAAGGTCGCATTGCCTGGAAGGAATCAGCCCCCAGTGGAGCAGATTCAGGGTTTTCCTAGGGGAGCAGATGCCCCGGGGAAGAGATCAGGGGTGCGACGATATGTCGCACCCGCACATGGGGTGTTGTAAAGATGTGTCGCACCCGCACAAATCAATCGACAAGCACTTCGCGTTCCGGCCCCGGTTTTTTTGCCAGCTTGCGCTGCAAAGAGCGCCGGTGCATGCCCAACAGGCGTGCCGCCGCGGAAACATTGCCGCCAGTCTCGTGCAGAGCCTGGTGAATGTGCTCCCATTCTAGGCGGTGCAACGGCGTCATGGTCGTTTCGATGGTAACGGATTCTGGCTTGACCAAGCCGAGAGTGCGCAGGATCATCGGCGCGGTCGCGGGTTTGGGCAGATAGTCGTCTGCGCCCCGCTTGATGGCCTCGACGGCGGTGGCCACGCTGGCATACCCGGTCACCAGCAGAATCCGCATGTCAGCACGCAGGGCGCGCAGGGGACGGATCAAGGTCAGCCCGGAGTCCTCGCCCAGCCGCAGGTCCACCAGCGCAAAGGCAGGGCGGATTTCTTCGGCGACACGCAAGGCTTCGGCGATGCCCGTGGCGGTTCGGGTTTCCAGGCCACGGCGCGACAGGCTGCGCTGCAAGGTGCGCACATACAGTTCGTCGTCGTCGATCAACAGGCCAAGGTCGGTAGGATTCATCACATTCAAGTTCCGGGGGTGCCCAGGGGCAGGTAGAAGCGGATGCGGGTGCCTCCCCCAACGGCGGCAGTCATGGTCATTTCGCCTCCTAGTTGTTCAACCGTGGCGTGCGACAGGGCCAGGCCTACGCCCAGTCCTCCCGGTTTGCCACTATTGAACAGGCTGGTCACGGGGAGCAGGGTCTGGTCGGGGTCAAAGCCCCGCCCGTAGTCCCGGACTTCGCCGCGCAAGGCGCCATAGCCATATTCCAGATGCAGGTCCACGCGGGGGGCCTCGGCAGCTTCGCCGGCGTCCGCCGCGTTATTCAATAGTGCTTGCAGTAAATGGGCGATGGCTGGATCGACCCGCAGGCTGGTCGGCAGCGTGCCCGAGCGTTGCAGGTCTATCGTGGGCCGGATCAGGCGCCATTGCCCCACCACGCGTACCAGATCCACTGCCGTTGGGACCGCCAGATTGCGGATGCGTTCCCGGCACAGCGCCAGCAATTGCACCAGCGTGGCGACGTCCTCGCGCAGGTCGTCGTCCTTGACCTCGGCGGCGATCTCGTCGGTGAGCAGGGTCATGGTGGCCAGCGGGGTATTCAGTTCATGGGCCATCGCCGCCGCGTGGGTCGCAAGGGCGACGATGCCTTCGTTGCGGGTGAAGCGTTCGCGCAGGCGGGCCAGTTCGCGTTCGCGGGCGCGCAAGTCGGAGGCCAGGCGGGTGGAAAACACCAGCACGACCACGACCGAAATCAGGAAGTTGGCGCCCAGGCCCCACAACAGCAGGGAATGAGTGTCCACGTCGCCTTGCAGCGGATGCCCGAAAATGGCGGCCGCGGCATAGCCGGAAATGCCCGCCACGGCTGCTGCCAGGGCCCAGTTGCGCGGCAGCGCCAGCGCCGCCAGCGCGGTCAGGATCAGGAACATCATGCCGAACGGATTGCTGATGCCGCCGCTCCAGCCCACCATCCAGGCAAGCACCGCCATATCCACGAACAAGTGGCCGAAGGCGGTCGCGTGGGATAAGTCGCGGCTGCGGCGCAGGCGCAGGCTGGCGTAGGTGTTGAATCCGATCAGCACGCCGACGCCAATCCACAATGGCTCAAGCGGCAAGGCAAGGCCCAGCACGCTGCTGGCGAGCAGGATGGTGGCGGCTTGGCCTGCTATGGCAAGCCAGCGCAGGCTGCAAAGGGTACGCAGGAATGAAAAGGCGGAACTACCGGGCATATCCAGACACAGAGTTGCCGGCGGGCCCGCCGGCGGGTCAAGCGCCCGGCGGCGCGGAACGCAGGCATCCGAGGCGCGGCGGGAGACGCCGGCTGCGTCAGGCCCGGTCAGGCGCTGACTACGAATGTGCGGTCATTGTATGGTGATTCCAGACCACCCGCTGACACAAGGGATAAGAGTGCGTCCCTAATAATTACCGGCGCCGGTGGTACTTACCGGGCCGGTTTTGCGCTGCGTCCATGCAATCAATGGATATCAGACATGCCGCTGTGGGCCATGGCGGGGGGCGGGTAGTCTTCTTGATCAGACGCCATCTGGCCTTGGGCTTCGGCTTGTTGCAGCTCCTGCTGCACCTGGGCGCGGGATTCGGACTGGTTGGAGGCGATGGGGGGCGGATAGTCTTCCTGGCCGAAGGTGTACTGGCCATTGGCTTTGGCCTGCGCCAATTCTGCGGCGACCTGGGCGGACGTTTCCGAGGTTGGCGCGGGGTAGGTGACGCGCCAGTCTCCATACAGATCACGCTTGTATTGCGTGGTTTGGGCTTGAGCGGCCCCGGTTGCGGCTAGGCCGGCGCAAAGCAGTAAGGTCGTGGTGAGGGTCTTCATGAAACGCTCCTGGCAATTAAAGCCTGCGGCCCAAACGGGGCCGCGCCGTCGTTCGCGATGCGGCGTGCGGACGATTTCCTGGATGCGGGTATACATGGCCAGAAGCGCAAAACGGCACGCATCCGGTCTTTTCAATTCGACCGGAGACGTGCCGTGGTGTTGCAGGGAAATTGGATTGGGAGCGATAAAGGTATTTCAGGCTTGAAGCAGAGGTGTCATTCGGCTGTCAAAGGGACACGTTCTGTTCAAGGCCGCCCGATCTGATTCCCGGCTACTTCTTATGGGCATGGTCTGCGGCGGGCGCCGCCGAGGCATTTAGCGGGCGCGCGATGGCGTCGACGGGCACGCGGCGCTGTTGCTGCTTGGCGTCTTCGACCACCAGCGTCAGCGCGATGTGATCGCCCGGCGTGATTTGACGGGCCAGGTCAATCAGCATGACGTGGTAGCCGCCGGGTTTGAGTTCGACCGCCTGGCCGGCGGGCAGGTCAATGCCCGGAACTTGCCGCATCTTCATGACGTTGTCCTGCATCGCCATCTCGTGAACTTCCACATGCTTGGCCGCGTCCGATTCCACGGCGACCAGACGGCCCGCTGCGGACGAGGTCAGGCGCATGAAAACGCCGGTGGCGTGCTGGTTGGGCACGGTGGCGCGCACCCAGGGTTCGTCGATTTTCAGCGTTGCGTCCTGCGCCACCGCAGCTTGGTTGAACAGCGCCAGTGCGCACACCGCGAAAGCGGCGGCCAGGGGCTTGATCGAAATCTTTTTCATCTTGGTGTCCTATGCGTGAATGGGGCAATCAAAGCAGCGTGCGCAGGTCTTGTGCGCATTCTTCGGCAGTCTGTTGATGGCGGAGCGCCGCGCGCAACGTGCCTTTGGCATCGATCAGATAGGTCAGCGCGGTGTGGTCCATGGTGTAGGACGAGCCGGTGGGGACCTTTTGATAGAACACCTTGAAGGACTGCGCGGCGGCGCGGGTTTGCTCTGCGGTTCCGCGCAGGCCGATAAAACCCGGGTCGAAGGCTTGCGTGTAGGCGCGCAGGATCTCGGGCGTATCGCGCTCGGGGTCCACAGTGATGAACAAAATTCGCAATTTGTCGGCGTCTGCGCCTAGTAAGCCCTTGATTTCAATGGCGCGGGTCAGCGCAGTCGGGCAGATATCCGGGCATTGTGTAAAGCCAAAAAACAGCATCACGGGATGGCCGCGGTAATCCGCCAGACGGCGTTCCTGGCCGCTGGTATCTTGCAGTTGGAAGTCACCCGTGGGCATGCCGGACAGGTCCATGCCGTGCAGTTTTGGGGCATCGGGGCCGCAGCCGGTCAGGGCTAGCAGGGCCAGAGAAGACAGCAGCAGGCGGCGCCGTGGGTCCGGCGCATGGTCGTGCGCCGCGCCAGCAGGCGCGTGCAGAAAGGGGGAGTGCATGTGAACCTCGCAGGTTGACGAGTCGGCTGGGCGCGCGGTCAAGCCGCGCGGTTGAGCGGAGTCAGACCTGAGGGGGCGGGGCGCGTGAGCCGAGTGGCGGGCCTTGGGCCGCCAATGCGGGCAGGGCGCGATAGGCCGGTGGCGGCAGCGTGTACCGGACAGCCGTCAACACGATGGGCGCGGACGGGGCGGTGGGGGCGGGCGCAACATGCGCCAGTAGCCCGAACGGGCATTGCGCGCCCGTTTCGGCCGCGCCATGTATGGGTTTACCGGTGCTTTCGCTTGCGCCGTTCTGGGCCAGCGCCACGCTCAAGGCGGTCAGGCCGCCGGCCGCGGAACAGAACGTGACTTCCAGCCTGCCATTTTGCAGCGCACGGGCATCGGGCATGTAACCCGCGGGCACCAATGCGCGTAAGGTCAGCGCCAGAATCGCCAGCCACAACACGCCCTGCGCGCGCGCGGCGCTTCCAGAGTGCAGGAGGCGTTTCAGGGAAAGCATGGCGGCATTCTAGACCAGCGCGTGCGTCAGGCCCCTGTGTCCAGACGTCGCACCAGTGCAATGTAGCGGCGTTGCGCCTGGTCGGCGGGCAGCCCCGCCAAGAGGCGCCAGGCCGCGTGGCGCACCTGTTCGCCCGGTTCGGCGCCAGCGGCAGGCGCAGGAGGGGCGTCGCCGTGGCGGGCCTGCCGTTCGTAGGCCGTCAGGCGGATCGCCAATGCGGCGGAAGGCGGCTGTGGCAGCGAACGTAGCTCGATGGTGGCCGCCTCGAATGCGTCAGGCAGCGCATCCGCATTGATAGCCAGGGTGGCAGCATCTATGGCGTCGCCCTCGGGCTCGTGGCCGCTGGCGGCGGCCAACCGGCGCCACAATGCGTCTTCCCGTTGTGGCTCGTCAGAGGTCGCGGTGACTTGGGTGATGGCGTTGTTGCGCAGCCGCAGCGTGTGGGTGGACGTACCCTGATACAGGCTGGGTCCGTCTTGCACCTGGAAGCGCAACGGTAACGCGATCGAGCGGCCCGCCAGCGCGGGTTGTCCCACGGCGTTGACCGCAAAGGTATTGCGTGAAAAGTCCATCAGGCGCGAGAACAGTTCAATCAGCGCGCCGCGCCCCTCGTATACGCCGCAAATCGGGTTGTCGCCTTCTTCACGCCAGACCACATCTTCAGCGAACAAGGGAAACAGCGTTTCGAATTCCCCGGCCAGCAGCGAGGTCCGGTAGGCGCCCAGGATGCGTTCGATATCCGCCGCGCCCATTGGGGCGCCCCGAGCTGCGGCGCGCGGGGACTGGGCGGAGGCCGGGTCCCGGTCCATGAATTGCAGGATATTGGCGGCGACGCGGTCACGGTCATTGTCGACGCAGATCATGTGATAGCTGTTGTCCAGCAGCTCCATCTGGCTGTCTGCGATGCCGGCATGCAGAAAGCGCGCCGAACGCACTGACGTGAGTTCGTCTTCGTGGGCGTGCACGATCAGCGTGGGGCAGGTGATGCCGTCCAGCCCCTGTTTGACGGCGCGGCGCAGACGATCGACCTCGCGCACACAGGCCAGCGGCACCCAGCGGTAGTGAAAGTTGTCGCCCCGTTCGAATTTGGCCTTGACGATAGACCGGACCAGCTCGTTCTTGATGCCGTAGGGCTCTTCTTCTTCGACGCGCATGCGCGCCGCCAGACCGGGGATGCGGTAGACCAATTGGCGCAGGCCCCGATACCAAGGCGTGCTCCAGCCATCAATGTAGACAGGCGCGGCCAGCGAGACCAGCTTGCCTTGTCGATGTCCGACCCGTTTGCAAAGCTCCACCGCCAACAGCGCGCCCAGGCACATGCCCATGACGTGCAGGGTCTCGTGGCGGGCGGCCACTTCGTGATATTTCCGGGTGACGGCATCCAGCCAGTCTTCCATGCGTACCGGCAGCAGGTCCTCGGGCGTCGTGCCATGGCCCGGCAAGGTCAGACTGTGCGTCTCGATCCCTGCGCGTTTCAGGATCTTGTGCATGGACCCCAGGTCGTACTCGGTGCCGCCCAGCCCGTGAATAAGCAGCGCGCCGGTGCTGGGAGGGTCGGCGCGGCTGTCACGCATGGGCGGACTCATGCTCGATTTCACCCAGCCGCCACATGCCGGCCACAACGGCAACGCTGCCATCGAAATCGGCCAGCGGCGAACCCCGGTCGCTCACCAGCCGCCAGCCGCCCGACGAGTGGGCCACGCGGAACAGCAACGGCGTGCGGTCCTGCGCGCCCGCACGGCGCGCCGCCCAATGCAGGGACAGGCGGGCGCGGTCGTCGGGGTGGGCATGCGCCAGCAGCGAGTCCAGGTCAGTGATGGCGCCAGCGGCGATGCCGAACGCTTCTTGCAGGTCGCCCGCCAGTTCCAGCGACCCGTCGTAGGGGTTGTAGCGGTACATCAGCTGGTGACTGCCAGCCAAAGCCAGATCGAAACGGCCGCGCCATTGATCGGCGGTTTCTAGCGCCTGCGCGCGGGCGCCGCGCAAGGTATTGACCAGCAACAGCAGCAGCGCCGTCACCACCAGATAGACCTGGGTAGCCAGCAGCACGTGCCAGGGGTCTGAGGCTTCGACAAAGGGTCCTTCGCCCTGCGCGCTTTGATAGAGGGCCATCAACATCAGCGTCACCATGGCGAGCGTGCCGCCAGGCGTTCCCCAGACCAGCGCGATCAGCACCGCGAACACCAGTGGAAGATACGTCAGCTCGAAGGACACGACATACGGCAGGTTCTGGATCATGTCGCCATCAAAGGTCATAAAGGTCGACACAATCATCAGCACATAGGCGACCGCGCCCAGCAGCAGGTCCCGCATGCCGGGGCCGCCGGAGCGGCGCGGACGGAATTGCGCCCAGCCGGTCAGGGCTGGGGCCAGGATCAGTACGCCCGCCAGATAGGCCGACACCCAGGTGCGCAGCCGGAATACCGCGTTGGGCTCTTGCGCCAGCCACAGCCAGCCGCCGCCCACAATCGCGCTGCTGGCGGCCCCCACCACCGCCCCGGCCAGCAACGCCGCCACAAAGCCCAGGCCTTCGGGGCGCGGCGACAGCCGCTGTACCGTCCAGGCCGCCAGCAGTGACGACAGGCTGCCGGTGACGGCCAGGAAGATTGCCGTCAGGGGCTGGCCGCGCCACAAGAGGGTCAGGATCAGTTGGGCGCAGAAAAACCCCAACAACATCAAGGGCCAATTACGGCGTGCCGAAAGCAGATAAGCGCCCACCGCGACGCCTGGCGGAAGCCAGACGAACAGGGCGTGGCTGACAGGGTCGTTCAGCAAATGGGAGAACACGCCGCAAAGCAGATAGGGAATGGCCCATAGCAGGCAAAGCGGATTTCTGTTCGGCGTGCCGGTCGTGGCCATATTGGTCCTTGCAAACGCATTGTGCCGAGGCAAATTCTGTTCGGCGTGATCAGCGGTTTATACACGGACCGTGCGCGGCTGCGAAGCGTTCACGCCACACCAGCTGGCGAAAATCTTGGTACCCTTGAGTGCGCTTTCATCCAACCGCCCACTTCAGTGCCTCAGGTTTCAGTGCTTTCCTTGCCCGTTCCGACCCAGCCTCAGCTTTCGCCCTTGTCTCTTAACGCAGACTACGGCGGTCCGATACGCGCCAGGCCGTTGCGGCGCGTCTGGATGTGCGTTTGCATCGTGGCGCTGCTGGTTTTGCTGGCTGCCTGCGGCACGACCAAGGTGCAACCCGGCTACTACCGGGTTCAGTCGGGCGACACGCTGACGCAGATCGCACGCAAACAGGGCACCTCGGTCAGCAACCTGGTGCGCTGGAACAGTCTGTCGAATTCCAATTCCATCGAGGTCGGGCAGATGTTGCGGGTCGAAGCGCCCGCCGGTCAGGCAACCAAATCCACCCCCAGCGCCAGCAAATCCAAACCGGCAGCATCCTCGCGTGCAACGCCTGCCCCGACGGCCAAGCGGCGCACCGCCCCGCCCGGGGCGATCTCGCTGGTATGGCCGGCCCAGGGCAAGGTCACGCGCAGTTATGACGGGTCTGCCTCCAACGGCATCGTTATCTCGAATGGCGCGGGCACGCCGGTTGTGGCGGCGGCAGGCGGCACCGTGGCTTATTCCGGCAGCGGTCTGCGCGGCTATGGTCATTTGGTCATCGTCAAGCACAACGCCAGTTTTCTCAGCATCTACGCGCACAACAGCAAGCTGCTGGTCAAGGAAGGCCAGAGCGTGAAGCAGGGTCAGAAGATTGCCGAGATGGGCAATAGCGACAGCAAGCAGGTCGGGCTGTATTTTGAGTTGCGTTACGACGGCCAGGCGGTGGACCCGGCAGGCAATCTGCCGCCGAAGTAAGGCGCGGCTTTACCTATCCTGCCAGTCAGGTCCGCAGTGCCTCGCCCGTATCTTGCGTCAGGGTCGAAATGAACGTAGCGGTGCGCGGGTCAGCGGGGCGGGTAAAAATCGTGCGGGACTCGCCGGATTCCACCACCGTGCCATCCAATAAGAACACCACCTCGCGGGAAACGCTGGCGGCCAGACGCAGATCGTGCGTGGCCATCAGCATGGTCATGCCTTCCGTGGCCAGCTGACGCAGCACATCCACCACTTCCGCCGCCAGGCCCGGATCTAGCGCTGACGTAGGCTCGTCGCACAGCAGAACGCGTGGCGCAGGCGCCAGCGCGCGGGCAATAGCCACGCGTTGTTGCTGGCCGCCCGACAGCGTAGCGGGCCAGACGTCCGCTTTCTCGGCCATGCCCACTTTGCGCAGCAGTTCCTCGGCACGAGCGCGGGCGCGGTCCAGCGGCCACTTCTGCACGGTCAGCAATCCTTCCATGACATTGCCGATGACCGTCTGGTGCGGAAACAATTGAAAGTTCTGGAACACCATGCCTGTCTGTTTGCGCACGCGCTGCACTTGATCGCGGGCCAGCTTGCGGCCGGGTTCGAATTGCACGGTTTCCGGGCCGATGATCAATGCCCCGCGGTCCGGGACCTCAAGCAGGTTCACGCAGCGCAGCAAGGTGCTTTTGCCGCTGCCGGAAGGGCCAATCAGTGCGGTGACGCTGCCTTCGGCGATGCTGACATCCACTTGCTTCAGCACGGGATTGCCGCCAAAGGCTTTCTCGATTTTCTCTAGGCGGATCATCGGCTTTTCTCGGAAAACACCGCGTGCTGGCCAAAACGCTTTTCCAGACGGACCTGCGCGGCAGACAGAACGGAACTGAACACCAGGTAGATCAGCGCGGCTTCGGTGTACAGAATCAGCGGCTCGTAGGTGACGGCGGCGATGCGCTGCGCGGCCTGGAAGATTTCAGGCACCGTGAGCACGGCCGCCAGCGAAGTGTCTTTGACCAGGGCGATAAAAGAATTGGACAAGGGCGGCACCGCCACGCGGGCGGCTTGCGGCAGGATCGTGCGGCGCAGCGCCTGCGCGCGCGTCATGCTTAATGAATACGCGGCCTCCCATTGGCCTTTGGTGATGGATTCGATCGCGCCGCGGATGACTTCCGAGTTGTAGGCGCCGACGTTCAGCGTGAAGCCGATCAGCGCGGCGGGCAAGGGGTCCAGCACAATGCCCACGCTGGGCAGGCCATAGAAGATCACGAACAGCTGCACGAGCAGTGGCGTTCCGCGTATCAGCCATACGTAAAAGCGCACCACGGCCACCAGGGGCGCGGGTCCGAACAGGCGGATCAGCGCCACCAAAAAGGCCAGCGCCAGTCCCAGCGCGAATGACATCAGGGTGAGCGGCACAGTGAACACCAGCCCCGCATGCAGCAGCGGCCAGAACGAATCCGCCATCAACTGAACCCAGGCGGGAACCGCCCAGGTGTTGACCTGCGCCAACAGCCAGTCAGGCAGGACGGAATGCAGCCATGGGGGCAGCGTCATGTGCGCTCCAGTCGTTTATTTGGCTGACAGATCCGTGCCGAAGTATTTCACCGAGATTGTCTTGTACGTGCCGTCGGCCTTGATATCGGCCAGCGCCTTGTTGATGGCGGCTTGCAGTTCGGGGTTGCCCTTGCGGATCAGCACGCCGGAATTGCTGAATTCAGCGGTGGTATCGGTGGCGGCGATCTTGACCTTGGCGTTTGGCTTTTGCTTCTTGAAGTCCAGGAAAGACAGGTTGTCGTTCACGGTGGCTTCGACGCGGCCAGAGGTCAACAGGTCGATGGCTTCGTTAAAGCCCTGCACGGCGACGACTTCCGCGCCATGGCTTTGCGCCAGCTTGCCAAAATTGCTGGTCAGAGTATTGGCTGACTTCTTGCCCTTCAGATCGGCAAAGGACTTGATGCTGGTGTTGTCGTCGCGCACGATCAACACTGCCGCCGATGAGATGTAGGGATCAGAGAAATCGTATTTGGCCTTGCGCGCATCGGTGATGCCCACTTGGTTGATGACTGCGTCATAGCGCTTGGCATCCAGGCCCGCGATCAGTCCGTCCCACTTGCCTTCAACGAATTGCGGCTTTACGCCCAGGCGTTCTGCGATGGCGCGCCCAATGTCTACGTCAAAACCAGTAAGCTGGCCCGACGCATCGTGGAAGGTGAAGGGCGCATAGGTGCCTTCGGTGCCTATTTTGAGCGTGCCAGCCGATTTGATCTGATCCAGCCCGGACTGGGCGTAGGCAGCTGACAGGGCGGCGGCCTGGACCAGGCCGGCAATGAACAACGAGCGTAAGAGTTTCATGGCAATGCTCCACGGATGATCGGATCACAGTGGAGAGCATGTGGGCCTGCAATGCCCTCCGGCGTAGCCGCACTCTAACAACGGGCCTATTTTTCCACAAAGCATAAGGAATAGTAAAAATATAGCTGGAAGTGATATGCGGAGACCCATGCCCCGGCGTGAGCGCGCCGGGGATTATTCAAACAGAAAGTGGTTGGAGATCGGTGTGGAACAGCAATGGAACAGACGGGCTTTCATGATGACGGCCGCAGGCGCGGCGGCGCTGGCCGGGGTGATGCCTGCCCAAGGCGCCAGCGCATCGCGGTTGACGCCGGGCGGGGGCAGCATCACAGACGTATCGGGCTTGCGTGTTGGCCACTACACCGATACCCGGCGTCCGACGGGCTGCACGGTCATCATCGCCGAGGCCGGCGCCACTGCGGGTGTCGATGTGCGCGGCGCGGCGCCGGGCACTCGTGAAACCGACTTGCTGAACCCCGTCAATATGGTGGAAAAGGTGCATGCCATTGTGCTGTCCGGGGGCAGCGCCTTCGGGCTGGATGCGGCCTCTGGCGTCATGCGCTACCTGGAAGAAAAGAAGATCGGCTTCGACGTGGGCGTGGCCTATGTGCCCATAGTGCCCGCTGCCATTTTGTTCGATCTGGGGGTGGGCGATGCGTCGATCCGCCCCGATGCCGCGGCGGGTTATCAGGCCTGCAAATCGGCCACGGCCGATGCGCCGCAAGAAGGCAACGTCGGCGCGGGCGCGGGCGCCACGGTGGGCAAGCTGTATGGCCCCAAGCGCGCCATGAAGGGCGGTATCGGCAGCGCGTCGCTGACGGTGGCTGGCGTGACGGTCGGCGCGATTGTTGCAGTCAATGCCGTAGGCGACGTGCTGGACCCGGCGACCGGCCAGATTCTGGCTGGCGCACGCACGCCGGACGGCAAGATGCTGCTGGATACGCGCGCCGCGATCCTGGCAGGCGACCTGCCCAAATCCATGCGCGAAGGCACGGCCACCACGATTGGCGTTGTGGCTACAGATGCCAGGCTGACGAAGGCGCAGGCGCAGAAAATCGCCGGTATGGCGCATGACGGTTTAGCCAGAACCATCAACCCTATCCACACCATGCTGGATGGCGACACGATTTTTGCGCTGGGCACCGGCGCCTCGAACAAGCCGGCCAACGTCATGCTGCTGGGCGTGATGGCGGCCGAGGTCATGGCGATTGCGGTGCAGCGCGCCATTCTGGCTGCCCGTGCGATCGAGGGTTACCCTGCTGCGTTGGATTTTGCTGCCTGATACCGGGCGGGCGTTCCCGCCCTTGACCTCAAGCTGTCATAGGGCGGGCACATCATGGACAGTCGGCCTACCGTCGGCAGGGGAGCAGGATGTACGAAGGCGAACGACTCAATGGCGCGACGCATCTGGCCGGCCTGGGGCTGGCGGTGGTGGCGTCGGGAGCGCTGATTTCGCGCGCGGCGCAACTGCAAGTCACGACGCAGCAGATCATCAGTTGCGCGGTGTTCGCGGCGTCGATGATTGCCGTCTACGCCTCATCTGTGCTGTATCACTGCAGCCGCGGGCAGAACAAGGCGCGCTGGGCCAAGGCGGACCACTGCGCCATCTACCTGCTGATCGCCGGTACCTACACGCCGTTGGCGTTCGGACCTGTGGAAAATGCCTGGGGCGCGGCGATGGGCGTGGCGATCTGGCTGCTCGCCGCGGTTGGCATCAGCCGCGAACTTTGGTGGGCGCGCGGCGCGGCGCCCGCCTTGCCCTTGTATCTGGCGATGGGGTGGCTGGGCGTAATGTTTGCCGCGCCCATAGCAGGGGCCCTGTCCACGGCGGGTTTGGTCTGGTTACTGGCGGGGGCGGCGGCCTACACCGTGGGGACGCTGTTCTATGTCAACGACAAACGCTGGCGTCACGCGCACGGAGTCTGGCACCTGTTCGTGATGGGCGGATCGGCCTGCCATTTCGTTACGGTATTTGGTTTTCTGCGCTACGCCCCGCCATAAACCGCGTGTAGTCTGTTCAGCGCCAGGCGGCTAGCGGCAGCATGCCGTCGCGGTTCTTCACCTTGCGCATGACAATATGCGAGCACTGATCGCGCACGCCGGTGAGCTTGCTGAGTTTGTCTTCCACAAACTGCGAGAACGCCGCCAAATTGCGTGTGCGCACGGTCAGGATGTAGTTGGAGGCGCCCGTGACGATACTGGCTTCGGTGATTTCGTCATGCAAAGCGATGCCTGCCAGGAATTCCTCGTGCCAGCCCGGACGCGATTGATCCAGTGTGACGTGGACGATGGCTTCCAACTCAAAACCCAGTTTTTCGGCATCCAGTACTGCCCGGTAATTTCGGATTAGTCCGCTTTCTTCCAGCGCCCGCACGCGGCGCAGGCATGCTGACGGAGACAGCGAAACTTGCTCGGCCAAGTCCTGATTGCTCAAGTGGCCGTTCTCTTGCAGCCGGTACAGAATGCGCTGATCAATGGCGTCAATTTGCATAATGCAATCCAATTCAAAAAAGCCGGTTTCTGTGCAATTTACTGCGGAATCTTAGGGTAAGCCACGCCTGGATTTGCAATTTTTCGGCGATATGGCGCTGCTAGTATGTACGCAGCTTATTGCCTATTGGAGCATGTCATGAATACTCGCGAAGACTGCGTCGCCGCAGACCGGTCCGATCCCCTGGCCTCGTTGAAAGAGCGATTTGAATTGCCTGCCGGCGTGCTCTATATGGACGGCAATTCGCTGGGTGTCATGCCCAAGACTGCCGCCGCCCGCGCCGCTGGCGTCATCAACCACGAATGGGGCGTCAACCTGATCCGCAGCTGGAACACCGCCGGCTGGTTCGAGATGCCCGTCCGACTGGGCGACAAGCTGGGCGCTCTGTTGGGGGCGCGCGAGGGCGAGCTTGTTGTTACCGACACTACGTCGCTCAATATCTTCAAGGCATTGGCTGCCGCGCTGCGCATTCAGCAAACTGAACACCCCCAGCGCCGTGTCATCCTGTCTGAACGCGATAACTTCCCGACCGATCTTTACATGATCCAGGGCATGATCGACCTGCTGCAGCAGGGTTACGAGATGCGCTTGATCGATAAGGATCTGCCGCTTGAAAAGGCGCTGGATGACTCCGTTGCCGTGATGCTGCTGTCGCATGTGAATTACCGCAGCGGCCAGATGCACGACATGCGCGCAGTCACGGCGCAGGCGCACGAGCGCGGCGTGCTGACCATCTGGGATCTGGCGCATGCCGCAGGCGCGGTGCCTATCGATCTGAACGGCGCCAATGCCGACTTTGCCGTGGGTTGTACCTACAAGTACTTGAATGGCGGCCCGGGTTCGCCCGCCTTCATCTGGGTGGCGCCGCGCCACATCAAGAATTTCTGGCAGCCGCTGTCGGGCTGGTGGGGCCATACACGTCCGTTCGACATGACCGTGGCCTATGAGCCTGCGGGCGGCATCCGCCGCTATCTGTGCGGCACGCAGCCCATCGTGTCTCTGGCAATGGTGGAATGCGGGCTGGATGTGGCCCACGCCGCCGACATGACGGAAGTGCGCAAGAAGTCGCTGGCGCTGGGCGATCTGTTCATTTCTCTGGTTGAAGAGCGTTGCGAAGGCCACCCGCTCACCTTGGTCACACCGCGTAATCACGCGGACCGTGGCAGCCACGTCAGTTTTTGCCATCCGAACGGCTACGAAGTGATGCAGGCATTGGTCGCGCGCGGGCTGATCGGTGACTACCGCGAGCCCGAGGTCCTGCGCTTTGGTCTTACGCCCCTGTACTTCGGGTATGCCGATGTCTGGGACGCTGTGGACATCCTGAAAGACGTGCTGGACAACCGCACTTGGGACAAGCCGGAATTCAAGGAACGAGCCGCCGTGACCTGACGAATTCAGGTACCTGAGTTGCCTTATCGCGCCGCCCGGAAACGGGCGCTACATCTATAAAGAGAGCGCAGTACAAGGAGGGGACAATGCAGCCGCAGCAAAAAAGCTTTAGTGAGATTTCTGAACGCGAACAGGGGCTCAAGCGGCGCCTGACGTCGGGTCAGATGAGCATGATCGCCATTGGGGGCGCCATCGGAACGGGGCTCTTTCTTGGCAGCAAGTTCGCCATCGGTTTTGCCGGACCCAGCGTGATCATCAGCTACGCCATTGGCGGGCTGATCACGCTGCTGCTCATGGGCTGCCTGGCGGAAATGACCGTGGCGCACTCCACCTCGGGCTCCTTCGGCGCCTATGCAGAACACTACATCGGGCCATTGGCCGGATTTCTGGTGCGCTATGCGTATTGGTCTTGCGTCGTGCTGGCGGTAGGCACCGAAGTGACGGCGGTGGCCGAATACATGGAGTTCTGGTTCCCCGATGTGCCTGGGTGGCTGTGGGTATGTACCTTTTCGGCCGCGCTGATCGTCATTAACGCAATGAGCGTGAAGGCCTTTGGCACGATCGAATACTGGTTCTCTACCATCAAGATCACGGCCATCGTCGCTTTCATCATCCTGGGCGCCTATGTGGTCTGGGGCAACCCCCAATACGGCACGGCGCAGTACACGGCGCACGGCGGCTTCTTTCCCAATGGCCTGTGGGGCATGTGGATTGCGGTGGTGATCTCGATTTTCAGCTACCTGAGCGTCGAGATGATTGCCGTGGCCGCAGGCGAGGCCGAGGACCCGGAGCAGGCCGTCAAAAAGGCATTTCGCGCCACCATCGTCCGCCTGGTTGTTTTTTACCTGCTGACGCTGGCGCTGATCTTGGCGATCGTGCCCTGGGATAAAGCGGGCAAGGAAGGCAGTCCTTTTGTGACGGTCATGCAGGCGATGGATATTCCTGGCGCGGCGGGTGTCATCAACTTCATCGTTCTGGTGGCGGCCTTGTCCGCCATGAACAGCCAGCTCTACATCACGACCCGCATGATGTTCAGCCTGTCGCGCGCGGGGCATGCGCCGTCGCTGTTCGGCCGGTTGACGCGTAGCGGAACGCCATTGAACGCGCTGTTGCTGTCCACCAGCGGCATCGCCATCGCCGTCGTGCTGAAGGTGCTGTATCCCGAGTCTGCATTCACGCTAATGATGGCGATTTCGATGTTCGGTGCGCTGTTCACGTGGATGATGATCTTTGTGACGCACTACTTCTTCCGCCGCCGCTGGGCGCGGGAAGGGGGCGCCCAGCTGTCGTTCAGGATGCCCGGCTTTCCGGTGCTGACGTTGTTGGGCGCATTTGCAATGCTGGCGATTCTGATCACGACGGCTTTCACTGGCGTCTTCAAGCTGACGCTGGTGTTTGGCGTGCCGTTCTTGCTGATCTTGGCTGCGTTGTATTTCCTGCTGTTCAAAAAGCGGGCCGAGGCAGTCGTGTTGAAGACGCGTACGCAACGTTCCTGATTACGTATGCGGCAAGCAAGGGCGCCGGCAGGCGCCCTTGGCCCGCCTGTGGTTCAGCTGGCTTGGGCTGTTGCGACCCTGACCGGTTCTTGCGTCTTGGCGGGTTCCGGCGCTGGTGCAAATACGCGCAGCCGGTGGCCGTCTGGGTCCAGCGCAACGAAGGTGCGTCCAAAATCCATGTCGGTCGGGGCTTGCAGAATGGGCAGTCCGCGCAGGCTCCACTCCACGTGGCGCTGATCAAGCGCACCGGCATCGGCTACCGTGAAGGCGAGTTCAGACGCGCCGCCGCGTCCAGCCGCGGCCGGTTCCACGGTGTAGCGCGACCACAGGCCAAGCATCAGCCCGGAGTCCAGCGCAAACAAAGCAAACGTGGCGGAAACTTCAACGGGGGGCCGTTGCAGCAGCGCGCTGTAGAACGCGGCGCTGGCTTCGGGCTTTTCTACGTAGAAGATGACGAAATTGGTGTCGGACATGATGCGCTCCTGGTGGTTGATGCGCTCATGATAGGCAGGGTTACTGTCAGTTTTTGGCAGTAGTGTGCATCAGCATTTTTTGGACGCTTGATTGATCGCCTGCCACTCTTTCAGTAAAGCGTGCCGGCGGCGGGGATAACGCCCGCCAGCGGCCAGGCTGGCAATCCGGTCGGTGCGGAAGTGGCGGAAGTCGCCACGTAATTCGCACCACGCCATGACGATACGAACGCTGTCAAAAAAGCCCAGTGCAAACGGCCAGATCACGCGGGCCGAGTCCAGACCTTTGTCGTCGCGATACGAGATTTCCAGCTTCTGTTCGGCGCGAATAGCTTGGCGGATCAATGCCACATCGACCCGGTCGACGACGGCAGCGGCGCTGGGGGCGACCAGCAACGGAATCGCATCCAGCTCGTCGCGCAGCTCTTTTGGCAGCACCGCGCCGATTTTGGCCAGCGCGTTGCGCGCGGCCAGACCCAGGTGTTCGTCGGAACGGCCCGCGACCCATCGCGTGCCCAGCACCAGCGCCTCGATTTCTTCCGTGCTGAACATCAGCGGCGGCAGCATGAAGCCGGGTCGCAACACGTAACCCACGCCCGGTTCGCCTTCGATTTCGGCGCCCTGGCATTGCAGGGTGGCGATATCCCGGTACAGCGTGCGCAGGCTGATTCCCATCTCGGCCGCCAGGCGATGGCCGCTGACGGGCAGGCGGTGGCGGCGCAGGGTCTGGAGCAGGTCCAGAAGTCTTTCAGTACGGGACATGACAGGGCAAAAAGACGCAATCCCCGAATGCTGCCACGAAATGGCAGCATTCGGGGATTGATTTCGCTGGCTCAGGAGCCGGCTTTCTTGCCTGTTGCGACGTCGATTACCGAGCCATCTTCCAGGCTGACGCGGTAGATCTCGCGAATCACGTTGCCGGCGAAGCCGATCTCAACAATCGAGACATCCTTGAACGTGGTGTTGATGCCTTCCGGCAGCACTGCATTGAATTTCTCGGACTCTTGCTTCATGGCATCTTGCAGGCGCGTGTCATACATCGCCATGCTGTAGACGAGCGTGGTGTGCGGATTGTGCGAGCGCGTTTCCTTGCCGTCTTGCATGACGTTCACGCCGCTCACACCCACCGTCTTGACCAGCTGCTTGCCCGCGTCGGCCATCTTGGCGTAGACGGGACCCGTGACGCGCGGCAGCGGGCCGTCGCGCAAGGGGGCCATGGCGGCCATGGTCACGGTGTTGTAGCTCATCATGTCTTCGAAGCCCTTGCCCGATTTCACGACGCCCAGGTCCAGCCACCACGGATGGCCCGCACCCTTGGCGGCTTCGGTCGGATAAAAGGTTTTCAGCGTGACTTGCAGCGGAGCCGGCGGCTTGGGCAGGGCTTTGAGCATGCGGGCAGGCGTGCCGGCGTCGGCGTTGTGGATGTGAACCACCGTGACGTGAGGCATGTTGGGCGTTTCTGCTTCGGTCTTCAAGCCCAGGGCCAGCAGGTCTTGCTTGAGTGTGGGGTTGATCTTGGCGTCCAGAACGGCGTTGACGTCTTGGGGCAGGCGGTACACGACGCCGTACGTGGCCTTGTGGGCGCGGAATTCCGGCTTTTCCAGGGCGCTGTTGTCGATGGCGTCGGCGGCTTGAGCCGTGAACGAGGTGGCGAACAGGCCAAGAGCGGCCAGATGCATTGCACGTTTGATCATGGGAATCCCTTATCGTTGTTGACATGACCCGCGAGAGTCATCCGCAGTGTGGCCACCGCGGATGTACTGGGTATTGCACCAAGCAAAAGAATTCCGATACCAGTCGCCACTTGCCCGATAGCTGGGCGGCGCGGCTGGTATCCAGTTAGACCAAAAAGACGACGCCCAACGTCACGATCCCCAGGATCAGGTTGACGCCGACCGCCAAGCGGATGACTGCCATGGTCTGTCCGCCCAGGGGCCAATCGGACGCGGCCACTGCGGCGCGCAGGCGCTTATAGAGCGCAAACCGGATGTGGCCAAAGATGGCCATCATGACCAAGCCGCCACAGGCCATCAGGGTCCAGCTGAGCGGCATAAAGAAGGAGCCGCCGGTTTGCGCGGCCTCTTTGGCCATTTTTCCGATCATCCACGCGCCCGACACCAGAATCAGCACGATGGACGCCAGCACGGCGTTCAGAAAAGGGCCCAGCACGGCAACCATCAACTTCAGGCGCACCGGGGGTTCCAACTGCGCGGCCGCCGGCCGCAGGAAACAGTGCGCAAACAGCATGCCCCCAACCCAGAGGATCACGGCGAGCACATGCACGAATTTCAGAACGCTATAGAACATGGGGGCAGCCTGTAAAGAAGAGGGGGGATTCCGTCCCCATCATATCGAATGCGTTTGGACTTGACCTAAATCATGGTTTTGCATTTAGAATGAGATTGATTTCTATTTGTAGTAGTGAGTTCAGGGAGCGCAACGTGACCAACCCCGTGCTCGCCTCAGGCGACGCCGTTCAACTTTTGTATCGCAGCCATCATGGATGGCTGCATAGCTGGTTGCGCGCGAAATTAGGCAATACCTTTGATGCTGCCGATTTGGCTCAGGACACGTTTGTCCGGGTGTTGCGCCATCGCCATGAGCTGGACGCGCTACGCGAACCCCGTGCTTATCTGACCACGATCGCCAAGCGTCTGCTGTTGAATCATCACCGCCGCCGCTCGGTGGAACAGGCGTATCTGGAAGCATTGGCGCTGATGCCCGAACCGATTGCGCCGTCGGCCGAGCAGCGGCTGATCATTCTGGAAACGTTGCAGGAAATAGATGAGATGCTGGCGGGTCTTTCCTTGCCGGCGCGCCAGGCTTTCCTGATGGCGCAGCTGGAAGGCCTGAGCCACGGTGAAATCGCAGCCAGGCTCAATGTGTCTTTGCGGTCCGTGCATCGCTACATCGCGCGGGGATTCGAACAATGCATCATGGCGATCAGTTGAACGCGCCGGCCGAACAGGCGGGCGAACAACTGCCCGCCGTGGAACGCAATGTGGCGCGCGAAGCCGCGCGTTGGCTGCTGCGCCTGAGTTCAGGCCGCGCCACGGACGCCGATGTGCATGCCTGTGACCAATGGCGCGCCAGCAAGGTGGAAAACGAATATGCCTGGCAGCGTGCGCAACGGGTGAATGCCCGCTTTGGGCTGATTCCGTCGGCGCTGGGCATGGCGACGCTGATCCGCCCTGAACTGAAACAACGCCGTGCCGCGCTGAAGGCATTCGTGGCGCTGATGGTGGCAGGGCCGGTGGGCTGGGCCGCCTGGCGCGCCGATCCACTGGACTGGACCGCCGATTACCGCAGCGCGGTGGGAGAACGGCGCAATGTGACGCTGGCTGACGGTTCCACCTTGCAACTGAACACGGACAGTGCTGTCGATGTCGAGTTCGATGCCGCGACGCGTCTGGTGCGGCTGCGGTCGGGCGAGATTGCCGTGCACGCCGTGGCGGATGCCTCCTTGCCCGCGCGTCCGTTTGTGGTGCGCACACATCTGGGTGAAATCGAAGCGCTGCCCTCGCGGTTTTGTGTGCGCGAGGACGGGGGGCGATGCCAGGTCAGCGTGCAGGAAGGGCAGGTCCGGGTCAGCAGCGGCGCGCACCCGGGGCGTTTCTTGAGCTTGTCTGCGGGTGAGCAGGGCAGTCTGAGCGAAGCCGCGCTGTCGCCGCCCATGGCTGCCGATCCGCATGCGGGCGACTGGATGCGCGGCGTCCTGTATGCCAGTCAATTGCGCCTGGATGGCTTTGCCGCCGAGTTGGGCCGGTATCGCCGGGGCGTTCTGCGCTGCGACCCGGAAATTGCGCATCTGCGGATATCGGGCGCGTTTCAGTTGAACGACACCGACGCGGTGCTGGCCGCTTTGCCAGCCACTTTGCCGGTGCAGGTGATCTACCGCACACCTTACTGGGTCACGATCGGGCCGCGCGTGTCCACGGCGTGAGGGTTGCGCTGTTACAAATTAATGGCGCTCAAGCTGTCCGATTCAAGAATCACGAGGGTCATGGTCTGTATAGGCAAACGAATGCCGATACCCGTTGGATCGAAAGGACGACCATGGCTTATCTCCCCGCCGGCCGCGCAAGCAGCCCCCGAACCGCCCGCGGCGCGCAGCACCGGATGACCCGGCTCACTTGCGCGGTACATGCCGCATTGGCCCTGACCGCCGTGTCTGCCGCCATGTTGCCGATCGCCAGTGCACAGGCTCAGACCTCGGTTCAGGGACAGTCTCAAGCGCAGGCGCGCAGCTATCGCATTCCAGCTGGCATGCTGGCTGACGCCTTATCGCGCTTCGCGGATAACGCGGGCGTCACGGTGGTATTCGACGCGACGCTGGTGGGGCAACGCCGCACGGCTGGTCTGGACGGCGTGTACTCCGTAAACGAGGGTTTCGCGCGCCTTCTGGAAGGCAGCGGCCTGGCAGTTCAGCAGCGCAGCAACGGGGTGTTCGTTCTGCTCACCGCGCAGCCGGGCGGCGTGACGCAACTGGCGCCGGTCAAGGTGGAAGGCGAGGGCGCCGTCGTGACGCCAGCCTGGGAAACCACCACGGACCGCAAGCGCATGGACGAGTTGCAGATCAAGAACTGGAGCGATCTGGGCAAGCGCGCCGAGCCGGGCGTGAGCTTTAACCGTTCGAACAACAGCATCAACATCCGCGGCCTGGACCAGGACCGCGTGCTGACGCGCGTGGATGGCATCCGGCTGCCGTGGCTGGATGATGGCGCGCGCGGCGTGAAGGGCGGTCTGGAAGCCGTGGATTTCAATAGCCTGTCGCGGCTGGATATCGTGCGCGGCGCCGACGCCAGCAGCGGCGGCTCCGGCGCAATCTCGGGCATTGCTGACCTGCACACGCTGAATCCGTCAGACCTGCTGACCGATGGCAAGACCTTCGGCGCGCTGGCCAAGACGGACTACGATTCGGCGGACGCCAGCTGGGGCGCCAACGCTGCGCTGGCCGGACAGATCCACAGCAACACCTTCTGGCTGGTGCAGGCGGGCATGCGCAACGGCCATGACCTGGACAACCGCGGCGACGTGGGCGGCTATGGCCCCAATCGCAGCCAGCCCAGCCCCGAAGACTATGACCAGCGCAGCTTTCTGCTGAAGCTGCAACAGCGAGTGGAAGGTGGCCATCGCTTTGGCCTGACCGGTGAATACTTCAAGCGCAATGCCGACGTGGACAGCATGTTCGAGCAGGGCGCGGGCACCAGCTATCTGTACGGCGAAAACAGCACCAGGAAAGAAACCGAACGCGAACGCGTGTCGATGGACTACTCGTTCAGAGCGCCCGGCGAAGGCAGCCTGATCGATACCGCGACCGCCGTGGTGTATTGGCAGCGTCTGCGTCTGGATAACTCGCAGAACGGCATCCGCAGCGTCGATTCCCGCGCCCGCATCATCCCGGGCGACCCTTTCCGCTACGGTTTTCCCAGCGGCCCCTATGGCCGCAGCAATTCGATCCAGCAAACGATGTTTGGCGTGAACGGCGAATTGACCAAACGCCTGGCCGGCGCGTCCGTATCGCAGTTGTGGACGGTCGGCGGCGAATGGTATGGGAACAAGACCGAGCAGAATTCCAGCGGCTACGACAATTGCCCGACCTTGCGTCCGGGCCTGCCCGCGCCATTCGGTCCGCGTTCGTGCGACATGCTGCATACCAACCAGGCCGATGTGCCGCAGTCCAAGGGCAACCAGTGGGCGTTGTGGGTGCAGGACGAATTCAGCTTTGCCGACGGCCGCTACACCGTCATGCCGGCCTTGCGTTACGACCACTACGAGCAAAAACCGCAATCCACGGATAGCTACGCCAGCAACCCGAATGCGGGCGCGCTGCCGTCGTCCAATGGCGGCAACCGCTTCTCGCCCAAGCTGCTGGCGACATGGAAGGCGATGGATGAACTGAGCTTGTACGCTCAGTACGCCTATGGCTTCAAGGCGCCAAGCCCCACCCAGCTCTACACCAATTACGGTGGCCCTGGCACGTATCTGCGCGTGGGCAACCCCTATTTGAAACCCGAAACCAGCAAGGGCTGGGAACTGGGCGCCAAGATCGGCTCTGATGATCTGGGCGGTGCGTTATCGTTGTTTGATAATCGTTATCAGAACTTTATCGATGGCGATGTGCCGTTGAATGCCAGCTCGCCGCAGTGGCAGCCGTCGTGGGCGGGGCAGTACCCCTTGGGGGTGACGGGCAATGTGAATCGCGGCAAGGTGCGCATCTATGGCGCAGAAGCCAGCGCTCACTGGAAGTTCGCGCCCGGCTGGCGCACCTGGGGTTCGCTGGCCTGGGCCGTGGGCAAGGACGAAGGCACGGGCCAGTACCTGAATTCGGTGGCCCCGCTGAAAGCAGTGTTGGGCGTGGGGTATGGCCGCGACGTGTGGGGGGTGGATGCGCTGTTGACCACGGCCCTGCAACGCAACAAGGTGGAGTATCCCGAAGCGGCCGCGGGCACGCCCAATCCTGATTTCAAGGCGCCGGGCTATGGTGTGGTGGACCTGATGGGTTATTGGCGTCCCGCTTCGGTTAAGGGACTGCAAGTGCAGGCTGGCGTTTTCAACCTGTTCGACAAGAAGTACTGGGAGGCCATCAACGTGCCGACCGCTGGCGCGATCACGATTCCGCGCGCGGTGGATTGGTACACGGAACCGGGACGCAGCGTGCGCGTCTCATTGACCTACCAGTATTGATTCCGCGCTGCCGCCGTCCGGCGTCAGCCGGGATGGCGGCGGCTTTTCGCAATGATGAGGAACGGCCGGAGGGCCTACGATGACGAACACAGATTTCACGACCCGCGCTCAAGCACTGCGCGCCCGCAACGAGGTTCTGGCCGCGTCGCAACCCGGGCTGCGCGCCCGCAATCTGGCCCAGACGCTGGGCGTATCCGAAGCAGAATGGGTGGCTGCGGGCTGTGCCGGCGTGAAGGCAACGGCCTTGCATGGCGTGCCGCAAGAGATCTTTCGCGAATTGGGCAGCTTGGGCGAAGTCATGGCGTTGACGCGCAATGACTGGTGTGTCCACGAGCGCCATGGCGTCTACGAAGGCATCCAGGCTGATGGCCCGGTGGGTCTGGTGTTGGGACCGGACATCGACTTGCGCGTGTTTTTCAGCGCGTGGAAGTCCGCCTGGGCAATCGAACAAGACGGCCGGCACAGCCTGCAATTTTTTGACGGCGCAGGCGTGGCGGTGCACAAGGTCTATCGCACTGATGCCACCAATGCCGCAGCCTGGGATGCGCTCGTCGCCAAGTTCGCGGGCGAATCGCAATGGCCTGAAACCGAGCCCTATGCCGCCGCTACCGACGCCGATCAGGTGGAAGACAGCGCGGCCTGGCGCGAAGCGTGGCTGGGCATGAAAGACACGCACGAATTCTTCCCCTTGCTGCGCAAATTCAAGGTGTCGCGTCTGGCTGCGCTGGCCGCAGCGGGTGAAGATCTGGCGCAACCGGTGCCCGCGGAATCCGTGGAACGCATGCTGCAATCGGCTGCCGAGTCCGGCCTGTCCATCATGTGTTTTGTGGGCAACCGCGGCATGATCCAGATTCATACCGGACCGGTGCAGCAGTTGCGCCGTACCGGCCCCTGGTACAACGTGCTGGACCCGAAGTTCAATCTGCATCTGGACACAACTGCCATCGCGTCAGCCTGGGTAGTGAACAAGCCTACATCCGATGGCTGGGTGACCTCTCTTGAGGTGTACGCTGATACGGGCGATCTGATCGTGCAATTCTTCGGTGAACGCAAGCCGGGCAAGCCGGAACTGACGGGCTGGCGCGAGTTGATGGCCAGTCTGTGCAGCGTACCGCTGGCCGTCTGAGCGCATAAGGACGAAGTGATGAAGAAATGGTTGGCAGTAGCAGCAGCTTGGGCAATGGCGGCAACGGCGCACGCGGCGCCGCCCGCTCGCGTGGTTACGTTGGGCGGCAGCGTGACTGAAATCGTGTATCAGCTGGGGCAGGGCGGAAAACTGGTGGGAGACGACCTTTCCAGCCTGTACCCGGAGGCCGCGACCAAGCTGCCGCGTGTCGGCTATTACCGCGCGGTGCCGGTTGAAGGCGTGTTGTCGCTGAAGCCGGATCTGGTGCTGGCGTCCGAGCAAGCCGGGCCACCCGAGGCGCTCAAGCGTCTGGCTGGTGTTGGCGTGCGGGTCGTCAGCGTTCCAGATATGCCGTCAGTGGATTCACTTAAAGCGCGCATCCGCAGCGTAGCCGCCGCGCTGGATGTCGCGCCCGCCGGTGAAAAACTGGTGGAAGAGGTCACGCAGGAACTGGCGCGTGCCGAGGCCATCCCGCCAACGCGCGCCCGTGCGCTGATGCTGATCAATCGTACCGGCGCCCCGCAAGCTGCCGGCCGCGATACCGCCGCCAACGAAATCATGCACCTGGCGGGTCTGACGAATGTGCTGCATGACCAGCAGGGCTACAAGCCCTTGTCGGCTGAAGCCTTGGGTGTTTTGGCGCCTGATGTGATTGTGGTGACGCAAGCATCGCTGGATGCCGGTGGCGGCATGGATGCCTTGCTGCGCATGCCCGGAATCGCGTCCACGCCTGCGGCCGCCAAGCGCCGCGTGGTGGTGATGGATGACTTGCTGATATTGGGCATGGGGCCGCGTTTGCCGTTGGCTTTGACCCAGCTTAAACAAGAGATCGCCCATGTCATGGCGCGTTAGCGCGCCCTTGGCGTTAAGCATGCTGGGCGCGGCGCTACTGCTGGCAATCGTCGCGGCGACGGCAAGCGGCGCGGTAGCGATTCCCCTTCGTGAATTGCCCTCCTTGCTTTGGGGCGCGCCCACGCCAGAAAACGCGCTGTGGCGCAATGTACTGATCGACATCCGCCTGCCCCGGGTGCTTTTTGCGTTGGTGACGGGCGCCGGGCTGGCGATTTCAGGCGCGGCGATGCAGGCTCTGTTTCGCAACCCTTTGGCCGAACCCGGACTCATGGGCATTTCGGCCGGCGGCGCGGTGGGCGCGGTCGCGGCGATTGTGCTGACCTCGGGCGGTTTCTGGGTCACCGCCCCAGCCGCGTTTGCCGGCAGCCTCGCGGCCACCTTCTGCGCTTATGCGGTGGGCAGGCGCGTTCCAGGCGTGGCAGGTCTGCTGCTGGCGGGTGTGGCGATCACCGCGATGTCATTCAGCCTGATCGGCCTGTTCACATTCGTTGCCACGGACGCGCAACTGCGCGACCTGACGTTCTGGAACATGGGCAGTCTGGGGGGCGCCAATTGGACGGTGCTGGCGTTTCTCGGCCCGTGGGTGCTGCTGATAAGTGGTTGGCTGATCACCCAGTGGCGCGTCATGAACGCCTTGCTGCTGGGTGAACGAGAGGCCCAGCATCTGGGTTATTCGCTCAAGCGCGTGCGCGCCCGGCTGGTGCTGGCCAGCGCATTGATCGTGGGGCCGCTGGTGGCGGCAACGGGCACCATCGTCTTTGTCGGGCTGGTGGTACCGCACCTGGTGCGCATGACCTTGGGCGCCAATCACCGCTTGCTGCTGCCCGCCACGGTGATCGCGGGCGCGCTGGCGCTGATTCTGGCAGATTGGCTGGCCCGCACCGCCGTCGTACCGGCAGAACTGCCCATCGGTTTGGTAACCGGTCTGGTGGGCGGCCCGTTCTTTCTGTGGCTGCTGTCGCGCGGCCGGAGGACCGGATGATGCTTGCCGCACACAATCTGACCCTCAGCCGAGGCGGCGTCCGTATTCTGGATGATGTGTCGGTGGCGATACATCCGGGTGAAGTCGTGGGACTGCTGGGCGCCAATGGCGCAGGCAAATCCACCTTGCTCAGTGCGCTGTCATTTGAGCTGTCGCCCGACGCGGGCCAGGTGGTTCTGGATGGCGCCGGGCTGGCTGGCATCTCGCACGGCCGGCAGGCGCGTAAACGCGCCGTGCTGCCGCAAAAACCCGGCCTGACGTTCGACCTGAACGTGCGCGAAGTGGTCGCCATGGGCGCCTACCCGTTTCCGGAGTTGTCACCGGCTGTGGTGGATGGGCTGGTGACCCAGGCCTTGGAATGGGCCGACGCAGGATATTTGGGCGGCCGCCGCTACCCCGAGTTGTCTGGTGGCGAACAGCAGCGCGTGCAGTTTGCGCGGGTGCTGGTGCAGTGCCATGCCGGGCGCGCGCCTGGCGAAGCCCGTTACTTGTTGCTGGACGAACCCACGGCCAGTCTGGACCCCAAGCATCAAAGCGATCTGCTGCGCCGGGCATGGGAGTTGGCCCATGCGGGCAATACGGGCGTACTGGTGATCTTGCACGATATGAATATGGCGGCGCGTTGGTGTGACCGGCTGCTGTTGCTGGCCGGTGGACGCAGCATCGCTCTGGGGGCTCCCGCCCAGGTGCTGACCCCTGCCAATCTGTATCTGGCCTATGGCATCGACGCCCAAGTCATCGCCCATCCTTTGCAATCGGACCGCTTGTTGGTGCTGACGGCGTGACGCGGGTCGCCGGGCCGGTAAAATAGGCAATACATCTCTATTTGCCTCTTTTACCCATCACCCAACAGGACCCCGTGTCATGCCTACTTTTGACGTCGTCTCCGAAGTCGACAAACACGAACTCAGCAACGCTATCGACCAAGCCAATCGCGAACTGGTCACCCGGTTTGACTTCAAGGGCACCGATGCCAAGTTCGAACTGGACGGCTTTGTCGTGAATCAGGTGGCCTCCAGCGCGTTCCAGCTCAAGCAGATGCTGGACATTCTGCGCGGCCGCTTGTCTGCGCGCGGCATCGACGTGCGTTGCCTGGACGTTGCCGACCCGCTGGAAAATCTGGGCGGCGCGCGCCAGAAGGTCACCATCAAACAGGGCATTGAACAGCCCGTGGCCAAGAAACTGATCGCCGCCATCAAGAACGCCAAGCTCAAGGTCGAATGCCAGATCAACGGCGACAAGCTGCGTATCACCGGCAAGAAGCGCGACGACTTGCAAACCGCCATCGCGCTCTTGAAAAAGACCGATGTTGAACTGCCCTTGCAGTTCGAGAACTTCCGCGACTAAACGCGGGGCCGGCCCGGCGCCAAGCCCGGCCGGCAGGAAATCTTCACGCCGTCCACAGATGCTGGGCGGCGTAGGCGCGCCAGGGGCGCCATTGTTCGGACCGCGCCAGTAGCTGCGCTGCGGACACGTCGCGTGATTCCAGCCGCTCCAGCGCGCGGATCAATCCGATGTCGGCTGATGGAAAGGCGTCCGGCTCCCGCAATTGGCGCAAGGCTATGTACTGCGCCGTCCATTCTCCTACGCCACGAATCTTGCGCAGACGCGCCACGGCTTCGTCCAGCCCGCTCGCCGCATCAAACAGGTGCTTGTCGGCCACGGCCGCGGCCGCTACCGCCGACAGCGTCGCGGCCCGGCTGCGTGGCATGCCCAGTGACGCCAGCTCTGCTGCCGCAACCGTCTCGGGTTCGGGAAAGACATGGGTCAATGCGCCTTCGGCCTGCGTCATGGGCACGCCATGCGCCGCGACGAGCTTACCGGCCAGGCGAATGGCGGCGGCTACGGTGATTTGTTGGCCCAGAACGGCCCGCATCGCCAGTTCAAAGCCATCCCACGCGCCCGGCACGCGCAGCCCGGGCCGCGCCTGAATAAGGGCGGTCATAACGGGGTCCTGCGCAAACTGCGCGGCAATGGCTACGGGGTCGCTGGCCAGGTCGAAGACGCGCCTGACCCGCGCAATGATGGCAGGCAGCGCCTGAAGGCGGGGAAAACGCACCGTGACTTGCAGGGCATTGCCCGTCCCAGGGCGTACCGTCATCGTGCCTTGATGCCCCTCCAGGCTGATGGTGCGGGCATAGCTGTCTTCGCCGACCTGTTCGATGCCGGTAATGGCGCGCAAGCGCAGGAAATCCAGCATGGCCGCCCAGTCGTAGGGCGGGCGGTACCGCAGCAGCAGTTTTATTTCACCTTGCTGCCCGGCTGACACCTCGGGTTTCTCTGAGCGCCGCAGTTCGCCGGGCGTGCGCCCGAACAAATCCAGAAATATCTCGTTGAACCGGCGGATGCTGCCAAAGCCCGAAGCGAAGGCAATTTCCGCCATGGGCAGGTGCGTCTCGTGGATCAGTTGCTTGGCCAGCAGCACGCGGCGCGTCTGGGCTACGGCAATGGGTGACGCGCCCACATGCTGGCGAAACTGACGCCGCAATTGGCGGTCGCCCACGCCCAGCCGTTCTGCAAGCGTCTCCACGCCGTCCTCGTCCAGCGCGCCCAGTTCTATCAGTTGCAAGGCGCGAGCCACACTGGCGGGCATTTCGTGTCCGGGCCCCAGCTCTGGCGCGGTCTCGGGCCTGCAACGCAGACACGGGTGATACCCGGCCTCTTGCGCGGCGGCGGCCGTGGTGTAGAAGGTTACGTTCTTCGACAGCGGCGTGCGTGCCGGGCAGACAGGGCGGCAATAGATACGAGTCGTTTTAACCGCCGTGAAAAAGCGGCCGTCGTAACGGGCATCGCGCACTTGGATGGCGCTGTAACAGGCGTCGTGATTGAGGTCCATGTGCTGATACTAATGCTGCTTCCGGGCAGGATCTAGCGGTTTTCGGACACGGTGGTGTAAGTCACACTCGTGTCCGAAAACCGCCAGCCCAACGTGGCTCGCCGCCCTATATTTTCACCATCATTCTTGTCAGGAGCAGGCGCTATGCCGGTTCAAATTTTTGCCCTGGAACGGGTCGCCACTCCCATCGGCCGGATGCTTGTGCTGACTGACGCGCAGCAGCATCTGCGCGCGGTGGATTGGCAAGACTTCGAGCCGCGCATGCATACCTTGTTGCGCCGGCAGTACGGCAAGAACGCCGTGCAGCTCCACGATGCCCAACACCCCTCTGCCGCACGGCGCGCGCTGGAGGCCTATTTCGACGGCGACATCACCGCTATTGCCGGGCTGCCGGTTGCGCTGGGCGGCACGGAGTTTCAACGGCAGGTATGGCAAGCGCTGCGCGGTATCGACGGCGGCAGCACCGTCAGCTACGGCGTCCTGGCGATGCGCATTCAACGGCCCACCGCCGTGCGCGCCGTGGGTCTGGCCAATGGCGCGAACCCCGTGGGCATCGTGATCCCCTGCCACCGGGTGATTGGCGCCAACGCGTCGCTGACTGGTTACGGCGGCGGGCTGCACCGCAAGCGCTGGTTACTGGATCACGAGGCCCAACACGGCACGGCACTCAAATAAGCTCGAAGCGAGGTCAAATATGGACCTGCCCGGCAAGTGGTAGTCTTGGCTTGTCTCGGGGGTTGTATCTTTGCTGACGATGCCAGGCAGGCGTCGTGCTTGCGGTCCCCCGGCTCAGTTCTGCCACGGGAGTCCACATGTCCATACCTCGCATATTGGGTGCGTCGATCTTGATTGCGAGCGCCTTGATGCTTGGAGCTTGCAAAGAAGAACCGGCCAGCGCGCCGCCGGCCAAGGCCGAGCAGTCTGCGGCCGCGCAAGCGGAATTCATCAAGTTCAATTTGTACCTTGCCACCGCGCGCGGCATCATTCCCCAGTTCAAGACCGTACTGGAGCGCTATCAGACCTATGTAGTGCCGAACCTTAAGGGCGACCGGCCGCTGCGTAGTCTGAGCATCAATAGCAATCAGGAAATTGCACGCACGCGCGAGGCCCTGGAAAATGCCATGCAGGTGGATGCCGTTCTTCCGCAGGTAGACGCATCAGCCCAAGCATTTGCCGACGCCTTGGCGGCCTTGGCGCCGTTGAATCAGGAGCTGGAGGCGTATGCAAAGTCCAAGGCCTATGTGTCGGATGGCGGCGCGTTGGTGCGGCAGAAAAACGATGCCTACGAGGCCGCGCTGACGCTCGTGGTCCAGCAGGAAGCCGCTTTCTTGAATGGCGTTGCCAAACGCGACCGCTTCAATACGCAGGCCGCATTCGACAATGCCGAGAAAGACTCTACCGCCTATTACCGCGCAGGGCTGGTGTATTACGGAAAAATCAGCATTGACGAGGCCCAGGGAGTTTTCGATGGCACGGGTCTGGGCGCGCGAGCGGACGCCTTCGCGCAGGCGCAGGAAAAGATGAACGAGATGGCGCGTGGATACGACAAAAGCACGCGCAGGGCGAATCCCAAGGGATGCCCCAGCGTGATGAACGTGATCAACGCGTATCTGAACGCGGGCCGGACGATAGAAGAAAGCAGCCGCAGCGGACGCTACGGCCCCGCAGCGGTTTTAAGCGGCGGCATCAATCCCATGCTGCGCGATGCCAGCCAATTTCGCCAGTCGTTCAACAACCTGACGAACGCGCTGGACGCGACCCAGGGGCGTAGCGCCTACGACAACCAGGCGTTGCGGCATTGCTGATGGCCACAGGGGCCTAGGCGCGAATCCAGCCTCTTGCGATGGGCAGGGCCAGTACTTTGCGGTACAGGCTCTGAGCCACGGCTGTCAGCGGTTCACCGATGCGGTTCCACACGGGCAAGATCAAACCCGCAGCGACGGGAGCCAAGATCAGTCCGCCTGCGATGTCCAGCGGAAAATGCACGCCCAGATAAACGCGAGACGTGCCGACGATCGCGGCGAGCACCAAGGTTGCCCAGCCCCAGCCGGCCCAGCGCCGGTCAAAGATCAGCGCAAACGCCATCGCCGCAATGATGATGGTGTGGTTGCTGGGGAACGATGCCGTGGCCTTGTGTGCAAAGAAGGCTTGGCCCAGTCCGATCGTGAAGGGGCGGGGGTGCGGCCACAGCGCGCCGCACAGGTAGCTGATGCACAGCGCTGCGGCGATGCTGGCCAGCGCCTTCAGGGCCAGGTTGCGTTGCGTCTGGCCGCCCCATAGCCAGATGGCGGCCAGCGCGCCCGGCACCAGCAGGATCAGCTTGTTGGCCACCAGCATGGCGGCATGGATGCGCCAGACGGGTGTGTTCGGATCGGCGTTGATCAGAAGAAAAAGGGACTGATTAAAGCTTTCCAGGAAACTCATGACGTGTCATCGAAGCGTAATACTCAATAGCCGCGATGGTAATGAGGTTACCCGTCAGTCCGCTTACAAAATGCGCCGGAGTGCGCGGTTTTACTTCTGGATGCGTTTGCCGTCGGCGCTGATTACCTTTTCGCCGTCTTCTTTGGTGAACTCGCCTTGTTGTGCTGCGGGCAGAATGTCCAGCACCAGTTCGGACGGACGGCACAGGCGTGCGCCCAATGGAGTAGATACAAAGGGACGGTTCAGCAGAATCGGGTGCTGTTCAATGGCGTCCAGCAGCGCATCTTCCGCAAGCGATACGTCATCCAAGCCCAGTTCCAGATAGGGCGTGCCTTTTTCGCGGAGCGCGTCGCGCACGCTGATGCCGGCCTGCTTGAACAGCGCCTTCAAAGTAGCGCGCGACGGCGGCGTTTCCAGATACAGCACAACTTCCGGCTCGATGCCCGCGTTGCGGATCATGGCCAGGGTATTGCGGGACGTGCCGCACTTGGGGTTGTGATAGATGGTTACGTTGGACATGGGGGTTCCTCTTTGCGGTGATTCGTCAGGCAAGGCAGTGAGCATAGTGCAAACGCGGCGGTCCTTCAGGCACGCAGTTTCTTGCCCAGCCGCCGCCAGCCGATCACGACACCCGTCAGGCTCATCGCCACGCCACCCAGGCTCAGAAAAATCAGCAGGGCATCCCATAAGGGGCGCCGCGCCAGCAGTCCGGTCCAATCCCAGCTGTGCAGGAAGGCGAACAGCCAGCGGCTGACGCGTCCGCCACGATCTTGCCGGCCCAGGATCTGGCCGGTATGCGGGTCCAGATACACCCAGGTCGCTTGCGGATTGTCGTACACCAGCCGCCAGACAGGCAGCGGTTTTTCGATGTGGCCCAGCATCGCGTGTTCGTCACGTGCGTAATAGTAGATGTCGTACTCGGTCAGCACCTGCACGTCGCGCAACGCCGCGCCCGGCAGCAATTGGGCGGCCGCCCGGCGCAGATCGGCATCGGCCAATGTGAATGGCGCGGCGCTGCTTGCCGACAGCACTTGCGGCGGACCCAAAGGGCTGCGCGCAAGCGCCAGCTCGTGGCCCATTACGCGCGTCCAGCTCAATTCGCGAGGCGGGGCCGGCAGCGCGGCAATCAGCTCCCGGGGTGCGGCCAGCGGCTCGGCGCTCGCCTCTCCTGCGTAGGCGGACATTGCCAACGGCGCCGCATTGCTGGTGAACACCTTCCACGGGTTCATCGACATCAGCCCGCTGAAAATCCAGGTGATGGTGATGACGGCGAACAGCAAGCCGCTGATGTGATGCCAACGCATCATGCTTTCGCGATAAGGCGAATGGCTGCCGCTGGCGTAGGGCCGGGAAAAGCGCCAGCGCAGAATGCCGACGATGGTGCCGGTCAGCGCAACCAGCACACCCGCCACCGATAGCCACACCACAATGTCATGCCACCACGCGTCAAAGACGTTGCCCCGGAATGGATATAGCCAATGAATCCACGCGCCGACATAATTCCAACCACGCTCGGCGCGCGTGGCATCCAACACTACGGCCCCCGTGGCAGAAGAGATGTACAGCCGGGTTTGATCGGGATCATCCATGTCTACCCGATGCAGCGGCCTGTCCGGGTCCAGCGCGCCGGAATGGGTGTAGACGTCTTCGACAACCTCGCCCTGATAATGCGCTGTGTACTGGCCTGCGAACCAGACGGACGCGGTGGCTTCTGCCACGGCAGCGCTGGCGGGCGGCAGCAGAGCGCCGGTAACGGCATCCACCACCTTGGGTTTCTGGCCCTTGCCTGCACTGACGACATACACAGGCGCGCCGCTCCTTGTGGCGGCCAGGCTCAGTCCCGCGGTGCCGCTCGCGTCCGCCGCCGACCGTGCCTGCTCAGGCGTTACGGCAATCACGGCAGGGTCCAGCGGCGCCAGATGCGTCAGCCGCTCATGTGGGGTGAGCTTGGGGTAACCCACGTACATCATCACCACGCCGGAAATGAACCACATGGCAAAGAACAGGCACAACACAATGCCCGCCCAGCGGTGGATCAGGTAAAGCCACCGCTTGGCCCGGGTGGACAAGGGGGGGCCGGCGGGGCGCGTTGGCAAACGGGAAGATGTGGCGCTCATGGCATCTCTTTCGCGTATTTTCAGAACCGGGCTTGCAGGGTCAGTTCAAACGAGCGCGGCGCGCCCAGGTAGTACATGGTGGGCGTTGCATTGGCCGCGTAGACCTTGTCCGCCAGGTTGCGCACCCGCCCCGTAACGCTGACATTGCGGTTGATCCGGTGCGACAACGCCGCGTCGAATACGGTGTAGGCCGGCGCCCACGTCGTGTTGGCGGCATCGGCGTAGACGCGGCCTACATGGCGCGCTGCCACGCTGGCGTTCCAGTCCGGTATGAAGGCGTAGTCCAGCCATACGTTGGCAATGCGGCGCGGCGTATTGGTCGGCACATTGCCGTTGCGCGATACCGGTACGCCGCCGACGGCTTGCGAAAAGTCGTCGTACTTTGGGTCCACGAATGCAATATTGGCTTGCATCGACAGCTTGGGCGTGAGCTGCAAACCGCCCGCCAATTCGATGCCGCGCGCCGATTGGGCACCCACGGGCACGCTGACGCCGGGGTTGTCCGGGTCGGCGGTGGCCATGTTCTTGCGCTTGATCTCGTATACCGAAACGGTCGCCGCCCCGCGTCCTTCCCAGAAATTGAACTTGCTGCCCACTTCGGTCTGCCTGCCGGTAGTGAGCTTGTCGTTGTTCAGCACGTCGGCGAACGACGAAGTGGCGAGCAGACCAGACGGAGGATCGGCGGCGGTCGCGTACTGCGCATACAGCGAGGCTTCCGGGGTGATCTCCCAGTTCACGCCCAGCCGTCCAGTCAGCGGCGTATAACTGCGCGAGGCCGTGGCGGGCGACGCCGCAGTGATGGCGCGGCGGTTGGTCAGGTCCAGGTCGATGAAGTCTTTGCGCAACGCCGACACAATGGCCACACCGGGCAGCACTTCAGTGCGGTTTTCCAGCGTCAGCGCCAGCGTCTGGATGCGATTGTCGCGGTCGGCCGAGTGGCCGCGTTTCATACCGGGAATGTCGTAGAAATCGCCTGGTGAAAAGTCGTACGGGTCCACGGCATCCACCTGGGCGGGCAGGCTGGTCGGATAGCGGGTGATTTTGTTGACGCTGAAGTCGGCGCCAAACGACCAGTCGCTGCGCAGGCCGGCCAGCGTGGACTTGAACAAGCCTTCTACGCGATTGCCGATCAAGCTTTGTTCGTGCCGCTGCAACAGCGCACCCGAGCGCTGCACCAGCGTGTTGGCCGCATTGAAGCGATAGCTTTCCAGGTTGCGGAAGTCGCGCTCGGCGCGGTAGTAGTACAGCGTATTGTTGAACGTCAGATTAGGCGCCGCGCGCCATTCGGTCAGCGAACGCGCCCACAGTACAGACTGCTCGTACAGCCCGTCGTTAACGTTGTAGTTCTTGAAGCGCGTGCCATCCATGATGTGGCCTTCGCCCTGCACCACGCCATTTGCGCCCGTCTTGAGCGGCGTGCCCCAGTACGGGCGATCCACTTGTTCGCGCTGGAACTCCACTGCAAAAGTCTGTGTAACGTCGCTGCCTAGGTCAGACAGCAACGACGCGGCCACCTGGCTGGCGCGGGAATGATTGCCGTCCACCCAGCCATGGCTGGAACCGGTGTTGGCGTCGATGCGCAGGTAATGGCCGCGTCCGCCGGGTTCGCCCGCCAACTGCTGGTTCAGACCCACGGAAACCTGACGCGAGTCGAATGAGCCAATGCGCATCTGTCCGCCGTAGAAGGTATCGCGCTCGGGCAGTTTGGTGACGTAGTTGATGGCGCCACCCACGGCGCCAGCGCCGAACAGAAAGGTGGCGGGGCCGCCGATTGCTTCGACGCGGTCATAGATCCAGCTGTCTACCGGCCGGCCGGCGACGGAGTCGTATTGCACCGAAATGCCGTTGAACAGCTGCGACACCTGGCCGCCGCTAAACCCGCGATAGCTGACGGCGCCGGCGTTGCCGGGGGGGGATGCGTTGTCTACGCCCGGTATGCCGCGGGCGATTTCCTGCGTATTCAGCGCGCCGCGCGCTTCGATCTGTTCGCGCGAGATCACCGTGACCGTGGCGGGCGTTTCGCGCAGGGTCAAGCCCAGACGGCTGCCGGTGCTGTCGCGGGCGTCCAGATTGATGGGGCCATTGGGCGCGACTTCGGTGTGGCCGTCGCCATATACGGTGGCGGGCGCAAGTGTCTCGATGGCGGGGTCGGTTGTCAGGGCGTGGGCAGAGCCGCTGGCCAGCAGGCCAAGCAGCAGGGTTCGTGCAGTCGTGTTTTTCATGTCTGAAGCCGGGGTGCCGGCCAACGCGCCCGGCACCCGTCCTGGGGGCAGGGCGGGTTGGGGGCACCAGGGTCTGCGTGACGGCACGACGCCGCCTGTGCGACAGACGGGGCAATCGTGACGACGAGAAAAAGGCGAACGAACGCGGGCGATGCGCCGGGAAGCGGCGCGGGCCAGCGTCAGGTCAGTTCGCGGGCGGTGCGCGCGGCTGGGCCGCGCTCCAGGCATGAAGGGAGTTTGATGCCGCGTAGAACAGCGGCGGGTAGGTTATGGCGCGGCCCACGGGGGCTGGCAGTACGGGCACAGGTGCGGGCAGGATGCCTACGTCGGCCTGGGGATTACGGCACAGCGGGCAATGATGATCGTCGCCGTGAGTATCGGCCTGACTGTTGCCGGTGCCGGATTGCACATCCAGTGTGATGGTCGATTCACCTTCGGCGGCGCAATAGTCCACGCTGATGCGCTGACCGTGCGTGCCGCCGTGCGGCGACAGGCTCAGTGCATGGGCCAGCGACGGCGCCAACGACGCCCAAAGGATCGCGGCAATCGCGATCCATAAGGAGGGGCGGGTCAGGAAAGAAGCGAAGCACATGGGCGCAGATTATATCGGAGCAGATCTCAAATGCGCCCGAAATATCAAGGAACCCTCAAACGACGCGGCAATATCCGATACCTGCGGCGTCACACCGACAGATGCCGCCGGACGTCCTCGCCATCAATCGCGTCGCGTCCACCGCTGGCTACCACTTCGCCTCGCGACAGCACCACGAACTGGTCCGCCAATTCGCGGGCGAAATCAAAATACTGTTCACATAGCAGGATGGCGATGTCGCCGCGCTGGCGCAGCATGTGGATCACACGTGCAATGTCTTTGATGATGGATGGCTGGATGCCTTCGGTGGGTTCATCCAGGATGATCAGTTTGGGTTCAGCCACCAGCGCGCGCGCAATCGCCAACTGCTGCTGCTGACCGCCAGACAGATCGCCGCCGCGCCGCGACAACATGCTTTTCAAGACGGGAAAGAGCTCGAAGACTTCTTCTTTGATTCGCCGGGCGCGGGCCGCGGGCTTGGTCGCCATGCCCATCAAAATATTCTCTTCCACCGTCAGGCGGGCGAAGATGTCGCGGCCCTGCGGCACATACGCCATGCCGCGCGCGGCGCGCTGATGCGGCGCCAGGCGGGTAATGTCCGCGCCGTCGAAGGTGATGCCGCCGCGCGCCACGGGCAGCACGCCCATGACGCATTTGAGCAGCGTCGTCTTTCCCACGCCGTTGCGGCCCAGCAGCGCCAGGCATTCGCCTTGCCGCACCGATAGCGACACGCCGCGCAGGGTATGGCTGCCGCCGTAGTATTGGTCGATCGTGCTTACGTCCAGCATCTCAGCGCCCCAGATAGACTTCGATCACACGCGGGTCCGCCTGCACTTTGCTCATTGGCCCTTCGGCCAAGACGGAGCCTTCATGCAGTACGGTGACTTTGCCATCGCCCGCGATCTGATTGACGAAGTCCATGTCGTGTTCCACCACCATCAGCGAATGCCGCCCGCGCAGCTCGTTCAGCAATTCGCCGGTGCGTTCGGTTTCAGCGTCTGTCATGCCCGCCACCGGTTCGTCCAGCAGCAGCAACTGCGGTTCTTGCATCAGCAGCATGCCGATTTCCAGCCACTGCTTCTGGCCGTGCGACAACAGCCCGGCTGGCCGCCAGACTTCCGGCCGCAAGCGGATCAGGTCCAGCGTCTCGCCGATTTTGTCGGCTTGCTCGCCGGTCAGCCGCGAGAACAGCGTGGGCCGCACGCGCTTGTCGGTCTTCATCGCCAGTTCCAGGTTTTCGAACACGGTGTGTTGTTCAAACACGGTGGGACGCTGGAACTTGCGGCCGATACCGGCGTGCGCAATCTGCGCTTCGGTCAGGGTGGTCAGGTCTATGCTCTGGCCAAAATAGGCCGTGCCTTCCGTTGGCCGCGTCTTGCCGGTAATCACGTCCATCATCGTGGTCTTGCCCGCGCCGTTCGGGCCGATGATGCAGCGCAATTCACCCACGCCGATGTCCAGCGTCAGGTTGTTCAGCGCCTTGAATCCATCGAAGCTGACCGTAATGCCTTCCAGGTACAGGATCGCGCCGTGGCTGGTGTCCAGACCCTTGGGGCTGACGCGGCCATAACCCGCGTCGCCGCTGGGGCCGCCATCCAGCATGGCCGTTTCGGTATGCGTGGTCGTCATGCCTTCTTCTCCTGCAGGCGTGCCGCAATACGGCGGGCCAGGCCGACGATGCCAGTGGGCAGGAACAGGGTCACAAGCACAAAGATCAGGCCCAGCGCATACAGCCAGAATTCGGGCAGCACACTGGTGAACCAAGTCTTCAACCCATTGACGGCGCCTGCGCCGATGATGGGGCCAATCAACGTGCCACGACCGCCGGTGGCAACCCAGATCACCATTTCAATCGAGGTCTCGGTGGACATTTCGCTGGGGTTGATGATGCCGACCTGCGGCACATACAGCGCGCCGGCAATGCCGCACAATACGGCGGACAACGTCCAGACGAAAAGCTTGAAGCCCAACGGGTCGTACCCGATAAAGCGCAGCCGGCTTTCGGCGTCGCGCACAGCGGTCAGCACGCGGCCCAGCTTGCTTTGCGTGACCATGCGCGCCACGACCAAGGCGCCTGCCAGCGCCGCCAGCGTAATCCAGTACAGCGTGGCGCGCGTGCCGGGCGCGGTGATATCAAAACCCAGGATGCGTTTGAAATCCGTAAAGCCGTTGTTGCCGCCAAAACCCGTATCGTTGCGGAAGAACAGCAACATCGCGGCAAAGGTCAGGGCCTGCGTGATGATCGAGAAGTACACGCCCTTGATACGTGAGCGGAACGCGAAGTAGCCGAACACAAACGCCAGCACGCCCGGCACCAGCACCACCAGCAGCATGGCGTACCAGAAGTGGTCGGTGAACGACCAGTACCAGGGGTAGCTCTTCCAGTCCAGGAACACCATGAAGTCGGGCAGATGGCTTTGGTACACGCCGTCGTGTCCAATCGCACGCATCAGGTACATGCCGTGCGCGTAGCCGCCCAGCGCAAAGAACAGGCCATGCCCCAAAGACAGGATGCCGGCATAACCCCATACCAAGTCCAGCGCGAGCGCGGCCATGGCATAACACATGAATTTTCCCATCAGCGCCACGGCATAGGCCGAGACATGCAGTGCGTGGCCTGCGGGAAAAATCAGGTTCAGTAGCGGCAGCAGCGCAAGCAGGGCGGTAGCGGCGGCCAACGCCGTCCAGACCCGCCCAGAGAATAGCGGGCGGCGCGTCAGCAGGTTCAGATCGGTCAGGGCGTTCTGTTTCATTCCACGCTCCGGCCACGGGGGGCGAACAAGCCTTGCGGCCGCTTTTGCACAAACAGCACGATGAGCACCAGTATGGTGATCTTGGCCATGACCGCTCCCGCGTAAGGCTCCAGGAATTTGTTGACGCCGCCCAGGCCCAGGGCGGCAATGACGGTGCCGGCCAACTGGCCTACGCCGCCCAGTACCACCACCATGAATGAATCGACGATGTAGCCGCGGCCCAGGTCTGGTCCAACGTTGCCCAACTGAGACAAGGCCACGCCGGCCAGCCCCGCGATGCCTGAGCCCAGCCCGAAGGCCAGCATGTCGACGCGGCCCGTGGGCACCCCTACGCAATCCGCCATGCGGCGGTTCTGCGTGATTGCCCGCACAAACAAGCCCAGCCGTGTGTGGTTCAACAGCACCCACACCAGAAACACCACAAAGAAGGCAAAGCCGATGATGACCAGTCGGTTGTAGGTCAGCACCAGCCCGCCCAGCACGGTGATGCCGCCGGACATCCAGCTTGGGTTGCCGACTTCCACGTTCTGCGCGCCAAACAACGTGCGCACCCCTTGCATCAGCATCAGGCTGATGCCCCAGGTTGCCAGCAGGGTTTCCAAGGGGCGGCCGTAAAGCCAGCGGATGACGGTGCGTTCCAGCGCCATGCCCACCAGCGCCGTGACGACGAAGGCCAGCGGCAGCGCCGCCACCACATACCAATCCAGCCAGCCGGGCAGCCAAGAGCGGAACAGCGTCTGCACCACATAGGTGACATAGGCGCCGATCATCAGCAGTTCACCATGCGCCATGTTGATGACGCCCATCAGCCCAAAGGTGATGGCCAGGCCCAGCGCAGCCAACAACAACACGCTGCCCAGACTGATGCCGTAGAAAAGATTGCCTGCCCATTCAATCGTGGCCAGGTGGCGGTCGATCTGCTTGAGCGCATTGGCGGCGGCCTCGCGCACGCCAGCGTCGGGTTCCGCGTAGGCGCCATCGCGTTCCTGCGTCAGCGCCGCCAGCGTGGGACGGAAGGCGGCGTTGCTGGTGCGGCCCAGCAGTTCCACCGCATGACGCCTGACGGCGGAGTCTGCGCTTTTCAATTCCAGATTGGCCTGCGCGATGATCAGCGCATCACGCACGGCCTCGTTTTTTTCGGACGCCAACGCTTTCTCAAGCATGGGCAAGCGCGCGGGGTCACCCGTCTGTTGCAGTCTGCGCGCAGCATCCAGGCGTTCGTTGGGCTTGTCGGAAAACAAGCGGGAACCCGCCAGCGCGGCTTCGATGGCGCGGCGCAAGCGGTTGTTGATCATGACGGTGGAGGCGCCCGCAGGCAGATCGGTGGCGGCCCCCGTTGCGGGATCAATGCCGCGCGTGCCCCCGGTTCCGATCAGCACGCGGCCGTCTGCCGTTGCATAGAGTTGATCACTGCCCAGCGCCTGCAAGACCGCAGCGGCGCCAGGGTCTGGCAGTTGGCCCAGGGCGGCAATCGCTTGCAGCTTGGCGTCGGTGTCGTCGCCGGCCAGCGGCGTCAGCAAGGCCGGGTCCACGCCGGCCGCCGCCGCAGGGGCGGCCAGCATCGGCAAGGCCAACAGCCATGCAAGAAGAAAACGACGCAAGAAGTGTGCGATTGCCGCGCTGTGCATGGTGAGGACCTGTTAGAGACCTTGCTTGCCTTCGTTACCCGGGATGTACGGGCTCCACGGTTGAGCGCGGATCGGACCCTTGCTCTTCCACACGACATTGAACTGGCCATCCGCCTTGATTTCACCGATGTAGACCGGCTTGTGCAGGTGGTGGTTGGTCTTGTCCATTTCGATCATGTAGCCGTCAGGCGCGTTGAATTTCTGGCCGCCCATGTTGGCAATCACCTTGTCCACATCGGTGCTCTTGGCCTGTTCCACGGCCTGCTTCCACATATGGATGCCGATATAGGTGGCTTCCATCGGATCGTTGGTCACGACCGTGCTGGCGTTGGGCAGGTTTTTGGCCTTGGCATAGGCCTTCCACTTCTTGATGAACTCTTCATTCACCGGATTCTTGATCGACTCGAAGTAGTTCCAGGCGGCCAGGTGGCCCACCAGCGGCTTGGCATCCACGCCGCGCAGTTCTTCTTCTCCCACCGAGAACGCCACGACCGGCACGTCGGTTGCCTTCAGACCCGCATTGCCCAGTTCTTTGTAGAAGGGCACGTTGGAGTCGCCGTTGATGGTGGAGATCACCGCTGTCTTGCCGCCCGTGGCGAACTTCTTGATGTTGGCCACGATGGTTTGATAATCGGAATGGCCGAACGGGGTGTAGACCTCGTCGATATCGCTGTCTTTCACGCCCTTGGAATGCAGGAAGGCGCGCAGGATCTTGTTGGTGGTGCGCGGGTACACATAGTCCGTGCCCAGCAGTACAAAACGTTTTGCGCCGCCGCCGTCTTCGCTCATCAGATACTCAACGGCCGGGATCGCTTGCTGGTTGGGTGCTGCGCCCGTGTAGAACACGTTCTTCTCTAGCTCTTCGCCTTCATATTGCACGGGGTAGAAGAGCAGGCCGTTCAGTTCCTTGAACACCGGCAACACCGACTTGCGCGATACCGAGGTCCAGCAGCCGAAAACCACCGCCACCTTGTCCTGCGACAGCAACTGGCGCGACTTTTCAGCAAACAGCGGCCAGTTCGATGCGGGGTCCACAATTACGGCTTCAAGCTTCTTGCCCATCACGCCGCCGTTGGCGTTGATTTCGTCGATAGTCATCAGGGCCACGTCCTTAAGTGACGTTTCCGAGATGGCCATGGTGCCCGACAGGGAATGCAGGATGCCAACCTTGATGGTGTCTTCGGCGGCGAATACCTGCGGCATCCACCCGGACATGGCCAACAGGCTCACGACGGTCAGTTGCTTAAGGGCTAGTCTGCGTTTCATGGTGACTCCTGGATGGAATGTGCCGGCTTGGCCGGCAGGAACGATCTGAACAACACCCGACAACATGGACTTCAAAGCAAAAGCCGTGCCAAGTGCCTGCAAAGGGCAGGGCCGCCGTATGAGGAGGGGGTGTTTACGCGAGTGCCGGTGAGGGTTGCGTGGCGGCGTGCCTAGATTCAAAACAGTGCTGCGTGCACAAAACAGGTGCGTAGAACGCCCGCTCGCGGTGCGAAGGCAGCCAGCTGGCGCAGGCACGCACATCGCGGTTTTCCCGGGATTTAGCGGGGCAGCCAGAGGAGAAGCGCAGAAACTCGGCCAACATGGCACGCCGATTGCTTGGGTATCCGTACTTGTATACAAGAAAGGATTCCAGCATGAATGCCGTAGCAACTTCGATGCGCCCCGTGGGTTGGACGATTGCCCAGTGGCAGGCCGCCTACCGCGATGGCGGGGCACAACCTGAAGCGCTGTTGGCGGCCTATGCCGTCACGCCAGACTCACCGGCGGACAATGCCTGGATACAACGCGTTGATCGCGCGCTGCTGGAAGAACAGCTGGACGATTTGCAGCTGATGCTTGCGGCGGCAGGCGGCGACCTGTCGCGTCTGCCGCTATATGGCGTGCCGTTTGCCATCAAGGACAACATCGATGCGGCAGGGTGGCCGACGACCGCCGGCTGCCCCGAATTCGCGTACACGCCGGCCGAGGACGCCACGGTCGTGCAGCGCCTGCGCGCTGCGGGCGCCATCCTGATTGGCAAGACCAATCTGGATCAGTTTGCCACCGGCCTGGTCGGTACTCGGTCGCCGCATGGCGCCGTTGCCAATACGTTCAATCCTGAATATGTCAGCGGCGGCTCCAGCTCAGGCTCGGCGTCGGTCGTCGCGCGCGGCATCGCGGCGTTTTCGCTGGGCACGGATACGGCAGGGTCGGGCCGTGTGCCGGCGGGTTTCAACAATATCGTGGGCTTGAAGCCAACCAAAGGTTGGCTCAGTACCGCGGGCGTGGTGCCGGCCTGCCGCACGCTGGATTGTGTCTCGATCTTTGCGTTGACGGTGGACGATGCCGAGCTGGTTGCCGATGTGGCGGGAGGCTTTGACGAGCGCGATCCTTATTCGCGTGCCGTGCCTGCTGGCGCGTCTTTGCCGTGGCCGAAAACGCCCAAGCTGGCGGTGCCCGCCGCCTTGGAATTCTTCGGTGACGCGCAAGCGGCGGCGGTGTTCGAGGACGCCGTGCATGCGTTGAAGGCTGCGGGTGCGGAAGTGGAGGTGATCGACTTCACGCCGTTCAACGAATTGGCCGCGCTGCTGTATCAAGGCCCCTGGGTGGCAGAACGCTTTGCCGCTGTTGAAGCGCTGTGGAAAACCACGCCGGACGTCATCGACCCCATCGTGCGCGGCATCGTGGAACAAGCCGCCAACTACAGTGCGCTGGACGCGTTCAAGGCAGAGTACCGGCGTGCTGAACTGACACGCTTGATTCATCAATCCCTGGCGGGTTTTGACGCGCTGGTGGTGCCGACTTCGCCATCCATCTACACCATCGCCCAGCTGCGCGATGACCCCGTCACGCTGAATTCCCGCCTGGGCGTCTACACCAACTTTGCCAACCTGGCCGATCTATCGGCGCTCGCTGTGCCAGCAGGAATGCGCAGCGATGGTCTGCCATCTGGCATCACGCTGATCGGGCTGGCCTGGCAAGACCACGCGCTGGCGCAGTTCGGCCGCCAGTGGCAAACCCAGCGTGGATTGCCGTTGGGCGCAACCGGCGCGCCACTGCCCGCTGGCGTGGCGCTCAACAAAGCGCCCGTGGGTACGTTGCGCGTCGCCGTGGTGGGCGCGCATCTGACCGGCATGCCCTTGAACCATCAACTGACGTCCCGCCATGCCGTGCTGGCTGAAAAGACGCGCACGGCCGCCGACTACCGCCTGTATGCGTTGGCTAACACCACGCCACCCAAACCCGGTCTGGTCAAGTCCGAGTCTGGCGCGCCGATCGAGGTCGAGCTGTGGGATGTGCCGGTGACCGCGTTTGGCGCCTTCGTGGCCGAGATTCCCGCGCCCCTGGGCATAGGCACGCTGGAGCTGGAAGACGGCCGTCAGGTCAAGGGATTCATCTGCGAACCGCGTGGCCTGGACGGCGCGCGCGACATCACCGCCTTTGGCGGCTGGCGCGCCTATCTGGCCAGCCTGAACGCCACCCCCCGCTAATTCTCTAAGATTCCAGGGAGCAGCAAGTGTTCGATACCGTTCTGATTGCCAACCGTGGCGAAATCGCCGTCCGTGCCATCCGTACCCTTAAGCGCTTGGGCATCCGCAGCGTGGCGGTGTATTCCGATCCCGACCGCAATGCGGCGCATGTGCGCGAAGCCGATGTCGCGGTTGCGCTGGGCGGCGAGAAGGCCGCCGACAGCTATCTGCGCATGGACCTGCTGCTGGCCGCCGCGCGCGAGCACGGCGCGCAAGCCATCTACCCGGGTTACGGCTTTCTATCGGAAAGCGCGGAGTTCGCGGAAAGCTGCGAAGCCGCAGGCATCGCCTTCGTCGGCCCCACGCCTTTGCAGATCCGCGAATTCGGGCTGAAGCATCGCTCACGCGAACTGGCCGCCGAGGCCGGTGTGCCTATGACGCCGGGCACGGGTCTATTGGCCAGCCTGGGCGAAGCGCTGTCTCAGGCGGAACGCATTGGCTATCCCGTGATGTTGAAGAGCACGGCGGGCGGCGGCGGCATCGGTTTGTCGCGCTGCGAGAGCGAGGCCGAACTGACCGTGGCGTTTGATAGCGTGCAGCGCATGGGCGAGCACTTCTTTCGCGATGGCGGTGCGTTCATCGAACGTTATGTGGACAACGCGCGGCACGTGGAAGTGCAGATATTTGGCGACGGGGCAGGCCGCGTGCTGGCGCTGGGCGAACGCGATTGTTCGGTGCAACGCCGCAACCAGAAGGTCATTGAAGAAACGCCAGCGCCTTTGCTGCCTGCCGCGACCCGCGCCGCGCTGCTCGATGCCGCCGTGCAGTTGGGCGAGTCCGTCAACTACCGGTCGGCCGGCACTGTCGAATTCATCTACGACCCCGCGCGCGACAGCTTTTACTTTCTGGAAGTCAACACGCGGCTACAGGTTGAGCATCCGGTAACGGAAGCCGTCACCGGGCTGGATTTGGTGGAATGTATGCTGCGCGTGGCAGCGGGCGAACCGCTGGATGTCGACGCCATGTCGCGCGCCCCGCAAGGCGCATCGATTGAAGTCCGCCTATACGCAGAAGATCCGTTGCGCCAATTCCAACCGTCGCCGGGCGTGTTGACCGAGGTGTCGTTTCCCGACGGCGTCCGGGTAGACGGCTGGGTTGCGACGGGCACGGAAGTGCCAGCGTTCTACGACCCGATGCTGGCCAAGCTGATCGTGCATGCCGCCACGCGTGACGCCGCGCTGGACAAACTGGCCGACGCCCTGGCGAAGACGCGGCTGCATGGCATTGCCACAAATCTGGATTACCTGCGCCAGATCGTGGCTGATGAGCGATTCCGCGCGGGCCTGTTGTCGACGCGATTTCTAGAGACCTTTGTGTACCGGCCCGCCGCGATCGAGGTCGTGGAAGCCGGCACCTACACCAGCGTGCAGGACTATCCTGGCCGCGTCGGCTATTGGGACATCGGCGTGCCGCCGTCTGGCCCGATGGATGACTACGCCTTCCGCGTGGCGAACCGCATCGTCGGCAACGCGCCTGATGCTGCGGGCATCGAGGCCACGTTGATGGGACCCACGTTGCGTTTTCATGGCGACGCCATCGTGGCGTTGACGGGGGCCACTTGCGCCGCCACGCTGGACGGCGAACCCGTACCCATGTGGCAACCGATAGCGGTGCGTTCGGGGCAGGTTCTGGTTACGGGCCGTGCGCTGTCAGGCTGCCGCAGCTACCTGGCGGTACGCAACGGCTTCGATGTGCCGGTCTATCTGGGCAGCCGCTCGACCTTCGCGCTGGGGCAGTTTGGCGGTCATGCCGGCCGGACGCTGCGTGTGGGCGACATGTTGCCATTGGTGCGCACGGAACTGGCGGGCACGTCGGCGACGCCGCCCGTCGCGGAACCGCAAGGCGCGCCCGCCGACATGATTCCGGTGTATGGCAACACATGGGAAATCGGCGTCTTGTACGGCCCGCATGGCGCGCCAGACTTTTTCCAGCCCGAAGCGATCGAAACATTTTTCGCGGCGGACTGGGAGGTGCACTACAACTCGAACCGTCTGGGTGTGCGCCTGATCGGACCCAAGCCAAGCTGGGCGCGTGAGAACGGCGGCGAGGCCGGCCTGCATCCGTCCAATATCCACGATTGCGAATACGCCATCGGCAGCATCAATTTCACGGGCGACAGCCCCGTGATCCTGACGCGTGACGGTCCCAGCCTGGGCGGCTTCGTCTGCCCGGTCACGATTGCGCGGGCCGAGCTGTGGAAGGTGGGGCAGGTGAAGCCGGGCGACCGTATCCGTTTTGTGCGCATCGATTACCCGCAGGCCGTTGCATTGGAAGCCGCGCAGGACAGCAGCGTGGCGGCGCTATCGTCCGTGGGTCCTGCGGCAACGGCGCCATCTCCGGTGCCCGCGACCGTGTCTGAAACCATCGTCGCCGCGTTGGCAGCCGAGGGCTCGCGCCCGTCCGTGTCCTATCGCCAAGCGGGTGACGGCTACCTGTTGCTGGAATATGGCGACAACGTCCTGGACCTGGCGTTGCGCATGCGTATTCACCTGCTGATGGAAGCATTGAACGCGGACCCCATTGAGGGCGTGCTGGAGTTGTCGCCGGGAGTGAGGTCGCTGCAAATCCGCTACGACAGCCGCGTCATCCTGCAAGGCGCGCTGATTGCCTTGCTGCTGGAAATCGAAAAGGGTCTGGCGGATGTTGCTACTTTGAAGGTGCCCACGCGTGTGGTCTACCTGCCCATGGCCTTCGAAGATTCGGCCACGTTGGGCGCCGTGCAGCGCTATCAGGAAACCGTGCGCGTCAGCGCGCCGTGGCTGCCGAATAACGTGGACTTCATTCAGCGGATCAACGGCCTGGACGAGCGGGACGAAGTCAGCCGCATCGTCTTCGATGCCAGCTATCTGATCATGGGCCTGGGTGACGTGTATCTGGGCGCGCCGTGCGCCGTTCCGATCGATCCGCGCCATCGCCTGCTGACGTCCAAGTACAACCCGGCGCGCACCTTCACCGCGGAAGGCACGGTAGGCATCGGCGGCGTATACATGTGCATTTATGGCATGGACTCTCCGGGGGGATATCAGCTCGTCGGCCGCACCTTGCCCATCTGGAACAAGTTCCTGAAGAATCCCGTATTCCAGGATGGTAAACCTTGGCTGCTGCGCTTCTTTGATCAGGTGCGTTTCTATCCGGTAACGGAAGCCGAATTGGATGTGTTGCGGGAAGACTTCCGCGAGGGGCGGGCCACCGTGCGCATCGAAGAAGAGACGTTCGACTTCGCGGCACATCAACGATTTTTGGTGGACCAGGCGGATAGCATCGCCGCGTTCCAGGCACGTCAGAAAACCGCGTTCGATGCCGAAGTGGCGCTGTGGAAAACCGAGGATGTTGCGGCCGAGCAGGCCGTGGCCGAGCCCGAGGCCGAGACGGTCTTGCGGGAGGGCGAAAGAATGGTCAGCGCCGATATGTGCGGCAACATCTGGAAGATTCCGGTCCAGGTGGGGCAGAGCGTATCGGCAGGCGACACGCTGGTCGTGGTCGAGGCCATGAAGATGGCGCTGTCCGTCATTGCGCCGGCGTCTGGCACGGTGACGGCAATCCGTTGCGTGCCCGGCAAACCGGTGAACGCAGGAGATCCGCTGATCGTGCTGGCCGAAGACGCCACCTGCACTGTGACCTGATGATGCGGCTGGAATCCGTGCAGGTCAGCCCGGCCATGCGGCAGTCGCCCGCGCTGGCCGGCACGCTGGCAGACCAGGTGTATCAGCGGATCAAGGATGATCTGTTCGATTTCCGCATGCTGCCGGGCGAGCGTTTCACCGAGGCGGATCTTGTGGTGCGACTGGGCGTCAGCCGCACACCGGTGCGGCTAGGCTTGGTCCGTCTGGAGCGTGAAGGTTTCGTACTCGCCAGACCGCGCAGCGGCTGGCAGGTGCGGCCATTTGATTTTGAGCGCTTTGAAGCGCTCTACGACGTGCGGGTGGTGTTGGAACAGGCCGCTGTGGATAAGCTGTGCTCGCTCGAAAATATGGACGAAGCGGGGATTCTTGGCGCGTTGAAAGACGTATGGCTGGTGCCCTTGCCGCAACGCATTCTGGATGGCCGGCTGGTGGCGCAGTTGGATGAAGCGTTTCATTGTTCGCTGGTGGCGGCGGCAGGCAACCCTGAAATGGCGCAGATCCATCGCGACGTCACCGAAAAGATTCGGATCGTGCGGCGTCTGGATTTCACCAAGGATTTTCGCGTGGATGCGACTTACGAGGAGCACGCGGCCATTCTGCGCGCGGTGCTGGCGCGCCGCGCGGACGAAGCGCAGCGCATGCTGCGGTCCCACATCGAGATGAGCAAGGCCGAAGTCAGGAAGATCACGCTTCATATGCTGCATGAAGCGCGGGAGAACGGGGTGGGGTGATGCGCGTTATGTCATCGGGCAATGCCGCGCGTCCTCCCGTCATCCCTGCAATTGCCTGTACACCTCTTGCGACACTCGTTGCAATTCATCCCGGCTGACCGCGCCAGACAGCGCGTAGCCAAATTGTCCTTCGACCCAATAAAACACCCGCACCGGCCCTTCCTGCGTGAACTGGAAGGCGGTCTGCCCGCCTGCGGCTTCGCGGGTCACGTACAGCGTCAGGCGCTGCCCATCTGGCGCGCCATACATGAATAGCGCCACTGGCCCGGCGCCGCCAGGCAGCAGGCGTCCGCCCACCAATTCATAACCGGCTTGCGACAACGATGGCGCGCGCACTGGCGCGCCCATGCGCTTGGTGAGCCAGGTCACCAGCCCCTTTTCGTTATCGGCGCTGACTTCCACCGGGCGGCCCATGTCGGGCGCGTATACCGCATGTGCAATGGCTGCGCGCTGGGCATAGCCGCCTGCGGCGCGGTCCGGGCTTGCAGTGGCAAGCACGGTTTGCAAGTGCTGGGCGTCCATCGCGCCACGCGCCACCCAGGCAGCGCTGGCGCTGACGGCGGCCAGGGCGACGCTGGCGGCCAGCGCGCGCCAGGGCCAGTGACGCGCGGGAGCTTTAAGCGGCAAGCGCAGGGGCAAGGGCTCATCCAGCACCGGGTCCAGCAAGGCGTGCAGCGCGCGGCGCTGGGTCTGCCAATCGGTTACCCGTGTTTGATCCTGCGGATGCGCGGCAAGAAATGCGTCAACCTCAGCATGGCGCGCGGGCGGCAATTGCCCGTCGGCATACGCATGCAGATCGGCTTCGGTAATCGGGGTGCCCGCAGAGGGCACCGGATGAAGGTGTTTGTCGTTCATATCATTTCACGCGATGCAGCCGGCTGATGGTGTCGCGCCCCTGCATCAGCGCGCTCAGTTTTTCACGGGCGCGGGACAGACGCGACATTACCGTGCCGATTGGCACGGCAAGCACTTGAGCGGTTTCCTGATAGGACAGGTCTTCCACGCAAATCAGCAACAGCACTTCCCGCTGCTCGGCCGGCAAGGCTTGCAGGCAACGGTCCAGATCGCGTACCTCCAGGTGATCGGTCTGCGTGGCGCGCACTGGCGCGTCGGGCAGGTCGCCCGGGGCGGTCTGATCCGCCCGCCGCTGAGTGGCGCGCATGCCATCGATGAAATGGTTATGCATGATGCCGAACATCCATGCTCGCAGTTCGCCGCGACGCTGCCAGCGGGAAAAGCGGCTCCAAGCGCGCTCCAGCGTGTCCTGCACCAGGTCATCGGCCCGGTGCAGGTCTCCCGTCAGCCCGCGCGCATAGCGCCGCAGGCTGGGGATGCAGGCCAGGATCAGGGTTTCGTCTTCGGCGCGCATGGATTAAGACGGATGAACTTGACGGTCCGTCTCAGGGCTTGATGACGTGCCAGACGTCCTTGAAGTTGTCGCCAGTCTTGTCGCCCGCCTTGGTGTCCTTGGCGTAGGTGTAGACAGGTTTGCCCTTGTAGGCCCATTGCTTGGAGCCGTCGTCACGGGTGATGACGGTCATGTCGCCCATGGGCTTGGCGTCAGCGGCGGCGGTAACAGGGGGCCAGATCTTGGCGCACTGATCATTGCAGGCGCTTTTGCCTCCGGCATCCTTGTCGAAGGTGTAGAGCGTCATGCCAGCACTATTGACCAGGACGCCATCCTGGGTCTTGACGGCCTGGGCCTGGGCGCCAGCCGAGAACAATGCGGCGGAACCAAGTACCAGGGCGGTGGCGATGTAATTGCGCATGTTGTGCCTCGTAAGTAGGAAAGTTTGGGGACTGCCCTCTACAGACGCTGGCCCGGACGGGTTTATTCCCGGCCGCGCAAATAAATCTGCACAGGTCAGCCGGCCGGCCGGACAGCGCCGGGTTCGTAACGCATCTCAAACTCCAGGTCGGTCTCCTCGACAGGGGTGAAGCCCAGCGACTCATAGAGTCTGCGGGCGGGGTTGCCTTTCAGCACACTCAGGGTGACCGGCGTGTCTTCCGCATCCGCCTGGCTCAGAACGTCAACAAGCAGGCGGCGCCCCAGCCCCTGGCCCTGGAAGGCGGGGTCGATCTGGATTTGTACGATGCGCCAGCCGGCCTGATCGCGATAGTGTTTGAACAGACCCGCGGGCCGGCCATCCAGCCAGACGATATGGGCGTCGTCAAAGTGGTAGCGGATGCGGTCCAGGTGGTGGTTGTCATCCAGCGGGGCGCCTGCGCGTTGCAGGTGCTCTTGCATGGTGGACTTGCGCAGCGCCAGGAGGAAAGGCAGATCGTCATCGGTGGCGGGTTGCAGCGCCAGGGTATGGGTCAGCGTCATGAGGCGGAATCAGGGAGTCGGGCGGGTTTGCGTTTAGCCGTCTTGCCGGCTTGATGAATCAGGTTATAGAGCTGTTGCGCCGCGGGCGCCAGTGGCCGGCCGCGGCGCGCGATCAATCCCAGTGTCCGGGTCACCCGGGGGTGTTCGAGTTTGACGCTGGTCAAGGTGGCATGGCCCGCCAGCGGCATGGCTAATTGCGGCACTGCCGCAACGCCCAGGCCCGCTTCCACCAGGCCCAGCAGCGTCATGACGTGGCTGACTTCAAACGCGCTGACGGTGCGCTTGCCGCTTTTGGCCAGTGCATCGTCAATCAGCAGGCGGTTGCCGCTTTCCTTGGCGACCGTCATGAAACGTTCTTGCGACAGGTCTTCCCAGGACACGCTGCGGCGGGTGGCCAGGGGATGGTCGCGGCGCACGGCCAGCACGAAGTCCTCGCGCAGCACCGCCTTGAAGTCCACATCTGGTTCCTGCGTGCCAACAAAGCTCACGCCAAAATCGGCGCGGCCGGTGACGACGCTGTTCAGAACGGTATTGGCGGTTTCGTCGATGATACGCACCCGGATGCGCGGGAAGCGTTCGCTGTAGTCGCGGATCACAGACGGCAAAAAGTAATAGGCCACCGACGGCACGCAAGCCACCGTCACCAGACCGCCGCGATGGGCCGCCAGATCTCCGATGCTGAGGACGGCGCGTTCCAACTCGTCGATGGCGCTGCGGGCGCGTTCCAGAAACACGCGCCCCACTTGCGTCAGGGCAACGCGCCGCGTGGTGCGTTCCAACAGACGGGCGCCCAGCAGGTTTTCCAGCTTGTCGATGCGGCGGCTGAGTGCGGGCTGCGACAGGTGCAGATCTTCGGCGGCGGCGCGAAAGCTGGCGCGTTCCGCCACCGCCACAAAAGCCTGCAATTCCTGCAAATCGAAATTGATGCGCGCCATGCATGAATCCATCCGTAAGTTGCAATTCAAATAATAGCCCGGGCAACGCAGAATGCAGCGCATGGAAACCGTAATCCCTTGCGTACTGATGCGCGGCGGCACGTCGCGCGGCCCGTTCTTTCTGGGCGACTGGCTGCCGGCCGACCCCGCCGAGCGAGACCGGCTGCTATTGCTTGCGATGGGATCGCCCCATGCGCTGCAAGTCGATGGCCTGGGCGGCGGCAACTCGCTGACCAGCAAGGTGGCCATCGTCTCGCGGCCGACACGTCCTGACTGCGATATCGACTACTTGTTTGCGCAGGTGTCGGTGGACCGGGCCACGGTGGACACGCGCCCCAACTGCGGCAACATGTTGTCGGGCGCCGCGCCATTCGCCATTGACGAAGGCCTGATCGCCGCCGGTAACGGCGTCACCTCGGTGCGGGTGCATAACGTGAACACCGGCGCGGTCATTGAAGCCGTGGTGCAGACGCCGGGCGGCCGCCTGACTTACGAGGGCGATACCCGCATTGATGGCGTGCCGGGCGCCGCGGCGCCTGTGCGCCTGAACTTTCTGGACGCCTGGGGCGCCGTGACCGGCAGCGTGTTTCCGACCGGCCACCGGCAGGAATGGGTGGATGGCATTGCGGTCACGCTGATCGATGCCGCCATGCCCATGGTGCTGATGCGAGCCGCCGACTTCGGCCTGACCGGCCAGGAAACGCCCGCGCAGCTGGATGGCAATGCTGGTTTGCTGGAGCGGATGGAGCGCATCCGCGTCGTGGCGGGCGCCCGCATGGGCCTGGGTGATGTGCGCAACAGCGTCATCCCCAAACCGGTGCTGTTGGCGCCCGGCAGTGCAACCCGGCACGCACCGCCATCCGCCGCCATGGCCATGCCCGCGCTGTCGGTGCAATCCCGCTATTTCACGCCCCGCGCCTGTCACCGCGCCCATGCAGCCACGGGCGCGGTAGGCGTCGCCAGCGCTTTTCTCATGCCCGGCACAGTGGCCCATGACTGCGGGGGGCCTCCATTGCAGGCCGGCTATCGCACCGTGCGCATCGAGCATCCGTCAGGCGTCATGGAAATCGATGTGGACCTGGATGCCGCCAGCGGTGTGGTGCGCGCGGCGGGTTTGGTTCGCACGGCTCGCAAGATCATGCGGGGGCTGTTGTATGTGCCGGGCCACTACGCCGTGGCAGGCGTGATGCCGGTGCAGGCCGTGGCTTGATGTTCTGCCGATTCGGCGCATGCGCGGAATCGGTCTGTTTTGTACATATGCCCAACGGATTCGGGCAGTGTTGGCTTTACCGTCAAAGCGGCCCGCAACGAAAGATCAAGAGGCCCGGCGTCCTATCACTACTGGAGACAAATCATGAAATTCCACCCTGTCACAACGGCTTGCGCCACCGCGCTGATGCTCGCCCTGGCCGCCAACGGGGCGCAGGCCGCTTATCCCGAACGTGCCATCACGCTGGTCGTGCCAACCGCCGCAGGCGGCGGCAACGATGTGCTGGCGCGCGTGGTCGGGCAGAAGGTGGGCGAATTGCTGGGGCAGACCATCATCGTCGTGAACAAACCCGGCGCCCAAGGCGCCATCGCGTCGGACTATGTTGCGCGTCAACCGGCTGACGGGTACACGCTGATGCTGGGGTACATCGGCACGCACGGCATCAATCCGGCTTTGCAAAAGCTGAACTACGACCCCGTCAAAGACTTCACGCCGATTGGCATGGTGGCTGATTCGCCCACCATCATGGTCGTGTCGACCCGCATCCCTGTTCGTGATGTGGCGGGCTTGGTGCAATACAGCCGCGACCATCCCGACACGCTCAGTTTCGCCTCTGCCGGTCCGGGCACTGCGCCTGCGGTCGCGGGCGAACTCTTCAATCAGGCGACCGGCGCGCGTATGCTGGACGTGCCGTATAAGGGGTCTGCACCCGCCCTGACGGATACGTTGGGGGGCGTGACCCAAGTCATGTTTCCCAGCCTGTTCAGCGTGTATCCGCATCTGAAGTCCGGCTTGATCAAGGCCTTGGCGGTGGCGGGTTCCACCCGGTCGGCGGTGCTGCCCGACTTGCCGACATTGACCGAAGCCGGCGTTACCGGCGTGGACGTGCCGCAGTGGTACGCCATCTTCGCGCCCGCAAAGGCTGACCCTGCGGTAGTCAGCACCTTGAATCGTGCGTTGAACCAGGCGCTGACGGACCCAGCTGTCGCCAGGAAGATTGGCGAACAAGGGGCTGAAGTCCGCACCAGCACTCCGGCTGAACTGGGCACGTTCGTGGAAAGTGAAGCCGTACGCTGGAAGCAACTGGCAGCCAGCCGGAAGTTGGCGGTGCGGTAGTTGTTGCTTGTGGAAAGGGCTGCGCGGGGGGGGGCGCGTAGCCCTTCACCCCATCGGCAACACCCCTAGAGGTGTGTCATCAAAATTCTTCAAATTAGGAAAGACCAGCCTCAGTTCCTCACGGCCTGCTCCGAACCACGCGCCTAGCGATGCGCCCAGCTGGTCTACCGCCATCGTTGGCAGCAGGCGGCCGTTGTCGACGAAACCTGGGCCGTCCCGTGCTATTTCGGGATGCGTGCCGTAATACCGGCCGCCCTTGACGGCACCGCCCAGCACAAACTGGTGCGAACCCCAGCCGTGGTCCGAGCCGTTGCCGTTGGACCCCAGCGTGCGTCCGAATTCGGATGCGGTGAATGTCGTGACTTGTTCTGCAACACCCATTGCCGATAGCGCCTGCTGAAACGCCGCCAACGACTGGCCCAGTTCCCGCAACAGAGCAGGGTGCGTATCGTTCAGACCCGTATGGTTGTCATAGCCGTTCTGCGACACAAAGAACACCTGACGGCGCGCGCCCAGGTCCTGGCGGGCGCCGATGATGCGCGCCACGATCTTTAACTGCTGCGCCAAAGGAGATTCAAAATTGCCCGGCACGGTCACGTTGGCCAAGGCGGCGCGCAGGCGCGTGTCGGCATCGATGGACTGCGCGGCAATACGCGACATCTCTCGTTCCATCAAATGTTCTCTGGGCTGCGTGATCAGTTGGCGCAGCAGTTCCGTGCATGCGCTAGATCCGTACATGTCGCGATACAGCATATCGATCCGCGTGGACCCGCTGATTCCCACCCGATACCCCGCCACCTTGCGCCCGGCCAGCAACACGGTGCTGCCCCCTGCCGTGATGCCGGAAAACGTGCGCTGGGTGTTGGCGCTGGCGAACAGGTCGGTCAGCCTTCCAGCCCAACCGGATGACGCGCCTTCGGGCGCCAATGCCTGCCAATATGACTGCTGGTCGTTGTGTGAAAACAGCTTGGGCGGCAACGGAACGCGGGCGCTGATGTAGTCGGCCTTTGATGTGGGCACGACCAATGGCCCCACATTCAGCAGCACAGCCATCTGGCCGTTTTCGTATAGTGGCGCAAGCGGCGCCAGCGCGGGCGCCAGTGCGAATTGCGCGCCGTCTGCTGCTGCGGCCCGGCCGCGCAACGCCGTGGCGCGCAAGGCATCACGAGGCAAGGCGATATCGCTGCGGGCCGCTGCGTACGCCCGGTATGCCGGAGCGTCAAACGGCGTCAAGGTGTTGTAGGGGTCGTTGCCGCCGTACAGAAACACGCAGACCAGCGCTTTGTATGAAGGCGGCGCAGACTGCGCGGCGGCTGCGCCCAGCGCCGCCAGGTTGACGGCAAGCGGCGCAGCCAGGCCGGTGGCTCCCAGCGCGCAGGCGCGCTGCAAGAAGGCGCGGCGTTCGGCGTCATGGGATCTCGTCATTTCTGCACCAGGTATTCAGGCGTGGAGGCAACCAGCATGACGGCGGCCCTTACGCGGTCGCGCGGGCGGCTGGCGGGCAAGGTGCCGACAGCCTGCGCAATGGACTCGGCGGTCTGGGCGCTGAACGCATCACCTGCCAACAACAGAACCACACGTGCCACCAGCGCTTGCGGATTCTGCGCCAACGCGATTTCCGGCGCGTAGCTGGTTTGCAGGTCTTCCCAGCCGCGATCCGCGTAAATCGCCAGAAAATTCAGATATCCGGCAATGCTGGTTTCGTCGGTAATCTGCAATTCAGGCGCCACCAGATGCCGGTTCGCCAACTCAGTGACGGGCGGCGTGTAGCGAGGGCGGAAGAAATTGAATACGGTCGCCGACCGCATAGGGCTTTGCGCGAGCCTGATGGTGTTGTCCGTGGTGTCGGGCATGGCCCACGCGCCGTTGGTGGACGTTGCGCCGAAGGCTCGCGCCCATCCGGAAAAGCGCAAGATGGGCTCGCGTATCTTGCCCCAGCTGGGCGCGTTCAGATCCGGATTGCGGGCTTCGCGGTCCAACAGAATGGCGCGCACAACGGCCTTCATGTTTCCGCGGACGCCGTCGCCGTCGTCGTCGAATACTGCGGACACGCGGCTGACGTAGGCGGGGCTGGGGTTGCTGGTCACCAGCCGCTGGATAAGCTGGATGCCGATGAATGGACCGACATTGGGATGCGCGCAGATGGCATCCATTGCCCGCTTGAGCGACAGATGGCCATCGGTGCCAGCTGGAACCACCGTTCCCAGAAAGCGTTTTTCCGCCATTGAGTGCAGCGCATTGTTCAGCGCCATCGGCCGCCGGTGGAACTCCACATCGGTCTCAGGCCCATTGATGTCCCAGCCGGTGAACACCTTGGCCAATCCTTGTACGTCGGCATTGGTATAGGTCTCTACCGGTGCGCCGTTTACCTTTTTGACGGTGCCATCGGCGTTCAGCTCCAGCAGCCCGATGCTGAACAACTGCATGATCTCGCGGGCGTAGTTTTCGTCCGGATGGCGGCCGGTCTTGGGATCTTCTTTACGGTTGCCGCGATAGGTCAGCATGCAGCCCATCGACAGGTTCATCGTGACGGCGGTGAGCAATTTCTGGTAGTCGCCCAAGGCATGTTCGGCCAGCAAATCCATGAAACCCGCAGCGCCAAACAGCGGCCACGACGCGGTGATGGATTGCACCCCCACGACAAAGATCTCGGACAGGGCAAAGGCGACCCGCGTGCGTACCTGATCCTCCGCGCTGATGAATTTTCGCCACAGCGTGGACTCCAGCGGCGCGTTGATGCCATTGCCCTTGAAGGCCTCGGTATTCTTTTTCTGTTGCAGCAGCCAGTCGAAATGCGTCTGCGAAGGCGGCAGCGCCAATTGGGCGTCCAGCCACGCGGCATAACCTTGGGCCACCACCGCATCGATTTGTGCGGGGGTGGCGCCGAAGGTGGCTTGCGCCAGAAAGCGCGAGGCCTGGCCCGGTGTGGGCGCGGGGGAATGGGATGGCGCGGACTGCGGCGCAGCCGCTGACGGCGTAGCGGACATGCGCAGCACCTCGTCGAATGCGAATGCCTACGGTACGTCATGGCCCGAGCAGCCTTCAATACCCTCATTCGGACGAGGGACTAATCCTAATGGATGAGTCTTAAACGGAGCGCGTGATGCCGCCGTCGATGCGGATGTTCTGGCCGGTGATGTAGGCCGACGCGTCCGAGGCCAGGAAGGCGATCAGGTCCGCCACTTCTTCAGCGGTGCCGTAGCGGCCCATCGGAATGCGCACGCGCCGGTCTTCTTTTTCGGGCAGGCTGTCGATGAAACCCGGCAGCACGTTGTTCATCCGCACGTTGTGCTCGGCGTACTCGTCGGAGAACACCTTGGTGAAGGCGGCAAGTCCAGCGCGGAACACGCCCGAGGTGGGGAACAGGGCTTCGGGTTCAAACGTGGCGTACGTCGAAATATTGACGATGGCGCCTGACTTCTGTTGCTTCATGATGGGCGCGACCAGGCGCGCGATGCGCACGACATTCAACAGGTAGAACTCCATGCCCAGATGCCAGTCGTCATCGCTGATTTCCAGCAAGGGGCCTTTGGGGCCATGCCCAGCGCTGTTGACCACCGCATCAACACGGCCCCATTTCTGTACCGTGGCGTCCACCAGCTTTGCCAGGTCTTCGGGTGAACGGTTCGATCCGGTGATGCCCAGCCCGCCCAATTCTTCGGCCAGGGACGCGCCTTTGCCGGATGACGACAGAATGGCCACGCGATACCCGTCGGCCGCCAATTTGCGCGCCGCCGCCGCACCCATGCCACTGCCGCCTGCCGTGACGATCGCTACTTTTTCCGTACTCATTGCCTGGCTCCTGTCTTGTGCTCTTGGGAGCGGCCATTGTAGGGGCGCGTGGGATGCGCCGGGCGGGTATCCGGGCTGGCGGCAGGGGCGTTGCGCGCCCCAATGGAAACGGGCTTCTTGTCCCCGGCGAACTCGGGGGCAAGAAGCCCGTGCGGACCAGCAATCAGGCCGGGAGCGCTCGCGCCCGGCCCAAAGGCTTAGTCGACCAGCTTGAGCGTGCCCTTCATCAGCGCGAAGTGGCCGGGGAAGGAGCAGAAGTAGGTGTAATCGGTGCCGGCTGCCAGCTTGCTGACGTCGAACGTGATCGAATCCGTTTCACCGCCGCCAATGACCTTGGTGTGGGCGATGACGCGGGCGTCGTCTTTCTTGACGTAGTTATTGTCCAGGCCGGCGGCCATGCCGTCGTTCACTGCGCCTTGCATGTCGGCAGTGGTGGTCAGCACCCAGTTGTGGCCCATAACGTTCTTGGCCAGGGTGCCGGGGTGCTTCAGGTTCACGGTGAACTGCTTGCAGCTCTTGCTGACCGTGATTTCCTTCTTGTCGAACTGCATCTGGTCATTGCCAGCGATATCGATCGAGCAGTCGGCAGCCAGCACGGGGGCCGAGGCCACAGCGAGGATCGCTGCAACGCAGAGTTTCTTGAGCACCATATTCATGCCTCCAATGTTTCGAGGGGAGCGAAATGCCGGGCCGCGCAGCGCGCGTCGTTCGGCGTTAAGACATTCTCGTCCGTTTGCGCCCCGGAAAGCGCATTGAGACCCGCAAGGGGTTTGACCCATCGCAAGCCGGCCTCATTGAGTTGTCCAAAACGTCACAGTTTCGGGCTGACACGCCAGATCACATTGCCCACATCGTCTGCCAGCAGCAAGTTGCCCTGCCGATCAATGGTAACGCCCACCGGCCGGCCTTGCGCCTGACCGTTCTCCGTCAGGAAACCGGTCAGCACGTCTAGCGCCGGGCCGCTTGGCGTGCCCCCGCTGAACGGCACAAAAATGACCTTGTAACCGCTGCGCGGGTCGCGGTTCCAAGAGCCGTGCTGGCCCACGAACATGCCATCGGTAAACGGGGCTGGCAGCTTGGCGCCGCCCGACCATGCCAGGCCCAGCGAGGCGGTGTGCGGCCCCAGCGCATAGTCAGGCACGATGGCGCGCGCCACGAGATCTGGCCGCGGCGGCTTTACGCGGGTATCCACGTGCTGCCCGAAATAGCTGTAAGGCCAGCCGTAGAATCCGCCGTCCTGCACCGAGGTCATGTAGTCGGGCACCAGGTCACTGCCCAGCTCATCGCGCTCGTTCACTGCCGTCCACAGTGTCTTGCCGTCGGGCGCCCAAGCCATGCCGACCGGATTGCGCAGGCCCGTGGCATACAGCCGCTTATTGCCGGTTGCGACGTCAATCTCCCAGATGGCGGCGCGGCCTTCCTCGATAGCCATGCCATTTTCGGCAACATTGCTATTGGATCCGACGGACACGTACAGCTTGCTGCCGTCGGGGCTGGCGATCAGGTTCTTGGTCCAGTGGTGGTTGATGCCGGCAGGCAGATCGGTGACTTTTACCGCTGCGGCGGTGATTTGCGTTTGGCCGGTCTCGTACGGAAAGCGCACGACGGCGTCGGCATTGGCCACGTACAACTGATTGCCGATGAGCGCCATGCCAAACGGGGAGTTCAGCCCCTGCAACAACACGGTACGCGTTTCGGCGACGCCATCGTGGTCGGCGTCGCGCAGCAGCGTGATGCGGTTGGCGCTTTCGGTTTTGGCGCCCGCGCGTTTCATGACGACGCCCGCGGCCCAGTCCTTAAAGCCGCCAGACGCTTCCTCGGGCTTGGGCGGCGCATTGGTTTCGGCGACCAGCACGTCGCCGTTGGGCAGCACGTACAGCCATCGTGGATGGTCCAGCCCAGTGGCAAATGCGTTGACTACCAAGCCCGCAGCGGCCAAAGGCTGGGCGCCGGGCGGCCAGCCGATGGCGCGTGCCGTGTTTACCGTGGGAATCATCGTGGTGTTGGGGGCGGGCAGCGTCGGGTGCGGGCCCATGCCGGCTTCAACCGGCAGCGTGGCGACTTCGCCGCAGGCGCTGAGTGCGGCCAGCGTCAAACTGGCTGCGATCAGGATACGCAGGGTGGGCATGATGCGACTCCAGAGCTCTCTGTGAGTCCCATCATACTCACGCCGCAGCGGCCATGCGTGGCGGGTTCAGTCGTCGAAGCGGCTGCGCGTGACCGCGCCCGACTGCGGGTCCACGCGCAATTTCACGCGCTGGCCCTGGGGGTCGTAGGCTTTGACTTCATAGCCGTGCTTGCTGGAGCGCTCAATTTCGGAAATATTGCGATAGCCAGCGGCCTCCATCTTGTCGTAGACCTGCCGGATCGTCAGCATGGGCGCGGCGGCGCTGGTTGCGGCGGGCGCGGTTTGGGCCGTGGGCGCGGCGGCCTGGGCATGAACGGCGGTGCCGGCGACCAGGGCGCTTGCGCCAATTGCGAGTGCGGCCAGGGTTTTTTGAATGCGCGTCATGGTGAATAGCTCCTGAAATAGATGGGGGGTAAAAGGCCGTGGTTGCGACCCTGGTGCCCATTATTCAAGTTGGCGCATGAACCTATTCTGAAGCTGCCGTTCATGTCAGGTTCATCCCCGGCGCGGTATAAAAGAGCCTCTTTCCATCCCCCACACAAAGAGGCACGGCATTGCGGCACAGCGGAGCACAGCATGATCCGGCGTAAGCAGGGCGGCATCCTGCTGTCGGGTTGCGCGCTGGCGTTGGCGCTGATTGCCGGGCCGGTCAGCGGGCTGGCGGGCGAAAGCGATCATGAACGCGCGCGCCAAGCCCTGCAAGCAGGCAAGGTCTTGCCGCTGGGAGCCGTGTTGGACATCGTCGAACGCGATTTTCCCGGGCAGGTGATCAAGGTCGAATTCGAAGAGGATGACGACGAATTCATCTACGAGATCCGCGTGCTGCAAAGCGGCGGAGGCATACTCAAGCTGAAGATCGACGCGCGCGACGGCAGCTTGCTGGCCGTCAAAGGCCGCGACATCAAATTCAAGAGCAAAGACTGATGCGGATACTGGTGGTCGAAGACGAACCCACGCTGGCCAGCCAGCTTGCCGATGCGCTGCGCGGCGCGGGTTATACCGTGGACGTGTCGGGCGATGGGGAGTCCGCGCGCTTTCTAGGCGATGTGGAAGCGTTCGATGCCGTGGTGCTGGATCTGGGTTTGCCCGTCATGGACGGACTGACGGTGTTGAAGAAATGGCGTGCCGCCCAGCGCAATATGCCCGTGCTGATTTTGACGGCACGCGACAATTGGCACGAGAAAGTGGCCGGCATTGATGCCGGCGCGGACGACTACCTGACCAAGCCGTTTCACATGGAAGAGCTGCTTGCACGCATGCGGGCGCTGTTGCGCCGCAATACGGCGCACGCCAGCGCGCAATGGCGCTGCGGCGCGCTCATGCTGGACACGCGTCAGGCCAAAGCCACGCTGGCCGGCCAGGCGTTGACGCTGACCAGCCACGAATTCAAGGTGCTGTCGGTGCTGATGCAGCGCGCAGGCGAAGTGGTGTCGCGGGCAGAGCTTACCGAACACATCTACGCGCAGGATTTCGATCGGGATTCCAATACCATCGAAGTATTTGTCGGCCGCTTGCGTAAGAAACTTCCGCCCGACACGATCGAGACCGTGCGCGGGCTGGGCTACCGGCTGGCGGCATCCGCATGACACCGGCGCGCCCAGGCATGCTGGGCTCGCTGCGGCTGCGCTTGTTGGCCGGTACGCTGGCGTGGATACTTGCGTCGGTCGCGTTGGCCGGGTGGGGCATGGCCAGTCTGTTCCGCCAGCACATCACGCAACAATTGCAGGCCGAGCTGACCTTGCATCTGAACCAGCTGACAGCTGCCGTGAATACTGGCGCGGACGGACGCCCGGTGGTGGACCCGCCGTTGAGCGACCCCCGATTGGAACAGCCCTTATCCGGTTTGTACTGGCAGGTGGACCGGCTGGCCGATGGCTCGCGGCCCATTGCCATCGGCGCAGCCCGTTCGCGATCGTTATGGGATCAGACGCTGGCGTCACCGCCGCCGGCCACCCCGGCGCGCTCCACGGCGGGCGACCAGAGCTACGACATGTCGGGTCCCGAGGGCCGGGGGCTGACGGCGCTTGCGCGCGTGTTGAAACCTGCGGAAGACGACGCTGCGCCATTGCGCCTGATCGTCGCTGCCGACCGCAGCGTATTGGCCGAACCCATCGGGCGTTTCAACCATATGCTGGCCATTGCGTTGGGAACCCTGGCCTTGGGGCTGACCGTGGCGGCGGTGGTGCAAGTGGTGGTGGGGCTGCGTCCGCTGGCCCGGCTGCGCGAACAATTGGCGGCGCAGAACGCGGGTGACGTCAAACGCATCGACGGCCGTTTTCCCAGCGAGATCCAGCCGCTCGTCGACGACTTCAACAAAGTGCTGGCAATGAACGCCGACATCGTGCAACGGGCACGCACCCAAGCCGGCAATCTGGCCCACGCGGTCAAGACGCCGCTTACCATTCTGGCCAACGCTGCGGCGCGTGGCGACAGTGTGCCGGCGGCGCTGGTCAATGAGCAGGTCGGCATGGCCAACCGCCAGATTGATCACCACCTGGCGCGAGCCCGGGCCGCGGCGTCTTCGGGCGCGGCCGATGGGCGAGCGCCCTTGCTGGATTCGATTCAGGGCTTGGTGCGCGTCATGCAGCGCCTATATGCGCAACGTGATCTGAAGATTGCCATCGCCGGCTTTACGCCTGCGCAGCAGTTCCGGGGCGAGCAGCAGGACTTGCAGGAAATGCTGGGAAACCTGCTGGATAACGCCTGCAAATGGGCGAATACCCAGGTGTTGATCAGCGCGGAAATGATTGCACCCGCGAGCGTGCTGATGCATATCGATGACGATGGCCCAGGTATTGAAGATCATGCACGCGAACGCATTTTCTTGCGGGGCGTGCGGATGGATGAACAACTGCCGGGATCGGGGCTGGGCTTGGATATTGTGCGCGATCTGGCGGGCACCTATGGCGGCGAGGTGCATGCCCGCCGCTCGCCGTTGGGTGGTTTACGCGTGACCTTGCAACTGCCTGCTGCCTGAACCCGGCGCGCCGGGCATTGCCGGTTGCTACTTCACCAGTGTGACCGGCACGTCGGCAAGCTGGACGACCTGATTGGCAACAGAACCGATCAAAATACTCGCCAGCGTACCGTTGCCGCGTGTGCCCATCACAATGCGGGCGCAGCCTTGGTCGCGCGCGTAGCCTGCGATCTCGGTGGCGGCATGGCCAAACTCGATGTGGCTGACGTAGTCGGCGCCCGTCACGTCCAGCAGCTTGCGCGCCTCGTCCATGGCCTCTTGGCCTTCGCGGGTGTAGAACTCGTCGATCATGTCTTGCGTGATCAAGCGCGAAATACCGGCGCGTCCTTGTGTAGGCGTCTGCACGTTTAGCAGGTGAATGCGTGCGGATGCAGCGCCTTGCGCCAGTTGGCGGGCGTACAGCACGGCACGGTTGGAATTGTCGGAACCGTCGACAGGAACCAGGATGTTCAGCATGCTTCGCTCCTTTGCCTTATTTGACCAGCGTGACGGGCAGTTCCGTCAGGTGCAGGACACGGGTGGCGATAGAGCCCAGGAACAGGGACGACACTGAACCCAGCCCGCGCGATCCCATGTAGATTTCGTCCGCGCCGGTTTCGGCGGCGATGCGCACAATGGTTTCGGCTACGGCGCCCACTTCGACCCGGGTCTGAAAATGCACGCCGGCATCAGACAGCAGGCGGCTGGCGCGTACCAATGCAGCCTGGCCTTCATCCTGGTAATAGGCATTGATATCGGCTTGGGAAAGGCCTGCGCTGACCTTGCCGGATTTCAAAGGAACCTGAACGGACAACAGTTCCACGCGTTCAATCGGATCGTAGGCGCGAGCGTCCAGCAAGGCTTGGACAGCATGGACGGAAGGGGCGGAACCGTCGACAGGGATCAGGATGCGTTTCAAGAGCGTCTCCTTTTTGTGCGAGCCGCAAGAGGCGGTACGTTCTACTTTATTCGAATTATCAGCCGGATTCGTGTTGCCCGAGATGAGCGGAATCAAACCCTGCGTTCAGCGCCATTGCGCTGGCGTGGCGTCCGCCGTCAGCGGCTGGCCCAAGAGACGGCTGGCCAGTTCCGTCAGCGCGGCGGGGTCGCCGGTGGTTTCAAACAGAAGTTGGCCCTGACCTTCCTGGCGCAGCAGGCCGCGTTCCTGCAACTGATGACGCAGCCAGCGCGCAACCGGGGCGCCTGTTTCCAGCAAGGGAACGCCCGGGCCGGCAGCCGCCTGAATGGCATCGCGCAGAAAGGGGAAATGGGTGCAGCCCAGGACCAGCACGTCGGCGCCCGCTGCGCGTAGTTCTTCCACCGGCGCCCGCACGGCGGCGTCGGCATCCTGGCCGGTCAGCACGCCTTGCTCCACCAGCCGCACCCATTCGGGGCAGGGCCGGAGCAAGATGCGGACTTCGGGCGCTTCCCGTTGCACCAGCGCGGCGAACTTGGGGCTGGCCAAAGTGCCGGTCGTGGCAAACACGCCGATCACCCCGGTATGCGTGAGGTGCGCGGCGGGCTTGATCGCCGGCTCAACGCCGATGATGATCAGGCCGGGATGACGGCGGCGCAATTGAGCGATGGCGGCGGCCGTGGCGGTGTTGCAGGCCACGACCATAGCCTTGGCCTGGCGCGACACGAAATAGTCGGCCAGCGTGTTGGCGCGCTGCTCAACAAACTCCTGCGTCTTTTCGCCGTAGGGGACGTGGGCGGAGTCCGCCACGTAAAGCAGGGATTCATGGGGCAAGGCGTCGCGGATGGCGCGCAACACGCTCAAGCCGCCGACGCCAGAGTCGTAGACGCCGATAAAAGATTCAGGATGCATAGCTGAAGGGCGGGATGCAGGTGTCGGGCAGTGTAGCGCCAGTGCGATCAAGCCTGCGTTTGCTCTGGCTGCGATTCGCGGTGCCGGCGCACTTCTTCGATCAGCTTGCGAGTGGCGCCGGACAGTGGCGCGTCGCGCCAGATCAGGTTCAGTGGCGCGCGCAGTTCCACGGGATCGGTCACGCTGACGTACACCACGCCTTCGATGTTTACGCGGCGCAGCGATGCTGGCACCAGTGACACGCCCAGCCCGGCGGCAACCAGACTTAAGGTGGACAGCATGCGCGGCGCTTCCTGGGCAATGCGCGGGCTGAAGCCTGCTGCGCTGCACGCCGAAATGATGGCGTCGTACAGGCCGGGGCCGCTATGGCGCCGGTACAGGATCAGCGATTCTTCGGCCAGCTCGGACAACGCGATACGTTTACGCGTGCGGCCCTTGACGGCAGGATGGTCCGCCGGAAAGGCCGCCAGCATGGTTTCTTCCAGCACGGTTTCCTGGATCACGCCTAGCCCCGCGCTCGGCGCTCCCCGGATAAACGCGACATCGACGCGGCCTTCGCTCACCGCCTCGCGCAGCTCGCCGGTGCTGCTTTCTTCAAGCACCAGACGCACGTTGGGCGCGCTTTCACGAAATCGGCGGATGACGGACGGCACAAACGGATGGAATGCTGCGGACCCGGTGAACCCGACGATCAGCCGCCCCGCTTCGCCCTGCGATACCCGGCGCACGCCATCGACTGCCTGATCGACCAGCCCGATGATGTTGCGCGCGTCGTCCAGCAGCGCGCGGCCGCTTTCCGTCAATTCCATGCCGCGCGGCAGCCGGTGAAACAGGGTCACGCCCAATTCCTTTTCCAGCACGCGGATCTGCTGGCTCAACGGCGGCTGGCGGATGCCTAGCCGGGCCGCAGCCTTGGTCAGATGAGATTCCTCGGCCACCGCCAGGAAGTAGCGCAGCAGGCGCAGGTCAACGGATGCCATATTCAATGGATATGAGTAGTGAGGTAGTCATATATTAGACATTATCTAGACCGAAGAGTAGCCTGCAATCTGTTCATTTATCCCTTAGCGCGGCAACGCGTCAGTCCTTGTCTACCGGCCCTCGCCGGCAATAACAACATGAATGCAGCACCTTCTACCCTTCAGGCCGAACTCCGGCCGCCACCCACCTGTGGGCAGTTGTTCTACGGATTTCTGATGCTGGGCTTGACGGCGTTCGGTGGCGCTCTGCCGCTGGCGCGCCGCATGGTGGTCGAAAAGCACAAGTGGCTAAGCGGTTCGGAGTTCACTGACCTGCTTGGCCTGTGCCAGTTCCTGCCCGGCGGCAACATCATCAATTTGTCGGTGGCGCTGGGCATGAAATTCCGTGGCCCGCGAGGCGCGTTCGCCGCGCTGATGGGCCTGATTCTGGCGCCGTCCGCCATCGTCATCATGCTGGGCATGGTGTATGACCGGTTTCAGAGTGATCCGCATATCCAACACTTGTTCGCGGGCTTGGCTGCTGCGGCGGCGGGGCTGTTGATCTCGATGGCCGTGAAGATTGGCGTGCCAGTCATCAAGCGCCGCGACTGGCTGGCGGGTGTGGTGGCGACGCTCTGTTTTGTTGCAATTGCCGTGCTGCGCATTCCGCTGTTGCCGACCATGGCTGTGCTCACCCCCTTGAGCATCCTGGCCGTCTGGAGGCAGCGTCGATGATCCACACACTGATTGCGCTGGCCCTGATCTTTTCCCAGTTGTCGGTGCTGGCGTTTGGCGGCGGCAACACCATCCTGCCCGAAATGCAACGGCAGGTGGTAGAAGTGCATGGCTGGATGACAGCTGCGGATTTCTCTGCGCTATTCGCCTTGGGGCAGGCGGCGCCCGGCCCCAATCTGATGGTGGTGACGCTGGTCGGCTGGCACGTCGCGGGATGGTGGGGCATGCTGGTTACCACCATCGCCAAATTTGGCCCGTCTTCGTTGATCACCGTTCTTGCGCTCGGTTTGTGGGAACGCTTCAAGGACCGGCCATGGCGCGGCGTTATCCAAGCGGGAATTTTCCCGATGACCGTCGGGCTGGTCGCTGCCAGCGCGGCGCTGATCACTGAAGCCTCGGTGCATACCTGGCTGCTGGGGGCGATCACGGCCGTCGTGGCAGTGTTGGGCAGCGCGACGCGCATCCATCCCTTGTGGCTGTTGTTTGGCGGCGCGGTGGCCGGTTTGGTGGGTATCGGTTAGCGTTAAGGATCTTGTGCCGCGTAGGAGCCAGCCATGACGAAGCCGATTCCGGATTCGCAGATCGAAGATACCGCCGAGTCCGCCGAAAGACTGCCTTTCTTTCATGCGCATCGCCGGCTGGTGTTGTGCGGATTGCTGTTTCTGGCGGTCGGCGGTGCCGCATACGGTTTGGGCAGCCCGTCCAGCCGGGCGTTATTGCTGGGTTTTGACGTCGCTGCAATTGTGTTCCTGGTGGTCACCGCGCGGGCATTCGGCAAAGCGAATCCGTCATCCATGCGCGTGCAGGCCAAGCAGCAGGATGTGGGGCGCATGGGGGTGCTGTGGAGCAGCGTGGCGTTATCCGGCATGGTGATGATTGCGCTATGGGTGGAGCTGCGCGGCGAGAGCGGCACGGGTGGCGTGCTGGATATGCTGGCGGCTGCCGCCACCATCGTGTTGGCCTGGCTTTACATGAACATGATCTTTGCGCTGCACTACGCGCACGGGTACTACGGGAACCGGACGGGCATGCACAAGGGCCTGGACTTCCCTGGCACCCAAGAGCCGGACTACTGGGATTTCGCCTATTTCGCGCTGGTGCTGGGTATGACGTTCCAGGTGTCAGACGTGCAGATCGTCAATCGGCGGCTGCGGCGCACGGCGCTGATGCACAGCGTCATCGCTTTTTTCTTCAATGTCTTCATCATCGCCATCAGCGTCAACGTGGCAGCGGGCAAGGCCTGAAAACAACGCGGGCCGGGGAATCATCCCCGGCCCGCGTTTTTGGATCATGCAAGGTGCATGTCCGTGTTCACTACATGCGGCTAAACCGCCATCAAGCGGCCATCAAACGCCACAAGGACGTGACTTCTTTGGAACGCGCCGCGTACAGCGGGTCGTTGGCGTCTTTGGCGCGTGCATGGATGGGGCGCGTGTCGATGCGCTCTTCTACACGAAGGCCAGCCTGCTGGATCATTTCAAGCAGCTGTTCACGCGTGCGCAGGCCCAGGTGTTCCGCCAGATCCGACAAGATCAGCCAGCCTTCGCCGTTGGGCGTCAGATGCTCTTTCAGGCCGTTGAGGAAACCGCGCAGCATGCGGCTGTCGGGGTCATAGACGGCCTGCTCGACGGGCGAGCTGGGGCGGGCGGGCAGCCACGGCGGGTTGCAGACGATCAGTGATACCCGGCCTTCGGGAAACAGGTCTGCCTCGATGACGTCGACCTGCTTGGACAGGCCCAGCCGTTCCAGGTTTTCGCGGGCGCAAGCCAGTGCGCGGGGATCTTGGTCGGTGGCAATCACACGCTTGCCGCCCCGGCGCGCCAGCACGGCGGCCAGCACGCCGGTGCCGGTGCCGATATCAAAGGCGACGCTGCCGCGCGGCATGGGGGTGTGTGCGACCAGATCCACATATTCGCCGCGCAACGGCGAAAACACGCCGTAGTGCGGGTGGATGCGATTGTTCAGAACGGGAATCTCTACGCCCTTCTTGCGCCATTCAAAGGCGCCGATCAGGCCAAGCAGCTCGCGCATCGACGCCACGTAGGGCTCGTTGGCCGGGCCGTGGGCCTCTTCGCAGGCTTGCCGCGCGTCGGGCGCGCGGCGCAGCGAAATGCCGTGGCCGGCGTCGAACGGAATCAGCAGCATGCCCAGGATGCGGGCGCGCTGGGACTGAATCTGGCGATGCTGGTTAAAGGCTTCCAGCAAGGTTTCCACCGGCTTGCGCGGACGCTTGTCGACGCGGCGAGTGATGGCTTGCAGCAGTTGGCGCGCATTTTGGAAGTCGCCGCGCCACAACAGGCCTACGCCTTCGCATGCCAGACGGTACGCCGTGTCGGCCGTCGTCTTGTCGTCCGCTACCACCACGCGCTTGGGCGGCGTAGCGCCGGTTTCGGAGCGCCAGCGGGCGGAATGCGGCGTGTTGTCTTCTTCCCAGTGCAACTCGGGGGCGGTCAAGATGTCGCTCCAGCAAGGACGGGGGAATGAGTAAGGATCATGGGCAAATCGCAAAAGAAAGGGCGCGGGCTGCCAATGTAGCAGCTTCGCGCCCCGCAGGCGGCGTGCAGCGCCCGGGGCGCCACACGTTTCCGCCAGGTCACTGCAAGCCTAGTGAAACAGCACCACCGCTTTTTGCAGCGTGATCCAGATGCCCCAGGCCATGGGGATGCCCACGCAAGCCCAGGCGAATACGACGAGCGCTGCCGGCGTGCGGAAGGTGGAGGCGCCGACGCCATGGGTTTCAGCGGCCGCCGCGCGTTCGTGCGCCAGCGCCTTTTCCTGGGCCAGTTCGGCATCCGTCATGAAGTACTTGGGGTTGACCGGGCGGATGGCCAGATTGCACAGAAAGCCCAGCACCAGCATGCCCGCCAGGATGTACATGGTGATGTCGTACACCTGCGCGCGCGGCACGCCGATAGACAGCTGATACTCCCGGATATAGTTAACCAGCACCGGTCCGAAGATACCGGCCGCCGACCAGGCCGTGAGCAGGCGGCCGTGAATGGCGCCGACCATCTGTGTGCCGAACAAGTCGGCCAGATAGGCCGGAACGGTTGCGAAGCCGCCGCCGTACATCGACAGAATCACGCAGAATGCCGCCACGAACAGCGCCAGCGCGCCGATGTGAGCCGTCCACGGGATCGCGGCGTACAGCACAAAACCCAGCACAAAGAAGATCAGGTAGGTCATCTTGCGGCCCAGCTTGTCCGACAGGCTGGCCCAGAAGAAGCGGCCGCCGATGTTGAACAGACTGAGCAGCCCGGTGAAGCCCGCGGCGATGGCGGCAATGGCAGCCAGCTGATCCTTGTCCAGCAAGGCATAACCCAGCTCGGGTTTATTGATCAGGCCGCCGCCGAAGACCTCTTGCAGCAGCGGAGACGCCATCCCCAGAATGCCGATGCCGGCCGTCACGTTCAGGCAGAGAACCAGCCAGACCAGCCAGAACTGCGGCACGCCCCAGACACGCTTCACATGGACATGGCCCTTGGTGATCATCGCGTTATTGGCGTGCTTGGCGGGTGCGGTCCAGCCTTCGGGCTTCCAGCCGGTGGGCGGCACACGGTAGCCCAGCGCGCCGGACATCATGAAGATGAAGTACACCACCGCCATGGTCAAAAAGGTTTGCCACACGCCCGGTGACGTCGGCGTGGCGAAATGCCGCATCAGCACGTCAGCCAGCGGCGCGCCGATCATTGCCCCGCCGCCAAAACCCATGATGGCCATGCCGGTCGCCATGCCGCGGCGGTCGGGAAACCATTTGATCAGCGTGCTGACGGGCGAGATATACCCCAGCCCCAGGCCAATACCGCCAATCACCCCAGACCCCAGCCACAGCATCCACATCTGGTGCAAATACACGCCAAAGGCTGAGATAACCAGCCCGCCGCACCAGCACAGGGCCGACACTACGCCCGCCTTGCGGGGGCCGGCGCGTTCCAGCCAGCCGCCCCAGAGCGCGGCGGAACAGCCCAGCAGCACAAAGAACAGCGTGTACATCCACCCCATGGTGGAAATCTTCCAGTCGCAGCTGGTAGTGAACAGCTCCGCCACCAGACTCATGTCGGCGGGGCAGGCCAGCGGCTTGGCGCCGCCCACCACCTTGGACAGCGGCAGCCAGAACACCGAGAACCCGTAGGCCATGCCGATGCATAGGTGGATAGCCAGTGCGGCCGGGGGCACGAGCCAGCGGGAAAAACCCGGACCGGCAATTGTGCGTTCTTTGTCGAAGAAGCCCGGCTTTGAGCCGGGCAAGTCCAGGGCGGCGGTACTTTCCATATAGTCTCCTCAGGGGTGCGGCTTTATAGCTCGCGCGGTCCGAAATACAACGGCCGCGCGGCCTCTTTTATGAATCCGTCACTGCTTGCCAGGTACTGCTTGTTGCCTTGCTTGTTGTCTTGCTTATTGCGACTTCGGTCCTGAGACCCTTGGCGTCTGTTACCCGCTATACGCGGGCCGCAGGCGTCAAACGCTCCCGGTTCTGGGTCACTGCTTCCAACACCAGCGGATGCAACTGTTCGACTCCGGCATCGCCATCGGGGCTGGCTTGCAGAAAACCCAGCAGCTCGTTGCGCATGCGCGGTTCCCAGAACTTATGAATATGGTTGGCCACGCCTTCCAGACCTTCTTTCCGGTCGGGCAATGCCTCGAAGAACTGGCCAATGCGATTGGCCATGCGAATCAGATTGCCGATTTCCATGCGTACGTCCGGTTCAGGTGATGATGCGTTCGGGATGGGAATACAGGGTGGCGTCGTCGTTGCGCACGAAGCCTGCCAAGGTGATGTTGGCGTCGTGGGCCAGCCGGATAGCCAGTGCTGTCGGCGCCGAGACCGCGGCCAGTACCCCGACGCCGGCTGCCGCCGTTTTCTGCACCATTTCAAAACTGGCGCGGCTGGATACCAGCACGATGCCGTTGCCGGCCCGCACCGCCTGGCGCGCCAGCGCGCCAACCAGCTTGTCCAAGGCGTTGTGACGGCCCACGTCTTCGCGAACCAGCGCCACGGCGCCGTCGGCGTCCGCCCAGCCTGCGGCATGGGTCGCGCCAGTGATGTCGTGCAGCGTCTGGCGGGCGCGCATATCGCGCATGGCTGCCAGCAGTGCCTGGATGCGTACCGGCTGCCCGTTGGCAACAGGCTCGACCGGGCGCAGGACTTCAGGCAAGGTTTCCACTCCGCACAGGCCACAGCCGGTACGTCCCGCCATGGCGCGCCGCCGGTTCTTCAACCGCGCTTCGCAGGCGCTGGATATTTCCAGCTGGACGACAATGCCATCGCATTGCGGCAGTACGTCGATGCCGCGCAAGTCGCTGACGCTGTCGATGATGCCTTCAGACAAGGCGAATCCCAGCGCGAAATCTTCCAGGTCAGCCGGTGTCGCCAGCATGGTGGCGTGGCTGATGCCGTTGAATTCCAGCGCCACCGGTGTTTCCTCGGCGACATGGTCTGCTTCAACATCAGGGGCGATGGCGCCCGCCCGCACGCGCGTGACCTGGGTCACGGCGCAGTCGGGACGGGAGGGGTTTGGCGAGGTCATGGCATCCAGGGCGGTAGGGGCCAGCAGGGTTATTTCCCGGTCAGGGCCGCCTCGCTTTCACGCGATCGCTCGCGCAAGAGCTTTTGCTGGATATCGGCAAAGCGCGACCATTGGCGCTGCCATTCCGAAGGCTGGGACACACGCGTGATCTGCACGGCCGTGACCTTGTATTCGGGGCAGTTGGTCGCCCAGTCAGAGCTGTCTGTCGTGACGACGTTGGCGCCGGACTCAGGGAAGTGGAACGTGGTGTATACCACGCCCGGTTGCACCCGGTCGGTCAGCGTGGCTCGCAGCACCGTTTCGCCCGCCCGGCTCTGGATGCCCACCCAATCGCCTTCGGCCACGCCACGGTCTTCGGCATCCTGCGGGTGCAGTTCCAGCACATCTTCGCCGTGCCACATCACGTTAGGCGTGCGCCGCGTCTGCGCGCCCACGTTGTACTGCGACAGGATGCGGCCCGTTGTCAGCAGCAGCGGGAAGCGGCGCGTGCTGCGTTCGTCGGTGGGCACATATTGGGTAATCATGAACTTGCCCTTGCCGCGCACGAAGGCATCGATGTGCATGATTGGCGTGCCTTCCGGCGCGTCGTCATTGCAGGGCCATTGCAGGCTGCCCAGCTTCTCCAGTTTTTCGTAGCTGACGCCGCTGAATGTTGGCGTCAACCGGGCGATTTCTTCCATGATCTCGCGCGGGTGCTTGTAGTTCATGGGGTAACCCAGCGCGTTCGACAGCGCTACGGTCACTTCCCAGTCCGACTTGCCGTTCTTGGGTTCCATGACCTTGCGCACCCGCGAGATGCGGCGCTCTGCATTGGTGAAGGTGCCGTCTTTTTCCAGGAACGACGAGCCCGGCAGGAATACATGGGCGTACTTGGCGGTCTCGTTCAGGAACAGATCCTGGACCACGATGCACTCCATGGCCGCCAGCGACGCGGCTACGTGCTGCGTGTTGGGGTCGGATTGAACGATGTCTTCGCCCTGGCAGTACAAGCCCTTGAAGGTGCCGCCCAGCGCGGCTTCGAACATGTTCGGAATGCGCAGGCCGGGTTCCGGCTGGATAGTCACGCCCCAGTCCTGTTCAAACTGCGCGCGCGCCACGTTGTCTGAAATATGCCGATAGCCAGGCAGTTCATGCGGGAACGAACCCATATCGCATGAGCCCTGCACGTTGTTCTGGCCGCGCAAGGGGTTCACGCCTACGCCTTCACGGCCCACGTTGCCCGTGGCCATCGCCAGGTTGGCAATCGCCATGACGGTAGTGGAGCCCTGGCTGTGTTCGGTGACACCCAGGCCGTAGTAAATGGAACCATTGCCGCCGGTGGCAAACAGGCGCGCCGCGCCGCGCACGGCTTGCGCAGGCACGCCCGTGATTTCCTCCATCGCTTCCGGGGAATTGGCGGGTTGCGAAACAAAGTCGCGCCATTCGTTGAACGCTTTGGTTTCGCAGCGTTCGGCCACGTAGTCTTCGGCGATCAGGCCTTCGGTGGCGATCACATGCGCCAGTGACGATAGCAACGCCGTGTTGGTGCCGGGCCGGACTTGCAGGTGGAAGTCGGCCTTGATGTGGGGCGAGCTGACCAATTCAATGCGGCGCGGATCGATCACGATCAGCCGCGCGCCTTCGCGCAGGCGGCGCTTCAAGCGCGACGCGAATACCGGGTGGCCGCTGCTGGGGTTGGCGCCCATGACGATCACGACGTCCGTATGCATGACCGAGTCAAAGGTCTGCGTGCCAGCGGATTCGCCCAGCGTCTGCTTCAGGCCGTAGCCGGTGGGGGAGTGGCAGACGCGCGCGCAGGTGTCCACGTTATTCGTGCCGAACGCAGCGCGCACCAACTTCTGCACCAGCCAGGTTTCTTCATTGGTGCAGCGTGACGACGTGATGCCGCCTACGGCGTCGCGGCCGTAGTCGCGCTGGATGCGGCGGAACTCCGATGCCGCGTAATTGATCGCCTCATCCCAGGACACTTCTTTCCAGGAATCCGTGATGTGCTTGCGGATCATGGGTTTCAGCACGCGTTCTTTGTGCGTCGCGTAGCCCCACGCAAACCGGCCCTTCACGCAGGAGTGCCCGCGGTTGGCCTGGCCGTCTTTCCACGGCACCATGCGCACGACTTCCTGACCCTTCATTTCGGCCTTGAACCCGCAGCCTACGCCGCAATACGCGCAGGTGGTTACGACCGAGTGCTCGGCCTGGCCCATCATGATGACGGTTTTTTCCTGCAAGGTTGACGTGGGACAGGCCTGCACACAGGCGCCACACGACACGCATTCGCTATCCAGAAATGGCTGATCCTGCCCCGGTGACACGCGCGACTCGAAACCCTTGCCCGAAATCGTCAGCGCGAACGTACCCTGGGTTTCTTCGCAAGCGCGCACACAGCGGTTGCAGACTATGCACTTGGACGCGTCGTACGTGAAGTACGGATTGGACTCGTCCTTTTCACTTTTCAGGTGATTGGCGCCGTCATAGCCGTAGCGCACATTGCGCAGGCCCACGACACCGGCCATGTCCTGCAATTCGCAATCGCCGTTGGCCGGACAGGTCAGGCAGTCCAGCGGGTGATCCGAGATGTACAGCTCCATGACGCCGCGGCGCAGCTCGTGCAGCTTGGGCGTTTCGGTAAACACGACCATGCCGTTTTCGGCAGGCGTCGTGCACGATGCCGGATAACCTCGGCGGCCTTCGATCTGCACCAGGCAAAGCCGGCACGATCCAAAGGGTTCCAGGCTGTCGGTGGCGCACAGCTTCGGGATGTTGATCCCGGCCTCAGCGGCGGCGCGCATCAGCGATGTGCCCTCGGCCACTTGGATTTCCTGGCCATCGATGGTCAGGGAGATGGTTTTTTCGGACACGCGGGCGGGCGTGCCCATGTCGCGGTCGCGCTTGATGACGGTTTCTAGCATGACGGTCTCGGGTTCAGGCCGCGTGCGCGGCTGGCTGGGAGGACTCGATGCCGAAGTCCTGCGGAAAATGGTTCAGCGCGGACAACACCGGATAGGGCGCCATGCCCCCCAGCGCGCATAGCGAACCGCCCATCATCGTGTCGCACAGGTCGCGCAACAGATGCACCTGCTGCGCGCGCTGCTGCGGGTTTGCACCGCCCGCTGCGATCTTGTCGATCGTTTCAACCCCGCGTGTGGAGCCGATGCGGCAGGGTGTGCACTTGCCACAGGATTCGATCGCGCAGAACTCCATCGCATAGCGCGCCATGCGCGCCATATCGACGGTGTCGTCAAAAGCCACCAGCCCGCCGTGGCCGATCATTGCTGAAATCTGGATGTAGGCCTCGTAGTCGAGCGGCACATCCCATTGCGATTCCGGCAGGTACGCGCCCAGCGGGCCGCCGACCTGCACGGCGCGTAACGGCCGTCCGGACGCGCTGCCGCCGCCAAATTCATAGAGCAGGTCGCGCAGGCTCAGGCCAAAGGCCTTCTCCACCAGCCCGCCTTGTTTCAGATTGCCCGCCAATTGGAAGGGCAGCGTGCCGTGTGACCGGCCCACGCCGTAGTCGCGGTAGTAGGCCGCGCCCTTGGCCAGGATGATCGGCACCGTCGCCAGCGAGATCACGTTATTGATGACAGTCGGCTTGCCGAACAGACCGGAGATTGCCGGTAGCGGCGGCTTGGCGCGCACGACGCCGCGCTTGCCTTCCAGGCTTTCCAGCAAAGACGTTTCTTCGCCGCAGATATAGGCGCCGGCGCCTTTGCGCACTTCCAGGTCGAAACGGCGGCCGCTGCCGTGCACATCGTTGCCCAGCCAGCCCACGGTGCGCGCCCGTGTGATGGCGGCTTCCAACGTTTCGATGGCGTGCGGGTATTCGGAACGGACATAGATGTAGCCGTAGGTTGCGCCCACGGCCAGACCGGCGATTGTCATGCCTTCGATCAGCACGTAGGGGTCGCCTTCCATCAGCAGGCGGTCGGCAAAGGTGCCGGAGTCCCCTTCGTCGGCGTTGCAGACGATGTACTTCTGGTCAGACGGTGATCCCGCCACGGTCTTCCATTTGATGCCGGTGGGAAAGGCCGCGCCGCCGCGGCCCCGCAGGCCCGACGTCACCATTTCATCGATGATGTGGCCCGGTTCCATGGCCAGCGCCCGCTTCAAGCCGGTCAGTCCGCCGTGCGCGGCATAGTCATGCAAGGACAAGGGGTCTGTCACGCCGACCCGGGCAAATGTCAGCCGTTCCTGCTGCTTCAAATACGGAATTTCTTCGGTCAGGCCCTGGTGTAGCGGGTGCTCTGCGCCCGTCAACCACCCGGCGTCAAACAGCCCGGCCACGTCTTCCGGCGCAACGGGCCCATAGGCAACACGGCCGGCGGGCGTGGTGACTTCCACCAGGGGTTCCAGCCACAACAGGCCGCGCGAACCATTGCGCACCACCTGGACGGACAGACCGCGCTCATCGGCAATGCGTTCGATGGCTTGGGCAACGGCGTCGGCTTCCACGGCCAGCGCGGCCGCGTCGCGCGGCACATAAACAACGATGGGGGCGCTCATGCCGTGGTCTCCTGCGCGCGGGCCAGCAGGCGGTCTAGTTTGTCTGGGGTGACGCGGGCGTGGGGTTGGCCGTCGATCATGACGGCGGGGGATTGGGCGCACAGTCCCAGGCAATACACGGGTTCCAGCGTAAAGCTGCCATCCGGTGCGCTGGCGTGGAAGTCGCATCCCAGCTTGGCGCGTGCATGGGCAGCCAGGTGTTCGCCGCCCATGGATTGACAGGATTCGGCCCGGCACACTTCCAGCGTGTGGCGCGCGGCGGGTTCGCTGCGGAAATGGGGGTAGAAGGTGATGACGCCGTGAACTTCGGCGCGGGACAGGTTCAGGGCCTCGGCGATGGTTTGCACCGCCTCGGCCGGAATACAGCCCAGTTCGTGCTGGACCGCATGCAGCACCGGAAGCAGGGGGCCGGGCTGATCCTTGAGTTGCGCAAGGATACGGGCAGTGGCCGCAATTGCAGGCGTGGCGGATGCTTGGGCCGCATCCAGGGCCATTTTTCCGCCCCGGGCTCCGCCGCTGGACGCCAGATCGGATTTTGCTTCGCGCTGATGCACGGTGGTCTCCTCCAGTGTTAACTGGGCCCCATCAAAGGGTTGTTGTATCGGACGGGTTGCGCTTGCATTTAATATGTTTTTTAAAACATATAAAGAAGCCAGCCGCCGCATTATTTGTGTACTCTAACGGGGTAAACAATCGCCTTCAATATGAAATAAATGACATATAAGTTTCGTATCGGCCTCGGAGCGCAATGGACGTTGGGCGGAGACGGCGAGTCGGCGCCCGTGCCCTTGCAAGACATGCTTGCCCTTTTGTCTGCCATTGATGCCACAGGCAATATCGCGGGCGCGTGCAGGGCTTGCGGCTTGTCGTACCGGCACGCCTGGGGCGTTCTGCGCCGGTTCGAAGCCATCTTCGGCACTCAGCTCCTGATTACCAACCGCCGCCAGGGCACCCAACTGGCTCCCTTTGCACAGCGCTTGCTGTGGGCCAATCGCCGTATCGAGGCGCGCCTGATGCCTACGCTCGACAGCATGGCGTCGGAATTGCAAGAAGAGCTGGAACGCTTGTTGCCCGAAGGCGGCCCGCATCTGCGGCTGCATGCCAGCCACGGTTTTGCGGTGGAGTCGCTGATGCAGCACATGGGCGCCAAAAAGCCCGGGCTGGAACTGCGCTATCGCACCGCCATCGAAGCGCTGGCCTCGCTGGAACGCCACGAATGTGATCTGGCGGGATTTCAGGTGCCACTGGGCGATTTTGAAGCGCCCATCATGGAACGCTATGCGCAGTGGCTGCATGCCGACGAATACCTGCTGATTCACCTTGCCGTGCGCAATACCGGCCTGTTTGTCACAGCGGGCAACCCCAAGCAGATCCGGGGAATGGCTGATCTTGAGCGCGCCGACGTGCGCTTCGTGAACCGCCAGATCGGGTCCAGCACGCGGTATTTGGTGGGTTTGATGCTGCAACGCGCCGGGGTCTCCATCAGCGAGGTCCAGGGTTACGAAACCAACGAATTCACGCATATGGCCATTGCGGCGCACATTGCCAGCGGCATGGCGGACACGGGCGTGGGCGTCGAGACGGCGGCCTGCCGCTTCGGGCTGGACTTTATCCCGCTGGTACGGGAACGCTATTTCTTCGCTATTCGAAAGTCTTCACTGGATACCCCCGCCATGCGCGACCTGCTATCCATCATGCGCAGCCCGGACTATGTGGGATATGTGGGGCAGCTGGTCGGCTACGACGCCAGCGAGACGGGGCGGTTACAGACGCTGGAAGAGGCGTTTTCATGAACATTCAGCGTGTCCAGCCGTGGTTTTTCCGCGCCTTGACAACTCCTGGCCGGGATATGATGCCGCTATGAGCAAAGTGTTTTTTCTTGCTGATCACCGGACGGCACGTTCGGCTTGGCCCCCGCCCGGAGAACTTCCCGCGGATGGGCAGCCTGCGCTTGACCTGCGCGCGCGTCCGTTGCGCGATCTGCGTATCTCGGTCACCGACCGCTGCAATTTCCGCTGCACGTATTGCATGCCGCGTGAAGTCTTCGACAGCGCTTATACGTTCATGCCGCATTCGGCCCTGCTGTCCTTTGAAGAGATCAGCCGGCTGGCTGGCATCTTCACGCAGCTGGGTGTCGAAAAAATCCGGCTCACTGGCGGCGAACCGCTGCTGCGCAAACATATCGAAAATCTGGTGGAGCAGCTGGCGCAATTGCGAACGCCTGCCGGCCGGCCGCTGGACCTGACGCTTACGACCAATGGCAGCGTGCTGGCGCGCAAGGCCGCAGCGCTTAAAAGCGCGGGATTGACGCGCGTCACTGTCAGCCTGGACGCGCTGGACGCCGCGATGTTCCAGGGTATGAGCGACAGCGGCTTCACGCCGGATGATGTGTTGCGCGGCATTGATGCCGCGGCAGAAGCGGGCCTTACGCCTGTGAAGGTGAACATGGTGGTGCGGCGCGGCCTGAACGACGGGCAAATCCTGCCCATGGCCGAACGCTTCCGCAACAGCGGCCACATTCTGCGTTTTATTGAATACATGGATGTGGGCAACAGCAACGGCTGGAATCTGGCGGAAGTCGTGCCCAGTCATGAGGTCGTGGAACGTATCGGCGCTGTCCATCCGCTGGTTCCTGTTGAAAGCAGCGAGATGGGACGGGTGGCCGAACGTTGGCGTTATGCGGATGGCTCTGGAGAGATCGGCGTGATTTCCAGCGTGACCCACGCGTTTTGCGGCGGCTGTACGCGCGCGCGCCTGTCGCCGGAAGGCAAGCTGTTCCTATGCCTGTTCGCGCACGAAGGACACGACCTGCGCGCTCCGCTGCGCGACGGGGCGACTGATGCCGAAATGGCGGGCATCCTGTCCGGTATTTGGGCGGCGCGCAATGACCACTACTCCGAACTGCGGGGCCGTGGCATACCGGACCCTTCCCGCAAAGTTGAAATGAGCTACATCGGTGGTTGACGCTACGTCTGCTGCGGCTGGCCTGATCCTGGCTGGCGGCCAAGGTTCACGCATGAATCAACAGGACAAGGGGCTGGTGACGCTCGGCGGCGAGCCCATGGTGGCGCATGTTGCGCGCCGGCTGGCCCCGCAAGTCACGCGGCTGATCATCAGCGCCAATCGGCATCAGGACCGCTACGCGCCCTACGGCCAGGTGGTGGAAGACGGTGAACGCGAGCTGGGCGCATTTCAGGGGCCCTTGCTGGGTATTGCGGCGGGTCTTCTTGCCGCCCAGCAAGACGATTGGCTTGTGGTGGTTCCCTGCGACACGCCATTTTTACCGCGCGATCTGGCGGTCCGCTTGATCGCTGCCGCCACGTCCGCGAACGCGCCGCTGGCCTATGCGGTGGCGGGCGGCCAACGCCATTCCGCCTGCATGGCGGCAAGCACCCGTTTATTGCCCGGCTTGTTGGCCTATCTGCAAGGCGGCGACCGTAAGGTCGGGCTGTGGCAGGCCAGGAGCGGGGGCGTCGAGGCGCGCTTTGATGACGCGCCCGACGCTTTTATGAACGTCAACACGCCAGAAGAACTGGCGGCCGCTGAACGTTACGCCAGCCAGTGACGCAGGTCGTAGTAGGCCACGCGATCCTTGTCTTGCACCAGCACGTCGGCCGGCAGACGGGCAAGGCCCGTGGCCCAGGGCATGGAACTGATCACGCCTGAACCCTGGTGGCCATAAGCGACCAGCTCGTTGCTGCCGTCATCGGCCACGCGGCGCTGGACGCGCAAGAATTCTTCACGGCCATCCTTGCGCGGGTTTTCCGTGCGCAAGGGCAGCAGGCTGACGGGCGGGAAGATTTCCTGGCGGCCCTGCATGCGGCGCGCGAGCGGCGTCACCAGCATTGCGAACACCGCGTAAGCCGATACCGGATTGCCCGGCAGGCTGACGATAGGCTTGCCGTCGATCTTGGCCAATGCCACGGGCTTGCCCGGCTTCATGCGTACCTTCCAGAGCGACAATTCACCGCCCAGCGTGGCAAGCGCGGGTTTGACCAGATCGCGTTCGCCGACCGACACGCCGCCCACGCTCAACACCAGGTCGCAGTCGGCCAGCAGCGTCGTGAAGGCGGCGATCAAATCGGCCTCGGTATCGCGCGCGTGCAGCACATGCACGGGCAGAGCGCCCAGGCCGCGCACCAGCGCTGCCAGCATCGGTCCGTTTGAGTTGTAGATCTGCTCCGGCGCGCGCGGCGTGCCGGGCGGCACCAGTTCGTCGCCGGTCGTCAGAATGCCTACGCGCAACTGCGCCACAACCGGCACGCTGGCAAGCCCTTGCGAGGCCAGCAGCGCCACGTGCGCGGCTTCAAGCAGGGTGCCAGCGGACAGCAGCGACGCACCGGTCATCGTGTCTTCGCCGCGGCGGCGGATATGCTGGTTGGGGGCGGGCTCTCGCGTGATCTCGACATGCCCGTCGGCTTCAACTGTGTCTTCCTGCATGACCACAGTGTCGGCGCCATCGGGAATCACGCTGCCGGTGAACAGGCGTGTGGCGAAACCGGGCTTGAGCGGCTCTGGCACGTCGCCTGCATAACAACGCTGCTGAATCGGCAGACGGCCGCCCGCCTGCCAGTCGGCCACCCGCAAGGCGTAACCGTCCATGGCGCTGTTGTCGGCCGGGGGAATATCCACCGTGGCTTCCAGGTCGGTGGCCAGCACGCGGCCCGCGGCAAGGGTCAAGGCAACATCTTCATGGCGTTGAAGGGAACCTGCGGCATTGGCCAGCAGGGTCTGGGCTTGATCGAAATCCAGCATGGTCAGGTTTCTTCTTTGTGATTCTTGAAATGCGTGGCGAAATTGCAGGGCCGTTGACCACTGTCCAATTGTTCGCGCAGGATTTTGGTCCAGGCGGTTTCGCAAGCATTGTTGGAGCCGGGCAGGCAGAAGATCAGCGTCCCGTTGGCCGAACCGGCAAACGCGCGTGATTGGATCGTGGAACTGCCGATCTCGGTATAGGAAATCTGGCGGAACAGTTCACCAAATCCGGGTATCTCACGATCCAGCAGCGGCAGGATCGCGGCCGGCGTGTGGTCCAGGTGCGAAAAACCCGTGCCGCCCGTGGTCAGGATGATCTGCACTTCCGGGTCGGCGATCCAATCGCTGATCACGCGCCGGATCTGGTAGATGTTGTCGCGAACAAGGTCGCGGCGCACGCACTGGTGCCCGGCGTGGGCCAGGCTGTGGGCAAGCAGATTGCCGGACGTGTCGTCCCCCGCGCTGCGGGTGTCGCTGACGGTCAATACGGCGCAGGCCAGCGAGACAGGGCTTTCTTCGCTCATGGACGTTCCTTGGTTGTGGAGGTGTCGTCATCCCAGGCATCCGTGCGGTCCTGGTCGGATTGGCGCTGTTCCACCCAAAAGCTGTTGCCGCCCGCGAGTGTCTCGCGCTTCCAGAAGGGGGCGCGCGTTTTGAGTGCGTCGATGATGTATTCGCAGCCGCGGAAAGCGTCGCCGCGGTGCGCGCTGGCGGCTGCCACGAACACAATCTGGGCGTTGCGGGACAAGGCTCCCACGCGGTGCACGATCACCGTGCCGTCGAGGTTCCAGCGGGCGCGGGCGGTGGCGGCGATTTCCTCAAGCTCGCGCTCGCACATGCCGGGGTAGTGTTCAAGATAGAGCGTGTCGGTGGGCGAATCGGGCGCGTAGTCGCGCACGTAGCCTACGAACGTGACGATACCGCCCACGCCCGAACCGGCGCGGTCGCGCAGCGCGGCAGTCAGCGCTGCGCTGTCGAAATCGGCTTCCTGGACGCTGATCATGGCGTTCAACCTCCTGTGACGGGTTCGAACACCGCAACCTCGTCGCCCGGGCGGATCGGGGCCGCCGGTTTGGAATGGGTCTGGTTGATGGCCAGTTTCAGACGCGAGGCTGGCGCCAGTTGCGGATAACGTTCGCCCAGCGCGGCGAGCAATTGCGCGCCGGTGGATTCGCCTTCAAGAGGCCAAGCTTCGGTGCGCTTGCCGACCAGTTCGGCCACACGCGCAAAGTACAGAAGATTAATCGTTGCGCCATTCACCGCTTTTTCCTCCCGCCTTGTACTTAAGGCGAACTTGGTCAATCACAATGCCTTTGTCTGCCGCTTTGCACATATCGTAGATTGTCAGCGCGGCCACGCTGCAGGCCATCATGGCTTCCATTTCGACACCGGTCTTATAGCTGGTGCGGCAGGTTGCCAGGATGTCGATGCGGTGCGCGGCATCGTCCAAAGCGAAGTCCACGCCAATGAACGCCAGCGGCAGGCTGTGGCACAGGGGAATGAGCTCGGCGCAGCGCTTGGCGGCCAGTATGGCGGCGACGCGCGCAGTGTTGAGCACTTCTCCCTTGCCTTGGCCAGGCGCCGTCAGCAGGCCATAGGCCACGGCATTCATGCGTACGCTGGCGGTGGCAATGGCCACGCGTTCGGAATCCGTCTTGGCGATGACGTCAACCATGCGGACCTGGCCGGCTTCATCCAGGTGGCTCAAAGTGGGGGTGGACGTGGGCATGGGAATCGGGATCGAGAATTGTTAATGTTTGAAAAGAGCGGCCCCGGCTGGCCGGGTACGGCCCTTGTTCCGCCTATGATAGACGAGCGCTAACCGGGGCGCGATAATCGCCTTCAACTCGTATCAGGAGACTCGCGATGCCCTTGCGGATGCCCAAGCTTCGGTTCACCCGCCGTGCTGGCAAAATCCTGTTAGGCATCCTGGCGTTTGCGCTGATCCTGTGCGGAGTTGCCGCCTGGCAAGTCCCCAAAGTGCTGCACAACGTCCTGACCGGGGATGTTTCCAAGATGATCGGCCGCGAAGTTTCCGTTGGCAAGATCACCTTCAATCCCTTCAATCTGACGGTGCGGGCGCGTGATCTGGCGGTTGCCCAGCCGGGTTCGCAAACGCCCCTGTTGACCCTGGCAGAGCTGGATGTCAGCGCCGCCTGGAGTTCCCTGTTCTGGTTTGCGCCGGTCGTTGATCGTCTGACACTGCGGCAGCCTAACATCGCGATCGTCCGCGAAGACGTCACTCGTTTCAACTTCTCTGATATACAGCAACGCGTCGCCGAAATGTCGGCCGCGCAGCCTGCCGAACCGCCCAAACCAGATGAAGGACTACCCCGGTTTTCCCTGAACAACATGGTGATCGAGGGCGGCTCCATCACGCTGGATGACAAAGTCACCGGGCGCAAGCAGGTCGTTGACGAGCTGACCGTGGGCGTGCCGTTTATCTCGAACTTCGGTTATGCCACGGATATCGATGTGCAGCCCCGGCTGCACCTGCGCATCAATGGCAGCCCGTTTGATCTGACTGGCGTGGCCCGTCCGTTCGATGTGGTGCCGTCTTCCACCCTGCGCGTGGCCTTCAACGGGCTGCAACTTGAGAAGTGGGCGGACGTCTGGCCGATGCCGCTGCCCTTCAAGGTGGAAAGCGCGCTGCTGGATTCCAATCTGCAGATCGTGTTTGAGCAACCCAAAGATGCGGTGCCAAAAATCCGGGTGGTGGGTGATCTGGGCCTGCGGCGCTTCGATCTGCGCGACCTGGCCGGGCAGCGGCTGGCAGCATGGAGCGCGCTGACCGTGACTCGTCTGGAACTGGAGCCGATCGCCAAGCAGATCTATGTCGGCGAAGTGGGTCTTTGGGCGCCGCAGATCCACGTGCGGCGCTATGCCAATGAACATGTGAACTGGCAAGACGTGGTGGTCAAGCTGAAAGCGCTGGGTGGTGTCGCGCCAACCGACACCCCGGTGGCCGACAAGCTGAAGAAGGCCAGCGGCCTTACCGTGACCCCCAAGCCCGGCGCGGCCCAGACGCCGCCTGCACCCGCTTCGGGCACGGCGCCGGGCCCCGCCGCCACCTCGCCGCCAGCCGCCGTTCCGCCAGCAGCGCCGGGCGCCGTCCCGGCAGTAGCGCCAGGCGCTGCCGCTGAAACCACAGCCGCCGCACCGCCGGCCGAACCTGCGGACTGGAAGGTCACGCTGGACGCCTTCAACCTGCATGAAGGCGAGCTCTATGTCACGGACGCGATCAGCAAGCTGGACTACGTGATGACCGGCATGGGCGTGACCGTCGAGGGCGTGAGCGTTCCCGAGGTCAAGGACCAGCCTGTCAATTTGTGGCTGACTGTGGATAACAGCACGGATGGTGGATGGATTCGCGCCAAAGGGCCGCTGGTCTTGAAGCCGTTGTCGCTGGAATTGGGCGTGCGGCTAGGCAACGTGGCGTTGGCGCCGCTGGCGCCTGCCGTGCGTAGCGTGGCGCCCATTGTGCTGCTGGACGGCCGCCTGGGCGCCACGGCACAGGTGCATGTGTTGGAGAAGAAAGGCGCGATCGACGCATCCGCCACCGCTGTGCAGGCGGATCTGACGCACTTCAAGGCACGGGATGAGTCGCTCAAGCCCGCGCTGGATATTGCGTTGCAAACACTGCGCATCACAGCCGACCGCCTGGCGATGGGTCCGGGACAAAGCAACTTTACGCTTGCTGCTGCCGGTATACAGGGCAACGGCAAGCTGGACCTGAAAGGCATGTTCACGCCGCAGCCGCTGACGCTCAAGACGTCCGTCGACTTGTCCGAATTGAATGTGGCGTCGTTTGCCCCGTATGCGGCATCCAGTCTGAACGCCACGGTGCGCGCGATTACGCTGGGTGCTCGCGGCAATGTGGATTTTGTGGCCGCCGCCGGCAACGCGCCGATGAAGGTGAATTGGAAGGGCGGGGTGGAAGTCACCGGCGTCGATTTGCAAGACCGGGTCAATAACGACGACTTCCTGAACTGGAAGCGGTTGGGCTTTAGCGGTATGGATATCTCGGTGGCGGGCGACAAAATCGGCGCCAAGCTGGGCGATATCGCGCTGGAAGATTTCTACGGCCGCATTCTGCTCAATGCACAGGGCCGTCTGAACGTGATGGATTTGGTGGCGGCCCCCGGCCAGGCTGGCGGCTCCATTACGCAAGACACACAAACCCCGGGGCGCAAGGTCGAAACACCCGCAGCCGCGCCCGCGCCCGCGGCTTCCAAGAGCGGCGCCGGCATGCCGGATATCTCGGTCAATAGCGTCACGTTGTCGCGTGGCCGCATGACGTTCACCGATCGTTTCGTCAAACCCAACTACGTGGCCGAACTTTCCGCCATTGAAGGCGCGATTACGGCGGTGTCGTCCACCAACCCGCAGCCTGCCAAAGTCAAAGTCACGGGCCGCGTCTACACGACGGCGCCTCTGTCCATCAGCGGAATTGTGCAGCCGTTCGCCAAATACTTGTCGCTAGACCTGAAGGCATCGGCCAAGGGCGTGGATCTGCCGCGCTTCAATACGTATTCCGCCAAATACGTCGGCTACCCGATCAAGCGCGGCAAGCTGTCGGTGGACCTTGAATACAAAATCAAGGATCGCGCGTTGCAAGCGTCGAACCACGTGGTGTTGAACCAGCTGACCTTTGGCGACAAGACCAACAGCCCGGACGCCACCAAGCTGCCTGTACTGCTGGCGGTTGCGTTATTGAAGGACTCGCGCGGCAATATCGATATCAATCTGCCGATTTCGGGATCGCTGGATGATCCTGAGTTTTCAGTGGGCGGCATTGTGGTGCGCGTGTTGCTGAACCTGGTGGTCAAGGCTGTGACGTCGCCCTTCAGTCTGCTGGCCTCGGCGTTTGGCGGCGGCGAAGAACTGTCCTACGTGGAGTTCGCGCCGGGCAGCGCCGTGCTGACCGAAGACACCATGAAACGCATCGACACGCTGACCACGGCGCTGGTGGATCGTCCGGCGCTGAAGATGGACATCAGCGGCCGCGCCGATCCCAAGACTGACCTGGAAGGTCTGCGTCAAGCCTGGGTCGACGGCCAGATTCGCGCCGCCAAGGCCGCTGCCACCGCCCCGCGCGGCAAGAAGCCCAGCGTGGCGGGCGTGCAGGTATCCGCCGCCGAGCGCGCAAAATATCTGGAAGAGGTCTACGACGACACGGACATCAAAGACAAGCCGCGCAATTTCATCGGCATGTCCAAGTCCGTTCCGCCAGACCAGATGGAAGCGATGCTGCGCAGTGTGGCGCCGGTGGGCGATGATCAGTTACGCCAATTGGCCGATTCCCGCGCGCAGGCGGTGTATGAGAAGTTGCAAGCCCATGAAGGACTCGCGGATCGAGTGTTCATCGTTGCCCCGCAACTGGACGCCGATGGCATCAAGGACGAGGGGCAACCCTCGCGCGTGGACTTCTCCCTGAAGTAAACCCAGCCGGCCATTGGGGGTACGCCATGCGTCCCCCGGCCAGTCTTTTGCCAGGAGTTTTTCGATGAAAGATCAGGACTCGCACTTCGATAGCCTTCTACCGCCGCTGAAGCTGGACCGGCGAGGCTTCATTGCCACCACGGTGGCAGCGGGCTTCTCCCTTGCAGCAGGTCCGGCCGTGGCGCAAACCGCGATCACCACCGACGCCAGCGGCTTGCTTGCAGGCAAGATCGATATCCCGACGCCCGACGGCAAGATGCCTGCCTACCGGGCTGCGCCGCTGGGTAAGAAGAACCTGTCCACGGTCATGGTGATCTCGGAAATTTTCGGGGTGCACGAGTACATCCAGGACGTCTGCCGCCGGCTGGCTCATCAGGGATATCTGGCTATTGCGCCTGAACTCTTTGCGCGTCAGGGCGATCCTTCTCAGTACACCGAGATCCCTAAATTGCAGGCCGCAATCATCAGCAAGGTCCCGGATGCTCAAGTGCAGAGCGATCTGGATACGACCGCAGCGTGGGCCGCTGCCCACGGCGGTAATCCGGAAAAGCTGGGCATCATGGGCTTTTGCTGGGGCGGCCGCCAAGTGTGGCTCTATGCCGACCGCAACCCCAAACTGAAGTGCGGCGCTGCCTGGTACGGTCAGCTCGCGGGGGATTCCACCGAGCTGAAACCCAAGTCAGTGCTCAGTTTGGTAAATGACCTGAAGGCGCCGGTGCTGGGCGCCTATGGCGGCAAAGACGCCGGCATTCCGCTAACGGATGTGGATCGCATGCGGATAGAACTGGCGCAGGGTCCGGCGGCGGCCAAGGCCTCCCGGATCGATGTGTATCCCGATGCGCCGCATGCTTTTCATGCTGACTATCGGCCGTCTTACCGGAAGCCTGAGGCAGAACAGGCTTGGAATCGGATGTTGGATTGGTTCAAGCAAAACGGGCTTTGAAGGGGAGGGGCGACACGCAGACACGCGCGTTGTGGGGCAACCTGCATCAATCGTGGCCCGGCATCCGCTCGCAAACTACGGCGCCTCCTCTCCCGGCAACCCATCGCTGACCTCGGCCAGCGCATTCTTCATGTCTTCATATCCAATCGCGCGCTCATTCTGAAAACTGGCGAGGACGCCGCGGCAACCGTCCACGCCGGACTTCTTCATCTCGTCCATCATCGTCTTGCCGTCTTCCAACCCTTTTTGGAACTGCGTGTCATAGCTGGCAGACGCAAACCCGTACTCCTTCGCGTACTGCATCAGGTTCTTGCGCGCCGTTGCTTCATGTTGGGCCAGGTCGGGTTCGGATGCCCCGCAAGCGCGGGCCGCGCCATTGGACGCGCCGGCGGCGGCGATGAACAAGTCGTACTGGGCCTGTTCGGCGGTGTCCGGGGCCGCCAGGGCGGGGGCGGCGGCCGTGGACAGCACCCAGGCCAGGCCGGTCAAGAGCTTACGCATCAGTGAATCTCCGCATGTTGCCCACAGGCCTTAATAGGCCGGGGCGGGCTGGGGGTTACTCCGCCATTATGTCAATTTGCCGTTTCTCATTCGTAAAGCTTGGGTATGGAGTCGTTTCAGACTGTGCATCTTCTTTTCCTTCACCCAATCAGCCTGCAAGCGGGCCGCGCAGGAACTATGATGGGGGCTGTGAGGCGCTCCTGCCTCAATGCATTGCCCCCATTCTTCTGGAGCTCTACATGACGATCAAAGTCGGCGACCGCGTGCCGGATGGCACCCTGACCGAATTCATCGAAACCGAAACCGCCGGCTGCTCGCTGGGTCCCAACGCGTTCCAGGTCGCTGACCTGACCCGTGGCAAGACCATTGCGCTGTTTGCCGTGCCGGGCGCCTTTACGCCCACCTGCTCGGCCAAGCATCTGCCGGGTTATGTGGAACAGGCCGCCGCGCTGAAGGCCAAGGGCGTGGATGAAATCTGGTGCGTGTCCGTCAACGACGCTTTCGTCATGGGCGCCTGGGGCCGCGAGCAAAAGACCGACGGCAAGGTTCGCATGCTGGCCGACGGTTCTGCTCTGTGGACGAAGGAACTCGGCCTGGAACTGGACCTGATCGCTCGCGGCATGGGCGTGCGTTCGCAACGCTACTCGGCCCTGATCGTCGACGGTGTCGTCAAGCATCTGAATGTGGAAGCCGCTGGCAAGTTTGAAGTCAGCGACGCCAACACGATGCTTTCGCAAGCCTGATCCCACGTAGTTCCTGTTTTACCGCTCAACGCGGCGGGTCGCCTTGCGGCCTGCCGCGCTAATGCCAGCAGCGGTTGCTGACGCCATGCTCGCCACCATCTCATCCTTCTCGTCGCTTTACTTCGCGACCTTGCTGATGCTTATCGGCACAGGTCTGTTCAACACCTACATGGGCCTCAGACTGACTGCGCAGTCAGTCAGCGAAGTGTGGATCGGCGCCCTGATCGCCGGTTACTACCTGGGCCTTGTGTGTGGCGCGCGTCTTGGGCACAAGCTCATCATCCGCGTCGGCCATATCCGGGCGTTTGTCGCCTGTGCGGCCATTGCCACCAGCATGATCCTGGCCCAGACGCTGGTCGATTCCATGCCCTTGTGGCTGGTGTTCCGCGTCATCTCTGGTGTCGTCATGGTGACCGAGTTCATGGTCATCGAAAGCTGGCTGAACGAACAAACTGAAAACCACCAGCGCGGCCGGGTCTTTTCGGTCTATATGGTGGTTTCCGGGCTGGGCACCGTGCTGGGGCAATTGGCCCTGACCGCCTACGCCACGCTGGATTTGCGGCCGCTGACGCTGGTGGCCATGTGCCTGGTGCTCTGCCTGGTGCCGATTGCCGTGACGGCGCGCTCCCACCCGCCCACGCCGCTGCCAGCGCCGCTGGATATCCGTTTCTTCATGCGGCGCGTTCCGCTGTCGATGACGGTGTTGTTTGTGGCGGGCAATCTGTCCGGGGCGTTTTATGGTCTGGCGGCGGTCTACGGCGCCAAACATGGCTTGTCCACATCGCAAGCGGCTGTGTTCGTGGCAGCTGCGGTAACCGCAGGGCTGTTGTCGCAATGGCCTATGGGTTGGCTGTCCGACCGCATCAATCGGCCAGGCCTGATCCGTTTCAACGCCTTGTTGCTGGTGTTGTTGCCCACCGTAATGTGGGGCTGGATCACATTGCCGTATTGGGCAATGGTGGCGCTGTCCTGCGTGTTTGGCGTGTTGCAGTTCACGCTGTATCCCCTGGGCGCCGCCTTTGCGAACGATCACGTCGAATCCGAACGGCGAGTCAGCCTGTCTGCCGTGCTGCTGATGACATACGGCGTGGGCGCCTGTATAGGCCCCATGGTCGCCGGTTTGTTGATGTCGGTGGCGGGGCCCAGCATGTATTACGTATTTATCTCAGCCTGCGCCCTGATTCTGGTCTGGCAAGTGCGCCCGACGCGTGTCACCGGCGCGCATCAGGTGGACGAGGCGCCCACGCACTTCGTTGCCATGCCCGATACCTTGCAAAGCTCGCCCGCATCGGCGGTGCTCGATCCGCGCGTGGACCCCGAGAACGACATCGCAATGGAAATGGTGCAGCCCGACGCCTCCGCAGCCCCGGCGCCACCCGCGCCGGAACCCGCTGTGGAGGATGCGGCAGGCGAACCTGCGGCAGGCGACCCTGCGGCAGGCGGTCCTGCGGCAGGCGAACCCGCGGCAGGCGATCCCGCAGCAGAGCCCGAAGCGCCAGCTGAACCCGAACGCCAGGCCCGCACCGGCACTTAGGACTCTTACCAGGGCGCCATCAGTACGATGGCGCCCAGTGCCAGCGCAATACCGGCCGCGTTGATCCGAGTCAGCGGTTCGCGAAACACCAGGGCGCCGACCAGAGTGCCCAGCGTGATCACCCCCATGTTCATGGACGCAAAGACCAGCGCGGGGTGTTCAGGCAAGGATTGATGGGCACGGATGTAGGTCAGAATATTGCCGAAATTGGCCAGTCCCAACGCGACGCCCGCCAGCAGATGACGCCCCTCCCAGCGCACGCGGCGCCACAGCAGATAGACCAGCATCAGCACACCCGCCAGCACAAAAGCCAGCAGCAAGCCCCCCGCAAAAGCGGTGCCGGCGCGCGCGACCTGCTTGAACAGAATGTCGATCACGCCATATCCCGCCCAGACCACCAGCGGCCATACCCAGATACTGCGCCCGTCGGCGGGCCCATCATGCCCGGCTGCGGGACGGCGCAGCAGGCAGGCCAGTGCGCTGAATGCCAGCAGGATTGCAGCCAGTTTCCGGCCGCTGACCGGCTCGCCAAAGAGCAGGAATGCCGCCAGCAGCGGGATGAAAAGCGACAAGCGTTGCGCGGCGTCGCTGCGGACGATGCCGGCGTGGCGCACCGCGGCCGCCATGGCCAGGAAGACGCTGGGCAGCAGCACGCCCAACGCCGCTAACACCAGCCAAGGCGTGGCCGGTGTCAGCAAACGGGCGGCATCCGGCCGCAATACTGCCCAGCAGAGCAGGGCAGCGACGGCGTAGTTCATCGCGATCGCCTGGCGCACATCCACCTGATAGCGGCGGGCCAGTTTCAGCAAGACGGCGACAGTGACGCTGAATCCCACGCTGGCCAGCAGGTACAGAATGCCTGATGTCAGCGGCACGCCACGCTCTCATGGTGGTGCTGTGCCGCGTCTACCCGCATTCCCAGGCGTTGCAGCAGGAGCTGGTCGGCCTGCATCTGTGGATTGGCGGTGGTCAACAGCGCGTCGCCGTAGAACATGGAGTTCGCGCCCGCCATGAAGCACAACGCTTGCAGCGCATCGTCCATGGCTTCGCGGCCTGCCGAGAGGCGCACCGCTGCGCGCGGCATGGTGATGCGAGCCACCGCGATTGTGCGGACGAATTCAAAGGGGTCCAACGCCTCGACGTTGGCGAGCGGCGTGCCTTCGACCTGCACCAGATTGTTGATTGGCACCGACTCGGGATACGGCTCCATACTGGCGAGCTGGGCGATCAGGCCCGCGCGTTCTCGCCGCGACTCGCCCATGCCTACGATGCCGCCGCAGCACACATTGATGCCGGCGTCGCGCACGCGGTCCAGCGTGTCCAGGCGGTCCTGGTAGGTGCGGGTGGAAATGATCTTGCCGTAGAACTCCGGCGAGGTGTCCAGGTTGTGGTTGTAGTAATCCAGCCCGGCGTCCTTCAACTGTTCCGCCTGGCCTTCGCGCAGCATGCCCAGCGTCACGCAGGTTTCCAGCCCCAGTGCTTTGACCGCCGTGATCATTTCGGCCACCGCCTCCAGATGGTGCGGTTTGGGGCTGCGCCAAGCAGCGCCCATGCAGAAACGCTGGGCGCCCCCTGCTTGCGCGGCGCTGGCGGCTGCCACAACGTCGGCCAAGGGCATCAGCTTATCGGCGTCCAGTCCGGTGTCGTAATGCGAAGACTGCGGGCAGTAGGCGCAATCTTCAGGACAGCCGCCGGTCTTGATCGACAGCAGGCTGGATAACTGGATGGTGTTGGGATCGAAATGAGCGCGATGCGTCTGCTGCGCGCGATGCACCAGGTCCATGAATGGCAGCTCGTAGAGCGCAAGAATGTCGGCCGTGCTCCAAGCGGGTGCAGGCAAGTGCTTGGACGTCGTGGGGACGGGGATAAAGGCGGTCTGCATGAACGGGCTCCAGTCAGTCTTACGGGGATCGCGCCGCTTCCCTCAGAACAGGCAAAGGCGGATCGGCGGATCGTAAGAACCTGCGCAGGGTTTGCGCAACGTGGGCCGAAGGGGTGAAAATGCCAGCGCAATGGCGGCAAGTTACATAAAAATGCAGTGTTTTGGAGGGTGCGGCGGTCTAACTCGGCGCTATCTTCGGCGACGCCGCTACCCTGAATAATTTGCTTCCAATTGTTAACGGAGACTTTTAATGCCTAGTCTTTAGGCGGTTTGTCGCGTGCCCGTTTGGATTCATGCCCGGTAATGCCGCGATCACGCGCCCACACGATCGCAGCGCTGCGCCGGTGGACGCCGATCTTGCTGTAGATCGTGGCCACATGATTGCGTACGGTGTTACGCGAGAGCTTCAGGCTCTTGGCGATGCTGTCGTCATCGTGCCCTTGGCATAGCAGGCCAAGCACCTCGCGCTCCCGCGTGGTCAGTTGAGCCAGTTCGGCCACATCCCGGGTGGCAGGCGCGGGCTCACGCAACTGCGCCAGTTTTTCGATGATGCCGCGGCTGAACCAGGACGTGTCCTGCATTACCGCCTCTATGGCCGCCAGCAGTTCGGTTTCGGACCGCTTGCGCTCCGTGATGTCCTGCATCACGACAAGCAAACGCCGCTCGCCGCCGATCATGACCGGTTCGGCAGACACCAGGCAGTCCAGCTGTTCGCCATCCTGCGTGGTGAGTATGGCTTCGCGATTGCGTGCATTTTCACCGCGCATCAGGCTGGCGTTCATGCCCTCGTAGGGCACCAGACCCAGTTCTGTCAGGGCCTGGCCTTCGCTATCTTCTGCTGAGGTGCCAGTGGCTGCGGTAAAGGCTTCGTTGATTTCGAGCACGTGCAGGGTGTCGCCTTCGCATACTGCCATCGGCACGGGCGCCAGCCGGAAAGCCTTGGAAAAGCGCTCTTCGCTTTCACGTAGCGCCAGTTCCGTACGCTTGCGTGCTTCCAGGTCGATAAAGGTGAACAGCATGCAGGGTTCATCCTGCATGTCGATGGGCTGGCCCGCGACCATCACGAATTTTGAGCCGCCGTCGGCAAGCTTCACCACGCCTTCGCGTTGGGTGATGGTCTGCCCTTCGTTCAGTTTGGCGACCGCCGATTCTTTGTCATCCCCGCCGTCCAGCACATCCAGCTCGTAAGCAGACTTCCCGACGACCTCATCGCGGGTGTAGCCGGTCATCTCCAGAAATCCCTTGTTCACCTTTACATATCGCAGGTCGGTCAGGCGGCAAATCAGGGCGGGGGCGGGATTGGCGCCGAAGGTGCGTTCAAAGCGTTCTTCGGCATTCAAGTGTTCGGTCTGATCATGCAGGATCAGCACGCGATAGTCGGGGCCATTGTCGCCATCCAGATTCAGGCCGCGAGCGCGTACGTTGCGCAGGAATTCTTCGTCATCCTTGCGGCTCAAGTCCAGCAGCAAATCATCGAACGGCTCGCCAGCGTTCAAGCGGTCCAGCGGATACTGTCGCGCTGGTACGCGATGATGATTGCGGTACGTCAGCGTGTAGCGCTTGCGGTAACCAGCGGGCGTGCCGCCCAGATCTTCCAATGTGTCCACACCGTGCAGCGCAAGCGCGCTGTTGTTGGCCCAGGCAATCGCGCCGTCGGGTTCGAGCACGATGATGCCTTCGTTCAGACCCGCGATGATGCTCTGCAAGTGTTGGCGATGGGCTTGGGGTGTGGCGGCTTTTGTGGTCACGTAGGCCTCTTCTATTCGCATGGCGAGAGACCACAGGATGAAGGCGCGCCGCCATGCTGTCCAGAGGGCAAAACGAACGAGTCAGAGGGATGGGGGAGAGTAGAGCTGCCGCATGTCCATGGCATCAGCATGGCGTGGGCTGGATAGATGCCGCGCAAAAGCAAAAAGCTCCGGAATCCGGAGCTTTTGATGGCACTGCTTGATGATATCTGCACCCGCTTGATGCAAGTAAAGCGCAAAGCGCTTTGGCGGAGCGGACGGGGCTCGAACCCGCGACCCCCGGCGTGACAGGCCGGTATTCTAACCAACTGAACTACCGCTCCGCAGCGGTGTACTCAAACTTCATTACTACACTGCGGTGTCAAGGCAGCTTGGTACTACATGCCAGAAAGCTGGCGTCCCCTAGGGGATTCGAACCCCTGTACTCACCGTGAAAGGGTGATGTCCTAGGCCTCTAGACGAAGGGGACCTGAACTAAAACATAAACCAAAACTTTACTACGTACTGCTTACTGGTGGAGGTAAGCGGGATCGAACCGCTGACCTCTTGCATGCCATGCAAGCGCTCTCCCAGCTGAGCTATACCCCCCAGGGGTGCTTGATGTTCCAAACTTCAAACAACAAGGTCTCACACTCTATAAAAGCAAAAAGCCCCGAAGACGGAGCTCTTGAAAGACTCAGAGCGAGAGAGCTTTTGGCGGAGCGGACGGGGCTCGAACCCGCGACCCCCGGCGTGACAGGCCGGTATTCTAACCAACTGAACTACCGCTCCGCAGCGGCTTACTCAACTACTTTTGTCACTTCAACTGCACTTATCTAATGCTTACTGCTATTTACTGCATACTGCTGCCAGATAAACTGGCGTCCCCTAGGGGATTCGAACCCCTGTACTCACCGTGAAAGGGTGATGTCCTAGGCCTCTAGACGAAGGGGACTTGGACTTGCAAACTCGTACTGCTTTCACTTGTACTGCTTTCTTCGCTGTTGACTGGTGGAGGTAAGCGGGATCGAACCGCTGACCTCTTGCATGCCATGCAAGCGCTCTCCCAGCTGAGCTATACCCCCGTTTCTCTAATCAACTCCTGCTACGTTTTACGACCGAAACACACGTTTGATAGTGCGCTTTTTCGTAGTTCGTTGCCGGTTTTGTTTAGTGCCGTTGGCGAAGAAACGAGATTATGCACGAACTAAATAAGGCGTGCAAGTCAGCGGAGGGGAAAAAGTTAAAAACTTGCACAAAAATTGGGGTTGGATGGCCAAAATGCGCAATTTCTGAGCGGAATTGCATGTCGTGATGTGACAGTGGATTGGTGCAGATTCCAAGAAAATCAAAGACTTGTGCGGATGCTATCGTGGGCAAGAAAATTTTTTATTCGAGATGGCGAATTTGAGTAAAAAAACGCTCATCGTCACAGCAATCGGCCTATGAGTATGACTATGACCACTAAAACGTCGTTTCCCACTCGCCCGTTGGGCCGCAGTGGTTTGGAGATCACACGCATCGGATTGGGCGCGTGGGCGATCGGCGGCAATGGCTGGGCGGTCGGTTGGGGCGCGCAAGACGATTTGGATTCCATTGCGGCGATCCGCCTGGCCGTGGACCGTGGCATCAATTGGATCGATACCGCCGCCGTCTACGGACTGGGGCATTCGGAAGAGATTGTGCGGCGTGCGCTGGCGCAGATGCCAGGCAGCGAGCGGCCCTACATCTTCACCAAGTGCGGGCTGACGTGGTCGCCGGAGCAGCCCCAGGCCATGCCGCGGCGTAACGGAGCGCCCGCAAGTATCCGCAGCGAAATCGAAGATTCATTGCGCCGGCTGGGGGTGGAGCGCATCGATCTGTACCAGATGCATTGGCCGGCAGGAGACGGCACGCCGCTGGAGTCGTATTGGCGTGAATTGCTGGACTTGAAACAAGCCGGAAAGGTTGGCGCCATCGGACTATCCAATCACAATCTTGCGCAGGTGCAGGACGCCGAGTCGTTCGGCCATGTGGATACCTTGCAGCCGCCTTTTTCTGCGATCCGACGCGAAGCGGCAGCCGACCTGATTCCGTGGTGTGCGGCAAATGACACAGGGGTGATCGTCTACAGCCCGATGCAGTCAGGTCTGCTGACGGGCGGGTTTTCCGAGGAACGCGCGCGGGCCTTGCCAGCGGATGACTGGCGCTCGCGCAATGCGGAATTCACGCCGCCCAATTTGCAACGCAATCTGGCATTGGCGGAAGCCTTCAAGCCTATTGCCGAACGTCACGGCACAACCGTGGCAGCCGTCGCGGCAGCATGGACGCTTGCCTGGCCTGGTGTGACTGGCGCCATTGTGGGCGCGCGCAGCGCTGCTCAGGTCAACGGGCTGCTGGGCGCTGCGGAATTAGAGCTGGACAGCGATGACATGGATGCCATTGCAGAGGCGATCGAGGAAACCGGTGCAGGCGCCGGGCCTCGCCGGCCGCCCGAGGAAAGTGGGGCGTTGCCGGCGAATCTCTTCGCGTGATGCGCGGCTAGGCTCGGCGTGTTTTGCGGCCGCTGCCGAAAGCGGCAATCAGCGCCAGGCCGGCCAAGGCCAGCGCGATCTTGTCGCCAAAGCGTGCGTAAGGCGTCAGCCCCGTCATGCCTTGCACGGCGACCGGCAGCACGCCCACCTGATGCGGCGCCAGCTGTGCCGCCACATGGCCCTTGGCGTCGATAGCCGCGGTGATGCCGGTGTTGGTGGCCGTGAGCATCGGGCGCGCCGTCTCCATGGTGCGCAAACGGCCAATCTGCAAATGCTGGCGCAACGCCCATGAATCACCGAACCAGCCCAGATTGCTGACGTTGACCAGGATGGTCGCGCCCGGTTCGCCATTGGCGCCCGGTTGCAAGGCGGGCAACAGATCGGGCCCGAACAAATCTTCGTAGCAGATGTTGAATGCCACGTGCTGACCGCCCACGGCAAACGGCGTCTGACGTTCTCCGCCGCGATCGAAGTCGCCCAGCGGAATATTCAGCATGTCCACGAACCAATGGAAACCCGGCGGCACGTATTCGCCCCAGGGCACCAGATGGCGCTTGTCGTAACGCATGGCAGGGTTGCCCGCCACCAGTTGTTCAACCGGCGTATTGCCGTCAAAGCCCATTACGCTGTTGGTATAGCGGTCGCGGCCATTCACCCGGTCATGCAGCGGAACCCCCATGGCAATGACCATATTGCGCTGGGCGGCCACGCGGCGCCATGTGTCCCAGACCCTTGGGTCCAGCTGATCCTGGAACACCGGCAAGACTGTCTCTGGCAGGATCACCAGTTGCGGCGCAGGCACGCCTCCCGCGGGGAGCATGGCAGCAAGGTCCAGATGACGGACCAGGCTTTGTTCCAACAATGCCGGGTCGAATTTTTGCGATTGCTCGATGTTGCCCTGAACCAGCCGCACGTTGAGCGGGTCGCCGGTTGGAGCTGACCAGTCAATGCGCGACAGCGGCCAGCCAGCGGCCGCCAGGGCAACGGCGATGCCGGCTGCCAGCGCCTGACGCGAGTCCATGGCCTTTTTTCGGGATGGTTGCCAAAGGCTGGCCATCGCAGCGGCGGCGAACGCGGCGACGAAGGCCATGCCATGCACGCCCAGAATTGGCGCCCAGCCTGCGATGGGGCTATCGACGTGCGCGTAGCCGATATTCAGCCACGGGAAACCCGTAAACAACACAGCGCGCAGCCATTCGAACGCCGCCCACATCGCCGCCCAGGCCAAGGTGCCGGACAGAATGCGCAATGGCGGCGAGTCGGACGCCAGTGGCGCATAGCGGCGAGCCAGCGCGCCCGCTGTGGCGGGAAACAGCGCCAGGAAAGCGGACAACGCCAAGACGCCGGCCACCGCAAGCGGAGCGGCCAGATCGCCATAACGATGCAGGCTGATGAAGATCCAGTACAGCCCAAGCGCATAGCTGACAAAGCTGAACAGCCAGCCACGCGCCCATGCCAGCTTGGCGGATGGCGCATATAGCGTGACCCGCGCCGCGATGGCGAGCGCCACGATCTGGGTGATTGCCAAGGCCCAGTCCGGCAGCGGGCCAGGCGCGAAAGTCAGGGCGTGCACGGCGCCCGCCAGCATCAGGCCGGCGGCGCCGCGCAGGAATCGGCTGCGCGGGGTCAGGCTCATTCGTCGTCGGAGGTACGGGTGGGCTGAGAAGCTACGTTGCGTTTGACACGCAACCAGATGGCGCGGCGTGCGTCGCCGCGAGCAACTTCCATACGAAGGCCGTCGAATTCGGCCATGTCGCCACGGCGGGGGATACGGCCCAGTTGGCCGCCCATCCAACCGCCGACGCTGTCGTATTCGTCGTCAGGCAATTGGCAGCCAAAGACCTCGTTGAAGTGCGAGATATCGGTGGCGGCAAGCACGCGCCACTGGTTTTCGCCTTCAGGAAAGATCGAGTCTTCCTCGGTTTCGTCGAATTCATCTTCGATGTCGCCGACGATCTGTTCCAGCACGTCTTCCATGGTGACCAGGCCCGAAATGCCACCGTGCTCATCGATGACGATGGCCTGATGGTTTCGGCTGGCGCGGAATTCGTGCAACAGCACGTTCAGACGCTTGGATTCCGGGATGAACACGGCCGGGCGGACCAGCTTGCGCAGTTCAATGTCGGGTTCGAGCATGCAGCGCAGCAGATCCTTGGCCAGCAGGATGCCGATGATGTTGTCGCGGTCGCCTTCGTAGACCGGGAACCGCGAATGCGCGGTTTCGATCACGGTGGCCACCAGGTAGGGAATGGGCTGCGTGACGTCCAGCAGGTCCATGCGCGAACGCGGAACCATGATGTCGCCAACAGTGCCCTCGGACACGGCGAGCGCGCCCTTGATCATCTTGTAGGACTCGGCGTCCAGCAGATTGCGTTCGTGGGCGGCTTCCAGGATCGCCTTGATGCCTTCACGGTCCTCGGGCTCTCGGCGCACAAGGGAAAGCAGACGGTCTAGAAGGGATTTAGTGGCGGGTTTGGATGAGCGAGCAGCGGTCGCTTCGGGAGCAGGGTAAGGGTCAGACATCGTCCGGGAGGACAAGTTAGGGAGGGGCCAGCATAACCGAAACTGGCTGCCAAATTGTAACTGGTCCGCCGAAAATGGGTCCAATCCACGGCATTTGTGCCGTGAAAGCCCTCAACTTCGGTAAATTCTCAGGGTAGACCCGAAGGGATCGTTACGCTGAAACGTAGGGATCGTCGATACCCATTTGCGCGAGCGTTGCCGTTTCCAGGGCTTCCATGCGCCGGGCGTCGCGCGCTTTGATGTGGTCGTAACCCAGCGAATGCAGCACGCCATGCAGGGTCAGGTGGGCTGCATGGTCCAAGAGCGCTTTGCGCTGTTCACGGGCCTCGCGCACCAGCACCGGCACGCACATCACGATATCGCCGCGCGCCACGCCTAGCGGGTCCACGCCGTACTCGAATGTCAGCACATTGGTGGCGTAGTCGCGGCCGCGGAAATCCCGGTTCAGGCGCCGGCCTTCGGCCGCGCCTACCAGGCGCAAGCTGAGTTCCGCAGCCGAAAAATCGACCAAACCGTCTTCCGCCGCAGCCGCCAGCGCACGTTCCGCCCAGCGGCGCAGGCGCCAGCGGGGCAGGCGGGCTTCTTCAACACCGTACTGGACGGATAGGGACAGCTCAGGCTTCATTTTCGGAGGCGCGGTCATAGGCGTCGACGATGCGGGCGACCAGCGGGTGGCGCACGACATCGCGGCTGGTGAAACGGGTGGTGGCGATGCCCTGCACGTCATGCAGCACCTTCACTGCATGGGCCAGACCGCTATCGGCGCCGCGCGGCAGATCGACCTGCGACGGGTCGCCCGTGATGACGGCTTTGCTGCCGAAGCCGATCCGCGTCAGGAACATTTTCATTTGTTCCGGCGTGGTGTTCTGCGCCTCGTCCAGGATGATGAAGGCGTGGTTCAGCGTGCGGCCGCGCATATAGGCAAGCGGGGCGATCTCAATGGTCTGTTTTTCAAACAGACGCTGGACCTTCTCAAAGCCCATCAAGTCGTAGAGCGCGTCGTACAGCGGGCGCAGGTACGGATCTACCTTCTGCGCCAGATCACCGGGCAGAAAGCCCAGCCGTTCGCCTGCCTCCACCGCCGGGCGCGTCAGCACCAGGCGCTGCACGGTTTCCCGTTCCATCGCGTCGATGGCGCAGGCAACCGCCAGCCACGTCTTGCCCGTGCCTGCGGGGCCGACGCCAAAGGTGATGTCGTGTTTGAGAATGTTGTTCAAGTAGTCGCGCTGGCGCGGCGTGCGCGGGCGCAGATCGCTGCGCTTGGTACGCAAGGCAATACTGTCGCTTTCGTCGTCCAGCGAGGGCAGCGGTTCGGCTTCGCGAGCCGCTTCTTCTTGCAGCTTTTCTTCCTGCCGTCCCACGCCGATCTCGACGAGACCCAGCTGAATGTCGTCGACCGACAGCGCGCGGTGCACAGCCTGCTCATGAAAGCGGCGCAGTACGCGGCCGGCCAGCTCGGCGTGTTCACCCTCGATGGTGACGCGGCTGCCACGGCGCGAGAGCTTGACTCCCATGCCGTCGGCCAGCTGCCTCAGATTTTCGTCCAGCGGGCCGCACAGATTGGCCAGGTGGGTGTTGTCGCCATCCAGATTGACGACGGCAGGCATGGAGCGGCGGACGCGGGAACGGGGTGTGGTCATTCGGTCTCTTGGGAAGCGCGGTCCACATCGGCCACCTGGGCGCGCAACGAATTGGTATGCGCTTCGGTGATGATGACGTCGACCATTTGTCCGATAAGGCGCGCGGGCGCGGCAAAGTTCACGATGCGGTTGTTTTCGGTGCGGCCCATCAGTTCGTTCGGGTCGCGGCGCGAGGGGCCTTCCACCAGCACGCGCTGGCGCGTACCCACCATGTTGCGGGCAATGATGGCGGCCTGCTCGTTGATCAGCGCTTGCAGACGTTGCAGCCGGCGCAGCTTCACGTCTTGCGGCGTGTCGTCCGACAAATCGGCGGCGGGCGTGCCCGGACGGCGCGAATACACGAACGAGAAAGACGTATCGAAACCCACGTCTTCGATCAGCTTCATCGTCTTTTCAAAATCTTCTTCCGTTTCGCCGGGGAAACCCACGATGAAATCGGAGGACAGCGTCAGGTCAGGGCGCGCGGCACGCAGGCGGCGCACGACGGACTTGAATTCCAGGGTGGTGTAGCCGCGCTTCATGCCGGCCAGCACGCGGTCGCTGCCTGCCTGCACGGGCAGGTGCAGGAACGACACCAGTTTGGGCAGGCGGGCGTAGGCGTCCACCATGCGCTGAGTCATTTCCTTGGGGTGCGAGGTCGTGTAGCGGATGCGCTCGATGCCGGGAATCTCATGCACGTATTCCAGCAGCATGGCGAAATCGGCGATCTCTTCGCTGTCTGCCATGCGGCCGCGGTAGGCGTTCACGTTCTGGCCCAGCAGCGTCACTTCTTTCACGCCCTGGTCGGCCAGGTCGGCCACTTCGATCAGCACGTCGTCAAACGGACGGGACACTTCCTCGCCTCGCGTGTACGGCACGACACAGAAGCTGCAATATTTGCTACAGCCTTCCATGATGGAAACGAACGCCGTGGCGCCATCCACTTTCGGGGGCGGCATGTTGTCGAACTTTTCGATTTCTGGAAAGCTGATGTCTACCTGCGAGCGTCCTTCGGCGCGGCGCCGGGCAATCAGGTCAGGCAGACGGTGTAGCGTCTGGGGGCCGAAAACCACGTCCACATAAGGCGCGCGCTTGACGATGGCCGCGCCTTCCTGACTGGCCACACAGCCGCCTACGCCGATCACCAGGTTCGGATTGGTCTTCTTCAGGTGTTGAACCCGGCCCAGATCCGAGAAGACTTTTTCCTGCGCCTTCTCGCGTACCGAACAGGTGTTGAACAGAATGACGTCGGCCTCTTCCGGGTTGTCCGTCAGTTCCAGTCCCTGGTCGCCCCGCAGCACGTCGGCCATCTTGTCCGAATCGTATTCGTTCATCTGGCAGCCAAAGGTGCGGATGTACAGTTTGCGGGGGGAGCCGGTACTGATATCGGCGGGAGCAGGGGCGGGAGCGCCGTCGCGCGGAGTGTCCACGCGCTTGATAGAAGTTTCTTGCATGATGGTCGCCGTGACGGGTGTAGATCCCGGGGGCTGAAGGATGGAAAGCGGGAATTTTAACCCTTGCGGGGAAATTGTTTCTTGGCTTGGCTGCGGACGCCCGTTACGATAGCGCGCCAACTGCCATGCGGACGGCAGTAATATTTCTCATTATTCTTGAGCGCTACCGATGAATTTGAACCCTCTCACGCCTCCGGTTGCGACTCCCGCCGTGGATGCCGCACCCGGGCTGCCTGTGCCGGACGAAGTCCGCAACCCGTTTTCTCGCTTGACCTGGCTGTTGCTGGGTCTGGCGTTGGCGTTGGTGGCAGGCGCCTGCGCGCGCTGGGTGGATTTGCCCCTGGCGATATGGATCAAGCAATCGGTGTCTGATGGTGTGAACGAGTCGTTCGAATGGGTCGGGCAGCTGGGTGAAAGCGGCCCCTATATCGGTGTGGCGCTGGCTTTTTATGTCATCGGCCTGATTGGCCTGGCGCGCGGCTGGCGCAATCCCTTGCGCATGAGCTATGCAAGCATGGCCCGGGGCAGCTTGTTCATGCTGTCCACGTTGGCGGTGGGCGGGCTGATTGTGCTGGTGCTGAAACGGTCGGTGGCTCGCGCCCGCCCCGAGCTGTTTTTTGAGAAGGGCATCTACGGCCTGGGTGAGTCCTTTTCACGCGTACAGCAGTTCAATTCCTTTCCGTCCAGCCACACTTACGCCGCGTTTGCCGTGGCTGTCGTGCTGGGTATTCTGGCGCCCAAGTGGCGCTGGCTGTTTTTGTCGCTGGGCGTACTGGTGGCGATAAGCCGGCTGGTGAATCTGGATCACTATTTGTCTGACGTCATGGTGGCGGCCGGTATTGCCCTGCTGGTGGGCCATGTGCTGGCGCCCCGCGTACTGGGCAGCAAGTACCAGTGGCCGCTGCGAGCGCCGTGGCGCTGGTGGAAAAAGGCGTGAGGGTGTGCCAGGGATAAAACAAGGGCCGCAGTTCAAATCGCGGCCCTTGTTCTTGGGTGGCCGCTGACCGCCCAGGGGCTTTACGCGAACGTCACGACCACGCGCCGGTTCGTGCGGCTTTTCTTCTCAATTTTCGTGATGACCACCGGGCCGATCTCACCCGTGTTGGCCACGTGCGTGCCGCCACAGGGCTGGCGGTCGACGCCAGGGATCTCGATGATTCGAATCTTGCTCGTCCCGGCTGGCGGCGCGGCGCCCACTGTACGCACCAGGTCGGGTTGCGCGGCCAATTCTTCCGGGGTAATGCCGTTGACAGCGATGTCGATGCGGGTGTCGATCAGGGCGTTGAGGCGGTCAGTCAGATCGGCTTTTTCCAGCGTGGATTCGGGCAAATCAAAATCGATGCGCGCGGAATCGGGCGAGATGCTGCATCCGGTCACCGGAGCGGGTACCAGCGACCCCAGCAAGTGCAGACAGGTATGCAGGCGCATCAGCCGATGGCGCCGCGGCCAGTCGATGGCCACTGTGACGCGGTCGCCCACTTGCAGCGTGATATCGCCGTCCAGCACATGCAGAATGCGTTGGCGGTCATCGGCATAGATGGTGTCAGTCAGCGGCAGGACGCGGCCGTCGGCCAAGGTGATGGTGCCAGCGTCGCCGGCCTGGCCGCCGCTGCGCGCATAGCAGACGGTTTCGTCCAGTTCGATGCCCTCGGGATTGACGGCGATGACGGTGGCGTCGCACTGGCCCAGATAGGGCTCGTCATCGAATCGTTTGTAGGTGGCGGGCATGGGCAGGTCTCCGGTTTGGGTTGTTGAATTGTTGTTATGTCTTGCGCTTACGCAAGGGTCTTCAAACCTTGCGGCGTGTCGATTTGAGCGCGCAAGCGGGGTGGTCCGTTGGATTGTTCCAGGTCTATCAGGGTCTCTGCGCCCATCCAGGTCAGGCCCTGGCGCAGCAGGCCGGCCTGAGGGTGGCTGCCCGTCAGGCGGGCAAGCTTCAAGGGCTGGCGCGGCAGGCTCACGCCTGGGTAGGCGTCCACGTCCCATTGGATCAGGGTGGGCAAGAGTCCGTCGCCAACGGTATGACCGGCTTCGTGCCATGCCGGCAGGCTGCCGTCGTCCGGTACGGTCAGACGCCAGCGCAAATCGCCGCGCGTCATTGGAATGACAGGCGCGATGCGATCAGGGTGTTCAGCCTGCATGCGGGTCAGATCCAGCGGGGCTTCGACTCGCGCTGCCCAGTGGGCCAGAAACGGCCCTTGCTCCAGCCGCGCACGAATGTCGCCCTGATCCAATCCAAACCAGCGCGGCCGCTCGGGCGGAGGCGCATCGGGATCGATGGCAATCACTTCCAGATAAACGCCGTCCGCCAGGCCCAGCACCCGGTTATGGGTACCCATGCGCGGATGCGCTCCGCCGGCCTGCGGCGCAATGCCCAGCAGTTCGGCCACATATTCTGTGCCGCTGGCAAGGTCAGCCGCGGCGATGACGAGATGATCAATGGATAGTTTCATGGTGTGCCTATGGTAGCGAATGCTGGAACATTCGTACCCGTACACCGGTAACAGGCTAAGCAGTACAGTGGCCGCTTCACGCCGTGACGGTGATGCCGGCGGTCTCGGATTGGCGCGCTTTGCGAACCCGGATCTCTACATGCTGATCCAGGCACACCAACGCCTGCATAAGCCGTTCCAGAGAAACGTTCAGCAGCTTGTAGCGCCGGATTTGCGAGACCTTGGGCTGGGTCATGCCAGTCAGCGCGGCAACTTCAGTTTGATTCAAGCCGCGCTGATCGATGAGATCGTTGAACTTGACGGCCAATTGGACTTTCGCGGTCAGGTCAGCGGCATCTTCAAAGCCCAGGTCATAGAGGACGTTGTCGGTGCCAGTGTTGGATTTGGTCAAGGGACGCTCCTGTTTGGGCCGTGACGGGCCAGTACTTGTTTCAACCGCCTTCGGATCATTTCGATGTCAGGTCTGGGCGTGCTGATTCCGGATTTGGATTTCTTTTGAAATGCGTGCAACACATGAACGGCATTGCCGATCTGCAAGGCATATACCGCGCGATACGTGTCGCCTGCTTCGTCTTCGGTAAGTTCGTAAATGCCGGAGCCCAGGCCCGTCCAGGGTTTGGCCGAGTCAGGCCAGCGGCCCAACTGAACGACATGCAAGCGCATTCCCATGCATTTTTGAACAGGGATGGGGAACGTCTTGAAGTCCTTCTTGGATGAGCCTTCCCAGAAAAGCGGCTTGGGGTTTTCCGTTACCATGAAATATACCTGTTCGGATATATAAGTCAATGAGCCTTGCGGCGAGAACGGACAAAGTAGCCGCATCCAGGACGACACGACTATTCGTAGAGACCGAAGCCGGCCGACGTTCACCGCCACGCCAGAAAGCAAAAAACCCGTCGCAAGCGACGGGTTTTGCTTTGAAGCGTGAAGTTGTCGAAGAGGCCTTAAGCGACTTCGCCTTCCTCGCCATCTTTCTTGACCGGCTTGATCAGGTCTTCGCGCGTGACGCCCATCCACATGGCCAGCGCGGCGGCGACGAACACCGACGAATAGATGCCGAACCAGATGCCGATGGTCAGCGCCATGGCGAAGTAGTGCAGGGTGGGGCCGCCAAAGAACAGCATGGCCAGCACCATCATCTGCGTCGAACCGTGAGTGATGATGGTTCGCGAGATGGTTTGGGTAATAGCGCTGTTGATGACTTCTTGCACATCCGCTTTGCGGTACTTGCGGAAGTTCTCGCGGATACGATCCATGATGACCACGGATTCGTTTACGGAGTACCCCAGCACCGCCAGCACGCCCGCCAACACCGACAGCGAGAACTCCCACTGGAAGAAGGCGAAGAAGCCCAGGATGATCACCACATCGTGCAGGTTGGCGATCACGCCAGCGACGGCGAACTTCCATTCAAACCGGAAGCCCAGGTACACCATGATGCCGATCACCACCACCAACAAAGCCATCAGGCCGTTGTGCAGCAGTTCCTGACCAACCTGCGGACCCACGAATTCCACGCGGCGCAGTTGAACGCCCGAATCGGCGGTCTTGAGCGCGGCCATGACGGTTTCGCTCTGGGTTGCCGATGTCTGGCCTTCTTGCAGCGGCAGACGGATCATGACGTCGTGCGAGGTGCCGAAGTTCTGCACCTGGAAGTCGGTGTAGCCCAGTTTGGACACCACGCCGCGCACGTTTTCAAGCTGCGCCGTCTGGGCGTAGTTGACTTCCATGACCGTGCCGCCGGTGAACTCGATCGACAGGTGGAAACCGCGGGTAAGAATGAAGAAGACCGCCAGAACAAACGTGACGAGACTGATGATGTTCAGCACCAATGCGTGGCGCATGAACGGGATGGTGCGGTGAATCCGGAAAAATTCCATTTTTCGCCTTCGGTTCTTTTCTGTGGCGGACGGCTTGCGCCGTCCGCTTTATTTTCAGTTTGCCTTCGGTTTCCAGACTTCGCCGATGGAGATCGTGGTGAGCTTCTTCTTGCGGCCGTAGTACAGGTTGGCCAGGGCGCGCACGCCCACCACCGATGAGAACATCGAGGTCAGGATGCCCAGGCAGTGCACCACCGCGAAGCCCCGGATCGGACCCGAGCCGAAGGCCAGCAGCGCCAGACCGACGATCAAAGTCGTGAGGTTCGAGTCAAGAATCGTGCCCCAGGCGCGTTCAAAACCGTGGTGAATGGCCTGTTGCGGAGTGGCCCCCGCGCGCAGCTCTTCCCGTATCCGCTCGTTGATCAGCACGTTTGAGTCAATGGCCATGCCCAGCGTCAGCGCGATAGCGGCGATACCAGGCAGGGTGAGCGTGGCTTGCAGCATGGACAAGAGCGCCAGCAGCAACAGCACGTTCAGCGTCAGGCCGACCGTGGAGAAGACACCGAACAAGTGGTAGTACAGGATGATGAACGCGGCGATTGCCAGGAAGCCGTACAGCGTCGAATGGAAGCCCTTCGAGATGTTGTCGGCGCCCAGGCTCGGGCCGATGGTGCGTTCTTCGATGATGGACATCGGTGCAGCCAGCGCACCAGCGCGCAACAGCAGCGCGGTGTCGGCGGCTTCTTCGGAGCTCATGCTGCCCGAAATCTGCACCTGGCCGCCAGCGATTTCGCTGCGGATGACCGGTGCCGTGACCACTTCGCCCTTGCCGTTTTCAAACAGCAGGATGGCCATGCGCTTGTTGATGTTGTCGCGGGTAACGTCGCGGAAAATGCGGGCGCCCTTGGAATCCAGCGTCAGGTGGACAGCGGCCTGCTGGGTTTGCGAATCGCGGCCGGGTTGGGCGTCTTGCAGGTTTTCACCCGTCAGGACAACCTGGCGGCGCACCAGAATCGGACGGCCGTCGCGATCGTTGTAGCGTTCCAGACCGAAGGGCACGGAGCCGCCCAGCAGCGCGGCTTGCGCGGTGGGGGAGTCGTCAACCATGCGGATTTCCAGCGTGGCGGTACGGCCCAGCAATTCCTTGGCCTTGGCCACGTCCTGCACGCCGGGCAACTGCACCACGATACGGTCGGCGCCTTGCTGCTGGATGACCGGTTCGGCCACGCCCAGCTCGTTGATCCGGTTGTGCAGAGTGTTGATGTTCTGCTTGAGCGCCGAATCTTGCACGCGTTGGACCGCGGCGGGGTTCAGCGCGCCGAGCAGCACTTGCTTGCCGTTTTCTTCGCGTTCGACAAACTCCAGGTCAGGCAGACGCGTGCGCAGCGTGGAAATGGCGCGGTCGCGGTCGTCGGTGTTGGCGAAGGTCGCGGCAATGCCCATGCCAGAGCGTTCGACGCCGGCCACATTGATCTTCTGGTCACGCAGCACCGAACGCACGTCGGCGGACAGCGAATCGTAGCGGGCGGTCAGAGCGCCCTGCATGTCGACTTGCAAAAGGAAGTGCACGCCGCCGCGCAGGTCCAGGCCCAGGTACATGGGCTTGGGGGCGAACCAGCCGAGCGAGCGCATCCACGGGGGGGAGGCAGGCAGCAGGTTCAGCGCCACGGTGTAGTGCGCGTCGCCAGGAGTCGTGTTGAGTGTTTTGTCGATCAGGTCGCGCGCTTGCAATTGCAGGTCGGTCGACGTGAAACGGGCACGCACGGTGCCCAGGGTGCCGTTCTGTTCAAAGAAGACCCCTTCGTTCGGGATCTTGGCGTCCGTCAGGATTTGCTCGACCCGGCTCAGCATGGCCGGGTCAACCTTGATGGTGGCCTTGGCGCTGGAAACCTGGACGGCAGGGGACTCGCCGTAGAAATTCGGAAGCGTGTACAGCAGGCCAATGATGACCGCGATCAGGACCGTAATGTACTTCCAGAGGGGATAGCGGTTCATTGCCGGCTACTTCATGTAAGAGTGATAAAAGGGCCGCCCGAGCGGCGAGCGCGGCGGGCGGCGTAGGCGTCATCTGGGATAAGAGCCCCAATGGGGCTCTTATGAGACGCTTACAGGGCCTTGATGGTTCCCTTGGGCAGCACGGTCGAAACCGACGACTTCTGCATGATGACTTCGACAGGCTTGTCGGCCAGTTCGGAGACTTCAACGGTCACGTAGCTGTCGTTGACCTTGGTGACCTTGCCCAGCATGCCGCCAGCGGTAACCACTTCGTCGCCCTTGGCCAGAGCGGCGATCAGGTTACGGTGTTCCTTTTGACGCTTCATCTGCGGACGGATCATCAGGAAGTAGAGGATCACGAACATCAGAACGATGGGCAGCATGCCCATCAACGCGTTGCCTTCCGGGGCGGCAGCCTGGGCCACGACGAGGCTGGCGGTATCGATAACGGACATTGAATTCTCCTGCGTTTAAGTCTGTTTGGGTTGTTTGTTGCTATGGCTTTTTGGCCCTTTCCATGGGGCGCCGGCGCGAACCAGCACCACGGACAGGATGATTGTTATGCGGGCATAACTCTCTTTATAGCCTTCTTCGTAGCTGTGTTTTTATGCACCCATCCCCGCGCGAGCCATGGATAGGGCAAGCCGACTATTGTATATAGGTTATTGCCACCCTTTCACTAGGGGGTCTACCCAGGCGATTGGGGCGGCTACCGATATTCAATGGGCGATCTTTCCGCTAAATGGGGGCAAAGCCGTCAGGCAAAAGCCCCCCGTACAAAAAAATGTCGTCTTGCGGCGCTCGCAAATCGGGCTTTCCGCCTCTGAGCGCGCCAAGTGACTTGCAACCCTGCCTACTCGATTCCCCGCGCCCGGTCGGCGGCGAATTGAGCGCGCCAGAGGTCGAAACGCCCCTCGGCAATGGCTTCGCGCATTTCCTTCATGATGGTCAGGTAGAAATGCAGGTTGTGCAGCGTATTCAGGCGTGCGCCGGTGATCTCGTTGGCCCGCTGCAGGTGATGCAGGTAAGCCCGCGAGAAATTGCCGCAGGTGTGGCACGAGCAGCTGGGGTCCAGCGGGCGGGTGTCGTCGCGGTACTTGGCATTGCGGATCTTCACGTCGCCGAACCGCGTGAACAGCCAGCCATTGCGGGCGTTGCGGGTGGGCATGACGCAATCGAACATGTCGACGCCGCGGCTCACCCCTTCGACCAGGTCTTCCGGCGTGCCCACACCCATCAGGTAGCGCGGCGCCTCGGCCGGCAGCTTGGGGGTGACGTGCGCCAGGATGCGCATCATGTCTTCCTTGGGCTCGCCCACCGACAGTCCGCCGATGGCATAACCATGGAAGCCGATGTCTTGCAGGCCCGCCAGGGATTCGTCGCGCAACGCCTCGTACATGCCGCCCTGGACGATGCCGAACAGTGCGTTGGGATTTTCCAGGCGGTCAAATTCTTCGCGCGAGCGGCGCGCCCAGCGTAAAGACATACGCATGGAGCGGGCGGCTTCTTCGACGGTGGCGGGCCGGCCGTCGATTTCATAGGGCGTGCACTCGTCGAACACCATCACAACGTCGGAATTCAGCGAACGCTGGATGCGCATGGATTCTTCGGGCGTCAGGAACAGGCGCGCGCCGTCGATCGGCGACGCGAACTTCACGCCTTCCTCGGTAATTTTGCGCATGCCTTGCAGGCTGAACACCTGGAAACCGCCGGAATCCGTCAGGATGGGTTTGTCCCATTGCATGAAGCCGTGCAGGCCGCCATGCTTTTCCATGATGTCCGTGCCCGGGCGCAGCCACAGGTGGAACGTATTGCCCAGCACGATCTGGGAGCCAATTTCCTTCAGCTCGTGCGGCATCATGGCTTTGACGCTGCCATATGTGCCGACGGGCATGAAAATGGGGGTCTCGACCACACCGTGGTTCAGCGTGACGCGGCCACGGCGGGCGCCGCCGTCAGTGGCAAGCAGTTCGAATTTCAGTCCGGTCATTTGGCGGGAGACTCGATAAACATGGCGTCGCCATAGCTGAAGAAGCGGTAGCGCTGGGCCACCGCGTGGGCGTAGGCGCGGCGGATCGGCTCGACGCCGGCCAGCGCCGACACCAGCATCAGCAGGGTCGACTGGGGAAGGTGGAAGTTGGTGACCAGCGCGTTCACAACGCGGTACTGGTAGCCGGGGGTGATGAAGAGGCGGGTGTCGCCCTGGGCGGCGGCCAGCGGCAGGCCGGGAGCGGTGCGGCCTTCGGTCTGCGCGGCAGCGGATTCCAGGGCGCGCACGCTGGTCGTGCCAACGGCGATCACGCGGCCGCCCTTGGCACGGGTGGCGGCAATGGCGTCCACGGTGGCCTGGGGCACGGTGAACCATTCGGCGTGCATGATGTGATCGGCCAGATTGTCCACGCGCACGGGCTGGAACGTGCCGGCGCCCACGTGCAGCGTGACAAAGGCGCGGGCGACACCCAGTTCAGCCAGGCGGTCCATCGTGGGCTGATCAAAATGCAGCCCAGCGGTGGGGGCCGCGACGGCGCCTGGTTCGCGGGCGTAAACCGTCTGATAGCGGTCATCGTCCCCGGCATCGGCCTCGTGCGTGATGTAGGGCGGCAGCGGGGTCGCGCCGTGAGCATCCAACAGGTCCAGCACCGGGCCGGGAAAGCGAATGTCGAACAACTCGCCTTCACGGCCCAGGACCGTAGCGTCAAACGCATCGGCCAGGCGCAGCACCATGCCCGGCCCGGGCGATTTGCTGGCGCGCACATGGGCCAGGACGCGGTCGGGCTCGGTGATGCGCTCGACCAGCACTTCAATCTTGCCGCCCGTGATCTTGTGGCCGCCCAAGCGGGCCTTGATGACGCGCGTGTCGTTAAACACCAGCAGGTCGTCCGGACGCAGCAGGCCGATCAGGTCGGAAAACTGGCGGTCGTGCAGTTGGCTGGCGCCGTCCAGGTGCAGCAGCCGGCTGCCCGTGCGTTGGGCGGCGGGCGACTGCGCGATCAGTTCGGGCGGCAACTCGTAGTTGAAATCGGAAACGGTAAGAGGCTGGGTCACGCGGGTATCTGTCTGTCAGAGGGGGCGCCAAGCGGCAAAAGCGCGCGCCGCGCCAGCCAGGCTGGCTTGAGGCAACCGGCTATTGTAATGAAGACAGTTAATAGGGGCGGAACAGGGGGGAGTGACTGCCAGTGGAGCACGACGATATTGCCAGCCACAGCCGGGATTCCAGGCGTATAACTGCGTTCTACGCCGTAGCGGATCGGCGCAATCCATAACGATATCCGCGCACCCAAGGAGACTCCGCATGATTTCACGCCGTACCCTGATGGCCGCCGCGCTGGCGGCCTTGCTGGCAGCGGGCGCCGCCCCGGCGCTGGCGCAAGTAAAGATTGGCGCTACCCTGTCCACCACCGGCCCCCAGGCGTCGCTGGGCATCCCCGAGCGCAACACCATCAGCCTGCTGCCCACCGAAATCGGCGGAGTGAAGGTCGAGTACATCGTGTTGGATGACGCGTCGGACACGACCCGCGCGGTCAGTAATTCCCACAAGCTGATTTCCGAAAACAACGTCGACCTGATCGTAGGGTCCACCACCACGCCCAACACGATGGCCATGCTGGACACGGTGGCCACCGGGGCCACGCCGGTGATCACGCTGGCGTCGTCGGCCCGCCTGATCGACCCGGTGGACGACAAGCGGCGGTGGGTGTTCAAAACGCCGCACTCTGACTCCCTGATGGCCGAGGGCATTGCGCGCCACGCCGCCGCCAATGGCGTAAAGAAATTGGGTTTTGTCGGTTTCAACAACGCGCTGGGTGAGACGTTCTGGGTAGAAATCGAAAAAGCCGCCAAAAAGCATGGCATCGAGGTCGTTGGCAGGGAGAGCTTTGCGCCTACCGACACGTCCGCAGTCGCCCAGACACTGAAGTTGATTGGCGCCGCGCCGGATGCCGTTGTGGTGGGGGCCTCCGGCACGCCAGCCGCCATGCCTGCCCGTGCGCTGCGCGAACGCGGCTTCAAGGGCAAGATTTACTTCAACCACGGCGTAGCCAATAGCGATTTCCTGCGCGTGTGCGGACCCGCTTGCGAAGGCGCGTGGGTGCCGGTGGGGCCAGTGATGGTGGCGGACTTGCTGCCGGACACCAACCCGGTCAAGGCTACCGCCCAGGGATTTGCCAAAAAGTATGAGGCCGCCAATGGCGCGGGCAGCGTGTCTCTGTTTGCCGCCTACACCTGGGATGTGGGTCTGTTGTTGCAACAGGCAATTCCCGTGGCGTTGAAATCCGCCAAGCCCGGCACCCCCGAGTTCCGCGCTGCCCTGCGCGACGCGCTGGAAAACATCAAGAACCTGCCGACGGCGACGGGAGTGGTCACCATGAGCCCTACCGACCACAACGGGCTGGATGAGCGGGCTTTGGTCATGGCGACCGTGGCGTCGGGCAAGTGGAAATTGCAGTAATCCGGGAAAGGGCGGGGTAGCTCCCGCCCGTAACTGTCCCAGGTTTTGTATGCTCTCGGTTTTGCAGGACAAGCAACCAGGTGGGCGTGGCATGACGGGACAAGCGAAAAAGCGTGTGGGCGGGCTGAAGCATTGGCTGGCCGGCGGACTGCTGGCCCTGGCCGGCGGCGCTGCCTGCGCGCAGGTCCAGGGCTTGCCGCCCAATGTGGTGAACGCCTGGAAAGCCAGCAAGCTGCCCGACAGCGCGCTGTCGCTGGTGGTGCAAGAGCTGGGCGGCCAGCGCATGGTGGCGGTCAATGCCAAGGAATCCCGCAACCCCGCGTCGGTGATGAAGCTGGTCACGACCTGGGCTGCGCTGTCTGAATTGGGGCCGAACTACGTCTGGCGCACGGAATTCATGTCGGCTCCGGGCGCACGTCCTGACGCCAAGGGAGTGTTGGCTGGTCCCTTGTATCTGCGAGCCGGGGGCGATCCCCAGTTTCTGATGCAGGATTTGTGGGCGCTGCTGCGCGAATTGCGGCTGCGCGGGGTCAAGCAGATCAATGATCTGGTCATTGACCGCAGCATTTTCGGCCAGGTGGCTACCGATCCGGGCGCCTTTGATGGGGCGCCTGATCGTGCCTATAACGCCAGCCCGGACGCGCTGATGGTGGGTTTTGGCGCGGTGCGGCTGCTATTCGCGCCCGATCCCGCCGCCAATAAATGGGTGCCGCTGATTGATCCGCCGTTTCCGGGCGTAAAGATTGAAGGCAATGTGGAATGGAGCGACGTGCGCTGCCCCGGGCCGCCCGTGGTCACAACCGACCCCGTGATCACCCAGCAGGGCGTGACCATCCGCGTGAGCGGCAAGGTGGCCGGGTCTTGCGGCGAATTCAGCCTGTACCGCCTGGCCTTGTCGCAGCCTGATTACGCGACCGAAGTATTCCGCATGCTGTGGAAGGAACTGGGCGGCACGTTCAAGGGGCAGGTTCGCTCCGGCATGGTGCCGCCGGATGCCGTGGTGCTGGCGTCCCATGAGTCGCCCACGCTGGCCGAGGCCATCCGCCAGATCAATAAGCGCAGCAACAACGTCATGGCGCGCACGCTGCTGCTGACCCTGGGCGCGGAGCGCGGCCGCCGGCCGGCCACGGTGTCCAGCAGTGATGCCGTCGCCAAGAGCCTGCTGGCCAAGCAAGGGCTGGACATGCCGGAGCTTGTCATCGACAACGGCGCCGGCCTGTCGCGCGATGCACGGGTGTCTGCCGACAGCCTGGCATCCATGCTGACCGTCGCCTGGAATTCACCCGTCATGCCGGAGTACATTTCATCCTTTGCGATTGCCGGGGTGGATGGCACGGTGCGCCGCCGCCTGAAAGGCGAAGGCACATTGGGCATGGCTCACCTGAAGACCGGCTCGTTGCGTGATGTGCGCTCGATTGCCGGCTACGTGCTGGGCGCCAGCGGCAAGCGCTACGTGGTGGTCAGTATCGTCAACCATGAGCAGGCGGGCGCGGTGCGCGCGTTCGATGATGCTCTTATCGCATGGTTGGCCGAGCAATAACAATTCTTCAATAAACCGATTACGATTCCCAGGTGTGGCTCGCCAACGGGCGGCGCTAACGCGCTGCGCCGTTCCGGTTCTGCCTGAGGCGAAAACCCCTGCTTTTACCTAATTTGGAGTGTTACGCACATGCCCGTGCACGAAATCCGCCATCCGCTGATCCGCCATAAGCTCGGGATCATGCGTCGCGCCGACCTCAGCACCAAGAGCTTCCGAGAGTTGTCGCAGGAAGTGGGCGCGCTGCTCACCTACGAAGCATCCAAGGATCTGCCGCTGGCGCCCGCCACGGTCGAAGGCTGGTGTGGCCAGGTTCAGGTCGAAAAGATCGCTGGCAAGAAAGTTACGGTGGTGCCCATTCTGCGTGCCGGGATCGGCATGCTGGACGGCGTGCTGAGTTTGATCCCGGGCGCCAAGGTCAGCGTTGTGGGCGTCGCCCGCAATGAAGAAACGCTGGAAGCCCATACCTATCTGGAACGCCTGGTCGGCGAACTTGATCAGCGTCTGGCCCTGATTGTGGACCCGATGCTGGCGACGGGCGGTTCGATGGTTGCCGCCATCGACCTGCTCAAGCGCGCCGGCTGCAAAGAAATCCGTGCCCTGGTGCTGGTGGCGGCGCCTGTGGGCATTGACGCCGTGCTGGCCAAGCATCCGGACGTGCATATCTATACCGCGTCCATTGATGACGGCCTGAATGAACACGGCTACATCATGCCGGGTCTGGGCGACGCGGGTGACCGCATTTTTGGTACGACTCAGAAGGCCGAGTAATGGCGGCAGGCCTGCGCGGGGATCGGTAATCGCGCAGCGCTAGCCAGCTGTAGGATGGGGCGGCGGGATGCCATTGGCGCAAGCACGCCAACGCCCGCTGCACATAACCCGTCAAGCCGCAATCCGCTCTATCCGGCCATCAATATGCTGGCCAAACCATTGCAGTTTCGGCGCCAGTCCGGCGACCTCGCCCACGATCAGCAGGGCCGGGGACCGGATCGCGTGCTCGCTGGCCAACTGGGGCAATTGTTCCAGCGTGCCGGACAGAACGCGCTGTTCGGGCCGGCTGCCGTTTTCAATCAGCGCGAACGGCGTTTGCGCCGACCGGCCATGATTCAGCAAACGCTGCGTCAATAAGTCCAGCTGGCCGACTCCCATATAGAACGCCAGCGTCTGCTTTTCGCGGGCCAGGGCGGGCCAGTCCAGGTTGTCTTCATCTTCACGGCAATGCGCCGTGATCAGGCGCACGGACTGCGCATGTTCACGATGGGTCAGCGGGATACCCGCATAGGCCGCACAGGCCAGCGCCGCGGTAATGCCGGGCACGACCTCGTAGCGCACTCCATGGGCGCGCATATATTCCAGCTCTTCTCCGCCGCGGCCAAAGATAAAGGCATCGCCGCCTTTTAACCGGACCACGCGGCGGCCGGCTTGCGCGTGCTCGACCAGCAGGGCGTGGATGCGGGCCTGGGTGGCATGATGATTTTCACCGGGCAGTTTGCCAACCGGCACCCGGTCGGCGTCGCGTCGCGCCAAGGACATGACTTCGTCGCTGACCAGCCGGTCATACAGAATGACGTCTGCTTCGTTCAATGCGCGCAGGGCTTTCAGTGTCAATAGGCCGGGGTCGCCGGGGCCTGCGCCCACCAGCACGACGCTGCCCTCAGCGGGCGCAAGCGGCGCGGCCACGGCATCGGCCAGGGCGGCCTCAGCTTGCGCGGGCTGTTGCTGGCGCAGGAAACCGGCAACGGGGCCATCCAGCAGCCAGTCATAGAAGCGGCGGCGCGCGCCCAGATCGGGGTGGCTGGCCCGGATGCGCTTACGGTAAACCGCAGCCAGTCCGGCCAGTTGGCCCAACGTGTGATCGAACAGCGATTCGATGCGTTCGCGGATGCGCCGCGCCAGCACAGGGGCCACCCCCGACGACGAAATGGCCACGATGATTGGCGACCTGTCCACAATGGAAGGAACCTGGAATGACGACAGTTCGGGGTCGTCGACCACATTGCTGAAGATCCGGCGAGCGTCGGCCGCCTGGGATACGGCTGCATTGGTGGCACGATCATCCGTGGCGGCGATCACCAGCCAGACGTCGTCCAGCCAAGCCGGGTCAAAGCGGCCGGGCACGTGCCGGATGCGGCCTTCGGCGGCCAGGGCAGCGAGCGCGGGCGTCACGTCCGGCGCGCCCAGAACGACGGTTGCGGAGGCTTCCAGCAGGGCAAGCGTTTTGCGTTCGGCGACCGCGCCGCCGCCAACCACCAGTACTACGCGTTGCTTCAAATCAGCAAAAATCGGGAAAAGCTTCATCGCATGGCCGCCTCGGGAACCCCCGGCAAAATATCACCCGATCATAGGGATCGGGCTACATCCCCACAACTTTTGATTTCTTGAATCGTTATTTCTAAAAATTATTTATGTGAAGCCGCGCGGACGATGGCGGCAATCAGGGCGATCGGCGACGTTGTGCGCACTTTCGCCTGGAAGCCATGCGCAGATCGGAGCGCCGGCATTGACACGTTCCGACATACGCGGCGTGGCGGCGCGGTGTAGTATCAAGCCAGCCGTCGCCGGAGTTCGGGCGGTATTTCTGATTTTTGGAGTGGCTTGTGACGATGCAAAAACTGGCATCCCTGATTATCGCGGCGGGCGCGCTGGGCGCGGCTGCCACGGCGCAAGCGGGCGTGTGCGATGCGCAATTCATGCACGATGGCGGCGCGGTCACGCTGACCGGCTCAGGTAATTTGTCCTTGGGCGCCGATCTGACTTTCGCCGAGGTTACAAAAAGCAATGGCGACAACTGCCGCGCGCGAGTGCAAGGCGTGGCCACGTTCAGCTACGCCGGTTTGCCGCCAGGAAAATCCAAGCTGGATTACCTGATGACGGTCAAGGGCGGGCAAGCCACTTTCCTGCGCTACGCCAATGCTGGCGAGGCGCCGCAACCTTCCGAAGGCCAGTTTGATTTACGCATGCTGGGCCTCTTTGCCTACGACGGCAAGCTCAACGCTGGCCAGAAGCTGCCGGGTTCGTCCTTCCGCTTGAAAATCGGCAAAGAAGCGCCGGTGGGCGGCCAGCCCAGCACGACGGTGCGCATTGGTGAAAAAAACGTGGGCCAAAAGACGGCTATCAACACGGCTTTGGGCAACCAGTCTTGCCAGCCCATTACCTATACGCGCAACTCTGATCCCACGATGGCTACCTTCCAAGGTCTGACCATTCCCATTCCGGGTATGAACACGACCGTCACGGATTGGTATTGCCCGGCGGTGAATCTGGTGATGAAGCAAGACATTGATCAAGGCGGCGTTAAATCCGCCGTTGAGATTACGAAAATCAAGTAGCACACGGTAGCAAGCGCGCCATGCTGCGGGCATGGCGGCTGGTATGATGGTTTTGTCATAGACACACAACAGGAGCTCAAAAAATGGCAACGAGAAAATCCGAAGAAGTCGCAAAAGAAAAACTTATCGACAGTGTCAAGACCAGTCTGAATGACGCGGAAAGCCTGCTGCGCGAAGCGGCCGGCACGACCGGCGACAAGGCAAATGAATTGCGCGACCGCGCGATGGTTTCGCTAAAGCGCACCCGCGAAGCACTCTATGAAGCACAAGACGCCGTACTCGAACGTGGCCGCAAGGCTGCCCGCGCAACGGATGACTACGTGCATGACAATCCTTGGCAATCCATCGGCATTGCAGGCGTGACCGGCCTGCTGCTCGGTTTGCTGATCAGCCGCCGCTAATAGGCTTGGACCTCCGGGCGGGCGGAGCAGGCGTTTTGCCGCGCCGCCCGCCCGGTGTCCTTTACGCCATGGGTCTACGAAAATCTGTATTCGGAGTTGCGTCCAGCCTGGTCGGGCTGTTGCGCACGCGCCTGGAGCTTCTGGCGCTGGAAGCTGCCGACGAAAAATCGCGCTTGCTCAAATTGCTGGGCATGGCGTTCGCGGCGTTGCTATTCCTGACGCTGGCGGTGCTGGTGTTCACCGTTACGGTTGCTGTTCTGTTCTGGCCCACCGAAGATCGTTACCTGGCCTTGGGCCTGTTGGCGGCCTTCTACGGCATTATCGGCATCGGTTTGCTGCTTGCGGTGCGCCATGGGCTGGTTCATGGCGCGACGCCATTTTCGGCCACGCTGGAAGAACTGGGCCGGGATGCGGAATTGCTGGAACGCATCCGTGACGCTCAGGACGAAGACGAGGCGCCTTCACGCCGCCGCGGGGAGAGCTGAATCATGACGAAAAGATCTCCTATCGTTGATCGGGCGGTGCGCATCGAACTGCTGCGCGCCCGCGCCGCTATCGAACGCGAATCGTTGGCGCAGAGCATTGTCACGACAGGCCGTAAGCTGGAGCCCGTTGCGCTGATCCGCAGCATGCTGCCTGGCTTGGCGTCTGGCGGAGCATCGCGCTGGGCATTGCAGGCCATTACGCTGGCGCGCCGCTATCCGCTCGTCAGCTCGTCCTTATCCGCCATGTTCATGCGCGGCGGCAAACGGTCCAAGCTGTTCAAGGTTGCCGGTGGCGCCCTGGTCGGCTGGCAACTGTTCAAGCTTTGGCAGAGTTCCCGCCAGGACGGGAATCGGGACGCTGACTGACGGCGTCAGCTGATTTCTCGTTCAACAAAAAACCCGCCAGTTTTGAATTGGCGGGTTTTTTTAGCGCTGGGATGACGGCACTTCAGGCTACAGCCCTAACTGACCCCACATGTCGTCCACGCGTTTCTTGATGGCGGCGTCCATGGCGATGGGCGTGCCCCATTCGCGGTTGGTCTCGCCGGGCCACTTGTTCGTGGCGTCCAGGCCCATCTTGCCGCCCAGCCCCGACACCGGCGATGCAAAGTCCAGGTAGTCGATGGGGGTGTTTTCTACCAGCAAGGTGTCGCGCACCGGGTCCATGCGGGTGGTCATCGCCCAGACCACTTCCTTCCAGTCGCGGGGGTTGATGTCTTCGTCTACCACCACGATGAACTTGGTGTACATGAACTGGCGCAGGATGCTCCACAGCCCGAACATGACCCGCTTGGCGTGGCCCGCATACTGCTTGCGGATCGACACCACGGCCAGGCGGTAGCTGCACCCCTCGGGCGGCAGATAGAAGTCCACGATTTCCGGCAACTGGCGGCGCAGCAACGGCACAAATACCTCGTTCAGCGCCACGCCCAGCACGGCGGGTTCGTCGGGCGGTTTGCCGGTGTAGGTGGAGTGATAGATGGGATTGCGCCGCATCGTGATCCGCTCGACCGTAAACACGGGGAACCAGTCCTGCTCGTTGTAGTACCCGGTGTGGTCGCCGTAAGGGCCTTCCAGCGCCATTTCATAATCACTGTTGGGCGGCGGATTGACGCCTTCAGGCACTACGGGCTTGACGGCGCGCGGGTCGGAAGAGGGCAGCAGATGGCCTTCCAGCACGATTTCGGCCCAAGCGGGAACAGACAGATTGCTGCCCAGGGCCTGCGCGACTTCGGTGCGCGAGCCGCGCAACAAGCCAGCAAACTGGTATTCAGACAAGCTGTCGGGCACCGGGGTAACGGCGCCCAGGGTCGTAGCGGGGTCGGCGCCCAGCGCCACGGCGATCGGGAAGGGCGTGCCGGGGTTGGCCAGCGCGTGATCGCGGAAGTCCAGTGCGCCGCCGCGGTGCGATAGCCAGCGCATGATCAGCTTGTTCGGCCCCAGCAGTTGTTGCCGGTAAATACCCAGGTTCTGGCGCTTGGCATTCGGGCCGCGGGTAATGACCAGGCCCCAGGTCAGAAGCGGGGCCACATCACCGGGCCAGCAGGTCTGGATAGGCAGGCGAGTCAGGTCGACGTCCTTGCCTTCCCAGACGATTTCCTGGCAAGCGGGGCTTTTGACGTTCTTGGGGCTCATGTCCCACAAGGCGGACTTCAGCATGGACACTTTGGCCAGCGCGTCGCGCAGACCCTTGGGCGCTTCGGGTTCCCGCAAGGACGCCAGCAATTCGCCGATGTCGCGCAGCGCGCTGACGTGGTCAGCGCCCATTCCGCGCGCTACGCGCGACGGGGTGCCAAACAGATTGGTAAGCACCGGCATCTGCGCCGGCTTGCCCTCATGCTGGGTATTTTCAAACAGCAATGCAGGGCCCTCGGCGCGCAGCACACGGTCGGAAATCTCAGTCATTTCCAGGTGTGTGGACACGGGCGCCGTGATGCGTTTCAGGTCGCCCATCTTTTCAAGTTGGGCGAGGAAGTCTCTAAGGTCGCGGTATTTCACTACAGATCCCAGCGATTTGGTTACATGTTGGGTTGAAAGAGAGGTTAACATTGACTCCCTCTTTTTTACGCAGGAGGTCTTTATGCCCGATGCGTCAGTGGCCAGCCTTTTCAGGAACATGGCCCAAGGAGTGCACCAATATCTTGCCGAGTCCCTGCGCATATGCTCCGTTTATTTGGGCATTGCAGTCATTGTGACGGTAAGCATGGGATTTGCCCTGCCTGGTTTGCGCGACCAGGCATTGCAAGTGCACAAAGCCTTGTTGACCGCCCTAGCGCCTTCATCCATGCAAACCGGCACCGAAGCAGATGCCGGAGCCGAATTGGGAACCGACGCCGCGTCGGCAATTGCCATGGCCGTTCCAACCGCACCCGCCAGCAATGCCACCGGCATGCTGGGGCCAGCCCGTGTTGCCCCTCCGGTTCCCAAGAAACCCGCCATGGTGGCCACTGGCCCGCAGGCGGAAGCATTGCGCAACTATATCTCGCGCAAGTACAAGGTGGCGTATGACGCTACCGGCCCGCTGTTGAACACCGTGTATAAGGTGGGCCGCGAAAAGCAGCTGGACCCTTTGCTGTTGCTGGCGGTGATCGCCATTGAGTCCCGCTACAACCCTCTGGCTGAAAGCCATGTTGGCGCGCAGGGCTTGATGCAGGTCATGACCAGCGTCCACCAGGACAAGTTCGACGCCGTCGGCAAGAACGCGCTGGACCCGACCGCCAATATCAGCGTTGGCGCCACCATTCTGCGCGACTGCATCAACCGCCGCGGTTCCGTGGATACCGGTCTGGCCTGTTACGTGGGTTCTACGGGGCCTGACGACAATGGCTACGGCGCCAAGGTTCAGGCTGAACGCCGGCGCTTGGCGCTGGCGTCGGGAATAGCCCTGGCCCGCGATTGATTCTGGCTTGCTGAAACCTCAAAGCGCGCACTGACAAGTGCGCGCTTTGTTTTTTGCGGTCAGCCTTGCAACAGGCGGCCGATGCGGGCGACGGCCTCTTCCAGCCGGTCCAGCCCCGTGGCGTAGGAAAAGCGCATGGTGTGATTGCCATGGGTGGGGCCAAAATCCAGGCCAGGCACCGCCGCAACGCCGGCTTCCAGCAGCAGGCGCTGCGAGAATGTGGCGCTATCCATGCCCAAATTGCTGATGTCGGCATAGATATAGAACGCGCCGTCGGGCTTGACCGGCACATGCAGTCCCAGGCGTTCGAATTCCGGCAGCAGATAGTCGCGGCGCTGTTTGAAGGCTTCGCGGCGATGCTCAAATGTCTTCATGGCCTGTTCCGAAAAGCAGGCCAGAGCGGCGTGTTGTGCCAGCGTTGGCGCGCAGATCGCCAGGCTGGCGGCAATCTTTTCGACCGGGGCCACCATGTCCTCGGGGACGATCATCCAGCCCAGGCGCCAGCCAGTCATGTGGAAGTATTTCGAAAAGCTGTTGATGACGATGATGTCATCATCAAGCGTCAGCGCTGAACGCGGCTGGCCTTCATACGACAGACCCAGATAGATCTCATCGACGATGGCAAAGCCGTCGCGCGCGCGAACCTGCGCCAGTAACTCGGCCAGCTCGCTGTGCGCGATCGAGGTGCCCGTGGGATTGCTGGGCGAGGCGACCAGCACGCCTTGCGTGGCGGGCGTCCAGTGCTGGGCGACGTCCAGGGCAGACAGCTGGAAGCGTTTTTCCGCCGAACTGGGGATCAGGCGAGGCACGCCGCCCGCCGCAAGCACGAAGTTGCTGTTGGCGGGGTAGGATGGGTCCGGCATCAGCACTTCGCCACCCGTATTGACCAGCGCCGCGCAGGCCAGCGTCAGGGCGCCCGATGCGCCGGCCGTCACAATGACGCGAGACGGATTGATCTTGGCGCCGAATTGATCGTGATAGAACTGGGCAATGGCTTCGCGCAGTGGCATCAGGCCGGCAGGCGGGCTATAGCCGCTGAGTCCGGCGCGTGCCGCGCGATCCAGCGCTTCCACGACCTGGGGGGGCGCGGTAAAGTCCGGTTCGCCGATTCCCAGGCTGATAATGTCCTTGCCTGCCGCTTGCAACGCTTGCGCCTGCTTGAATAGCTCTACAACCTGGAAAGTCAGAAAATCTTGAGTGCGCGTGGCAAGGCGTGGCATTGGATTCTCGAAAGCGTCTTGTAGCGAAAAAAGGAATTGTAGTCATGCAGCCATCCCGGCGCGCTTTCCTGCTTGGCCGGCGGCCAGCCCAGACTCCTTGGGCGGCTTTTGTTCAACGTCTGACCCTGCTGTGCCAGGGGCAGTTGCGCGACCTGGGCGAAGAGGGCGCAGATGGTCCTCGGGCCATCCTGACCCCGATTCGTGATGCGGATGTTGCGCATGCCCGCAGCTTGTGCGCGGAATATCGCGTCGTGCTGCAACTTGAAGGCGCGCAGGGGCCGTACGCCCCGATCGCCGGCCCGTGCCTGCGGGTAGATCCCTCCCTGATGGCCGGACTGGCGCGTCTGGGCGGCGATACGCCGCGCTGGCGTGCGCAGCCCGGCGTGCCGCTGGCCGCGTTGGCGCAAGCTGGGCTACAGCAATTTTCCGGGTTGCCTGGCGCCATGACGCTGGCCGAGTGGCTGGCGGCGCCCGCGCCTTGGCCAGCCGGACGCTGCGCCGCATCGGGCGTGCTGGCGGTGGATGTGATGCTGGCGGACGGCATAGAGGAAACCTTGGGGCCGTTTGGCGAGGCGGACGTCCAGCCGCTGCGCTCGGCCACGGTGCAGAGTCTGGTGCCCGCCTTGTTCCAGCTGGCGTCAGGTGGTGATGCCTTTGCCACGAATGACGGCTATCACTGGCTGGGCCGCTACCGGCTGGACGCGCTGAAACCTGAAGCCCCTGCAACCGTCAATCTGGCCCACTTGTTGTTAGGGCATGGCGGCACCCTGGCTTGGGTGCAAAGCGTGATGCTGACCGACGCGCCCGCTTGGCGGGCAGCGGGTCCCGCACCCAGTACCCCCGGGCTGGCGACCTTTCGGCTGGACGGACGAGTCAAGGAGGCTTTTGACCCTCATGGTCGTTTTCCCCTATTTCTGTCCAACGAAAACTGAATGTTATTCAGCTTGCTGTAAGATTTCGCGGCTTGTCCTTAAGAGGGATGTGTCGCGGAAGTATCGCGCCGGCCGTCATGGGTCTAGAATTCCTCCCTCTTCATGTTTCACACTCTAGCCAGTAGCCGCCCCTATGGATGCCAACCTTCGCAAAGCCGCTCTTGAATATCACGAGCACGGCCGCCCCGGAAAAATCTCGGTCACGCCGACCAAGCAGCTCACCAACCAGCGTGATCTTGCGCTGGCGTATTCGCCCGGCGTAGCGGCGGCCTGTGAGGAAATCGTTGCAGATCCGGCCAACGTGTTCCGGTACACCGCGCGCGGCAACCTGGTGGGTGTGATCACCAACGGCACCGCCGTGCTGGGTCTGGGCAATATCGGCGCGCTCGCCTCCAAGCCGGTGATGGAAGGCAAGGCGGTGTTGTTCAAAAAATTCGCCGGTCTGGATGTGTTTGACATCGAGATCGACGAAACCGACCCCGACAAGCTGGTCGAGATCATTGCTGGCCTGGAAGCCACCTTTGGCGGCATCAATCTGGAAGACATCAAGGCTCCGGAATGCTTCACCGTCGAGCGCAAGCTCCGTGAACGCATGAAGATTCCCGTTTTTCACGATGACCAGCACGGCACCGCGATCTGCGTGTCCGCCGCGTTCATCAACGGCCTGAAAGTCGTGGGCAAGGACATCAAGACGGTCAAGGTCGTGACCTCGGGCGCAGGCGCCGCCGCGCTGGCGTGCCTGGACCTGATGGTGGATCTGGGCCTGCCGCTGGAAAACATCTGGGTGACCGACATCGAAGGCGTGGTCTACGAAGGCCGCACCGTGCTGATGGACCCGGATAAAGCCCGCTTTGCGCAAAAGACGGACGCCCGCAAGCTGGCCGAAGTGATCCATGACGCCGACGTGTTCCTGGGCTTGTCGGCCGGCGGCGTGCTGAAGCCGGAAATGGTGGCGGTTATGGGGCCGCGTCCGCTGATCCTGGCGCTGGCCAACCCCACGCCGGAAATCCTGCCGGAGCTGGCGCAGTCGGTGCGCGATGATGTGGTCATGGCCACGGGCCGTTCGGACTACCCGAACCAGGTCAACAATGTGCTGTGCTTTCCCTACATCTTCCGAGGCGCGCTGGATGTGGGCGCCACCACCATCACGCGTGAAATGGAAAAGGCGGCGGTGTATGCCATTGCCCAATTGGCGCAGGAAGAGCAGAACGAAGTCGTGGCCGCCGCGTATGGCACCTTCGATATCTCGTTTGGTCCCGAATATCTGATTCCCAAGCCGTTTGATCCGCGTCTGATCGTGCGCATTGCGCCGGCTGTGGCTAAAGCTGCAATGGAAGGCGGCGTAGCTACACGCCCGCTGGCGGATCTGGAAGCCTACGAAGAACAGTTGCAGCAGTTCGTGTACCACTCGGGCGCGTTCATGAAGCCGCTGTTCTCGGCGGCCAAGCGCATCGTGCGCGAGGGCGGCCCGGCCCGCATCGTGTTCGCGGAAGGCGAAGACGAGCGCGTGCTGCGCGCAGTGCAGGTTGTGGTGGACGAAGGCTTGGCGCGTCCCATCCTGGTGGGCCGCCCGTCTGTGCTGCTGACCCGCATCGAAAAGCTGGGCCTGCGCCTGCGCCTGGGCGAAGACGTGGAAGTCACCAACCCGGAATACGACGAGCGTTTCCATCAGTACTGGACGACGTATTGGGAACGCATGTGCCGCCGCGGTATCACCAAGGAAATGGCGCGCGTGGAAATGCGCCGCCGGATGACCTTGATTGGCGCGATGATGGTGCACCTGGGCGATGCCGACGGCATGGTCTGCGGATCGGTGGGCGCCTATCACGATCACCTGCGGTTTGTGGATGAAGTGATCGGCCGCCGCCCCGGCCACAATGTGTATGCCGCCATGAACATCCTGCTGCTCAACGAGCGCACGGTCGTGCTGGTGGATACCCACGTGAACGATGAGCCGTCCGCCGAACAGATCGCGGAATTCACGATTGCCGCTGCCAACGAAATGCGCCGCATGTACCTGGCGCCGAAGGTGGCTTTGCTGTCGCGTTCGAATTTCGGTTCCGGCAGTTCGGCATCGGGTTTGAAAATGCGGCGTGCCCTGGAGATCGTGCGCGAACGCGCGCCCGATCTGGAAATTGACGGTGAAATGCACGGCGACTGCGCGCTGGACGAAGCGCTGCGCATGCGCATCCTGCCGTCTTCCACGCTCAAGGGCGAGGCTAATCTGCTGGTGTGCCCGAACGTGGATTCCGGCAACATTGCCTACAACCTGCTCAAGACAGCTGCGGGCGGCAACGTGGCCGTGGGTCCGTTCCTGCTCGGCTGCAATGCGCCGGTCCACATCCTGACCTCCAGCTCCACCGTGCGCCGCATCGTCAATATGACTGCGATGACTGTGGTCGATGTCAACACGCCACGTTGAAGTAGGCCCCTCCGGTCCGGTGTGCCGACGCACGCCGACCGGTCTGGTCCTGACCGGAGGCGGCGCGCGCGCCGCCTATCAGGTAGGGGTGCTCAGCGCCATCATGGAGCTGCTGGACCCCGACTGGCATTCCCGCTTCCAGAATCCGTTTGACATCATTTGCGGCACCTCGGCCGGGGCGATCAATGCCGCCGCGCTGGCTTGCCGCGCCGACCGGCCCCACCTGGGGGTGCGGCGTATACGCCGGCTGTGGTCGTCACTGAATACCGACATGATTTACCGGGCGGATGCCCCCGGGCTGATCCGCACAGGCGTGCGCTGGCTGGGCCTGCTGGCCCTGGGCTGGATGTACTCGGGTTTGACGCGCAAGCGCCCTCAGTCCTTGCTGGACAACAGCCCCATGGAAGCCTTGCTGGGGCGCGTGCTGAATTTTCATAATCTGCGCGCCAATCTGGAGGGCGGCTCGCTGTCGGCGCTGGCGATTACCGCGTCGGGCTATACCAGCGGCGAACATCTGACCTTTTACCAGGCGCATACGCCGATCGAACCCTGGCACCGTTATCTGCGCCTGGCGATCCCAACGCCCATCACGATCGACCATTTGATGGCGTCGTCGTCGATTCCCTTCGTGTTTCCGGCGCGTCACGTCGAGGTGCATGGCAAGGGCGAGTGGTGCGGCGACGGCTCGATGCGTCAACTGGCTCCGATCAGTCCGGCCATCCACCTGGGCGCGCACCGCGTCCTGGTGATCGGCACGGGCTTTCGCGACGATACCCATCCCGAGCATCGCGAGGATTCGCCGCCTTATCCCTCGCTTGCGCAGGTGGGCGGACACGCGTTGTCCAGCATTTTCCTGGATGGCTTGTCGGTGGACGTCGAGCGGTTGGAACGCATCAATTATCTGATGGACCACGCATCCCAAGACGGCACGCAGGTCAATGTGCGCCGTATTCAGGTGCTGACCATCACGCCCAGCCAGTCTTTGGACACCATGGCGCTGGAGCACTTGAAGGACATGCCTGCACAAGCCCGTGCCCTTTTTCGCGTACTCGGTGTATCGTCCGATCCAGGCCGTCCGGGAGGCGGGGCGTTGATGTCCTACCTCTTGTTCGAATCCAGCTACACCAAGCGATTGATAGAACTGGGTTATGCCGATACGATGCAGCGTAACGACGAAGTGATCGCCTTTTTCAAGGAGGCACAGGCATGACGCGCAATGCCCAATCTACTTTGCAGCGCCAGCTGCTGCGCGGCGGAGCGCTGCCTCATGACGGGCTGGACAAGAAGGCCGTGGTGGATGCCGCACACGAGCTTGGCCTGTCATTGTTTGTGGCCAATTGCGACCCCGCCCGCAGCCGCTCCGCAGTGTTGCGAGCCATCGTCAAGGCGGTGGATTTTCCCGAGTATTTCGGCGGCAATCTGGATGCCCTCTACGATTGCCTGTGCGACACCGTCCTGGATCACAAGACCGGCGTGGTGCTGTGGCTGTACAAGCTGCATAGCGGCGACCCTGCACTGGAAGAGGACGCGGCTCGCATTGAAAGCGTTTGTTCGGACGCGGCAGAATTCGCACACGAGAATGGTCGCGTTTTTGCGTATGTCATTGAACATGCAGGCAAGCACCCCGACCCCGAACCCGGTGTTGCCGCGGCGCCTTATGGTGAAAACGGCTGATTGTTGACAGGCGCCCGATCAGAGGCAGCCCGCCAGCAGGTAACAAGCCAGCGCTGGCTGGCTGCTACCAACCCATCAGCGCGCTGATTGCAGACAGCAGCGCAAGCCCCGCCGTTTCGGTGCGCAGCACCCGGGGGCCAAAGCGCACGGCTTTTACGCCCGCCTGCTGGGCCTGCGCCAATTCCTTGTCTGACCAACCGCCTTCGGGACCCACCAGCAGCGTCAGCGCCTGCGGGTTCGCGGCGCTTTGCAACGCGCCCGCGAGATCCTCAGAGGCATCAGGGTGACACAACAGGCGCAGGCCGTCGGCGGGCTGCGCCAGCCAATCCGCCAGCGTCTGCGGGGCGTCCACCGCCATCAGGCGGTTGCGGCCGCACTGCTCGGCGGCGGATTGCGCGATACGCTGCCAATGCGCCACGCGTTTTTCCAGCCGGGGGCCGGACAATTGCAGCACGCTGCGTTGGGCCGCAATCGGACTGACACGCGCCGCGCCCAATTCCACCGCTTTTTCCACCACCCAATCCATCTTGTCGCCAGACGGCAGCCCTTGCACCAGGGTGATCCGGCCGGCCAGTTCGGCCTCTCGGGGGTCGAAGTCACCGAGTTGCGCATAACCTGCCTTGCCTTCGGCTTCCAGAGTGGCGGGGTATTCGCCGCCTTGGCCATTGAACAGCACGATGGTTTCACCGGCTGTCAGGCGAAGCACGCGCAAGGCGTGGTGTGCCAGGGCTTCCGGCAGGGCGATACGGGCGCCGGCGGCTAGCGGGGCGTCGCAGAAGAAACGGGGAACGGCCATGAGTCGGGCGAGTGTAAAAGAGGGAAGGGCGGCAGGCGTATTTACTTGAGCGCGTAGCCTACCACTTTGATTCCCCAATGAATGAACGTGGGCGCGCTGGACGCCAGGTTAAGACCAAGCAGGGTCAGGAAGCCGACCGTCATCTTTTTGTCCAGCCGCAGGACATGGGCGCGAAGGTCGGATAGATCTTCATGCGTGGCGAAACGTTTGAGCTCTTCGCGGTTGGGTAATTGGGCGATTTGTTTGCGGATTTCGGCCAGTTCTTCACGCCGGGCAAGTGGGGCAACGGCCGCATTCAGATCGTTGCGCCATTCTTGCCGCAGCTTGGCGACTAGCTCGGCCTCTCCTTTGATTTGGGCGCGTTCAAGGGCACGCACCATGCCAAGCGCGCGTTCTTCGCCCACAGCCTCGCGCAGCGCCATGAAACCTTCGATTGGGATAGTGACGTTCAGCATAGGGGTCATGGTATGAGAATCTGGGAGTGGCAACTGTCAGCTATCCTGAATGTCAGACCCCTTTCCCGCAATTGTGGGATATACGCTGATATTTCCCTCAGGGAAACGCACGTTTACATAGGCCTTTCGGCCGATGGCCTCGGGGAAATCCCCAGATGCTAAAATCTTCTGCTTCGCAACCCACTCAACTGGCCCCTATATTCCCTGTAGGCGTGTCAGCTTAAAAGAGCCTTCCGAATGAGCAATCCGACCGCCCCTAAACTTGCCTTGGCGGATGCCATCCGCGCCCTCGCGATGGATGCCGTGCAACAAGCGAACTCCGGGCATCCGGGTGCTCCCATGGGCATGGCGGAAATCGCCCAAGCCTTGTGGACGGGCAACCTGCGCCATAACCCGAAAGACCCCGCCTGGGCCAACCGCGACCGCTTCGTGCTGTCGAACGGCCACGGCTCGATGCTGATCTACGCCCTGCTGCACCTGACGGGCTACGATCTGCCGATCGAAGAACTCAAGAATTTCCGCCAACTGCATTCCAAGACGCCGGGTCACCCCGAAGTGGGTATCACCCCGGGCGTGGAAACGACCACCGGCCCGCTGGGCCAGGGTCTGGGCAACGCCGTTGGCATGGCGCTGGCTGAAGCGCTGCTGGCTGCCGAATTCAACAAGCCGGGCCACACGCTCGTCGACCACCACACTTACGCCTTCACCGGCGACGGCTGCCTGATGGAAGGCATTTCGCACGAAGTGTGTTCGCTGGCCGGCACGTTGAAGCTCGGCAAGCTGGTCGTGCTGTATGACGACAACGGCATCTCCATCGACGGCCATGTCGAACACTGGTTCGCCGATGACACCGCCAAGCGTTTCGAAGGCTACGGCTGGAACGTGATCCGTGGCGTCGATGGCCATGACGTCGCTGCCGTGGACGCCGCCATCAAGGCAGCGCGTTCGCAATCGGAAAAGCCCACGCTGGTCATCTGCCGCACTGTCATCGGCAAGGGTTCGCCCAATATGGCCGGCACGCACAACGTGCACGGCGCGCCGCTGGGCAAGGACGAAATCGCCGCTACGCGCGCCGCGCTGGGCTGGTCTTCGGAACCGTTCCAGATTCCGCAAGACGTTTATGACGGCTGGGATGGCCGCAAGTCGGGCGCCGCAGCTCAGGCCGAATGGCAGTCCGCGTTTGACGCCTACGCCGCTGAATTTCCTGCAGAGGCCGCCGAATTCACGCGCCGCATGAAGGGCGACATGCCCGCAGGCTACGCTGACCAATTCCAGGCGTACTTGAACGCCACGCTGGAAAAGGCCGAAACCGTCGCCACGCGCAAGGCCTCCCAGTTCGCAATCACCGCCCTGGCCCCGGTGCTGCCGGAAATGCTGGGCGGCTCGGCCGACCTGACCGGTTCCAACTTCACCGACTGGAAGGGCGTTGCCGCCGTTCGCGCCGGTGAAAAGGGTATCCAGTTCGGCCGCCACATCAATTACGGCGTGCGTGAGTTCGGCATGGCCGCCATCATGAACGGCGTGGCCTTGCACGGCGGCTATCTGCCGTTTGGCGGCACGTTCCTGACGTTCTCGGACTACTCGCGCAACGCCATCCGCATGGCCGCGCTGATGAAGCAGCGTGTCATCCACGTGTTCACCCACGATTCGATCGGCCTGGGCGAAGACGGCCCGACCCACCAATCCATCGAACACGCCGCCAGCCTGCGTCTGATCCCCAACCTGTCGCTGTGGCGTCCTTGCGATACGGCTGAAACTGCCGTGGCCTGGAACGCTGCCGTAACGCGCCCGACCAGCATCGGCATGGACGTGCATGACGGCGGCCCGACCGCCCTGTTGCTGTCGCGTCAGAACCTGCCGTTTGTTCCGCGTGACGCGGCTACCGTGGACGCCATCGCCCGCGGCGGTTATGTGCTGCGCGACGCTGAAGGCGCCCGCGCTGTCATCATCGCCACCGGCTCCGAAGTTGCCATCGCGCTGGACGCGCAGGCGCAACTGGCCAAGGAAGGCGTCGCCGTGCGCGTAGTCTCCATGCCCAGCACCGACGTGTTCGACCGTCAAGACGCTGCCTGGAAGCAATCCGTATTGCCCAAGGGTCTGCCGCGCGTGGCGGTGGAAGCAGGTGTTACCGCCTTCTGGCACAAGTACGTGGGCCTGGAAGGCGCCGTGGTCGGTATCGACCGCTACGGCGAGTCCGCTCCGGCCGGCGCGCTGTTCAAGTTCTTCGGGCTGACCGCCGACAAGGTGGCCGAGACCGTTAAACAGGTTTTGTAAAAAAGGAGCTTAGTCATGACTATTCGCGTCGCCATCAACGGTTACGGTCGCATTGGCCGCAACATCCTGCGTGCCCACTACGAAGGTGGCAAGAAGCACGATATCGAAATCGTCGCCATCAACGACTTGGGCGATCCCAAGACGAACGCGCACCTGACGCGCTACGACACCGCCCACGGCAAGTTCCCGGGCACGGTCGAAGTCGACGGTGACTTCATGGTCGTCAATGGCGACAAGATCCGCGTGCTGGCTAACCGCAACCCGGCAGAACTGCCCTGGGGCGAACTGAAGGTTGACGTCGTGCTGGAATGCACGGGCTTCTTCACGACCAAGGAAAAGGCCGGCGCGCACATCAAGGGCGGCGCCAAGAAAGTCATCATCTCGGCCCCGGGCGGCAAGGATGTGGACGCCACCATTGTGTTCGGCGTGAACCACGGTGTGTTGAAGGCTACTGACACCGTCATCTCGAACGCTTCGTGCACCACGAACTGCCTGGCCCCGCTGGTCAAGCCGCTGAACGACAAGCTGGGTCTGGAAAACGGCCTGATGACGACCGTTCACGCCTACACCAACGACCAGGTCCTGACCGACGTCTACCACGAAGACCTGCGCCGCGCGCGTTCGGCCACGATGAGCATGATCCCCACGAAGACCGGCGCTGCCGCTGCCGTGGGTCTGGTGCTGCCGGAACTGAATGGCAAGCTGGACGGCTACGCCATCCGCGTTCCGACCATCAATGTGTCGCTGGTTGACCTGTCGTTCGTGGCCAGCCGCGACACGACCGCCGAAGAAGTGAACAGCATCCTGAAGGCCGCCTCGGAAGGCGAACTCAAGGGCATTCTGGACTACAACACCGAACCGCTCGTCTCGGTGGACTACAACCACAACCCGGCCTCCAGCACCGTTGACGCGTCGCTGACCAAGGTCTCGGGCCGTCTGGTCAAGGTCTCGTCCTGGTACGACAACGAGTGGGGCTTCTCGAACCGCATGCTCGACACCACCGTCGCGCTGATGTCGGCCAAGTAAGCAACACGGTCAGTCCAGAGGGGACGGATTTGTTTTCTGCCATGGCGGAAAACGGGTTCGTCCCCTTTGTTCGCCCATCGTAGGAATTAAAAATATGCCCAACGTTAATACCCTGTCTGCGCTGGCCAAGTCCGGCGCGCTTTCCGGCAAGCGTGTGTTCATCCGCGCCGATCTGAATGTGCCGTTCGATGACGCCGGCCGCATTTCCGAGGACACCCGTATCCGCGCCTCGGTGCCGGGTATCCGCCTGGCGCTGGACGCTGGTGCTGCCGTCATGGTGACGTCGCATCTGGGCCGCCCGAAAGAAGGCGTGCTGACCGAAGCCGACTCGCTGGCCAAGGTTGGCCAACGCCTGTCTGAACTGTTGGGCATGCCCGTGCAGCTGGTTCGCGATTGGGTCGACGGCGTGCAAGTCGATCACGGCCAGGTCGTGCTGCTGGAAAACTGCCGCGTGAACGTGGGCGAGAAGAAGGACGACGAAGCGCTGGCCAAGAAGATGGCCGCGTTGTGCGATGTCTACGTCAACGATGCCTTTGGTACGGCGCACCGCGCCGAAGCCACCACTCACGGTATTGCGCGTTTCGCACCCGTGGCCTGCGCCGGCCCCTTGCTGGCAGCCGAGCTGGAAGCGCTGGGCCGTGCTCTGCACGAGCCGAAGCGTCCGCTGGTTGCCATTGTTGGCGGCTCCAAGGTGTCCACCAAGCTGTCGATCCTGCAATCGCTGGCTGACAAGGTCGACCAACTGGTGGTGGGCGGCGGTATTGCAAACACCTTCATGCTGGCCGCTGGCCTGTCTATTGGCAAGTCGCTGGCCGAGCCCGACCAGGTCGACCAGGCGCGCGCCGTGATCGACATCATGAAGCAGCGAGGCGCCGCCGTGCCGATTCCGGTGGATGTGGTGTGCGCCAAGAAGTTTGGCGCGGACGCAGAGGCTACCGTCAAGGCGGCTGAAGACGTGGCAGACGACGACCTGATCCTGGACATTGGCCCCAAGACCGCGGCGCAATTGGCCGAGATCTTGAAGAAGGCCGGCACCATTGTGTGGAACGGCCCCGTGGGCGTGTTCGAAATCGATCAGTTCGCCAATGGTACTGAAGTCGTTGCACGCGCCATCGCGGAATCGGATGGTTTCTCGATCGCCGGCGGCGGTGACACATTGGCCGCCATCGCCAAGTACGGTATCGGCGAGCAGGTCGGTTATATCTCGACGGGCGGCGGCGCTTTCCTGGAATTCCTGGAAGGCAAGACCTTGCCCGCTGTCGCCGTGCTGGAAGCCCGCGCCGCGAAGTAAGCGCGCAGGATGGGTCTAGCGCGAACGTCCGCCCTTAAGGACTCCGGCGCCGAACGCGCGAACCCCATCCTGGAATTGCTCAAAGACGCGTGCAAAATGCACGACGCCGACGCATTTCCAGGTAATGTAGACGGGTATTGATTTGGCACCCGGCCGGCGGCGCGTCGTTGGTGTAGGCTTGGCGGTCCCCCGCGCCGTGCGGGATTTTTACTTTCAAATCGCCGCAGCACCATGAATCTACGCTTCCTTCCTGGCCTGAATAATTTCCGGGGCATCACCCGCGACTCTGCCCGCCTTGATGTCATGGCCGGGTTGAGCGTGGCGGCGGTGGCGCTTCCGGTAGGCTTGGCGTACGCCGCCATGATGGGCGTACCGCCCGTGGCCGGGTTGTGGGCCGCTATCGCCGGGATGCTGGGTTATGCGCTGTTCGGATCGTCGCGCACGCTGATCGTGGGGCCCGATACCGCTACCTGCACACTGATCGCCGCCACCTTGACGGGCATGGCGCTGACCTCCCCTGAAGACAGGCTGGTGGCGGCAACCGGCATTGCATTGACGGTGGGTGTGGGTTGCCTGATCGCGCGCGTACTGCGGCTGGGCGTGTTGGCCAACCTGCTGTCCCGTCCGGTGCTGATCGGCTATATGGCCGGCGTGGCCATCACGCTGGCGCTGTCGCAGCTTAGCGGTTTGACTGGGGTGGGCTTGCGCAACAGCGGTCTTATCCATCCGTTCCTGGAACTGTCCCGCCGCTTGCCTGAAATCCAGATACCAACCCTTTGCCTGGGGTTGACGTCATGCGTGCTTCTGATCGCGGTGAAGCGTTGGCGGCCGAAGTGGCCTGGACCCATCTTGCTGGTCGTGGGCGGTTGCCTGCTGTCCTGGATTTTTGATTTTCCCGGCCTGGGGATCGCAGTGGTGGGCAACGTGCCTGCCGGCCTGCCGGCTCTGAGCCTGCCCGTGCGTCTGGAAGGCGTGGATAGCGTTCTTCTGGGAGCTGCTGGCGTGCTGGTGGTCAGTTTTTCCAGCGGCATTGTGACGGCGCGCAGCTTCGCTGCAAAAACGGGCGAACACGTGGACCCTAACCGCGAATTGGTGGGATTTGGCGCGGCCAATGTGGCGGCGGGACTGTTTCAGGGGTTTGTAGTCACGGGAGCGGACTCGCGCACTGCGGTCGGGCTGGTGGCGGGCGGTTCGTCGCCCCTGGTCAGCGTCAGCGCGGCGATGGCGTTGGCCATCGTGGTGGGTTTGTTGAGCGAACCCTTGTACTGGCTGCCGCAGGCCGTGCTGTCGGCCATATTGCTGCTGGCCGCGTCCAGTCTCTTCGACGCCAAGGCATTCATGCGTCTGGCCCGGATTTCGCGCATCGAATTGGCCTTTGGCATTCTTGCGGCGGTCGGCGTGGTGGGTTTTGGCGTCTTGCAGGGCGTGGCGGTGTCGGTGGGCGCCACGTTGCTTTACGCCATGTATGTATCGGGCAATCCGCGCGATGCGCTGTTGGGCCGGGTGCCGGGCGAGTCCGTGCTGGGCAAGCTGCACCTGAACCCTGATGCGCAGCCGGTGCCGGGCACCGTGGTCTGGCTGTTCGAATCGTCGGTCTGGTTCTTCAACGCCGACGCCTTCCGCCGCCGCGCGCGTGAAGTGATGAATCACGCGGGCGATGCGCAATGGTTCGTGCTGGATGCCGAAGCCATGACGCAAGCCGATGCCGATGCGGTGGAAGCCTTGTATGAACTCAAGCGCGAACTGGACGCCCGGAATATGACCCTGCTTATTGCGGGTGGCCACGGCCAGTTCCGCATGGCGCTGGAGCGCTCCGGGCTGGTCAAGAAGGTCGGTCAGGATAAGATCTTCGGCAGTCCTGAACAGGCGGTGGAAGCGATCGAACGCTGGCGCCAGGACCCGCCTGCCAATTTGGCCTGACCTTAATCGATGATGTGATAGCCGCCGTCGATGTACAGCGTTTGCCCTGTCATCAGGCGCGCGGCATCCGTGGCCAGCCAGGCGGTGGCTTCGCCCACATCATCAATAGAGACCAGACTACGCGCCGGCGCTTTGGCTTGCGCGCGGTCCAACAACGCGTCGAACTCGGCAATGCCGGACGCGGCGCGTGTTTTCAATGGCCCGGGCGATATCGCGTGCACGCGTATGCCTTGCGGGCCAAGTTCGGCGGCCAGATAACGCGTGGCGGATTCCAGGGCGGCCTTGACCGGTCCCATCATGTTGTAGTGTTCCACCACCATCTGCGAGCCGTAATAGCTCATGCAGAACAGCGCACCGCCGTTGGCCATCAGCGGTTCAGCCAGTTTGGCCATCCGGATGAAAGACCAGCACGACACGTCCATCGCTTGCAAAAAGCCCTCACGTGAGCAGTCCGTCACACGGCCATGCAAATCGTCGCGCGGCGCAAACGCAATGGAGTGCAGCACAAAATCCAGCCCACCCCATTCATCCGTGATGCGGCCAAAGACGGCTTCCAACTCGCCTTCGTTCAACAGATTCATGGGCATCAGCAGCGACGCGTCGACCTGCCGCGCCAGCGGTTCGACATGCGGCAGCGCCTTGTCGTTCAGATAGGTCACGGCCAGTTCGGCGCCCATTGCACGAAACGCTTTGGCGCAACCCCAGGCGATGGAATCGGCATTGGCGATACCGGTGACCAAGCCGCGCTTGCCGGCCAGCGGAAGGTGCGCGCTCATCGCTGACGCACCAGGGCGAGCGTGTGCTGGGCGATGATTAGTTCTTCGTTCGTGCGGATCACATATACGCCGATGCGGCTGTCGTCGCTGGAAATGCGGGGGCCGTGATGGGCGTTGCGCTCGGGGTCCAGTTTGATGCCCAGCCAGCCCCAATGTTCGCTGATCGCCTGGCGGATGTCGGCGGAGTTTTCACCCACGCCGGCGGTAAATACGATGCCGTCAATGCCATTCATGGCGCAGCCCAGGCCGATCATGCCTTCGGCCACGCGCCACGCAAAGTACTTCAGCGCCAGCTTGGCTGAAGGCGCATCGCTGGCTAGCAGCTCGCGCATATCGTTGCTGATGCCAGACAGCCCCTTCATGCCGCAGTCGTGATACAGCGTGTGCTCGATCTCGTCGTGGCTCATGCCGCGTTCCATCATCCACAGCACCACGCCGGGGTCCAGCCGGCCCGGCCGCGTGCCCATGGGCAGACCTTCAAGGGCGGTGAATCCCATGGTGCTGTCGACGCTTTTGCCTTCATACATGGCGCAGGCGGACACGCCTGATCCCAGATGCGCCGCGATGATTTTTCCCATCGCAAGATCCGGCAACGCCTGCCGCAGACGCTGCGCAATGTATTCGTACGACAGCCCGTGGAAGCCGTAACGGCGCACGCCTTCCTGATAGAGCGATTCAGGCAGCGCGTAGCGGTCGGCCACGTCGGAGTGGCTGCGGTGAAACGCCGTGTCAAAGCAAGCCACCTGCGGAATCCACGGCCGGCGTTCCCGGATCACGCGGATGGGGGCGAGGTTGTTCGGCTGGTGTAGCGGCGCGAGCGGCGTGAAGGTGTCCAGCTTGGCCAGGATGGCATCATCAACCAGCACCGGCTCTGACATATCTGGGCCGCCATGCACAACACGGTGTCCAACCGCCAACGGCGCGCCGCCCAGGTGGCCGCTCAACCAGGTGCCGACGACTTCCTGACCGTTGGGCACGTCGGGTGCATGGCTGGGCGCGATATCGCGTTCTACCAGCGTCTGGCCCGACGCATCGCGCACCCGCAATTTCGGGTGCGTGGTGCCGATGCCTTCGAGCTGGCCGCCCAGGCGGGGCGCGAGCTCATGCTTGTCATTGATGTCGTACAGGTAGAACTTGATGCTGGAACTGCCGGCATTGATAACGAGGATGGTGTCGCTCATGTCTCTGGTATCCGGTAGGGGCGGGCGTCAGGCCAGCGGTCGGGCTTGCTGCTGGTCCAGGTGGTGGGCGTAGATTGCTGCCACCGCGCACGAGGCCAGGCGTGATCGCGGGCTGTCCGCGCGGCTGGTCAGGATGATGGGCACGCGTGCGCCCAGCACGATGCCGGCAGCTTCTGCGTTGGCCAGAAAGGTCAGGTTCTTTGCCAGCATGTTGCCGGCTTCCAGATCAGGCACAACCAGCACCTGGGCCACACCCGCCACCGGCGAGCGAATGCCCTTGATACGCGCTGCTTCCGGGCTGATGGCGTTGTCCAGCGCCAGCGGGCCGTCCAGCAGACCGCCGCTGATCTGGCCGCGATCGGCCATCTTGCAGAGCGCGGCGGCTTCGATGGTGCTGGGTATGCTGGGCGTGACCTGTTCGACAGCCGACAGGATCGCCACGCGCGGTTCACCCAGACCCAGGCCGTGATGCAGGTCGATCACGTTGCGGATGATGTCCGCCTTGGTTTCCAGGTCGGGGAAAATATTGATGGCGGCGTCGGTGATGAAGAGCGGCTCGGCGTAGGTCGGCACCTCCATGATGAACACATGGCTGATGCGCCGGCCGCTGCGCAAACCTGTCGCGCGAGCAACCACTTCGTGCATCAATTCGTCAGTGTGCAGACTGCCTTTCATCAGCAAGGTGGCTTCGCCGCTGCGCACCAGCGCCACGGCGGTTTCCGCGGCAGCATGGCTGTGCGGCACATCCACAATGCGGGCATTGCCCAGGTTCAGCTTGAACTGCGCTGCCGTGTCGCGAATTTTCTGTTCCGGGCCCACCAGTATGGGTTGCAGCAAGCCCAGGTCGCGCGCTTCCAGAGCTGCCGACAACGAGGGTTCGTCGCAAGGGTGGGCGATAGCGCAAACCGCGGGTTGCAGGGTCTGCGCGCGCGCGATGAGTTTGTCGTAATGGGTGGAGGTGGGCAGACTCATGCTGTTTTGGCCTTGGCGGATTGGCGGGCGGCGGGCTTCTTGGCGACGGCCGGGGCGACCGGCTTGGCAGCGGTCTTGGACGCGCTTTTGGAAGCGCTCTTGGTTGCAGTCTTGGCTGCTACGGCCTTAGTTGCTGTGGCCTTGGTTGCGACGGTCTTAGTTGCTACGGCTTTAGTCGCCGTCGCCTTGCGGGCCGTCGTCTTTGCCGGAGCTTTGGTTGCGGCTTCGGTCGCTTGCTTGGCGGCAGCAGGGTGAGCGTGCGCAGTTTTGGTGGCAACTTCGGCTGCGGCGTCGACCAGATCCTTTACGACCCTGGCGGATGCCTCATGTTTGACCGCAGGCACGCGCAAGCGCGCGGGAGCCGCATCGGGCGCAGGCAGTGCAGCGGCTGGCGCCGGGTCCTGATGCTTCTGCGCGCGCCGTGCAGCGGCTTCGAAGATGCGTTCCATCTCGTCCAGGCTTTCGCGTGCGGCCGGATTCAACGGTTCGGCGGCTTCCAGCACCCGCTTCATGGCGGCCAGCGTGCCGCGAATTGCCGCAGCCGATGAGGTTTCCAGCAGGTGCGGCATGGTCTGGATGGCAGCGTCCGAATCCAGCGTCAAGATCAATGCCTGTTCGCGCGTGACGTCCTTGAACTCTTGCAAGGTCATCGCATTGTCGGATTCGGCGCGCATTTTGCGTATCAGTGCAAAGCTGCGTTCGTCCAGGCCGCCCTCGGCGCCGGACACGTACAGCAGCATACGAATGGCGGCGACGCGCAAGCCGCCTTCGTGCATCAATGAGCGTAGTTCGGCTGCGCGTTCTTCCATGAATCGGCGATGTTCGGGCGACACGCCGGGGTGCCTGCGCGGCGGTCCAGACTGCGCGCCAAGGCCGGCCAGGTCCTGCACAACGGGCGAGCCATACACGGACATGAACGTGCGTTCGTCGGCGGAGTCGCGCAGTTCCTGCCAAATATTCAGGCTGGTCTCGACCAGGTTCGAGAACATCTCCTGGGCCATGACGAACGGGTTGGCCGCCGACGCCTGCTGGCGGTGCTCGCGCACTTGCTCAGCCACTTTGGCGATGGGGGCAATGATCGGGTTACGGTCAGAGATCAGCTCGTAAGGCAGGCGCAGCGGATGCATGCGCTGTGCCCATTCCGCTGATTGCTCCGTGACCATGGCGCGCAGCCACGGTTGTACGAAGCTGCGGTACATGCCCAGATTGATATCCGAAATGCGGGCCACGGCGGCAAAGCGGCGGTCATCCTCTTCCTTGCGGTCCACGATGGCTCGCACGTCGTCCAGCGTGCGCTGCTCGAACGACAGCACGTAGTTGCCCGCTGCCAGGTCGGCATTGAGCGTGTCCGGGGTCTTGTCGGCAATCTCTGCCTGGTAGATGCCCGGGGGCAGCACGTCGATCATGTCGATGTTCGACGTGAATTCCTGGTGTTCTTTGCGGGCCACGCTGCCCGACACAAAGATGCCCAGGTGGCCGATGCTTTCGTGCACGGCATAGACAATGGTCTGGCCGTGCGCCAGCACTTCGGCTTCGTTCTGGTACAGATCGGGAATCCAGCCCAGGGCCTGCGGGGGCGGCGTGATGTTGTCGCCCTTGGAGCAAAACACCACGATGGGCGACTGGATATTGCGCAGGTCGATGCGTATGCCGTCGGACGTCACCAAGCCAGCCGTGGACAGCCGGTTGCCGATGAACAGGTTATCGACGATGTATTGAATTTCCGGACCATTCAGGAAGACGTGGCCGCCCCACCATTTCTCAAAGCTCAGATAGCGTTCGGCCTCGGTGTCCACCTTGGAATACAGGTTGTACTGCTTGGACCACAGCGTGTTGGCGGGATTCAGGTTTTCGAAGTTCTGCACCAGCCAGGCGCCATCGAACTTGCCGTTGCCCAGGTCGCTCGTCATTGCCGTGAGCCAGCTGCCACCCAGCAAACCGCCGGAATACCGCATGGGATTCATGCCGCGCCAGCCTGCCCAGTAAGACAGGGGAGCGCCGGCCACGATGATGGGGCCGAACAGTTCCGGGCGAATCGCCGCGGTCATCATGATCTGCCAGCCTGCCTGGCAATTGGCCACCACCACCGGCTTGCCTTCGGCGTCCGGGTGCAGCGCAATGATCTCTTCCAGGAAGCGGGCTTCGGCCATCATCACGTCTTCGACGGTCTGGGCCGGCATGGGCCGGGGCAGGAAGGTAGCGAAGTAGCAGGGGTGGCCCGCACGGATTGCCACGCCGATTTCGCTTTCCGGCTTGAACCCGCCAATGCCAGGGCCGTGGCCCGCGCGGGGATCGACGACCAGGAAGGGGCGCTTGATCGGGTCCGTTTCCACGCCCGCCGGCGGCTTGATGCGCAACAGGCCATAGTTGACCGGGCGCGGCAGTTCGCGGCCGTCCATCACCAGTTCGGAGTCCATGCTCAGCACGTTGGGCGCGCGCTTGGCCATGTGTTCGTGGTACTGGTTGCCGCGTTGACGCATCACGTCGGCGAACAACACGCCACGTTGCCAGGCATCCACAGCGAATTCGTAGGCGGCCGTCCAGGGGTTGAAGGACGGGGTGGGGACGCGATCGTTGCCGGATCCGGCCATAGCGATCTCCTGTAAGAAGCTCCCGGCGGCAAAAGGCCGCCGAGCCGATTCCCGAGTGGAACCGGCCGAGTTGACCTCCCCATTACACCGCATTGAATGCTGCGCCGCAACATAATGAGGGTTGATGCAGGTCAAATCCCGTTGTTTATCTGTCCCTTCTTTAATCTGCCGGGATGCCGGTGCCGGCAGCCTGGCGTCAGGCTGCGTGATCCCGCAACGGCATCTTGGCCCCGGAGGAGTCAGTTCCGAGCAGCAGCGTTGTGCGCCAGCCATTTCTGGACGGCAGGCCGTTGCCACTGCGCGTCGGCATAGGCGCGCAAGGGGTCTGGCAGATCGTCAAAAGCCAAACGCTTAAGCATCACGGCCAGGTCCGTGTCGGCAATACACCAGTCGTCGAACAAGTTGGTCTGATCCACACCGATCAGGTAGCTGGCTACCTGAATGAGCTTGGCGGACGCAGCATGGGCTGCGTCGGACAGCGGTTGGCCGGCGGCACCATAAAACACGGTTTCAGTGGGGCGCTCTTGGCGCAGTGCACCCAGGTCGCTGCGCAGCCAGGCTTGCAATTGGCGGGCGCGGGCGCGTTCGCGGGTGCCTTGGGGATACAGCAAGGCATGTCCGGGCGCCGGAAACACTTCATCCAGATATTCTGTGATGACGCTGGATTCGGTCAGGTTGAAGCCATCGTGCGTCAGGGCCGGCACGCGCGCGGTCAGTGCCCGGCACTGGTACGGCTGCATACGCTGCTCGCCCGCTTCCAGATCGATCGGGCGAACCTCGAACGGTAGTTGCTTTTCAGTGAGCGCCACGTAAACCGACATGGCGTACGGGCTCAGGAACTGGGAATCGACATATAGCGTAATCGGGGCGCCCAAATCATTCTCCGGTCAGGCGGGGTCGTAAAAAACCGTGCGTAAGCGGCGGGCGGCACAGGGCCGCGCGAATTGCAAAGCGTAACGCAACTGGTGTCGCGTGTCGCGCCGCCAAGGCATCAGTCGACAATGAAGAGCTTGGCGCCGGTGGCGGTGGACGAGCGATGCGGTTCGGCCTGATCCGCTACCTGATAGCTCATGCCCGGGGTCAGCACGAACTGCCGGCCGTCTTCCAGCTCGGTGTGCAGTTCGCCTTCCAGACAGAACAAAATGTGGCCCTTGCTGCACCAGTGGTCTGCCAGATAACCCGCCGTGTATTCCACCATGCGCACGCGCAGGTCGCCGAACTGGCGGGTGCGCCAATAGGCCATGCCCGTGTCGCCTGCGTGTTCTGTACGTTCCACCTCGGTCCAATCCGTGGTGCCGAAGGGGATGTTGCTTATCTTCATCGCGAATCCTGCGTTGTGAATCGAACGGTTTTACGTCCGGCAAAAATCAGATACTACGCCACTCAGGCTACAACTTACTTTCGCCCGGACCGCAGTTGGCCCGCTGCATGACATTGCACATTGATAAATCGGTCCGCAACCCCTATCTTCTTGATATCCAAGGCCGGACGCGGCGCTGCCGTGTGCGGCCGAAACCCTTAAGGTGAGCTGGCATATGGAGTTCAAGGACTACTACAGCATTCTCGGGGTAGAGCGGGGGGCGTCTGAGGACGAAATCCGGCGCGCCTATCGCAAACTGGCCCGCAAATACCATCCCGACGTCAGCAAGGAAAGCGACGCCGAGGTCCGCATGCGGGACGTGAACGAAGCCTATGACGTCCTGCGCGATTCAGAAAAGCGCCTGGCCTACGACAACCTGGCGGCCGGCGTGTCGCCTGACGGCGGATTCCAGCCTCCACCCGGCTGGGACGAAGGTTTCGAGTTTCATCGCGGCGCGGCTCCTGGCGACGAAGCGCAATTCAGCGAGTTTTTCTCGTCGTTGTTCGGCGGCCGCGGGCAACGCGGTGGCGCCCGGCAGCAGGATTTTCGCGCCCGGGGGGATGACCATCACGCGGCCATCGAAATCGATCTGGAAGATGCGCTCAAAGGCGCCACGCGAGACATCAGCCTGCGGGCGATGCAGATGGATGATCAGGGCCATCCTCACATGCAGACTCGTACGCTCAACGTGCGCATTCCTGCTGGTGTCCGGGAAGGGCAGTTCATCCGGCTGGCGGGGCAAGGTATGCCGGGTTATGGCGGCGGCGAAAGCGGCGACCTCTATCTTGAGGTCCGTTTCAAGCCGCATCCGCACTACCGCGCCGAAGGCCGTGATCTGTACATGACGCTGCCGGTCGCTCCCTGGGAAGCTGCGCTGGGCGCACAGGTGAATGCGCCCACGCCCGGCGGCACCGTCGAAGTCTCGATCCCGCCAGGATCGGGTAATGGCCGCAAGCTGCGGCTGCGCGGACGAGGCATACCGGGTGATCCGCCCGGAGATCTCTACCTGGTGCTGGATCTGGTGTTGCCGCCTGCCGATAGTGATGCCGCCCGGGATATTTACCGCAAGATGCAGCAGGACCTGCCCTTTAACCCACGGCGCCACCTGGGGGTCTGACCATGAAGAAGCTTGTCATCACCAGCGCCACCGTCGTGGGCAAAACGCAACCGCTTACTGCGGACGATCTGGCGCGCGCCTGCGGCGCGGAAGTGGAATGGGTAGCCCAACTGGTCGAAGTCGGTATCGTCAACGCCAGCGGCGGCAGGCCAGCCGAATGGCGGTTTTACAGCGTGGATTTGCAACGCGCGCTGGACGCGAGACGCCTGGAGCACAATTTCGGCGCGGGTCTGGATGCTGTGGCGTTGATTCTGGATCTGAGTCAGGAAGTGCGGCGCCTGAAAGCGCAATTGCGCGCGCTGGGCGGTTCGGACCACTGACTTGGCGCAGCGGGGGCTCGAAGGGTTTCTGTAAACTGAATGCTTGCCGTAAACCACGAACAAGCGAATAGCATCTTGGAGACTTCTTCCCCCCGCATGCCTGCCCCGTTGGGCAGCGCGCGGATCGATGGCCTGAAATCCTGTCTGCCCGTCATGATCGGCTACTTTCCAGTAGCCGTGACGTTTGGCATCGCAGGTATTGCAGCCGGTCTGACGCCGGTGCAAGTGATCCTGATTTCGGTGCTGGTCTATGCCGGCGCCAGCCAGTTCTTGCTGCTGGCCTCGATCAAGGCTGGTACGCCTTGGCTGTGGGTAGTGGCCTTGTGCTCGCTGCTCAATGCCCGGCACCTGCTCTATGGCCCGTTGCTGTCGCGCTTTCTGCCCGCGGGGCTGCGTGATCGCCTGAAGGTCGCATTTCTATTGACGGACGAGGTCTTCGCCACGGCATTCAACCGTCTGCAAAATGTGAACCCGGCGCGCCGCCAGGGCTGGATGATTGCGCTGGGGCTGGGCGCCTGGCTGACCTGGATTGCCGGCACCGCCGTTGGCGTGTATGCGGGCGACGGGCTGGAACGGCACTATCCGATGTTGTCGCAAGTCATGCGCTTTGCGCTGCCTGCGCTGTTCATGGCGCTGGTCTGCCAAAGCGCCAAACGCGGCATGGGCTTGCCCATTGTGGCGGCGGTCGCCGGAGCAGGTGTGGTGGCCGCAATGGGTCACACCAGTCTGGCGATTTTGACAGGGGCTGTCATCGGCTGTGCTGCGTATCGGCTGAGGAGAAACCCATGAATGCCAGCGGGTTGGAGTTCTGGGGGGCGGTGATCGCCATGGCCGTCATTACTTACCTGACACGCGCGCTGCCATTCATGCTGTCCGAGCGCAGCCGCCTGTTACGGCATCTGTCGCGTGAAGGGTCGGCGCTGGCCGCCCTGGGGCCGAGTCTGCTGGCGGGTATTGCAGCGGCCGTCATCGTGCCGGATCTGCTGGCGGCCGGTGACCAGGCCGCGCACCTTGCTCCATATGTGGGCGGTTTGGTTGTGACTGGCGTGGCGGCCAGGCTGGTCAGCAACACGGGTGTCGCGGTGTTGCTGGGCATGGCTGGATACGGGGTGTTGCTGGCCTTGGCTGCATAAGGGCTGGCAGGCAAAATGATCGGACTCCCAAGGAGACCGATCATGCTTACGCTCTACCACGCGCCGCGATCGCGGTCGTTCAGGGTCCTGTGGTTGCTTGAGGAACTGGGCGTGCCGTATGACACCGAAATGGTGGCCATTCGCGGTACCGACAGCACGGGCCATATGCCCTCGGACTACATTGACATCCATCCGCACCGCAAGGTGCCGGCCTTGGTACACGACGGCGTGCCCATCTTTGAAACCCCCGCGATTGTGCTGTACCTGACGGATTTGTTTCCCGAGTCGGGCCTGGGGCCGCTCGTGGGCGACGCAAAACGCGGCCCCTATCTGACCTGGCTGTCGTACTCAACCGGGGTATTCGAACCGGCCATGGCCGAGCGGGCGTTCAAGACCCCGCATCCGAGCAGCGCGTTAGGGTGGGGACCTGCCGACGAGGTCGAGCAGGTGCTGACCCGGGTTTTACAGGCGCGTCCCTACTTTCTGGGCGACACGTTTTCCGCGGTGGATATTGTGCTGGGCGGATCGCTGCAATACATGATGCAGGTCAAGGTCATCCCCGAGTCGCCGGTATTCAGCGCCTATGTGGAACGGCTGGGCAACCGCCCGGCCATGCATCGGGCTTTGCAGCGGGACGGAGATATCGAAGAATCTTGACGCGCCCCCGCCGTGGCGGGGTTCAGCCCTTGATGCGTGCGCGCAAGTCCGCTTGCCACTGCGCGGGGCGGCCCAGGAAGCGGCTGGGTTCCAGCAGGGTGTAGGCGCCCCCGCGTTCGAGGGCCAGCGTGGGGAAACCGGTGCCGCCCACTTGAGCCAGCAGTTGGCGGCTGGCAGCGATATGCTCGGCCGTGGCGGCACCTGATGCGGCAGCATACGCGGCGGCAAAGGCATCCGGGTCCAGGCCGATTTCTGCGGCCAGCGTGTGTAGGACGGCCGGGTCGGCAATACGCAGTCCCTCTACATAATGGGCGCGCTGAACACGGTGCAAAAGCGCTAGTCCGCGCCCGTCCAGTGTCTGGGCGGCCAGAATCGCGGTGATCGGCGGTTCCGAGTCGAAGACCGCTCCGGCATCGCGTAGCAGTCCGTCAAAATAGTCTTTGCCAAAGGTCTGGCCGGTCAGGCCGGCGATGCGCTCGTCATGCGGCATGACATAGCGGCGCAGCGCATCGGTCACGGGTTGACGATTGGAACCCGCCATCATCCCGCCGCCATGGGGCACGATGTTCAAACCAGCAATGCTGCGGGCGGCCTCGATCAGCGGCGCGGCGCCATAGCACCAGCCGCAAAGCGGGTCGTAGATGTAATGCAGGGTGGAAGTTTCGGTAGCCATGGCGTCATGGTAGACGCGGGCCGGGGGAGGAAACAGCCTGGCGCGGTTGCCAGAGTGTTGCACAGGCCGTGCAGATTGCCTGCACGGCCCGGTATCACTAGCCGACGATCTGCACGCCAACCCAGAACAGACCCGCCGCAAGTCCCATCGACGCGGGCAGTGTCAGCACCCAGGCCAGCAGAATGTTGCGCACCGTGTTGCCCTGCAATCCGGTCTTGTTGGCGATCATCGTGCCGGCCACGCCCGACGACAGTACGTGGGTGGTCGACACTGGCAGGCTGAACACGTTGGCCAGGCCGATCGCAGCAACGGCCGTCACCTGCGCAGACATGCCTTGCGCATAGGTCATGCCTTGCTTGCCGATCTTCTCTCCCACGGTCAGCACCACGCGGCGCCAGCCAACCATGGTGCCCGCGCCCAGTGCCAGCGCCACGGCCACGATCACCCAAAAGGGCGCGTATTCGGTGGTGGCGGTCAGGTCGGCGCGCAAGCGTTGCAGGTCGGCGCGCTCGCGGGCGGGCAGCCCTTCAATGCGCGACACTTTCTTGGCCGTATCGTCCAGGCACAACAGGTAGCGGCGCACGTCGATGCGTTTTTGGGGGGACAGGTCGGCGTAGTTGCTGACGCCATGCAGATCGGTTTGCAGCGCCGTAATGGTCGGCACTGTCAGTTCCGGGTCGCAGCGGAAGTTGGCGGGCAGTTCGGTCAGGGCGTCGGCCCGCTTGAGTGCCAGGAAGTCGCCCAGCATCGCTTCGTTGCGCTGATAGAAAACGTTCAGGTGATTCGCGGCGTCGCGGGTACGTTCGATCTGATACGTGGTGCTGGTGGTGTCCAGCACGAAGTTCGCCGGCACGATGCCGATCAGCACCAGCATGATCAGGCCAATACCCTTCTGGCCGTCGTTCGATCCGTGCACAAAACTCACGCCCATGGCGGACAGCACCAGCACCAGGCGGTTCCAGAACGGCGGGTGTTTCTTGTTGTCGATTGCGCGGCGCTGATCAGGCGTCTTGTGCATTTTGGACAATGGCAGCCAGCGCTTAAGCAGCAACAGCAAGCCGCCCGCCACAAAGAAACCCGCCACGGGTGAGGCCACGAGCGACAGCCCGATATCGATGGCTTTACCCCAGTTGACGCCGTCCGCCAGCGGCAGATCGGTGATCAGCGCGTTGGCCAGACCTACGCCCAGGATCGAGCCGATCAACGTGTGCGAGCTGGATGCGGGGATACCGAAATACCAGGTTCCCAGGTTCCAGGTGATGGCTGCGGCCAGCATCGCGAACACCATGGCCAGCCCGCGGCCGGTATCCACATTGATCAGCAACTCCACCGGCAGCAGGTGCACGATGGCATAGGCCACCCCCACACCGCCCAGCAGCACGCCAAGGAAATTGAAAATGCCCGACAGCACCACTGCCAGATGCGGCGGCATCGCCTTGGTGTAAATGACCGTCGCCACGGCATTCGCCGTGTCATGAAAGCCGTTGATGAATTCAAAGGCCAGGACGAATGTCAGGGCCAGAACAAGACTGAGGCCGACCCAGAGATCTAGGCCGTGGAAGAGGTCGAACATGGAGGCGGGGGGGCATGGTTCCGGCGAGAGGAGCCGATTATTGCAGATTTGTGACCCGTCACTGGTTGCGTGGGGAAACTAATTTCCCCTGCCGCCCGCTCAGAACTTTGAATATTGGAACTCGATCTCCATCGGTTTGCCCAGATTGGCCGACGTGTCGGCCTGGATCATCATCACGGCCAGGACGCCCAGGTACAGCAGGCATAACCACAGCGTTCTCTTCATGGGCGGAATACCTCGGCGATTCTTTGATTAACGCGCAGCCACCCCAGTTCGCCCAAATGCTGAACGTCGCGCAGCATGCCGATCTCGAATGGCGCGCTATACATGTCCATGCACTGCATGGCGTAGCGCTGGCATAGCGCCGCGACCTGCTGCTGCACCGGTTCGAAGCGGGCCAGGTCCTTGAACACCATGGGGTGCAGCGGCTGCATCACGAACAGCGCCTGCACATGGTGCTGGTGCAGCAGGGCCATCAGGGCGGTGAGTTCGCGCAGTTCATCACGGCCGGTCAGGGGTTGCGGCAGATAGGCGGTCTTGCCGCCTTCGGGAATGGCGCGCAGGTATTTGTTGAAAAATTCGTCCCGCACGGCGTAACGGTTGCCCGTCATCAGGCTTTGTTCGGCGGATTGGGCCTGATTAGCCAGCTCATCCCAGTCCACAACCCGCGCGGCGGCGGCTGGCCCCTCGCGTTCGCGTTCGGGGGCGGTCGCGGCATAGGCGGGCGCCCACAAGTCAACCAGGCGCTGCCGGAACACATAGGCTTGCTCGCCAATCATCGACCAGATGACGCTGGCGTCGCCCTTGTCATTCAGCCAGCGGGTCAATTCCGCCCGGCCCTCGGGTTGCTTGAGCAGACGCGGCAGCAACGGATTGGCGTGTTCCTTGAATTCATCCGCGCCCAGCCCGCCATCCCCATCGAACCAGCCGGGCGACAGCATGACAACTACGCGCGAAGCCGGGGACAGATCTTCGGCTAGCGCAGCCAGCACCAGTTGCATGCCCAGCGACTGGAATCCGGAATGCCCATACGCCAGCACAGGCATTTGCAGCTCGTCGGCCAGATATCGATAGGGCACGAAACGCAGATCGTTGCTGGTGAGTTCGGACGACCCCAGGATGACAAGCCTGTCCCCCGTGCGCAGCGCCTGGCTCATGCGAGACAGGTTACGGGTCTGCTCGTCCAGCGTATTGCCTAGATTGGGGATGTAAATACCGGGCGCTGCCGCAGGGACGGTTTCCGTTTTCAAAGCCAGGGAGTGCCAGGCGCCCCATCCCGCAGCCGCAGCGGCGGACAGGGCCAGCGCCGCAGCCAGCGCGTGCTGCCTTAGGGTGCGAGAGAACATATTGGGAGCGAAAGCGGGCTGCGCAGGGGAGAGTGAATTAGGTTGTTAGCGAATGTTATCCAGCGCGCATGACCGCAACAAGTCCGGAAAAGTGGGGTCACGGCGGATTCTCCTTTTTGCGACATTGCGCGCATGGCCGGCGGTCAACTTCGTGCGGATTCCCATTGGGAAAGAATGCGATAGCATCGAAGTCGCGCGCTTATTCTGGATTTCCATGATTGACCGCGCCATCCTCCGTCCGCTGTATGCCGCGATCCGTGGCCGTACCGTGACGCCGCCTCTACTGAATAAAGCTGCCCTATGACCGCCATCACACGAATCACCCGCTGCGACCCCGACGATTTGATCATCGGGCTGGTGTCCGTCTCGGATCGCGCTTCCGCCGGGACGTATCAGGACCAGGGCCTGCCCGCGTTGCGCGAATGGCTGGGCAACGCCCTGATTTCGCCGTGGCAGGCGGTGGATCGTCTGATTCCTGACGAGCCCGCTCGCATTTCTGAAGCCTTGATTGAACTGGTGGATGGCTATGGCTGTGATCTGGTTTTGACCACCGGGGGCACCGGCCCGGCCCGGCGCGATGTGACCCCCGAAGCCACGCTGGCGGTCGGGACCAAGGAAATGCCAGGTTTTGGCGAACAAATGCGCCAGATCAGCCTGCGTTTTGTGCCCACTGCCATTCTGTCCCGCCAGGTGGCGGTTATCCGCGAAACGCCCTCGCATGCGGCCTTGATCGTGAACCTTCCGGGCCAGCCCAAGTCCATACGCGAGACCCTGGAAGGGCTGAAGGGTGAAGACGGCACCGTGCTGGTGCCGGGTATTTTTGCCGCCATTCCCTATTGCATCGACCTGATCGGTGGCCCGTATGCGCAAACCCGTGCGGAAATCATCGACGCTTTCCGTCCCAAATCGGCCCGCCGAGCGGTCCAGTCCTGACCGACGCCTGCGTTATAGTTTTGGCCGTCCCTGTTAATCCCTATTGCTTGAGAGTCTGCCCGTCATGAAGGTTCGCATCGCTCTGTCCCTTACCGTCCTGGCCGCGCTGTCGGCCTGCGCCAACGTCAAAGACGTGCGCGATCGCGACCCCGTCTTCTATTCATCGACGCAGCGTACGCCCGAGGACTACACCGCCTGCGTCGCCAGCGCCTGGAAGGACCTGGGCATCAAATTCCAGCAAAAAGCGGTACGTAACGGCTTTGAGCTGATTCAGGAAGACAGCTTGGGGGTCGAGGCTGTGCTGACGACCACGCACTGGAAGGGCAAGACCGAAACGCGTCTGTCCACGCGTATCGCCCGCCGCGACCAATCCATTATTGAACCGGCAAACCTGTGCCTGTAAGCGCTAAGCATCCGCGCCGCGACGTATTGCGGCTGGGCGTGGCGATCGCCGCCGTCTGTTTGGGGTTGCCCGTGCGTGCGCAGGCGCAACAAGGGTTTATTTCACGCAAGCTGAATGCGCCCGTGCCGGGCGGCGTAGCAATTTTGCCTCTGGGCGAGGCCGAGCGCGCGCCCGAAGTGACCTTCCTGGACCGGCGTGTGCTGGTCGTGCGAGAGGAAGGCAAGCAGTGGATCGCGGTGGTGGGTATCCCGCTGAGCGTAAAGCCCGGGGAGCAGCAGGCTGTGGTCACCGACGCGAAGGGCCAGCGCAAACTGCCGTTCAAGGTTGGGGCCAAGGAATACGTGGCGCAGCACATCACCTTGAAAAACCCGCGTCAGGTGGACCCCAACCCCGATGACATGAAGCGGATCGAACGTGAGATGGCCGAACAAAGTGCGGCCAACCGGACGTATCGGGCGGGCGTGACCCCCAGCAATCTGCTGCTGGACCGCCCGGTGAACGGCGGCCGTCTATCCAGTCCGTTCGGACTGCGCCGGTTCTTCAACGGGCAGGAACGCAACCCGCATTCGGGCCTGGACTTCGCCGTGCCCGCAGGCACGCCGATCAAGGCGCCGGCGGCGGGCATCGTGGTGTTGGTGGGGGATTATTTCTTCAATGGCAAAACGGTGTTCCTGGATCATGGCCAGGGTTTCGTCAGCATGTTCTGCCACATGTCGGCCATCGACGTGAAAGTCGGCGACGAGATCGCGCGCGGTGGCGTGGTGGGGAAAGTGGGGGCGACCGGCCGGGCAACCGGACCGCATCTGCACTGGAATGTCAGCCTGAACGACGCCCGGGTTGATCCGGCCATCTTTATCGGGGCCTTCAAGCCCTGATCAGGGCATTGTGGCGTAATCGGGTCGCGTTTCAGGCCGTGGCGGTCTGTAGCGCGATCTTGTGCAGCACGAATTGGTGCATGCGCTCGGCATACTCCATTTTTTGCTGCACTTGCTGTTGGGCGGCTTCCTGCTCGTCCAGGCAATTGTCGTATTTGACCTTGGCCTCGGCATAAGTCAGGCCAGTGTTGCGCAGGCTGTTGATGAACGCCTCGCGCGACTGGTTGAGCAGGCGCAGGCCTTCCTCACCCCTGACGAATCTTCTTCGCGCAAGGGAAAGCTGGTCGGCGGCGACTTGCAACTCTTCTTTAAGATCCATCTTGCTTCATGCGTATCCCGCCAGACGTTGCGCCTGGCTGGTAAGCGCCATTCTTTCACGAACGGACATTCCACGCATTACGGCATGTCGCGGTACGAGCTTAAGGCTCGTGCGGACGTAGGGGCAGGGCAGGGAGCCGGCCACCGGCCGGCCCTGGAGCCCTGGCTTAACGACGGTACTGCTGGGGACGATGCGGAGCCGGAGCGCGCTCGTCTTTGTGACGGAAGTTGATGCGGCCCTTGGTCAGGTCGTACGGCGACATTTCCAGGGTGACGCGATCGCCCGCCAGAATGCGGATACGGTGCTTGCGGATGCGGCCGGAGGCGTAGGCGCCAACTTCGAAGCCGTTGTCCAGTTTGACGCGGTAGCGGCTATCGGGCAGCACTTCGTCAACAATGCCATCCAATTCGATGAGTTCTTCTTTAGCCATTCTCTACTCCTTGATCAATACGCGCAGCCAGGCCGGCGGCATGACGCGCCGCGCAAGGCGGCATGCGCGTTGGACACAGATAACCAGGTCCAGCGGTGTGAACGTAAAACGTTCGGGCAAGCGCGGGTAAGGGTCACGGCATCCCTGGTGGATGTCTGAAATGACGGATACTCGCGCAGCGTGGGCAATATGCGCGCGGTGCGCGGCTTAGTCGCGGCACCGTGCAAGCGCACAGCGCCGGAAGAAACGGGGTGGAGCGTCTGCTGCAATGCCGGGCGCACACGAATACTGCGGGTGCGGCGCGCTTGGTAGTGACAGCAGGGACGGGGTTCGCCCAAAAAAACCGGAAGCATCCTGAGTGTCTTTGGACTTACCCGGAGCAAACTCAGGGTAGTACCCGAAGGGGATACAGGTTGGCACGCAGAGTGACCGAAGCCCAGTTTTTGCGGAAAAATCACGGACTAATGTTACTGCAAAGCGCAGTGATTAGCCAGTTTTTATCTGGCGCTACCCCGTGATAGTTGTTGCTGAACGACTTTGACGGCTCAGGTGAGCGTCTGGGCGGCGGGTTCAGGTGTTTCCTCGTAAGCCTCGGGGTGCTGGGGCAGGTTGTCCGTAATGTCAAACCAGGGCGCCTTGTGCGCCACGTGGCAGTGCGCGGCGGGTTTTACGCCTGGATCGTCGTCCAGTGCGCCCAAGGGCAGGCCGTAAACATCCGGGGTCTGATCAAAACGGCTAAGTAACGGCGTGCCGCAGGCCTCGCAAAAACCCCGGTAGTTGCCGGGCGATGAAACGTACCAGGTGACGTGGTTTTCACCTTGGGTCCAGGTGAAATCGGCGACTTGAACCGTGGCCCGGCTGCGGAAGGCAGCGCCGTGCGACTTGCGGCACATCACGCAATGGCAATTCAAGGCGTTGGTGAGAGGACCGTTGATCTCGTACGCAACGCGGCCACACAGGCAGGAACCTTTGATCATGATGACCGCCAGGCAGGTGGGGTAATGCCTTAAATATACCCGCGTGGCTGCGCGTCGGAACGGGCTTTTATGACGGATGTCTTTCAGTCTGTTGCGGACCCCTTATTTTCCTTTAAATGATTCGATCCTTGGGTCATGTCGCTGTCATGCGCCGAAAACAGAATGCGGCAATGACCAAACCCAAGGGGATCAAACGATGACTTACGCCATCGATGTACAAGGGCTGAGCAAAACCTTCCATGGCGGCGCTCGCGCGCTGGACGGCGTCAGCCTGCAAGTGGCCGATGGTGAGATGGTGGCCCTGCTGGGCGCCTCGGGTTCGGGCAAGTCCACCCTGTTGCGGCACCTGGCGGGTTTTGTCGCGGGCGACGCCGGGCAGGGCAGTGTCACCGTCAACGGCCAGTTGATCCAGCGTCATGGCCGGCTAAGCCGGAATGTGCGCGCCGCCCGCGCCGGTATCGGTTTTGTATTTCAGCAATTCAATCTGGTGGGCCGCTTGCCCGTCATTACCAATGTCTTGACCGGCATGCTGCCGCGCGTGCCGTTGTGGCGCAGCCTGATCCGCTGGTTTTTGCGTCATGAAGTCAAGCAAGGGCTGGAAGCGCTTGCCCAAGTTGGTATAGACGACTACGCGTTTCAGCGCGCATCCACGCTGTCAGGCGGCCAGCAACAGCGTGCCGCCATTGCCCGCACCCTGGTGCAGAACGCGCGTGTGATTCTGGCCGATGAACCCATTGCGTCGCTGGACCCCGAGTCGTCGCGCCGCGTGATGGATACGCTGGCCCAGATCAACCGCAGCCGCAAGGTCGCGGTGGTGGTTTCGCTGCACCAGGTGGAAGTTGCGCTGCGCTACTGCCCCCGCGTGGTGGCGTTGCGTCACGGCAAGGTGGTCTATGACGGCCCGTCCGCCGACCTGACCCCGGAAATGCTGCGTGACCTGTACGGCTCTGAACTGAGTGAACTGCTACCCGAATACGCGCCTTACGTCCCCGTTGTGCCGGGCGTGGCGCCGTTGTCCCGCCTGGCGCAAGCCGCCTGATTCCTGGCCCTGTCTCTGCCCTTACATACCCCGGAGTTTTCCATGCTACGCAGAACCTTCGTCACCCTGATCGCCGCCGCCGCGCTGTCTGCGCAGGCCTACGCGCAAGACGCCAAGACGTTGAACTTCGGCATCATCTCGACCGAGTCGTCGACCAATCTGAAGTCCGTCTGGCAACCCGTTATTGATGACCTGAGCCGCGCTATCGGCGTGCCGGTCAAGCCGTTCTTCGCCTCGGACTACGCTGGCATCATCGAAGGCATGCGCTTTAACAAGGTGCAAATGGGCTGGTTTGGCAACAAATCGGCCATCGAGGCGGTGGACCGGGCCAAGGGTGAAGTGTTCGCCTCGGTCATCGACAAGGACGGCAACCCGGGCTATTGGTCGCTCCTGATCGTCAACAAGGACAGCAACCTGAAGACCTTGGACGACGTGTTGAAAAACGGCGCCAAGCTGAGCTACGGCGCGGGTGATCCGAACTCCACGTCCGGCACCGCCGTGCCGGGGTATTACCTGTGGGCTGCCAACAAGATTGAACCCAAGACCTTCTTCAAGACGGTCCGCGCCAGCAACCACGAAGCCAACCTGCTGTCGGTCATCAACAAGCAGGTGGATGTGGCCGTCAACAACACCGAAGCGCTGGAGCGCTATCGCCTGAACACTGGCAAGGACGCCAACGACAGCGTGCGCGTGTTGTGGAAGTCGCCGCTGATTCCGGCGGACCCCCTGGTCGTGCGCAGCGATCTGCCTGCTGATCTGAAGGCGCGCATCCGCGACTTCTTCCTGAACTACGGCAAGGGCAAGGATGCGGAACGTGAAATGGCCAACCTGAAGGCGCTGACCTATCAGGGCTTCCGTGCGTCGGACAACCAGCAACTGGTGCCGATCCGTCAGATTGAACTGGCGCGCGAAAAGGCCAAGGTAGAAGCCGACACCACGCTGGGCCAGGCCGAAAAGCAAAAGCAATTGGCTGAACTGGACGGTAAGTTGGCCAGCCTGGGGCAACCCGCAAGCGCCAAGCAATAAGTCTTGCCGCAGGAGCTGGCGCGCCGCAGGGCGCGCCAGCTCCTGCCCATCTGAATCTTCTTAAGCGGATTGTCCCTCAATGAATCTAGCCACGCACTCATCTCGCCTGCCTGCTGCGCCGCGCTCGTCGTTGCCCGTCCTGCTTGTGTGGGCCGTTGTGTTAGCGCTGCTTGTCATGTCGTGGCAGGGCGCCGACATGCGGCCCATGGATCTGCTGCGTGATTCGGGCAACATGGCCCAATTCGCCGCCGACTTTTTCCCGCCCAATTTCCGCGACTGGCGCATGTACCTGGACGAGATGATCGTCACGGTGCAGATCGCGGTGTGGGGTACGTTCCTGGCGGTTGTGCTGGCGGTGCCGTTGGGCCTGCTGTGCTCATCCAACATGGTCCCCGCCTGGGTCTACCAGCCGATGCGCCGCCTGATGGACGCGTGCCGCGCCATCAACGAAATGGTGTTTGCGATGCTGTTCATCGTGGCCGTCGGGCTGGGTCCGTTTGCCGGTGTGCTGGCCTTGTGGGTGCACACCACGGGCGTGCTGGCCAAGCTGTTCTCAGAAGCCGTGGAAGCCATTGATCCGCGCCCCGTCGAAGGCGTGCGTGCAACCGGCGCAAACGCTCTGGAAGAGATTGTTTACGGCGTGATTCCGCAAGTGCTGCCGCTGTGGATTTCGTATTCGCTGTACCGATTTGAATCCAACGTGCGGTCGGCATCGGTGGTTGGCATCGTAGGCGCGGGCGGCATCGGCACCGTGCTGTGGGAAATCATCCGCAGCTTCCGTTATGCGGAAACCTGCGCGGTGATGATCATCATCGTGGCATTTGTGATTGTGATCGACATGCTGTCGTCGCGAATCCGGCGTGCGCTGATTTAGCAGGGGGAATGGCGGCCGCGATTTGCTTCGTCCGAGTCGGAAAATGACTCTGCCGCCATTGAAATCCAGCCCCATCAAATGGGGCTATTTTTTGGCTGCTTGCCGCAGCGCCAGAAACGCGGGCAGCGCCAGCACGCCGGCCAGCCGGGCGCTGTCGATATCGGCTTCCGAAATTTTGGGACGTGTCATCAGGAAGTTCACGGTGCCCAGGCACTCTCTGTTGTAGACCACCGGAATGTTGATGACCGATTGCAGCCCCAGGTCCCGGATCGCGTCGTGGTCGTCGAAGAACTCGCGAATCGCCTCTACTCCTTCGCCAACGAAAATACGTTGTTCAAGCAATACGTGGCGGCCCCAAGGCGTGCCGCGCTTGTCTTTGCTGCCGCCGGGTGGATAGGCTTGCGGATTTGAACTGTGCAGGCGCACGACGCGCATAGCGTCCGCGTCGTAGCGGTTGACCGTGCATAAGGAGTGTTCAAGCGAGGCGCGGGCATAGATATCGATGGCCAGAAACGCCGCCGCCATGTCGGCAGTGGCGTAGGCTTGGGCGACCGTCTGCACGCCGGCATCAGCCGGCATTGCGCTAGTGGTTGCAGCTGTCATTCAGCGGTGATTCCCAGTTCCTTGATCAGCTTTCCGTATTTATCCGCGTCGCGCGTCAAAATCTGGCCAAACTGTTCCGGCGTGGTTTCGGTCAGCAGCACGCCCATATCGCCCATCTTCTTGATTACGTCGGGGCGCTTCAAAATCAGATTGATCTCGTGATTCAAACGAGCGGTCAGCTCGGGGGGCATGCCCGCCGGGCCGAACGCGCCGTACCAGACCGACAACTCGTAGCCCGGCAACGTTTCTGCGACCGTGGGTACTTCAGGCAGCAGGGGAGAACGTTGTTCCTCGGTCACGCCCAAAAGCTTTAGCTTGCCGCTTTGCACATGTGGCAGGGTTTGAGTGCCGGCGCTGAACAACACCTGCGTACGGCCAGCCACGGTATCCAGCACCGCGGGCGCACCGCCACGATAGGGGATGTGCATCATCTTCACACCCGCCGTCTTTTCGAACAGCGCTGCGCTGAGGTGGTTGGTCGAGCCTTGGCCAGCCGAGGCATAAGCTACCGTGTCCGGCCGTTCTTTGACGTAGGCGATGAATTCCTTCACGTTATTGACCGGCACCGAAGGGTGCACAACCATCGTGTTGGTGACCAGCGCCAGTTCTGCAATCGGCGTGAAGTCCTTCACGCCATCAAACGGCATATTGGAATACAGAGCCTGGTTCATCGTGTGGGTGCTCATAGAGCCCACCAGCAACGTGTAGCCATCCGGCTTGGCCCGCGCAACGAAGGTGGTGCCGATGTTGCCGGAGGCGCCCGAACGGTTTTCGACGATGACCGGCTGGCCCAATGATTGCGTCAGGCCCTCGGACAGCACACGCGCCAGGATGTCGGTGGATCCGCCGGCAGCCCATGGCACGATCAGGGTGATGGGTTTCTCTGGCCATGCGGCTTGAGAGAGTGCGGGCGCGGTCATTGCCAGGCCGAGTGCGCAAGCGCGCAGCAGTCGTTTGAAGTGCGGTGTCATAGTGTGTTTACCCCTTGTGTAAGTGCCGGTCTGTGCGCCGGCTGAATTGAAATGGATTTATCGCCCGACGGCATACCCTTGCATGCCGCGCGGGTTGGCGCCCGCGCGCAATAGCAGGCCGCCACCGGCTGCGGGCTCGCGCGTGCAGGCGCTGACCCGGCCTTCAGACCAGGGCGGGCCAACCTTGACGTCATGTCCCGCGGCCCGCAGCGCTTCTATCGTGGACTCCGGCAGGCGGGACTCCACGGTCAAGCGGTTCAAAACTTGGGTGCGTGGCCAGAACGAACCGGGGAAGTGATCGATGTGCCAGGAAGGCGCGTCGATGGCTTCTTGCAGGTTCATGCCCATCGCATGGCGCAGGAAAAACGCCACCGTCCATTGGTCTTGTTGATCGCCGCCCGGTGTGCCGAATGCCATGTATGGCAGACCGTCGCGTAAAACCAGCCCGGGCGACAAGGTGGTGCAGGGGCGCTTTCCGGGCTGCAACTGGCCCGCAACGCCATCATCCAGCCAGGTCATTTGCAGCCGGGTCGTCAACGGGAAGCCCAATGCGGGCACGACCGGGCTGGACGACAGCCAACCGCCGGACGGGGTGGCAGCCACCATGTTGCCGTCGCGATCGATGACGTCGATCTGGCAGGTATCTCCCACGAATATTTCCTTCGCCGCCCATTCGGCCACGGGTGGCAGAGTCGCGAACGTGGGTTCGCCGACTCCGAAGCGCGTGTCGGACGCAGCCAGGGTGCGCTCCGCGGCAGACCAATCGGGTAGAAGCGGGGCCATACCGGCCGGGCTTCCAGGTTGCAGAACGGCCGACGCTGCCGCTGTAATCCCGGCGGCGCGCTGTTGTGCATAGGTGTCGCTGAGCAGTTCGGCCAGGGGCACCTTGACGAAATTGGGGTCGCCATACCAAGCGGCGCGATCGGCAAACGCCAGCTTGGCGGCTTCGGCGACGCGATGCACGAACTGCGGCGACGTCGGGTCCAAGCCATCCATCTTGAGGTGGCGCAGGATTGCCAACTGCTGCAAGTGCACGGGCCCTTGTGACCAGACACCGCATTTGGCCACCGTGTAACGGCCGTATTGAACGGTGACTGGGTCGTCGTAGGTGGCTTGCCAGTCGGCCATGTCCGCCTTGCGCAGCAGCCCGCGATTGCGCTGTCCGGTGGTGTCGCGCACCGCTACTCTCGTGTAGTAGCTGTCGATCTCGTCGGCGACAAAGCCGCGATACCAGATGCCCAGCGCGGCATCGATGCGTCCGCAGCGGTCGCTGCTGGCCGCGTGCGCCTCGTCGAGTATCCGGGTATAGGTAGCCGCAATGGCGGGCGTACGGAACAGGGCGTCGGGCGCTGGCACGCCGCCGTCAGGCATCCAGACATCGCGCGAGCTGGTCCATTCTTCGCGGAACAGCGCCTGTACCGCCAGAATGGCTTGCGACACGCGTGGCACCAGAGGGAATCCGTTGCGCGCATAATCAATGGCCGGCCGCAATACATCGGCCAGTTCCCAGGTGCCATAGTCGCGCAGCAGGGTCAGCCATGCGCCAAACGCGCCGGGTACGGTGGCAGGCAGCAAGCCGATGCCCGGCACCAGATCTACGCCCAGACCTCGAAAGTACGCAGGGGTTGCCAATGCTGGCGCCGGACCCTGGCCGCATAGCGCCCGCATGCGCTGTTCGTTTTCGCTCCAGAGCAAAATCGGCACTTCGCCGCCAGGGCCATTTAAGTGCGGTTCCACGATTTGCAATGTGAAGCCGCCCGCTACCGCAGCATCGTAGGCGTTGCCGCCGCGCTCCAGCACGCCCATGGCGACTTGCGACGCCAACCAATGCGTGGATGACACCACGCCGAATGTGCCGCGGATTTCAGGACGGGTGGTGAAAGATGCGTTCATGGTGACAGGCCGGGCGCGGAAAAGATGACTGAAGTATAGAGTTGTGAAATAACTGGTCTTATCTTTATTGGCATAATTGAATAACCAAATGGTTATAGAGAAAAATTGTGAGCTGGGATGCTGCCCGACTGGCTAACCGCCTGAAACACCGCCATCTGGCGCTGCTGATCAATATTGCCAAACACGGGTCCCTGACCCGGGTGGCAGCCGCCACCGGTATCAGCCAGCCCGCGGTTACCAAAGCGCTGGCCGAGCTGGAAGATATTTTTGGCGCGCCGTTGTTCGTGCGGAGCGGCCGCGGCTTGCAACCCACGCCACTGGGCAGCTTGGCGTTGGTGCGTGCGCGTCACATGCAAAGCGATCTGGATGTCTGGGCTCGCGAAGTGGAGGCCTTGCACGCAGGCCGCTCCGCGCACCTGCATGTGGGCGTGGTGCCATACGTGTCCAGCGTATTACTGGCGGCCGCCATCAGCAGGCTGCATCAGCGTCATGGGGTGACACTGACCCTGCATCGCGCTACCACCGACCATCTGGTGCCAATGCTGCGCCGCCACGAACTGGACTGCATCATCAGCCGCGCGACGTCGACCGTGGCAGAGGACGATCTTAGCCATCGCATGCTGTACCGCCAGCGCCCGCGCCTGATTGCCTACAGCCGGCTAGCGCAGCGCCTGGCGCGCCGCAAGCCGGATTGGGCGTCTGTGGCAGAAATGGACTGGGTGCTGCCAGCGGCAAACACACCTACGCGGCAGCTCATCATGGAGCATTTCATCCGCGCCGGATTGCGCGCGCCGCAACCCATATTGGAAGCCTATTCCACCGATGTGATTGAAGGCATGCTGACCACGAATGAAACGCTGATCTCTGTTGTGCCCGAGGACATTGCGCGCGAGCTCTGCCAGCGAGGAAAGCTGGGCATGGTGCCTTGGGATTTTGGTTGGGAACTGCCGCCGATCAATTTGATCCGGCGCAAACGCGTGCAGGTGTTGGAGGCGGAAGAACGCTTTTCCGAGATCCTGCTGGAAATGTGCAGTGATGCTGCGATGTTGGACGGCGTGGGCATACCGGCGCTGCCCTCGCTGTGAGCCGTGCTCAAAAGGCGTGCGGACTATTCAGCTGACCTATCCAGCCAAGCTATCCGGCCAACTTTTCCCGCGCAATGCCAAGCAACGCCGCCGCCGCCGCCTCTGGCTCGGCGTTGTTGCTGACCTGCACCAACCGGCACTGCGCTGGCACCGGAAAAGTCTGTGCCGCGCGCGCCAGCCGTTGCTCGATCTGATCGGCGCTTTCGCGGCCGCGGCCGGTCAGGCGGCGGGCCAGCAGGGCCGGGTCTACCGTGACTTCCACTGCGGTCAAGGCCGGATAACGAGCATGCGCCTGCGCCAAGTGGCCGCGCGAGCCGTTGATGATGACTGCGGCGCCGCAGGCCAGCCAGGTGTCGATTTCGATGCCGATACCGTAAGACAAACCATGACTGGTCCAACTCAGCGCAAAGCAGCCGAGCGCCGCGCGGCGGCTGAATTCTTCGGAAGTCAGGCGCAGTGCGTCCTCGGTGTCGCCGCTGTCGCGGGTGATGTAGCGGTGCGCCACCAGAACAGGCTCGTCGTCCCGCAAGTGGCCGCGCAACAGTCGCAGCAACGTGTCCTTGCCGCTGCCCGACGCGCCCATCAGGTAGATCAGGCGCGCGCCGTCAGCGGGTGCGGGGGCAGGCGGCTTGGAAGTCATGATGCGGCGGACCCGTGCAGATAGGCCGCGCCCGCGGCGTCGGCGTGGCTGCCGTCGAAGTGGTAGTGGCGCGCGGCGACAAAATCCGCGCCGGGTTCAGGCTGCACATAAATGCTGACCCCGGGCACCGGCATGGCCTGGCCGCGCAGCGGGTCGGCAAATGTTGCAATGCTCGCTTCCGCCTGCTCCAGTTCGCTGCCCGCGAGTTTGTTGGTCAGCGTAATGTGAAAGGTATAGGTGTCGAAGACATACGGATAACCCCAGCGCTCAAGCATGGCTTGTTGCGCCGGACTGAGAGATTGCGGCTGCCGGCGAGCCATTTCTTCGGGGGTGAGCGGGGCGCGCAGGGCGTCCAGATTGCGCACAGCTGCGTCCGCCAGCGCTTGGATGCGCGCTTGACCGTCAACGTCGGCTTGCGCGATGCGCCAAGCCAGGAAGCCGCGGAGTTGCTCGCATTCCAATTCGATGGAGAACGGGGTGACGCCGTCGACGAGCTCGCGCGCGGCCGCGTCCAACGCCTGGGGCGTGACGCCCGCGCGCAGACGGAAGGGCGGCTTTAACGTGGCATGCAGGCCATAGTGACGCGGCGCCTGGGTCCATTCCTGCGATTCGGCTGGCTGGCCGGGCAGCGGGGCGAGCCGGGCGCCGGTGTCGGCGCAGCGGCCCAGCCACCGGCTGCCTGTTGCACCCCAGGGGCCAGTGGGCGCCAGATACAGCGCGTAGCGATAGGCGAGCGGCATGGTCAGGCTGCCATGCGTTGGCTGTGATCGTCGCTGAATGCGCGGGTGGCGTAGCGCAGTTCGCCGCCGACGATGGCGGCGCACACGCGCGGCAGTCCCGGCACTTGATCATCCACAACGATCGCGTCGGCAATCAGGCCGGGGGTCAGGGCTCCGCGGTCTTTCAGGCCAGCCGCGCGCGCGGGGTTCAAGGACACCAGATTCCAGGCCTGCGCCAACGGCAACACGCCGTCTTGAACCAGTCGCATCACGGCGGCCAGCGGGGCCGGGTAGTAATAGTCGGACGTCAGAATGTCGCACAGGCCTTCGCGCACCATCTCGGCCGCGCTCGGCGCGCCGGTGTGGCTGCCGCCGCGTACCACGTTCGGCGCGCCAAAGACCACCGAGTTGCCCAAGTCGCGTGCCACGCAGGCGGCATCGCGGGTCAATGGAAATTCCGCCACGCCGCAGCCCAGCTGGTGGTAGTAACGTCGCGTCGCGGCGTCAGGGTCGTCGTGCGAGGCGACCTTCAATCCGGCTGCCTGCGCGCACAGTGTCAGTTCACGCATGGCATCAGCCACCGAGTCCGCAGCGGACATGGCGGCGCGGATACGGCCCTGGAAGGTATCCAGGTCGCATTCGGCACGAAGCGCGTATTGCATCAGCTTGCGGTCGTCGCCCAAGCGGCGGGCCATGCTGGGCAGGTGATCGTTCAGCGCCAGGAAACGGACCCGGCCATCGCGAATCCATTGTTGAGCCAGGTCCACGCCGCCCACATGGTGGGTCTCGAAGCGCAGGTGCACGTAGTGGCGCGCGCCCATCAGGTGCTTCATGCGTTCCAGCGACTCGAACATGCGTTCGGCGTAGGTCTCGCCGCGCAGTCCGCCTTCCCACGACAGAGTCACGCCATGAAATTCCGTCGTGATGCCGTTGGCCAGGAGTTGGCGGTCAACGTCGAACAACGCGCTGTCATACGGAAAAGTCACACTGGGCCGGGGCATGATGGCGCGCTCGAAGGCGTCGCCATGCAGATCGACGATTCCGGGCAGCACCAGCAGGTGGCCCGCGTCGAACCAGGGAGCGCCACGGGCGGATGCCGTGCCGGTGTCGTCGATCAGTCCGCCGTGAAAGCGCAGACTGGCTTGCTCGACGCCGCGCGGCGTCAGGATGCGTTGGCCTGTGACACCGGCCAGGGGCGAGGGGGCGTGTGAGTTCATGTCGTGACGTTATCGATATTGCATGACAACCAGATGTCTAGATGAGTGTTGTTGCGTTTGTAGATTCGTTTGTTGAGTCGCCGCCGCATCTACACAGGACGGGCGGCGATGACCTGCTTAACTGTCGTCGGCAACCATCAACTGCACCAGATCGCCCACGAAGCGGGTAATGCTGTATTGCAAGGGGGCGCCGTCCTGGTCCACGTTGAGCGCTTCTACCTGAAGGATCGGCCGCGTCTTGGGCTGGCCCAGCAAACGGGCGATCTCGGGCGTGGGCAGGGCTGCGGTGATGCGAGACCATTTACGCGTGTAGTCGCCAATGCCGTAGTGCGCGTAGACCTTGGATACCGAACGCAATGCAGTCAGGCGGTCTGCGAAATCGGGGAAACGCTTTTCGTCAAAGTAATGTTCAGAAGCGCTGATAGGCCGGTTTTCCGCCTTGCCCACGATCTGCACGCGCAGCAGCGGCGCCGTCCGGGCCAGGCCCAGATGCTTGGCAATGTCGGCGGCGCGCAAGGTCTGGCTGCCCAGCGCCTCAAGGTGACCCAGCACGCCCTGGCTGCGCAGGTTCTCGGAAAAGCGGGTGCGCTTGCCGATTGCGTAATCGATGGCGTGTTCTTGCACGAAGGTGCCGCGGCCCTGTTCGATGCGTACCAGGCCGCTTTGTTCAAGCTCGCCCATGGCGCGCCGGATGGTGTGGCGATTGACGGAAAACTTGGCGGCCAGCTCTGGCTCGGACGGCAGCTGTTCGCCTGCCGTATAGAGCTTGTTGCGGATGTCATCCGCCAGGGACTCGCCAATTTGCCGCCAGACGGCGATGCCGGAACCTCTTTCAACCATAGGGTGCGCTCGTGCTGTCACATCAGCTTCATGAAGAATGGCTGTGATTGTGCACTATGCGCGGGCCGCCGGATAGGCAGTGCACACGTGCCCGGACTGTCATCAAAAATTCACGCCAGGCTGTTGAACTTCCAATTCGGAGCGATCATACTCCATCCAGTCGTCTAGACGTGTAGAGGAAATAATGGATCACTCACAAGCAGGACAGGACGCAACCAATGTCCAGCGCGCCGCCTGGATGCGCGTGTTGTCGCTGGCCGATCCGGCAGCGCTGGATGGCGCCTTCAGCGCCTTGAACGGATTGCCCGCCCACCAGATGTTGCGGCCGCCGCAGACGGGCATGGCAATGGTGCGCGCCCGTAGCGGCGGCACCGGCGCGCGTTTCAATCTGGGTGAAATGACGGTGACTCGTTGCGCGGTAACGATGGACAGCGGCGTGGTCGGCATCGCTTATGTGCAAGGCCGGTCACAGCGCCATGCCGAACAGGCGGCCGTGGCAGACGCCTTGCTGCAATTGCCGGATTGGCACGAAACGGTGCACGCGCAGCTGATTCATCCCCTGGCGCGCCAGCATGCGGCCCGGGTCGAGCGCCAGGCGCAAGTGGCCGCGCAGACCAAGGTGGAGTTCTTCACGATGGTGCGAGGCGAGGACTGATATGCAACAACAGACACTTACGGCCGCAGCGGCCAGCAGCAGATTGCTGCCGGGTTTTCCAGACCCGGTCAATGACGCGCAAACGACTTTTCGCGCTGCGCTGAACGCCTTGGCGCACCCGGGACGCGTACAGGAAATTGCCGCGGATAGCGGCGTGCCGAAAGGCTTGTCGCCTGCTATGACTGCCATGCTGCTGACGCTGGTGGATGTGGACACCCCGCTGTGGCTGCCGCAATCCGTAGATGCCAGCGTGCTTGCCTTTCTGCGCTTTCATTGCGCGTGTCCCATCGTGCCGTCGCCTGCGCTGGCACGTTTCGCTGCGGTGCCTGCGGGTTGTGACGCGCCAGCGCTATCGGCCTGCCATCAGGGCGATTCCGCCTATCCCGATTTGTCGACCACCTTGCTGATCGAGGTGGCGTCCTTGTCTGAGGGCGGCCCCGTGACGTTGACCGGTCCTGGCATCCAGACGCGGCAATCGCTGGCGGCAGCAGGTTTGCCCGCAGGCTTCTGGCGCGAATGGCGTCTGAATCATCAACGGTTTCCGCTGGGCGTTGATGTGTTCTTGACGCAAGGACGGAAAATCTGCGCGTTGCCGCGCACCACTCGGGTGGAGAACTGACATGTATGTGGCCGTAAAAGGGGGCGAACGCGCCATCCTGAATTCCTACCGCATGCTGGACGACTACCGGCGCGGCGACCGCGAGGTTCCCGAACTGAGTCTGGCCCAGATCCGCGAACAGATGCCCTTGGCGGTGTCACGCGTGATGTCCGAAGGCTCGCTCTACGATCCGCAACTGGCCGCACTGTCGCTTAAGCAGGCGGCCGGTGATGTGATCGAAGCCGTGTTTCTGTTGCGTGCGTACCGCACGACCTTGTCACGCTACGGCTACACGCAAGCGATCGACACCGGCGCAATGCGTTTGCAGCGGCGCATTTCGTCCACATTCAAGGACGTTCCTGGCGGGCAGATCCTGGGCCCCACCTACGACTACACGCAGCGTTTGCTGGACTTCTCGCTGGAAGCGCAACGCGAGGCCGATGCCTTGCCGCCGGGCGGCGAGGCGCTGGACAGCAACATGCCACGCGTCACCGACCTGTTGGCGCACGATGACCTGATCGATGCGGAAGCGGTGCCCGAAGGCGACCCCGAACCCTTTGACCTGACGCGCCAGCCAATGGACTTTCCCGCGTCGCGGGCGGCCCGGTTGCAGAATCTGGCGCGTGCTGACGAGGGCTTCCTGCTGTCCATGGGGTATTCCACGCAACGCGGTTACGGCAACACCCATCCCTTCGCAGCAGAAATCCGCTACGGCACGCTGGAAGTGGAGATGCACATTGAAGAATTGGGCTTTGCCGTAACGGTTGGCGAAATCGAAATTACCGAGTGCCAGATGGTCAGCCAGTTTGCGGGAAATGCCGAAGAAGGCCCGAAGTTCACGCGAGGGTACGGCCTGACGTTCGGGTATGGCGAACGCAAGGCGATGTCGATGGCGCTGGTAGACCGTGCGCTGAAGGCCAAAGAGCTGGGTGAGCGGGCTGATTCCCCGGCCAATGATCACGAGTTCGTGCTGTATCACAGCGACAACGTAGAGGCGTCGGGATTTGTTCAGCATTTGAAGCTGCCGCACTACGTGGACTTTCAAGCCAATCTGGAACTGTTGCGGCGCATGCGCGCGGAGCGCAACGCGCCGCAGGCGGCACACAACGATCTGATGGACGAGGCGGTGTCTTCATGACCACATCCCACGCAACGGTTGAACGCGACGACCACTACAACTTTGCCTATCTGGACGAATCCACCAAGCGCATGCTGCGCCGCGCCTTGCTCAAAGCCGTGGCCATTCCTGGCTACCAGGTGCCGTTCGGCAGCCGTGAAATGCCGCTGCCTTATGGCTGGGGCACGGGCGGCATCCAGGTCACGGCATCCATCATTGGCCAGGACGATGTGCTCAAGGTCATTGATCAAGGATCGGATGACACGACCAATGCCATCAATATCCGCCGCTTCTTCGGCCGAGTGACGGGTGTGGCTACGACGGAGTCCACGCCCGAAGCCACCATCGTGCAAACGCGCCATCGCATCCCCGAAACGCCGCTGCGCGAAGGGCAGGTGATGGTGTATCAAGTGCCGATCCCCGAGCCGCTGCGTTGGCTGGAACCCAGCGAAACCGAGACGCGCACCATGCACGCCCTGGCCGAGTACGGCGGTATGCACGTCAAGTTGTACGAAGACATCGCGCAGCACGGCCATATCGCCACCACCTACGACTATCCCGTGATTGTGAATGACCGCTACATGATGCGCCCGTCGCCCATCCCCAAATTCGATAATCCCAAGCTGGACCGCAGCCCCGCGCTGATGCTGTTTGGCGCGGGGCGCGAAAAGCGTGTGTACGCCGTCCCGCCGTACACGAGTGTCAAGAGCCTGGATTTCGACGATCACCCGTTCACGGTCGAAAAGTGGACCGAGTGCTGCGATCTGTGCGGGTCACACGACAGCTATCTGGATGAAATCATTCTGGATGACGCCGGGACGCGCCGCTTTGTTTGTTCTGACACGGAATACTGCAATAACCGCCAGACGCAACAACGCGAAGACGAGGCCACGGTATGAACGCTCAACTGAACGCTCAACCCCTGCTTTCCGTGCGCAACATGACGCGTACCTGGGACGGCGTGCACGGTTGCCGCGACGTCAGCTTTGATCTGTATCCGGGCGAGGTGCTGTGCGTGGTCGGTGAGTCCGGCTCGGGCAAGAGCACGCTGTTGTCCGCGGTGTCCTATCAGACTCAGCCTGACTCCGGCAGCGTTTGGTACGACACGCGGGACCAGGGTTTCATCGATCTGGCTGCGCTGCAAGGCGCGCGACTGCGCCTGTTGTCGCGTACCGACTGGGGTTTCGTGCGGCAGAACGCGCGCGATGGCCTGCGCATGCAGGTCAGCGCAGGCGCCAATATCGCCGAACGGCTGATGGCGGTTGGCGACCGGCACTACGGCGAATTGCGCGAGGTCGCGGGCAACTGGCTGGAGAAGATGGAGATTGACGTGGGCCGGCTGGACGACACGCCCGTGTCCTTTTCCGGCGGCATGCAGCAGCGCTTGCAGATCGCACGCAACCTGGTGACCCATCCGCGTCTGGTGTTCATGGACGAACCGACCGCGTCGCTGGACGTATCGGTGCAGGCGCGTCTGCTGGACCTGCTGCGCCAATTGGTCACGGACCTGGGATTGGCTGCCATTGTTGTCACCCATGATCTGGCCGTGGCTCGCCTGCTCGCGCACCGAACACTGGTGATGCGCGGCGGCGTCGTGGTGGAAAGCGGATTGACCGACCAGATTCTGGACGACCCGCAGCACCCCTACACCCAATTGCTGGTGTCTTCCATTTTGCAGAGCTGACCATGTGCGCAACCACTCCCATGATCGAGGTGCGGGGCCTCGGAAAGATGTTCACCCTGCATAACCAGGGCGGCATCCGGCTGCCCGTGCTGGACGCCGTGGATTTCGACGCGGCGGCTGGCGATTGCCTGGTGCTGGCGGGTCCGTCAGGCACCGGCAAGAGCACCTTGCTGCGCTGTCTTTATGGCAACTACCTGGCGACCGAAGGCAGTATCCGCGTGCGGGCGCATGACCAATGGGTGCAATTGGTTGGCGCGCCGGAACAGCGGATCTTGGCCCTGCGCCGCGACGTCATCGGTTATGTCAGCCAGTTCTTGCGTGTCATCCCGCGCGTGTCGGCGTTGGATGTCGTAGCCGAACCCTTGCGCATGGCAGGGGTCGACACGGAAGAGGCCCGCAGCCGCGCCGGCGCTTTGCTGCAACGCTTGAATGTGCCTGCAAGACTTTGGGGGCTGGCGCCCGCGACGTTTTCGGGCGGCGAGCAGCAGCGGGTGAATATCGCGCGCGGTTTTATTGCGCGCCATCCCATCCTGCTGCTGGACGAACCCACCGCATCGCTGGACGCGGACAACCGCCGTGTCGTGATAGACCTGATTCACGAAGCCCTGGCGGACGGGCGCTGCCTGCTGGGCATCTTCCATGACGCCGAGGTGCGCGACGCTGTCGCTACCCAGACCCTGGCCTTGCGGCCCGCCCAAGCCGCCACGGCGGACCTGGAGTAATCATGCACAGTACTTACCTGACCCACGCGACCGTGGTGCTGCCTGACCGCGTGCTGCATGACAGCGCCGTGCTGATCGATGACGGCCGTATTGCCGCGATCGAACCGAATGGCGCAGAGGCGGATCACGTGATCGATCTGCAAGGCTTGACCTTATTGCCCGGCTTGATTGACCTGCATTGCGATGCCATCGAAAAAGAAGCCGAACCCCGCTCGCGGGTGTTGTTTCCGTTGGACTTTGCCGTGGCCCAGGTGGACCGCCGAAATGCGGCGGCGGGCATCACCACGCCTTATCACGCGCTGTCGTTCGCCAACAATGAATGGGGCGTGCGCAACAACAAGACGGCCGCGGAAGTGGTGCGGACGGTGCGCGCCTTCCGCCAGCACAGTCTGGTCGACAACCGGGTGCATTGCCGCTACGAAGTCACTGACGCAACGTCCGTTGATGTGTTGCGCGAATTGATGGACGAAGGCGCGGTGGATCTGCTGTCGGTAATGGACCATTCGCCGGGACAGGGTCAATTCAAGACGCTGGAGTCCTATCTGCAATACATGATGGGCAACCATGCCATGAGCCGCGAGCAGGCCGAAGAGGCGGCCCAGGCCAAGAATCGCGCCAAGGATGGGGCGGTGTCGCGTGTGGAAATGCTGTTGTCACATGCGCAGTCGTTGGGCATACCCACCGCGAGCCATGACGACGATTCCATTCAGCGCATTGCCACCATGCGGCGTCTGGGCGTGGCGATGAGTGAATTTCCCATCACGCTGGATACGGCAAGAGCTGCGGTTTCTTGCGGCTTGCCCACGATTCTGGGTGCGCCGAATGTCTTGCGGGGCCAGAGTCAGAGCGGGTCGATGCGGGCCATCGACGCGATTCGTGCGGGGGTAGCCAGTTGCCTGTGTTCCGACTACCAGCCGTCTACGCTGATTGCTGCGGCGTTCGCCGTGGTGGCGCAAACTGACTTGAACCTGTCGCAGGCGATTGCGCTGGTGACGGCGAATCCGGCGGACGCTTGCGGCTTGAGCGACCGGGGCCGGATCGCTGTGGGGCAGCGGGCGGACTTGGTTGCGGTGGCGCAAGTGGGCGCCTTGCCCTTGATCAGTCATACGTGGTCGGCTGGCCGTCTGGTGTTTTCTACCCACTATCAGCCGTCACGCTTGGATGCGGGCGGGGTGTTGGAACGACAGCGCGTGGCGGCCTGATGGATACCCGCCGTCGCCGGAACCTGTTTTGACGCAAAAACATCGTCAGGTGGCACAGACGGGCTGGCGCGCATCTGGTTAAATGGCGAAAGGGCGTAACGGCCTAAGGCGACGCCGTATCTTTCACGGCTGGCTATCCAATTTTCCGGAGCGCGCGATGGCACGATTCAATTTCACCCAAGACCCCGAAGAACCCGATCTGTGGGCAGCCGAGAACGTTGCCGCAGGCAATGACCGTCCCCCGATCCATGTCATGGTCCAGACAGACGGCGAAGAACCCGACGGCAGTGCGTCCAAGGTGGTCAAGGGCATCATTGACGATCTTGATGATCACATCCTTGCCGCTTCCGAGTTCTTGCTGGATAACTACTCGTACGAGCACTGCAAAAAGCTCGGTATCGAAGATGACCAGCTTCTGAAAGAAGAAACCGCCGAAGCCATGGCTGAAAAGGCCGTGCTGCGCGCCTTGTGGCTGTTCGACGAAGACGGCGACGGCTACGAGCTGTGGTTCACGCTGCCCTGGGACCCCGTGCATACGTACGATGTCGAGTTCGAAGACGGCGTGCCGGTCTCCTGCTCCGTCAACGACTAAGACCGCATTTTTGTTGTTGTTTTGTCTACGAGCTGGCCCTAGCGGGCCAGCTCGTATTTCGTTGCGAGGCTTTGCCCCAACGACTCGTCGTAGCGGTAGCGCAGCGTCACGGGCTTGCCTTTGCGAATCTGGTTCAACGCGGTGTTTTCAAGCGCCACGTCTATCTCGCGGTTCACGAATTCCGTGCAGTCCGTATCAGCACGCGCGCCATCGGGGATATCCGCTGCCAGCACCTTCAACTTGAACAGGGTTTGCGACAGCTCGGTGCCATCCGTGCGGTATTGGCGCATCTGCACGGGCGGCGTCAAAACTGTGCCAGCCAGGTCGCAGGAGATGCGCGTCCAGGCGTGGGCGGAAGGCGCTACGGCAAGGGCAATAAGCGCCAGAATGCCGCGCAAGCGATGGGAAGTCATGGCAGGCGTCGCGTCAATGACAACAAGCGCGTGGCGCCAGAGCGCCGCGCTGGATGTCTTGCAAAGGGCTTCTATGTTGCTCCCGCGCGGGCGGCAAGGTCAAGCTCGCAGGTGTTAAGAAAAACGGGCCATCAGTTTGCACTGTGGCCCGTTTTTTTTGCGGGAAGCCTTACACGTTTTGGGTCGTGGCGTGGCCAGCAGAGGCATCGTCAGCCGTGCCTGCCGCGGCGGGGGCATCCTGGGGCTGATCGCCTTCGTCGCCCTCAAGCTTGGCGATGACAGCGGTGGCCAGGCTGTTGCCCACCACGTTGGTCGCGGTGCGGCCCATGTCGAAGAACTGGTCGATGCCCATGATGAGCAGCAGGCCGGCTTCTGGCAGGTGGAACATCGGCAGGGTGGCGGCCACCACCACGAGCGAGGCGCGCGCCACGCCGGCCATGCCCTTGCTGGTCACCATCAGCACCAGCAGCAGCGTCAACTGCTGCGAGAAGCTCATATCAATGTTGTAGGCCTGCGCAATGAACAGCACTGCGAAGGACTGATACATCATCGATCCGTCCAGATTGAACGAATAACCCAGCGGCAGCACAAAGCCCGAAATGCGCTTGGACACGCCAAAACGCTCCAGCGCTTCAATCGTCTTGGGGTAGGCTGACTCGCTGCTGGCCGTGGAGAACGCCAGCAAGGTGGGCTCTTTGATCAGGCCGCCCAGGCGCCGCGTGGACTTACCCAGGAACAGGTAGCCAACGCCGAACAGAATGCACCACAGCAATGCCAGGCCCAGATAGAACTCGCCGATCAGCTTGCCGTAGCTGACCAGCACGCCCAGCCCTTCGGTCGTGATGGCGGCGGCCATGGCGGCGAACACGCCCAGCGGCGCAAAGCGCATCACGTAATCCGTCACGCGGAACATGATCTTGGCCAGCTCTTCGATCATGTTGTAGATCGTGTTGTGGCCCTTGCTGCGAATGAACGACAGCGCTGCGCCAAAGAACAGCGAGAACACCAGAATTTGGAGGATCTCGTTGTTGGCCATGGCTTCGGCAATGCTCTTGGGGAACACGTGCGCGATGAAAGCCTTCAGCGTGAAATCACCGGTCTTCAGGCCAGAGGTGATCCCAGCGTCCGGGATCGCCAGATTCATATGCGCGCCAGGCTGGAAGATATTGACCAGCGCCAGGCCCAGCAGCAGCGAAATTGCGGATGCGGCGATAAACCAGATCATCGCGCGCAGGCCAATGCGGCCTACGGCGTTGGCATCGCTCATGCTGGCCAGGCCGGATACCAGGGTGGCGAACACCAGCGGGGCAATGATCATCTTGATCATGCGCAGAAAAATATCGGTAATCAGGCTGAAGTACGAGGCGATCTGTTTGGCCTCGTTGGCATCTTGCGCGTACTTATTGCAGATATAACCCACCAGAACGCCCAGCACCATGGCGATGCCGATGTAACGCGTCAGCTTCTTAGTATTCATGATCAAAACGGAATCGAAGGCCCGCCGCAAAGCCCTGCTGGGCTGGGCCCGCCGGCATCGGGCAGGGCAAGACGGGTCCGTTGATGGATATGCCAGGGCACCCAGTGCTACGGGTTTTCCCTTGGGGCGCGATGTTAACGCCGCCAACCTGACAGATAGTTGTCAGGTTGGGGACGGATCAGGTATCCGTTCCCTGGCATTTCCTGGCGGAAATCAGATGTGCAATTCGTATCACTTCCGCGCGTATGCGGGCTTAGTTAGGAGCGAGCCAGGCGTCAGCGTAGGTATCCACTGCACCCAGGCCCGTCGTGATGGCGCCGTGCACGCGCTTATCCAGAAAGGTGGAGTAATTGGTGTCGTCGATCCAGGCCAGCGGCACATCTTCCACCAGAATCTTCTGCACTTCGGTGTATAGGCGCTGACGTTCCTCGTCGGTGGGGGCGGTGGCGGCCTGGTCGAACAGTTCGTCCACTTTGGGATTCCGATATTGCGAGGTGTTGGTGAAGGCCAGCCCCTTTTTGATGTTGCTGCTGACGTAGGTGCGCGATACGCCGATGGCGGGGTCGCCGTATTGGAATACGCCGTTATAGGCCATGTCGAAATCCCAGTTGCCCATGCGCGTTGTCCAGCCGCCCACATCTGTGCTTTCGATGTCGATGACAATGCCCACCTTGCCCAGGCTTTGCTTGGTGTATTCGGCAATGCGGCGCTGCATTTCGCCGTATGGGTTGGGGATCAGGCCCAGTTTCACGCGTACGCCCTTGGCGTCCGGTTTCAGGCCCATTTCATCGAGCAGGGCGATGGCCTTTTTGGGATCGTAGGGATATTGCTTGATGTCCGGGTCGTAGAAGCGCGTATTGCGATGGAACGGCCCCGTGGACACGGTGCCCATGCCAAACATGATCCGCTTGGCAATGAATTCGCGATCGATGGCGTACATCACGGCCTGCCGAAAGCGTTTGTCGTCCATCGGCTTGCGGGCCTCATTCATTTCGATCCAGTGCAGCGTGGACCAGTACTCATAACCCTTTTGCGTGACGTTGATGTGCGCAAGCTTGGCCACGCGCGCCATGTCAAAGGGTTCTATATCTTGCAGCCACGCTTGTTGCACGGTGCGTTGTTCCAGCGCCAGGCGGCGTGAGGCGGCGTCGGGAATGACACGGTAAATAATGCCGTCCAGGTACGGCCTGCCTTCCTTCCAGTAGTGCTCGTTCTTGACCAGTTCAATGTACGAACCACGCTCCCACCGTTTGAATTTGAACGGACCGGTGCCTATCGGCGCATTGTTGTGCGGATTTTGCGCCAGTGGCGTGTCCACATCGAACAGATGCTTGGGCAGAATGACTCCACCGCCAATGTCGAACGCGTACAACAAGGCGGAATAGCGTTCCTTGAGCTGGAACACCACGGTGTGCTCGTCCGGGGCTGTGATGTCCTGGATGTAGCGCATCAAAGCGCGCGTGCGCGGCGTGTTGGCCAATATCTGCTTATACGAGAACAGCACGTCCGCCGAGGTAAAGGGCTTGCCGTCATGCCATTGCGCGTTGGGCTGCAGATGAAAGGTGTAAGTCAGCTGGTCAGCCGATATGTCCCAGGACTTGGCCAGGCTGGGTTGCGGTTTCAGATCGAAGGAATAGGTCAGCAGGCTTTCGTAAACTTTGCCGGCCACCATCTGCGTGGTGCCGACCTGCTGCATCGCGACGTTCAGATTGGGCGGCTCGGGGTTCAAAATGGCGGTCAGCACGCCGCCATATTGCGGGGGAGACTCAGGCGAGGCGGCCAGGGCGGCAGAGGCGGAAGCGATGGCAGAGATAACCAGCAACCCCTGCATCAAGGCGCGGCGGACGATGTTGCACTTCAAGGCAAACCTCCTTGGGTGGCGGCCGCAATTGGCGGCGGCCCGGCAATGGCGTTATATCTTGAGTATCAAATATTGATACTCAAGAATCCAAGTGGCTTATGGTGCAACAGCATGAGGCGTCAGGCAAGGCAGGCACGCTAGGGATTTCCCGGCCATCACCCAGGGGGCAGCGCCATCAGTTGCGGTTGGGACGGCCGCTGAGTGCGCGCGCGGCCGAGATGGCCAGCGAGCTGAAACGCTGCGAAAAAGAGTCCAGCGTCCATTCAGCCAGTAAGCCGGAAATGTGAATGGCAGCCAGTGGGCGGCCACTGTGATCGACCACAGCGCTGGCCAGAACGATCTCGCCCACCATGCTTTCTTCCAGACAGATCGCATAACCCTGGATGCGAGCGTCACGCACGCGCTGGCGGATCAGGTCGGGGTCGGTGATGGTCTTGGGCGTCAGTGGCCGCATGTCGCTGCGGGCAAGGATGTCGTCCACTTCGTCGTCGCCCAGGTGGGACATGATCGCGCGTCCGCCTGACGACGAAAACGTGGGCATGCGGCGGCCCACCAGCGTTGCGTAGAACGTCTGGCGCTTGGTCTGCCGGCGCAGTGCATAGACGATGGTCAGATCGTCGAAGAGGCTTAGATCAACGCGTTCTCCGCACTCTTGCTGCAATTGTTCAAGGATGGGCGTTGCGCGTTCAAGCAGGGGATGGCTGCGCAGGTAATCGAAGGTACGGTCCAGAATCTTTTTGCCCAGCACATACCCGCGCTGATTGATGCCGCGTTCCAGATAACCCAACGCTACCAGCGTGTGCAACATGCGCTGCGTTGAGCTGCGATCCAGCCCCGAGAGTTCCGTCAGTTCGTTCAGGCTGAGCGGGCCGGGGTGGTTGGAAAAAGCCTCCAGGATGCCGAAGCCTTTCGCCAAGGATTGGTTGAACCGGGTCTCGGTTGTGGCCATGTTGATCTACTCCAATTTTTTTTGTTTGCGGCGTTGCATCGGCGCGTCTATCGCGCACGCGGGATACGCACTGTAGCGGCTGGCGATTTCTGACAGGGCTAGGGAAATCACCCATGGCTAGCGTCTTGCCCCGAACTTTGGTGAACTCTATCATGCCAAATATAGATATCTAAGTATCAAATATTGATACTTGTGTTGATAAAGAGTCCAAACTCGACAAAGGGATTGCAATGAGCACCGTCGCAGCAGCCAGCCTGGATCAGGGCCAAATCGCCGAAGCCGTGGGCAAACTTCGCCAATACATGACCGATACGCTGACGGGGTTCGTGCAATGCCGCAGCTTGCCCGGCCAAGAGATGTCCGCCGCCGAGTTCCTGGAAGATGCGTTGGCCGATCTGGGCCTGTCGTCCGAGCGCATCGCGTTGCGTACTGAAGAAATCCAGAATCTGCCGCTGTACTCGCCTGCCTGCTGCCCGGACGGCGGCCGCTACAACGTATTGGCACGCCACGAACCGCGCAGCGCCGCGGGCCGCGCCGTCTTGTTCAACGGCCACCTCGATGTGGTGCCCACCGGCCCGCATGAACTATGGGACGCCGCGCCTTTTGACGGCGAACTGCGCGATGGCTGGCTATACGGGCGCGGTGCGGGCGACATGAAGGCGGGCATCATCTGCGCGCTGGCAGCGTTCAAAGCGTTGAGTGACCTGGGCATGCAACCCGCTGGAGCCGTCGGTTTCAACGGCGTGCTTGAAGAAGAAAATACCGGTAACGGCACCTTGGCCACGGTGTCCGCGCTGCAAAGCGCCATTGCGGCGGCCAAGCTCAGCGCGTTTGACGCGGTCATCATTCCCGAACCCACCAACGAACGCATGATGAGCGCGCAACTGGGCGTGTACTGGATGTACGTGGACATCGTGGGCCGGCCCGCCCATGCCGCCTACATGACCACGGGCGTCAATCCGGTTGAAACGGGCCTGCGCATCGTCGATGCCATGAAGCAGCTGGAACATGAATGGAACCTGCCTGAAAACCGGCATCCCGCCTACCGCGAACATGCGCATCCCATTAATTTCAACCTGGGCCAGATTCACGCCGGCGACTGGAATTCGTCGGTGCCTAGCGTCTGCACGCTGGGCATGCGTATTGCCTGCTATCCAGACATGTCCATCGATACCGCCAAAGCCATCGTGGCAGAGCGCATTCGCGCGGTCGAGGCGCAACTGACCGACAGCGATGTGCGCATCGACATCCGCTATGAAGGCTTTCATGCGCCTGGCTGCGAATACGACCTGGATGTTCCTGCAATGCAATTACTGGCCGACTCGCATCGCCGCGTGGCTGGCGAACTGCCCGAGCCCACAGCGCTGACGGCAACGACCGATGGCCGGCACTTCCGCTTGATGATGGATGTGCCAGTCACCTGCTACGGCCCCAAGGTGCAGAACGTGCACGGTTTTAACGAATGCGTTTCGGTGGACAGCATGGTGCGCGTTGCAACGTCGCTGGCGCTGTTCATCCATGACTGGTGCGGCGTCGAACCGCGGCAAGCCTGAATCGGGCCGCGGCATAGGCCGCGGCTTTCTCCCATTTTTCCTACGGAATTCCCGCCATGACATCCCACTACGCCCCGCGCGTGCTGGCGCGCTGCGCGCTGGCTGCCGCCAGCTTGTTTGCCGCCGCCGCCCCTGTGTCGCACGCTGCCTCCCCGGAACCCGCACCGCAGTACGGCGGCGTGCTGACCGCCATCGTCAACCCCGAACCGCCCACCTTGAACGTTGCCGTCCAGCAGGTGGCAAGCACTCAACTGGTTGGCGGAAAAATCTTTGAAAGCCTGCTGACTTATTCCTTCGACCTGAAGCCGCAGCCGGGGCTGGCGAAATCGTGGGATGTGTCCGCAGACCGCCTGACCTACACCTTTCATTTGCAGCCCAAGGTTCAGTGGCATGACGGCAAGCCGTTTTCAGCTGACGATGTGGTGTTTACCTACACCAAGATCCTGGCCAATACGCCGCGCACGCGCACGTTGATGTCCAACGTTGAGCAGGTTTCCGCGCCGGACGCGGGCACCGTCGTCTTTAAATTGAAGCAGCCGTATTCGGCATTCCTCTACGCATTCGATATTGGCGGCGGCGCCATTCTGCCCAAACATCTGTACGACGTAGATACGCCCATCGGACAGAACCCAAACAACAACGCGCCGATTGGAACCGGCCCGTTCAAGTTCAAGCGCTGGGAACGCGGTTCGTACATTGAACTGGTCAAGAACGAGCACTACTGGAAAGAAGGCCGGCCCTACCTGGACGGCATTACCTATCGCGTGATTCCCGATTCCGCCTCGCGCCGCATGGCGCTGGAGCAGGGCTCGGTGTTGCAGGCCTGGATGCTGGATATCGAGCCCGTCGATGTGACGCGTGTGGCCAAGTTGCCTCACATTACGCGTACGCAGAAGGGGTACGAGTATTGGTCCACGATGCAATGGATTGAGCTGAACGGCGGCCGCCAGCCCTTCGCCGACAAGCGTTTCCGCCAAGCCCTGATGTACGGCATCAACCGCGAGTTCATTGCCGAAAAAATCATGTTTGGTTCGGGCACGGTGGCCACCGGCCCCATTCATCACAACACGCGTTTCTACGACCCCAACGTCAAGAAGTATCCCTACGATCCCAAACAGGCCATTGCGCTGCTGGACGAGATGGGCCTGAAGCCGGACGCCAAGGGCGTGCGCGCCACCGTCGGCCTGATTCCGTTGCCTTACGGCGAAATGCCGCGCCGCATCTCCGAATACATCAAGCAGAACCTGGCAAAGATCGGTGTGGCCGTCACGCTTGAAAACACGGATGTGGGCGGCTGGACCAGCCGTATCGGCAACTGGGATTTCGACATGGGCGCCAATGGCGTATTCCAGTATGGTGATCCGGCCATTGGCGTGTCGCGGACCTATCTGGGCAGCAACATCAAGAAGGGGCTGATGTTCAGCAATACCTCGCAGTACAACAACCCCAAGGTCGATGAACTGTTCAATGCCGCCGCCACCGCAGGCACCGACGAAGAACGCCAGAAGCTGTACAGCGAAGCGCAACGCATTCTGGTGGACGACGTTCCGGTGCTGTGGCTGGCTGACACCAACTACTCCACGCTGTTGAACAAGCGCGTGCATAACGCTGTGACCACTGCGCTGGGCGTGGTGGATACGCAGAGCGACGCCTGGTTGTCCAAAGAATGAAGAAGATTGCCACCTTTCTTGGAAACCGGGTGGTCAAGAGCGTCCTGGTTCTGCTGATGATCGCGCTCTTCAACTTCTTCCTGGTGCGCGCCGCGCCGGGCGACCCGGCTGAAATCCTGGCCGGGCAGTCTGGCGCGGTGGATGCCGAATACATCGCCAAGCTGCGTCAGGAATTTGGGTTGGACAAGCCGTTGGTGGTGCAACTGGGGCAATACCTGAAGAACGTGGCCACGTTCGACCTGGGGTATTCCTACCGCCAGCAGGCCTCGGTCTCCAGCCTGATCCTGCAACACTTGCCGGCCACCTTGCTGCTCACCCTGACAGCCTTCGCGTTTGCGCTGCTGGCGGGCGTAAGCCTGGGCACGCAAGCCGCGTTGCGGGTGGGCAAGTGGGGAGACACCGTCATCACCACCTTGTCCATGCTGGCTTACGCCACTCCCTTGTTCTGGGTGGGGCTGATGCTGGTGCTGCTGTTTTCGGTCAATCTGGAATGGCTGCCCGCCTTCGGTTATGAAAGCGTGGGCGCCAACCTGACTGGCCTGGCTCGCGTGGCTGATGTGGCCAAGCACCTGCTGTTGCCGGCCCTGACCCTGGGCATGTTCTATATGGCGGTCTACGCGCGGCTCACACGCGCGTCGATTCTTGAAATCAGCCAGCTGGATTTTGTGAAGACGGCGCGCGCCAAGGGCCTGTCCGAGCGCACGGTAATCGTGCGTCATGTGCTGCGCAACGCGCTCTTGCCCGTCATTACCTATGCGGGAATTCAGGCGGGCGGGCTGATCGGTGGTTCCCTGCTGGTGGAAACGGTCTTTGCCTGGCCCGGCATTGGCCGGCTGGCGTTCGACGCGCTGATCCAGCGCGACTACAGCGTGCTGCTTGGTGTGTTCTTCATGGCCTCATTGATCGTGGTCGTGGTCAACCTAGTCACCGACATTCTGTACACGGTGGCAGATCCCAGGATCGAACTCAAATGAAAGCGTTCATGCAATCGTTCTGCCGCAACAAGGGCGGCATCATGGGGCTGATCGTGCTGGGTCTGGTGACGCTGATGGCCATTACCGCCAGCTGGATCTTTCCCGATAGCCCGTGGGACATCATCAACGGGCCCTTCATGCCGCCACTGTCGGATGGCGCCTTGCTCGGCACAGATACTTTGGGGCGCGATATCGCCACCGGCATCGCCTACGGCTCGCGGGTCACGTTGGTGCTGGCCGCGGTGTCCACCGCCGTCTCTATCCTGGTGGGCATCACCGTGGGCGCTCTGGCCGGGTTCTATGGCGGACGCGTCGATCAGGCCATCGTCGGTTTCATTGAACTCTTCCAGACCATACCCAGCTTCTTTCTGGCGGTAGTGCTGGTGGCGATTCTGACGCCCAATATGGGCACTGTGATCTTTGCGATTGCCGTGGTGTCCTGGCCGCCGTTGGCGCGCCTGGTGCGGGCGGAATTCATGAGCCTGAAGAACCGGGAATTCGTGCAGGCGGCGATGCTGTCGGGGCAATCCAATCTGCGCATCATCCTGACGCAGATTCTGCCAAACAGTTTGTCGCCGGTGATTGTGTCGGGTTCTCTGATGATCGCAAGCTCGATCCTTCTTGAATCCGCCCTTAGCTTTCTGGGCCTTGGCGACCCTAATGCCATGACATGGGGCTACATCATTGGCGCATCTCGCAGCGTGCTGCGCGATGCTTGGTGGATGAGCGTGTTTCCCGGCGTGGCCATTCTGGTGACGGTGCTATCGCTGAATCTGATCGGCGAGGCGCTGAACGATGCCTTGAATCCCAAGCTGGCCCGCAGGAGGACAACGTAATGACTGCGCTGCTAGAAATTCGTGACCTTAGCGTCACTGCGGCCCATGGCGGGCCGACGGTGGTGCAGGGCGTGTCCTACACCGTGAACCGCAACGAGATCCTGTGTGTGGTGGGCGAATCGGGTTCGGGAAAATCCGTGACCGCGCACGCCATCATGGGCCTGCTGCCGGCCGATCAACTGAGCGTCACGCAAGGCCAGATTCTGTACAGCGGGCGTGATCTGGTCGGCTTGTCGGCCACCGATTGGTATGGCTTGCGCGGCAGATGCTTTGGCATGGTGTTTCAAGAACCCATGACGGCGCTGAACCCCATCATGCGAGTCGGCAGGCAAGTCGATGAAGTGCTGGAGCGGCACACCAACCTGAGCGCCGCCGCCCGCAAGCAACGTGTGCTGGACTTGTTTGGCCAGGTGTTGCTGCCCGACCCGCAGGCCATGTACGACGCCTTTCCGTTCCAGCTGTCGGGCGGGCAACGTCAACGTGTCGTGATTGCGATGGCGCTGGCGCTGGAACCCGACGTCTTGATTGCCGACGAACCCACGACCGCGCTGGACGTCACCACGCAGGCGCAGATTCTGGGGCTGATCAAAGATATCCAACAGCGTATGGGTATCGGCGTCATCTTCATCACCCATGACTTCGGCGTGGTGGCCGACATCGCTGACCGCATCGTCGTGATGCGCAAAGGCGAGGTCGTCGAAGCGGGTGTGGCCGACGACATTCTGAATCGTCCGCAACATCCCTACACCCGCCAACTGATCGCTGCGGTGCCGCACAAACCCGAAGGCAAGGACGAGGCCGCGGCCGCACCGCCGCTGATGGTGGTGAAAGCGTTGTGCAAGACCTTCGCTACGGGCGGCCGGCGTGTGGATGCGCTGCGCGATATTTCGCTGGAAATCCGCCAGGGGGAAACGCTGGGACTGGTCGGCGAATCAGGATCGGGAAAATCGACCCTGGGTCGTACGCTGATCGGACTGATCTCGCCCGATAGTGGCAGCGTCCGCATGGAAGGCCAGGAACTGGTGGGATTGAAACCCCGGGACTTCCGCCCCTACCGCCGTCAGATTCAGATGGTTTTCCAAGATCCGTACGCCTCGCTGAATCCGCGTCATCGCGTGGTAGAGGCCGTGGCGCAAGGCCCGATTGCCTTTGGCGTAAGCCGTCAAACCGCGTTGCGTGAAGCGCGCGAACTGCTGGACCTTGTGGGCCTGGGCGGCGACGCTGGCGACCGTTATCCGCACCAGTTCTCGGGCGGGCAACGGCAGCGTGTGGGCATCGCTCGCGCCCTGGCGCTTAAACCCCGGCTGCTGGTAGCCGACGAAGCCGTGTCGGCGCTGGACGTTTCCATCCAGGCCCAGGTGCTCGATTTGCTTAAAACCGTCAGCGGGCAATTCGACTTATCGGTGCTGTTCATCACCCATGACTTGCGCGTTGCCGCGCAAATCTGCGACCGCATTGCGGTGATGCAGCAGGGGCAGTTGGTCGAGCTGGATCGCGCCGCCACGATTTTCTACCACCCTCAACATGAATACACGCGTCGCTTGATTGATTCGGTGCCGGGCAAGTCCTGGAACAAGCCCGATCTTGAGACGCCGTCCGACCCCTCAAATTGGAGCAAGCAGTATGCGTGACACCGAGTATCAGTTGCTGGACGGGCTGGCGCTGGCCGACTTGCTGGCCCGGCGCGAAGTCAGCGCTGAAAATCTGATGGCCTGCGCCATCAAGCTGGCGCAAGAACGCGCCCCAGCGCTCAATGCGCTGTGCTATGAACGCTTTGACGAGTCCATGGATGTCGCGCGGGACTGGCAGCCCAAGGGGCCGTTCGGCGCCATTCCCTTTCTGCTCAAGGATTCCGGGCTGGCGCACAAGCGCTTTCCGTCCAGTCTGGGTTCGCGCCTGCTGAATGACACGAGCTATACCCGCAACGCCACGCTGACTGAACGGTTTGAGGCCGCTGGCCTGATCCCCTTTGCCCGCACGACCGTGCCTGAGTTCTGCATGGCGCCCACGACTGAGGCAGCGCGCAATGGCGGTCCCACCCGTAACCCCTGGGATCTGACCCGTTCGTCGGGCGGGTCCAGTGGCGGTGCAGCCGCAGCCGTGGCTGCCGGCATTGTGCCGCTGGCCCATGGCAGCGACGGCGGCGGGTCGATCCGCATCCCCGCGGCCAGTTGCGGGGTCTATGGGTTGAAGGTCTCTCGCGGGCGTATCCCAATGGGCCCGTTTCGCGGCGAAGGCTGGGGCGGCCTGGCAACCGATGGCGTGTTGTCGCGCTCGGTGCGGGATACGGCGGCGGCGTTGGATGCCGTGGCGGGCTACGAGCCGGGCGCGCCCTATGCCGCACCGCAGGCCCCAGATTCCTACCTGAAGTTACTGAGCGAGGCGCCCCGCCGTCTGCGCATTGTGATGTGGCGCAGCGCGTGGAATGGCATCGCCGTGGCACCCGAATGCGTGGCTGCGGTGGAACGCGCGGCGGCGCTGTGCCGCGAATTGGGGCATGACGTCGTGGACGGCGCGCCGCCGGACATCGAATACGAGGCTTTCGTCCTGGCCCACGCCAATGTGCTGGCCGGCAACATCGTGCTGTCGGTGGATACCCGCTTGGGTCTTACGCGCCAGAGCTTGCGCGACGATGATCTGGAACCTGTTTTGCGGCAAGGCTACGAGTACGGCAAGACGCTGCCTGCCGCCCAGTACATCGGAAGCGTGAACCGTTTCCATGCTATCGGCCGCATTCTGGATACCTATATGGAAGGCTACGACGCCATCCTGTCGCCGTCCTTGACCCAGCTGCCTTTGAAACTGGGCGAGTTGTCCACGGCGCAAGGCTCGTTTTTGGATTTCCGGCGCAAGGTGTCCACCTACGGCACGTTCTCTGCCGCATTCAATGCGTCGGGGCAGCCGGCTGCCAGCCTGCCGCTGGTTTGGACCGACGCTGGTCTGCCCGTGGGCGTGCAGATAGCCGGCCGCTATGGCCGTGAAGACATCGTGCTGGCGCTGTCGGCCCAGCTTGAAACGGCCCAGCCCTGGGCCGGGCGCATCGCGGTGCCGCGGGCCATCTAGGCGGCGCTGATCCGCACGGCGGCGGGGCGCTACAGCCTTGCCGCCCTCCGCCATCAGGGGGAGGACACGGCCGATCCAGGCCCTTCGCTGTCGTCTGTAGGGACGGGATACGGCCGGTTGCAAGACCTTTCAGCGATTCCCCCGTAAAATCACCCCATTCAGCAGGACTTCAATCATCTTTCAATAGACAAGTACTTAAGGAGGACCACTCATGGCCCTAGTCTCCATGCGCCAGTTGCTCGACCATGCCGCCGAGCATGGCTACGGCATTCCCGCTTTCAACGTCAATAACCTGGAACAAGTCCAGGCCATCATGGAAGCCGCTGCGGAGACCGACAGCCCGGTGATCATGCAAGCCTCGGCCGGCGCGCGTAAGTACGCGGGCGAAGGTTTCCTGAAGTACCTGATTCAGGCTGCGGTGGAATCGTATCCCCACATCCCCGTCGTGATGCACCAAGACCATGGCCAATCGCCCAAGGTCTGCCAAGGCGCCATCGACCTGGGATTCTCCAGCGTCATGATGGACGGTTCGCTGAAAGAAGACGGCAAGACCATCGCCGACTACGACTACAACGTTGAAGTGACCAAAAAGGTCGTGGACATCGCCCACAAGCTGGGTGTGACGGTTGAAGGCGAACTCGGCTGCCTGGGTTCCCTGGAAACCATGGAAGGCGACAAGGAAGACGGCCACGGCGCCGACGGCAAGCTGACCATGGATCAGTTGCTGACCGACCCGGAGCAAGCCGCCGACTTCGTGCGCCGTACGCAGCTGGACGCCCTGGCCATTGCCATCGGCACCAGCCACGGCGCTTACAAGTTCACGCGCAAGCCTACCGGCGACATCCTGTCGATCTCCCGTATCAAGGAAATCCACGCCCGCCTGCCCAACACCCACCTGGTGATGCATGGCAGCTCCAGCGTGCCGCAGGAACTGCTGGCCGAAATCCGTGAATTCGGCGGCAACATGAAGGAAACCTACGGCGTGCCGGTCGAGGAAATCCAGGAAGCCATCAAGTACGGCGTGCGCAAGATCAATATCGATACCGATATCCGTCTGGCCATGACCGGCGCAATTCGCCGCTTCTTCGCTGAAAACCCGGAAAAGTTCGACCCGCGTGAATACCTGAAGCCGGCCCGTGCCGCTGCCAAGGCAATCTGTGTGGCTCGTTACAACGAATTCGGCACCGCCGGTAACGCCAGCAAGATCAAGGCGCTGCCGCTGACCGAAATCGCCGCGCAATACGCGTCGGGCAAGCTGTCGCAAGTGGTGCAATAAAGCCACGGCCCGCCACCGCCGTAAGCGCGGCGGGCGCAGGAAAAAGGGCTGCTCCTTCAACAGGGGCAGCCCTTTTTTGCGCATGACGCCCGGATTACTAAGCGGGCGCGTTCTGCGGGAAGTGGGGCAGGGCGCGGTTTACGTGATGCCAGGACGGTGCGGAAGCCGTCCACAAGCTGGCCTGGGCGTGGAAGGCTTCCGGGTCGTCCAGTGACCCCGCGCGCACCACTTCGTAGCCCATGCCTTCAGAGCTGCCGAATAAAGGGGTGCCGCAGTCCGCACAGAAACTGCGCATGACCGTGTGGCCGGAATCGCCCTTGTAGCGGTGTTCCTTGGCATGGCCGCGCAGCATGGTGACGGAACCCGCGCGAAAGATCAGTGCATGTGCCGGGGCGCCGCCGCTTGAATACTGGCAGTCCCGGCAATGACAGGTGGCGGCAGTGATGGGTTCGTCGGTGACGGCATACCGGACGGCGCCGCATTGACAGCCCCCGGTGAGGTGTACCTGTGCGTCGGCATGGGCGGTACGTTTGAGGGAAGCATCCTGCATACGACTCTGTCTCCGGGCGAAAGGTCAGCGCCGTGACGCCAGCGGCGGTCGGCGCGCATAGTGATTCGAGGCATGAGCCTAACCCGGGTGCGCGGCGCCGTCGAGGGGCGGGCAGACAGGTATACCCGGGGGCGCGGCAAAACCCGTCCATTTGCAGTAATCTATGCGCTTTGCCGGGTCCGCGTTATTGCGCCGCCCCGAGCGCAGTTCCCGATTTCGTTCTACTTCCCGCCCTGGCGTTTGCCCGTGGCGGGAATCTTCATTTTTGCCATAGGCCATTCCCGTGACTTCTGCTTTGCATCAATCCAGCATCAAGTCCTTGCCGCTGCTGGGCCGCGGTAAGGTGCGCGATATGTACGCGGTGGGCGACGACAAGTTGCTGATCGTCGCGTCGGATCGTATCTCCGCTTTCGACGTGATTCTTGACGATCCCATTCCCGGTAAGGGACAGGTGCTGACTGAGCTGACCGAGTTCTGGTTGCAGAAGCTGGCCCACATCCTGCCGAACCACTCAACGGGCGTGAAGCCCGAAGACGTGGTGGCGCCCGACGAAGTGGATCAAGTGCGCGGCCGTGCCGTCGTGGTCAAGCGTTTGAAGCCGATTCTGGTGGAAGCGGTTGCCCGCGGTTACCTGATCGGTTCCGGCTGGAAAGACTACCAGTCCACCGGCGCCATCTGCGGCATCAAGCTGCCTGCCGGCCTGCAACAAGCCAGCCAGCTGCCCGAGCCCATCTTCACGCCTGCTGCCAAGGCCGAATTCGGCATGCACGACGAAAACGTCGACTTTGCGCACGTGGTCAAGGAAGTCGGCCAGGAAATGGCCGAACGCATTCGCGACGTGACGCTCAAGCTGTACGCCGAAGCCGCCAAGTTTGCCGCCACCAAGGGCATCATCATTGCCGACACCAAGTTCGAATTCGGCTTGGACGACAACGGCACGCTGCACTTGATGGACGAAGTGCTGACCCCCGATTCGTCGCGCTTCTGGCCGGCTGACGGCTATCGCGTGGGTATCAGCCCGCCGTCCTTCGACAAGCAATTCGTGCGCGACTGGCTGGAAACCCAAACCTGGGACAAGACGCCGCCCGCGCCGCGCCTGCCCCAGGATGTGCTGGAAAAGACGGCCGCCAAGTACCGTGAAGCGCTGGATCGCCTGATCGCCTGATTACCAGACTGATTCAGACACCGCCCAAAACCCGCTCGTTGAGCGGGTTTTTTTCGTTTGGCGGGTAGCCGGGAAACCTGCCGGCATAAGGGCTTTCGATAGCAAATTATTTCTTATTGTTACGCTATACTCTTTGGCTGTCTAAAGGACGCCCGTCGGCAGGAGTCTTTGCATGATCATGATGTTGCCCTTTCTGACCGGTACGGTCGCAGTGTGGTTTGGTTTGCAGGGAAAGCGCCGTCCGTGCGTGACGTTCTGGCTGCTGACTTTGCTGATCTTCGCCGCCTGGTGCCAATATCACATGACCAGTCCGCTGGCGCTGTCTCTGTAAAGGCGGGGCGATGATCTTTTCCCGCAACCCGGCGCGCGGCTCGCGCGTGTTGAACGGCTTGGCGCTGTTGGGCGTGACTGCCATTCTGGCGATCGCCTTTGTCTGGCAGTTTGTCTATGACGAACTGCCTTGCCCGCTTTGCCTGTTGCAACGCGTCGCGCTCATTCTGGCGGGCGTGGGGTTTTTGCTGAATATGCGCGTGGGGCCATCGCCCATGCACTACGCCATGAGCATTGCGGCCTCGCTCGGCGGCATGATCGCCGCAGGCCGCCAGATGCTTTTGCATATCGCGCCTGGCGACCCCGGTTATGGCACGCCATTCATGGGGCTGCACTTCTACACCTGGGCATTCATTGCCTTTTTCGCCATCATCGTCTTCAGCATTCTGATGCAGACCGCCGACCGAAAATGGGGCGACAGCATGCTGAAAAAACCCGTGTCGGTGCTGGGCGTGCTGGTCATGGCCCTATTTTTCATCATGGCCCTGGCCAACACCGCCAGCACCACGCTGGAATGCGGTTTCGGGCCTTGCCCGGACAACCCCGACAGCTATCTGTTGCTGGGATCTTAGGCCGCGCGGCAGGTGATCGCGCGCGCCGGGTAAAATACCGGGTTTCGCGGGCGCGTTCCGCGGTCCTTTGACATTCTGCGGCCCTGTGCCGTGGTCTTAACTCTTTGACACCGGTTATGACAGCCAAGACTTCCGCAGCGGCAGTGACCACCCCCGTGGTGGGCGTGATTATGGGTTCTTCCAGCGATTGGGAGGTCATGAAGCACGCGGTCACCATGCTGGAGGATTTCGGCGTGGCCTATGAAACCCGCGTGATTTCCGCCCACCGCATGCCGCAGGATATGGCCGAATACGGCGCGGCGGCGCATGACCGCGGCCTGCGGGGCATCATTGCTGGCGCCGGTGGCGCCGCTCACCTGCCGGGCATGATGGCTGCGCTGACCGAAGTGCCGGTCTTTGGCGTGCCCGTGCCGTCCAAATACCTGCGCGGCGAAGACTCGCTGCTGTCCATCGTGCAAATGCCCAAGGGCGTGCCGGTGGCTACCTTCGCCATCGGCGAAGCGGGCGCGGCCAATGCCGCGCTGCATGTGATCGCCACGCTGGCGGGCACCGATGCCGGTTTGCACAAGAAGCTGGTGGCTTTCCGCGCGCGTCAGACGCAAGCCGCGCGCGACATGAAGGTTCCGCCCGAGGCCTGATCAGAATGACTCAATCGAAACCTTTCATGATTGCTCCCGGCGGCTGGCTGGGTATGTTGGGCGGTGGCCAACTGGGCCGCATGTTCTGCCACGCTGCGCAAAGCCTGGGCTACAAGGTAGCCGTGCTGGACCCGGCTGATGAATGCCCGGCCGGCATGGTTGCCGACCTGCATATCCAGGCTGCCTATGACGACGAGGCCGGCCTTGCCCGCCTGGCCCAGACCTGTCAGGCCGTCACCACTGAATTTGAAAATGTGCCTGCCGATAGCCTGCGCACGCTGGCTACGCGCTGCCGCGTGAGCCCGGCAGGAGACGCCGTGGCCATTGTGCAAGACCGCATCGCTGAAAAGACGTTCATCGCGTCGCAGTGCATTCCGGTTGCCCCGCACGCTGCCATTCGCAATGCTGCGGATCTGCGCGCCGCGCCCGAGGCCTTGTTCCCCGGCATTCTGAAAGTGGCCCGTCTGGGTTATGACGGCAAGGGTCAGGCCCGCATCAATACCCGCGACGAAGCACTCGCCGCTTTCGCCGATTTCGGCGGCGTGGCTTGCGTGCTGGAAGCCCTGATGCCGCTGGATTACGAAATCTCGGTCGTGCTTGCTCGCGGTTTTGACGGCGCAAGCGTGGTGTTTCCGGTTGCGCGCAATGTGCACGTTGACGGCATTCTGGCGGTGTCCACGGCGGCTCCTGTGCAACAGGACGCAGCGCACGCCGAGCGCCAGGCGCAAGCCACCCAGGCCGCGCAAACCATTGCGCAGGGCTTGGGCTATCACGGCGTGCTCTGCGTGGAGTTCTTCGTGCTGAAGGACGGCAGCTTGATCGTCAACGAGATCGCGCCGCGTCCGCACAATAGCGGCCACTACACGATGGACGCCTGCATTACGAGCCAGTTCGAGCAACAGGCGCGCGCCATGGCTGGCTTGCCCCTGGGCAGCTCCAGCCTGCTGGCCCCCGCCATCATGCTGAATATTCTGGGCGACATCTGGTATGCGTCGGCAACGGCCACCACGCAACGGGAACCCGATTGGGCTGCCGCGCTGGCCGTGCCGAGCGCCAAGCTGCATCTGTATGGCAAGCAAGAGGCGCGCCGCGGCCGCAAGATGGGTCACATCACCGTCGTGGCTTCCACGTTGGAGCAGGCTCGTGAAGACGCGACCCGCGTGGCCGCCGTGCTGGGCATGCAGGCGCCTGAGTAAACCACGACGATCCGATGACAGCCTTGCCTTTGCCTGAGTCCGCCAGCGCTGCGGAAATCGCTATCGCCACCCAGCGCCTGCTGGATGGCGAACTGGCCGCGTTTCCCACCGAGACCGTATACGGTCTCGGTGCGGACGCGGAAAACCCGCAAGCCGTGGCGAAGATCTACGCAGCCAAAGGCCGGCCGTCGAATCATCCCGTCATTGTGCATATCGCTCCGCAAGGCGATGTGTCGTATTGGGCGGCCGAGGTGCCGCCCGAGGCGCGTTTGTTGATTGACGCATTTTGGCCGGGCCCGTTGACCTTGATCCTGAAACGCGCGCCGCACATCGTCGATACGGTCAGTGGCGGGCAGGACAGCATCGGCATCCGTTGCCCCTCGCATCCCGTGGCGCAGGCATTGCTGGCTGCGTTTGCCGCCGGTAAACCGAACGGGCAAGGTGGCGTGGCCGCGCCTTCGGCCAACAAGTTTGGCCAGGTATCGCCGACCAGCGCAGAGCATGTGAAGAGCGAGTTCCCGGAAGAAGTCGCCGCCGGCATGCCCGTGCTGGAAGGCGGGCCGTCGGAAGTGGGGATTGAATCCACCATTCTGGATCTGTCTCGCCTGGATCGGGGCGCAGGTCCGGTGCTATTGCGTCCGGGGCATATCAGCGCCGCGCAGATTGAAGCGGTGTTGGGTGTGCAGGTGTTCGCCCCTGATGCCGCCGCGCCGCGCGCCTCTGGCACTTTGAAGGCCCATTACGCGCCGCGCACACCGCTGGAATTGGCGTCCGATGCGCGTTTGCAGGATGTGGTGCAAGGCCGCAACCTGCCTGAAGGCGCCGTGGTGGTGGTCGCTTACGGAGACCAGCCCGCCGCGATGGATGCCCGCCTGCAATGGCAATCCGTGCCTGCGGACCCGGCGCGGTATGCGCAAGCGCTCTACGGTTTGTTGCGTGATCTGGATAAGCAGGGTTATGCGCGCATCATCGTGCAAGCCCCGCCTGCAACGGATGCGTGGCACGCAGTCAACGACCGTATCGGCCGCGCCGCTGCGGCGTTCACGCTGGATACGACGGATTTGTGAGCCAAGGCGGAGACGCTCCCCCGCCTTCAAGCCACCAAGAATTCCCCAATCCGCTCGACCGCTTGCCGCAGAGGCGGCAAGAATTCTTCTGTCAGGCGGTTCAACGGCACACGGGCTGCCTTGACGCTGACGTTCACTGCGCCACAGGCTTTGCCGCTGGCAGAGCGCACCGGCAACGCGATGGCGCGTACGTTCAACTCCAATTCCTGATCCACCAGCGCGTAATCCTGTTCACGGATGCGTTCAAGCTCTGCGCGCAGTTTGGATTCGGTGGTGATGGTGAATTCGGTATAGGGCTGCAATTCGGTCGCGGCGAAGTAGCGCGTGAGCGCCGCCTCGGGCAATTGCGCCAGCAGCACGCGGCCAATCGACGTGCAATAGGCCGGCAGGCGGCTGCCCAGTCCCATAGACGTGGCCAACAGGCGGTTCACTTCGGAACGCGCCAGATACAGCATCTCGTGGCCTTCCATGATGGCCAGCGCACACGTCTCGTTGACCGTTGCGCTCAACTCTTCCAGTACGGGTTGCGCCAGCGACACGAACGGCGTGGACGAAAAATATGCATACCCCAATCCCAGAATGCGCGGCGTCAGTACATACAGCCGGCCATGCTGCTCGGCAATGCCCAGCAGGATCAGCGTATGCAAGCAGCGTTGCACCACAGCCCTGGGCAGGCCGGCGCGCCGGCTCAGATCCGCTGCCGTCTGCGGTTGCCGGCGCGTGCCAAAGGCGCGGATGACATGCAGGCCGCGAGCCAGCGTCAGCATGTAATCCGCATCGCCGCGAAACTGATCGGGATGGTCCTCCGCGGCCAGAGGCGCGGCGTAACCGGGGGGCGGGAAGTTGGGCAGCATCAAGCCGCGCGCAGTGGCGCGCCGGTGCGCGTTTGCAGTTCGGTCAGAGTCATGCCGTCGATCATATCCCGAACCAGCAGGCCGTCTGGCGTGACATCGATGACCGCAAGATCGGTGTAGATACGATCCACCACGCCTGCTCCCGTCAGCGGATACGTGCACTGGCTGACGATCTTCGGTTCGCCGTTCTTGCTGTTGTGCTCCATCATGATGAACACGCTGCGCGCGCCTACGGCCAGATCCATGGCACCGCCTACGGCAGGCGCTTCGCCCGGCTTGTTGAGCGACCAGTTGGCCAGATCGCCATTGGCCGCGACCTGCATGCCGCCCATCACGCAGATGTCCAGGTGGCCGCCGCGCATCATGGCAAACGAATCCGCGTGGTGAAAGAACGAACCACCGGCAAGCAGCGTTACCGGTTGCTTGCCGGCATTGATCAAGTCCAGATTGATAGCGTCCTTGGCCGGCGGCGGGCCCATGCCCAATATGCCGTTTTCGCTATGCAGCACGATTTCGCGGCCGGCGGGCAGATGGGCCGCCACCAGCACCGGCATGCCGATGCCCAGATTGACGTAGCTGCCATCGGGGATATCCAGGGCCAGGCGGCGCGCCATGGCTTCGCGGGTCAGGGGACGAAACATGCGTATTCCTTGGTGTGGACGAGCGCTAGCTGGAGAAGGCGGCATTGGCCACCTCGGTCACGCGCTTGACGAAAATGCCTGGCGTCACGATGGCTTCAGGCGGCAGCTCGCCCAGCTCTGCTTTGGCGCGCACTTGCACGATGGTGGTCTTGGCGGCCATGCACATGATGGGGCCAAAGTTGCGCGCGCTCATGTGATAAGTCAGATTGCCCCAGCGGTCGGCCTGATCGGCTTTCACCAGCGCAAAGTCGCCATGAAGGGGCGTTTCGAACACATGGCCGCGCCCATCGATGATGCGTGTTTCCTTGCCTAGCGCAAGCTCGGTGCCGTAGGCGGTGGGGGTGAAGAAGCCGCCCAGCCCGGCGCCCGCTGCGCGCAACCGTTCCGCGATGGTGCCTTGCGGCACGCATTCCAGCTCGATGCGGCCCTGGCGGTACAGATCGTCGAAGACCCACGAATGCGAAGCTTTGGGAAACGAGCAGATCACTTTGCGCACGCGTCCCGCCTTGACCAGTGCCGCCAAGCCGGTTTCGTGATTGCCCGCGTTATTGCTGACGACCGTCAGGTCGCCCGCGCCCTGTTCAATCAGCGCGTGGATCAATTCGGTGGGCATGCCTGCGCCGCCAAAGCCGCTGATCAGCACGGTGGCGCCGTCGTGTATGTCCGCGACCGCGGCTGCGGGCGTATCAATGAATTTATTGATCATGATGAATTCCGTTCGGGCAGCGCGCGGCATAGGGCCGGCTGCTGCCCGGGTTCTGCCCGCATTTAATTCACGGTGATACCGGCTTGCTGGATGATTTTTTCGTAGCGGGCCGAATCTGACTTCATCAGGTCCGCAAATTGCGCCGTGGTGCCGCTGACAGGCAGAAAGCCGGCGTCCACGAACTTCTGCTTCACATCGGGTTCCTTGACGATCTCGCTGATTTCGCGAGCCATCCGTTCGATGATCGGCTTGGGTGTATTGGCGGGCGCCATCAAGCCGGCCCAGGAGCCGGTTACGAAACCAGGCATGCCGGCCTCTTCCATGGTGGGGATGCCGGGCTCGGTGGGCCAGCGCTCCTTGCCCGTGAAAGCGAGCGCCTTCAGCCGGTTCTGTTTGACGTACTGCATGGGCACGAGGATCGGGTCAAAGACCATGGACACGCGATTGCCCAGCAAATCGGTCAGGATGGGCGCGCTGCCTTTGTAGGCCACGTGCGTCATCGTCAGTTTGTTTTGCAGCGCGAAGTCTGCGCCGGTCAGGTGGGCGCTGGACCCATTGCCGCTGGACGCATAGGTCAGCTTGTCTGGATTCTTGCGTCCGTAGGCGACCAGCTCCGCCAGCGTCTTGACGGGCAAATCTTGCGACACGAACAGGAACAGCGGCAGGTCGGCCATCTGCACCACCGGCGTGAGATCGGCAGGGGTGTAGGTCAGCTTGTACAGGTGGAAGTTGATGATGTAGGCCGGCAGCATCGATAGAAAGGTGTATCCGTCCGGGTCGGACTTTGCCGCAATAGCCGAACCCACGCTGCTGTTCGCACCGGGCCGGTTTTCGACAATGATGGTTTGCTTTAACCGAGGGCCAAGCTTTTCCATCACGATCCGGGTGACGATATCGGTGGACCCGCCCGGTGTGTAGGGCACGATGATTTTGATCGGTTTGCTGGGCCAGTCATCGGCCGCGTGGGCAGGGCCGGCGCTCAGGCCCGTTGCGGCCAGCGCCGCGCACAACAAGGTTTTCAGGGCAACGCGGCGATGCGCTGCTGCGTTAAGACGACGCTGCGGCTTGCTAGCTTGTGCCATGGATTTGTCTCCTCCATGAATCGACCGTATATCGATGCGCGCCCGGCTTTTTTGTTGTGACGCGATCGGCTCTTTTTGGGATGTGCGGCAATGCCGCTTATCGGACATCACCGTAAAAAAAGTATGGCACGCACGCTACATCCCAATGCCGCGCAATGGTTGGATAAAGTTCGATCACCGGACAAACGTGAAATGCTTGCCTACACCCCGGCCCCGGGTTTCCACTAGGCTCAGTTGCGTTGTTCACGCTGTGGACATGTCGTAATCTGGCGACCGGCCCAGTAAAGCAGGGCTTGGTTTCAGCCGCAGCCGGCTTACAAGCTGACGCGGGCATCTATCTCAGGAGAGGCAATAATGAAACGGTCAACTTTGTTTGCAGCCGGCGCGCTTGCCCTGGCTTGCGCGTCCCAGGCGGCAGTCGCCGGTCCTACGCTTGATGCGGTGAAGAAAAAGGGGTTCGTGCAGTGCGGTTTGACCGACGGCGTATCCGGATTTTCCGCCACCAACAGCAAGGGCGAATGGGAAGGCATGGATGTGGACATCTGCCGCGCGGTCGCGGCCGCGGTGTTCGGGGATTCGACCAAGTTCAAGGGGTCGCCGCTGTCGACCCAGCAACGCTTTACCGCGTTGCAATCGGGCGAAGTGGACGTGCTGCTGCGCACCGTGACGCTGACGCAAACGCGTGATACCTCGCTGGGCCTGGCGGCGGTTGCGGCCAGTTTCTACGATGGCCAGGGCATCCTGGTCAACAAGAAGCTCGGCGTTAAAAGCGCCAAGGAACTCAATGGCGCGACGGTCTGCGTGCAGCCGGGCACCACCACCGAACTGAATCTGGCGGATTGGTTCCGGTCGAACAATATTGAATTCAAACCCGTCGTGATCGACAAGGTGACTGAAGTCGTGCGCGCCTTTGAATCCGGCCGCTGCGACGCCTTCACCGACGATGCTTCGCAACTGGCCGCCGTGCGCGCCACGCAGGTCGCCAACCCGAACGACTACGAGATTCTGCCGGAACGATTCTCCAAGGAACCCTTGGGTCCCATGGTGCGCCAGGGCGACGAAAACTGGGTAAGCATCATCCGCTGGACGCTGTTCGCGCTGCTGGAGGCCGAGGAATACGGCATTACGCAGAAGAACGTCGACGAGATGTTAAAGAGCACCAATCCCAACGTGCTGCGCATCTTGGGCGTGACGCCGGGCGCGGGCAAGAACATGGGCCTGGACGAAAAATGGGCCTACAACGCCATCAAGGCCGTGGGCAACTACAGCGAAGTGTTCGAGCGCAACGTTGGCAAGGACAGCAAGCTGGGCCTGCAACGCGGCACGAACGCACTGTGGAACAAGGGCGGCGCCATGTATCCGTGGCCCATCCGCTGACCGCTCTGTTTTGAACCCCTGAGCGGCCTGCAGATGCAGGCCGTTTTTCTTTGCATGATTCCGGCAGGCGGAACGCGATGGGAATGGTTCCATGTCGCCGAGCTGAAATGGCTCTACCGCGTTTTTGATACGCTACCTATCATGCACAACAGGCAGGCGCGAATGCGCCTGCACCGCCATTGATAACGACTAGGGAAAACCATGAACGGCGCTGATAGTCTTTGCGATACCTTGCTTGCCAACGATGTGGACGTCTGCTTTGCAAATCCCGGCACCTCGGAAATGCACTTTGTTGCGGCGTTGGATCGCAAGCCCAAGATGCGCTGTGTGCTGGGTCTGTTTGAAGGCGTGGTGACGGGCGCCGCCGACGGTTACGCCCGCATGGCTGACAAGCCCGCCGCCACCTTGCTGCACCTGGGACCGGGCTTGGGCAATGGATTGGCCAATCTGCACAATGCCAAGCGCGCCCGCACTCCCATGGTCAATATCGTGGGCGATCACGCGACCTATCACGTGCAATACGACGCGCCGCTGACCAGCGATGTTGAAGGCGTCGCGCGTCCCATGTCGCATTGGGTCAAACGCACAATGACGGCGGCAGCCGTGTCTGCCGACGCTGCTGAGGCCATCGGCATGGCACGTCAGTCGCCGGGCAATATCGCAACCCTGATCCTGCCGGCAGATACCGCGTGGACGGATCTGCCTGACGGGTCCGTGCCTGTCCAGGTCAAGGACGCAGCCCTGACACAGACCAGCGCGGATGCCGTGCGCGCTGCTGCTGCCGCCATCCGCTCTGGCGAAGTGACGGTCTTGATGTTGGGCGGCGCCGCGCTGCGCGAGCGTGCGTTGAACGCCGCCGGCCGCATTGCGCGCGCCACCGGCGTGCGATTGATGTCCGAGACCTCGAATCGCCGTATCGAACGCGGTGGTTCGCGTACGCCGGTTGATCGTCTGCCGTACCCCATCGATCTGGCAGTGGCCAAGCTGAAAGACGTGAAACACCTGGTGCTGGCGGGCGCCAAGGCCCCCGTGGGTTTCTTTGCCTATCCTGGCAAGCCCAGCCTGCTGGCCCCGCCCGACAGCAACAAGGTGGTACTGGCCTCGGCCGAACAAGATCTGGCGCATGCGCTGGAATGGCTGGCTGACGAACTGGGCATTGCTGCCGACGCGCCGCGTCTGGCCACCCCCGCCGCCACCTACGATGTGCCGCAGACCGGCAAGCTGACGGGCGCCGCCGTGAACATTCTGGTCGCGCACACCTTGCCCGAACAGGCCATCGTCTGCGATGAGTCCATCACCCAGGGGCGCGAATTTCCGATCTACAGCGCCAGCAGCGCGCCGCACGACTGGCTGATGTTGACAGGGGGCGCGATTGGAATCGGCCTGCCGATGGCGACAGGCGCGGCCGTCGCCTGCCCGGATCGCAAGGTGATCACCTTGCAGGCCGACGGCAGCGGTATGTATACCTTGCAAGCCTTGTGGACCCAGGCGCGCGAGAACCTGAACTGCCTGACGGTGATTCTGGCTAATCGTTCTTACGCCACATTGCATGGCGAAATGAAGAACGTTGGCGTGCAGGAACCGGGCCGCAACGCCCGCCGCATGCTGGATCTGGAAGAACCCTACCTGGACTGGACGCACCTGGCCCGTGGCATGGGTGTGGAAGCCGTCAGCGTGGATACGGTTGAAGGCTTTGCGCGCGCGCTGCAAGAGGGTCTGAAGCGCCGTGGCCCGTTCCTGATCGAAGCCTTGATCTAAACGCCCAGATAGCGCGTCAGCTGCTCGGGTTGCCGGGCCAGCGACGCGCTATCTCCGTCTTGCACAATCAGTCCTTTCTCCATCACCAGGCAGCGGTCGGTGTGATCCAGCACCGCCCGGTAGTTGCGGTCCACGATCAACGTGGACATGCCGGTTGCGCGGATCTGGCGGATGATCTTCCAGATCTCCGCCACGATCAACGGCGCCAGCCCTTCAGTGGCTTCATCCAGAATCAGCAGATCGGGGTTGGTCATCAGCGCCCGGCCGATGGCCAGCATTTGCTGTTCCCCGCCCGATAATTGCTGCCCTCCGTGGTTCAGCCGTTCGCGCAGCCTTGGAAACGTGTCCAGCACCCGTGCATAGGTCCAAGCCTGTTTGCCGCGCAGATCCGGCCGCGCTGCGACTTGCAGGTTTTCGCGGACATTCAGATTGGGAAAAATGCCCCGGCCTTCGGGCACGTAGGCCACGCCGGAGCGCGCCACCACATGCGGCTGCGCATGGGTGCAATCGCGGCCGCTGATCCGTACGTGGCCGCGCGCGCTTTTCACGTGACCCATCAGACTGCGGATCAGCGTGGTTTTGCCCATCCCGTTGCGTCCTACGAGTCCGATGGATTCACCGGGCGCGATGTGCATGTCGATACCGCGCAGCACATGGCTGGCGCCGTAATAGACGTGCAGTCCGTTTGCTTCGATCAGCGCATTCATGCGTTGGCTCCTTGTGCATGGCCGTGCGTGTCGTCGCCCAGATACGCGGTGCGCACGTCGGCGTTGGCCCGGATGTCCGTTGGCGTGCCGCTGGCAATCGCGGTGCCATTGACCATGACCGTGATGGTTTCGGCAATGCGGAACACCGCGTCCATATCGTGTTCCACCAGCAAGATGGCATGGCCAGATTTCAGGGTTTGCAGAAGATCCAGAATGCGGTCTGTTTCTTCAGGTCCCATTCCGGCCAGCGGCTCATCCAGCAGCAGCACCTGCGGTTCGCCTGCCAGGCACATGGCGATCTCCAACTGGCGTTTGCGGCCGTGCGGCAGCAGGCCAGCGATGCGAGCCGCGTCATCCGCCAGACCTGTGCGCTCCAGCGCGTGACGCGCCAGTTCGGCGCTGCGGCGGCAATCAGACGCCGGGCGCCACCAGTGCCAGAATCGCTGCCGGCCTGCCTGGGCGGCTAGCCGGCAATTTTCAAACACGCTCAGTTCCTGAAACAAGGTGGAACGCTGATAGCTTCGGCCCAGCCCCGCCCGTGCGCGTTCAGGTTGCCGCCACGCGGTGATGTCGCGATCGCCCAGCGTGACCTGGCCGCTGCTGGGCGCCAACTCGCCCGACAGGATGTTGATCAGCGTGGACTTGCCCGCGCCGTTGGTCCCGATGACGGCATGCACCTGTCCGCGCAACAACCCCAGCGAAACGCTATTGACCGCGGTCAGGCCGCCGAAGCGGCGCGTCACGCCGCTGGCCGCCAGCAAAAGATCAGACATGAGGTTCTCCCTGGATGGGCAGGCGGGCAGCGGTTGCCGCGCGGGTTTCTTTCGCGTTGGCGGACGGCGGCGCGTCGCGCACGCCTGCCAGACGCGCCTCACGGCGTTGCCGCCATTGCGCGGGCAAGCCTGCCAGACCATTTGGCAGCAGGGCCACCAGCGCGATGATGGCGATGCCCAATGGCAAATGCCAATGCCGCGCATAGTCGCCGAACAGCTCTTGGGACTGAAACAGTTCTTGCATCAGCACCAGCGCCACAGTGCCCAGCACGGCGCCGCCCAGGCTGGCCATGCCGCCCAGGATCACCATCAGCAGCACCAGGCCAGACTGTTCCCAGGCCAGCAATTCAGGCGTGACAAACCCGTCTTTCAACGCAAACAGAAAACCCGCCAGGCTGGCCAGTGTGGCGCCCACGACATAGGCGGTGAGCTTGTAGGGATAGGTCGAATAACCGGCGGCGCGCATGCGCTGTTCATTGATGCGGATGCCAGCCAGCGCCGCGCCGAAAGGCGAGCGCCGCAACAGCGCCAGAAACCCCCAGGTGAACGCCAGGCAGGCCAGCACAAAATAATAAAACGTCGTGGCCTTGCTCAGGTCGAAGGGCATCCATCCGGCAATGGCAAGCTCTGGCCTGAAGTACAGATAGATGCCGTCGCTGCCGCCGCCCACTTTGGTGTCGTGAAAGACGTAGTACGCCATTTGCGCAAAGGCCAGCGTCACCATGATGAAGTACACGCCTTTCGTGCGCAGCGCCAACGCGCCGGTCACCACGGCGTAGACGGCCGCCGCCAGCAAGGCGGCGGGCAGCAGCCACCACAGGCTGGCCGCTTCTGATTCGGGTGACAGCAAGGCCGCCGCATACGCGCCTATGCCGAAGAAGGCGGCATGGCCCAGGCTGACCAGCCCCGCGCCGCCCACCAGCAATTGCAGGCTTAACGCGAAGATCGCGTAGATCATGATCTTGATTGCCAGACCGGTGTAGTAGTCGCTGCCGCTCCAGGCAAAGGTGGCCAGTGCCAAGAGCGCCGCAAAAGGCAGAAATCGATTCAGCATGGTCAGCCCTGTTTGAACAGCCCTTCGGGCTTGCAAAGAAGAATGAAGGCCATCAGCAGGTAGACCAGCACGCCTGCGGCGGAAGGGAATAACACTTGTCCAAAGGTCTCGACAATGCCGACCAGCATGGCCGCCAGAAACGCGCCGCGAATGGAGCCGATACCGCCGATGACCACCACCACAAAACAGATGATCAGCACGCCATTGCCCATCCCGGGATACACGGACGACACGGGCGCGGCAATGGTGCCCGCCAATGCCGCCAATGCGACACCGGCTGCAAACACCAGCCGGTACAGCTTGTTGATGTCTATGCCCAGCGACCCGATCATTTCGCGATTGCTGGCGCCTGCGCGCAACATCATGCCCAGCCGTGTGCGTGAAATGATCCAGTACAGCAGCAACGCGACGGCGATGCCGACGGCCGAGATGAACAACCGATAGACCGGATACGTCATCACGCCACCCAGCGAAATGCTGCCTTGCAGCCAGGCGGGCAGGGGCACGCCGTGTACGTCGTTGCCGACCAGGATGCTGCGCAGTTCCTCAAAAACCAGAATCAGGCCATAGGTCATCAGCACCTGCTGCAAATGATTGCGGTGGTACAGATAGCTGAAGAACGCGGCTTCCAGAAAATATCCCAGCACGCCAGCCAGCAGTACACAGACAATCAGCGTGGCGACGAAACCGCCGCCCAGCCAACGGTCCACCAGCGGCCCCAGCGCAAACGCCATGTAGGCGCCGATCATGTAGAAGCTGCCATGGGCAAGATTGATGATGCCCATGATGCCGAAGATCAGGGTGAGTCCGCTGGCCACCAGGAACAGCAGCAAGCCATACTGGAAGGCGTTCAGGCTTTGGATAAGAAGGATGCTGATGTCCATGGGGCCTCCTTGCGATCAGAGCTTGCAGCCGCGGGCCGGATCGGCCAGTTTTTTTACGGCGACTTCCACGACCTTGTTCTCAAGGCCGTCGACGCGGCGCAGGTAGATGTCCTGCACGGGGTTGCCGGCTGCGGACAAGGTGAAGGGGCCACGCGGGCTATCGACCGTGGCGCTGCGCATGGCGCTGCGGAAAGCCTCCTTCTTGGCGAAGTCGCCCTTTACCGCAGTCAGCCCCGATTGCATCAGTTGCGCGGCGTCATAACCCTGCACGGCGTACACGTCTGGCTGCGCGTTGTATTGCTTGGCATAGTCGGCGCGAAAGGCGTTGTCGCGCGGGGTGTTCAATCCGTCGGCGTAATGCAGCGTGGTTAACAGGCCTTGCGCGGAGGCGCCTTGAGCCTGCAAGGTGCCGTCGGTCAGGAAGCCTGAGCCGTACAGCGGAATCGTTTTATCCAGGCCCGCTGCGTGATAGTCCTGCACGAACTTCACGGCGCCGCCGCCAGCAAAGAACGTGAACACCATGTCGGGCTTGAGCGCCGCGATCTCGGTCAGCAGCGATTGGAATTCCACGTTGGGGAACGGCAGGCTGAGTTCTTTGACGACTTTGCCGCCGGCCTTCTCAAAACCTTCTTTGAATCCGCCCACGGCTTCGTCGCCCGCTGCGTATTTCCAAGTGATGGTGACGGCGGTCTTGTGGCCTTTGTTGTAAGCCACCGGCCCCATGGCATAGGCAGGTTGCCAGTTGGTGAATGATGTGCGGAAGATGCCCGGGCCGCACAAGGGGCCCGTGATGGCGTTGGCGCCCGCGTTGGTGACGATCAGCGTGGTGTCGCTGTCCTTGGCGGATTTGGCCAGCGCCATCGCCACGCCGGAGTGCACCGTGCCGATCAACACATCGACCTGATCCCGCTTGATCAGCCGATTGGCATTCTCTGCCGCTTTGGCGGGATTGGATTCGTCATCGACCTTGAAGTATTCAATCTCGCGCCCGCCCAGCTTGCCGCCTTGCTCGGCGACGTAGAGCTTGAATCCATTTTCAATCGCAGTGCCCAGTGCGGCAAAGGTGCCGCTATAGGGCAGCATGAAGCCGACTTTGATTTTGTCGGCTGCCTGCGCGCTGCTTGCAGCAAGCATCAAGGCTGCGGTAAGCGCAGCCCGGGTCAGGGCGTGATTCATGGTTTGTCTCCGTGCTTGTTATGGGCTGGCGCAAGCGCAGCCTGGGTGCTCGCGCTGGCCGCGGGCGCGGCCGGCGCGGATAGGGTCACAGCGTTGACTCTTCCAGTTGCCGCAGCCGGAACCGCTGGATTTTTCCGGTAGCGGTCTTGGGCAGTTCTTCTGTGAAATTGATCTGGCGCGGATACTTGAAGGGGGCCAGCCGTTGCTTCACGTAGCTCTGCAAGGCGGCGCCCGTCTGCGCGTCCGGTTCAAAGCCTGGGCGCAGCACAACATAGGCTTTGGTTTTGACCAAACCATCGTGGTCTGGCACGCCGATCACGGCGGCTTCCAGCACGGCTTCGTGCTGCACCAGGATGTTCTCGACTTCAACGGGCGACACATACTGGCCGCTGACTTTGATCATGTCGTCGCTGCGGCCAGCGTAGGTGTAGTAGCCGTCCGGGTCGCAGGTGTATTTGTCGCCGCTTTTGAGCCAATCACCCAGAAAGCATTGGCGCGTTTTGTCGCGATTGTTCCAGTACATCAGCGCCGCGCTGGGGCCTTTGATGTAGAGGTCGCCAATCGTGCCTGCGGCGACCAGCGCGCCGTTGTCGTCCCGCAATTGCACTTCGTAGCCCGGTACCGGTTTGCCGGTCGTGCCGTAACGCAATTGCCCGGTCTGGTTGGAAATGAAGATATGCAGCATTTCGGTGGAGCCGATGCCATCCAGAATTTCACAGCCGAAATGCCGCGTGAAGCGTTCGCCGATGTCGCGGGGCAAGGCCTCGCCAGCGGATGTGCAGACCCTGAGCGCCACCTGGTCGCGTGGCGGAAGATCGGTCGAGGCCAACATGCTGGCGTACAGCGTTGGCACGCCATAGAACACGGTGGGACGGTGCCGGGTCAGCCGTTGGAACACCGCCTGCGGCGTGGGCCGTTCACCCATCAGAATGACGGTAGCGCCCACCGACAGCGGGAACGTCAAGCCGTTGCCCAGGCCATAGGCAAAAAACAATTTGGCGGCCGAGAACACCACATCGTCTTCGCGGATGCCCAGCACTGGTTTGGCATACAGCTCGGCCGTGTGCCACAGGTTGCCATGCGTATGGACCACGCCTTTGGGTTTGCCTGTGGAACCGGAGGAATACAGCCAGAAAGCGATCTCGTCGGACAAGGTGCGCACGGCAGGCGCCAGCGGCGCGGCGGCCAGCAAGGCTTCGAAGTCCAAAGCGTGGGCGGGCAGGGGAGTGACGGCTTGGGACACCACCAGATGCTCGACGTCAGTGGCCGCCTGCGTCAATGCGGATTGCAGCGTGGGTAGCAACGCGCCCGAAACAAACACGGCGCGCACGCGGCTGTGCGCCACGATGTAGGCGTAGTCGTCTGCGGTCAGCAGTGTATTCACGGCGACCGGCACTACCCCGGCATGCAGCGCGCCCAGAAACACCACGGGCCAGTCCGCCGTGTCTTGCATCAGCAGCAGAATGCGTTCTTCGCGGCGCAGCCCCAACTGACGCAAAGCGCCCGCCATACGCGCCACGCGCTCGGCCAGTTCGCCATAGGTGAGCTGGCGCGTGTCGTCGATATAAGCCGTTTTGGCGGCGCGTGGCGCGTTCAGCGCGGCCAGATAACTGGCAAAGTTCAGTTCGGCGGGGCAGGCGTTCACGGTTGTCTCCTGTTGTCCTGGGGGCGGGCCACGGCTGTAGTTGTTATCGCCTGACCGTCTTTTTTTGGGGCTAGCTGTCTGGCCGGGTGAACTCGATGGCGCCGCCGGGCAGCAGGTACAGCACCAGGGCGCGGCCGTGGGTGACGGTGGGGCGGTGGGCGCTGCCCGGGCCGTAGACCAGCCAGCCGGCGCCATGGCCATCGAAGCGGGCATCTGCGGTCAGCGGCATGATCAGGTCGATCTCGCCATTGGGATGGGCGTGCTGCGGGCCGGCCAGGTCGTCCATGTCGACGACGTCCACGGAACAATCCGCCAGGTCTGGGGCGGGTTTGATGACACGGCCATAACGAATGCCGCCGCCTTCCCGGTTGCACATCCAACCGTCGGCCACGCCCTGCCTACAGGCGGCAAAGATGTTTTGGTACAGCGCGCTGTCCGGACCGGCATCGCGGTTTAGACGGGCCGCTAGCCCATCATCCAGCGTTTGACCGGCGACAAGGCGCATCGCTTCGCGCATCAGGGCATGGAATTGATCTGGCGTGCTCACCGGGACTCCTCCTTTACACTGTCGGCGCTTTAGATGCGAGATGAATTGAGTGCTGTTTTTTTGCACATCAGCGCCATGGACCTGCTTGGAGGAAAAATAGTGCTTCCAAAGGTTTGGGTCAAGCACTATAGTGCATAAAACAGGGCTTATCAGGGTATTTGCGGAGTCAGCCAAAACATGAATCAAGCGCTAGACGCGGCGCCAACCGAACCCAGGCGGGAAGCTTTCCTGGTGGCATTGGGCGAGCGGGTGCGCCGCTTGCGGGCTATCCGCGGCATGACGCGCAAGAGCCTGTCGCAGGTGACCGGCGTGTCCGAGAGGCATCTGGCCAATCTGGAACATGGGGTCGGCAACGCGTCGATCCTGGTGCTGTTGCAAATCGCGCGTGCCTTTAACTGCGCGCTTGCCGAACTGGTGGGCGACGTAACGACCGAGTCGCCCGATTGGCTGTTGATTCGCGAACTGCTTAGTGGCCGCACCGAATCTGATTTGCAGCGCGCCCGTGAAGCCCTGACCCAACTGTTTGGCGTCGGCGCCGGTGCGCAGCGCCCCAATCGCACGCAGCGCGTCGCGCTGATCGGGTTGCGTGGGGCAGGCAAATCGACGTTGGGTCAGATGCTGGCCGACGATCTGGGTTATCCCTTTGTTGAGTTGAACCGGGAAATTGAGCGCGTCGCCGGCTGCAGCATTCTGGAAATCCACAATCTGTATGGCCCTAACGCCTACCGCCGCTATGAGCGCCGGGCGCTGGAAGAGGCGGTGCAGATCTATCCGGAAATGGTGCTGGCCACACCGGGCGGGCTGGTTTCAGAGCCAGCCACCCTGAATCTGTTGCTGGCGCATTGCTACACCGTGTGGCTGCGCGCCACCCCGGAAGAGCACATGGGCCGCGTCATGGCGCAGGGCGACTTCCGGCCCATGTCGGGCAACAACGAAGCCATGGCCGACCTGAAACGCATCCTGGCCGGACGTGAAGCTTTTTACGCCAAGGCTGATCTGACCTGGATCACCAGCAACCTGGAAGTTCAAGAAAGCTTTGCCGGTTTGCGCACTCAGGTTCGCAAGGCCTGCGGTTTGCCGCTGTAAGCAACGCCGCTTCTCGTTCTGCTTGAAATGCCGCCTTGGGTTCCAGGCGGCATTTTTCATTGGGCGGCTGACGCTCGGTGCATCAGAACCTGCACTTTTATGCATGTCTTGCTTGACGACAATTTTCTCCTGCACTAATCTGCACAATAATTCATGTGATGCAGTATTTTTCCTGTCCAGGCAGGGCGTACGAGGAGACACACTATGAGCAGCACCGTCAACCGGGTGGATTTCCGAACCGATCCCGCGCAATACCGCCATTGGCGTCTGACGTTTGAGGGCCCGGTCGCCAAGCTGGCTATGGATGTCGCTGAGGACGGCGGCCTGCGCCCCGGCTACAAGCTCAAGTTGAATTCGTACGACCTGGGCGTGGACATCGAATTGCACGACGCCTTGCAGCGCGTTCGCTTTGAACATCCCGAAGTGCGCACCGTGGTCGTCACCAGCATGAAGGACCGCATCTTCTGTTCGGGGGCCAACATCTTCATGCTGGGTCTGTCCACGCACGCCTGGAAGGTGAACTTCTGCAAGTTCACCAACGAAACCCGTAACGGTATTGAAGACTCCAGCCGCCACAGCGGCTTGAAGTTCATTGCCGCATTGAATGGCGCTTGCGCGGGCGGCGGTTACGAGCTGGCCCTGGCGTGCGACGAAATTCTGCTGATCGACGATCGCTCGTCCGCCGTGGCCTTGCCCGAGGTGCCGCTGCTGGGCGTACTGCCGGGCACGGGTGGCCTGACCCGAGTGACCGACAAGCGCCGGGTGCGGCACGACCACGCCGACATCTTCTGCACCTTGGTTGAGGGAGTGCGGGGGCAGCGCGCCAAAGATTGGCGGCTGGTGGATGACGTCGTCAAACCGGCGCGTTTTGACGACGCGGTGCGCGAGCGCGCCTTGGCCCTGGCGCAAGCGAGCGACCGTCCGGCTGATGCCCAAGGCATCGTGCTGACGCCTTTGCAGCGCAACGAGAGCGCCGACAGCCTGTCCTACCAGTACGTGGATATTCAGCTGGACCGCGACAAGCGGCACGCCACCTGGACCGTGCGCGGTCCGCAAGCTCCGGTCGAGTCCGAACTGGCTGACATTCTTGCCGCAGGCGCTGCCTGGTGGCCCTTGCAGATGGCGCGCGAGCTGGACGACGCCATCCTGTCCATGCGCGCCAACGAACTGGATATCGGCACCTGGATTTTGAAGACCCAAGGCGACGCCGACGCCGTGCTGGCCGCCGACGCCGCGTTGCAGCGGCACGCCGATCATTGGTTCGTGCGAGAAACGGCAGGCATGTTGCGCCGCACCTTGGCGCGTCTGGACGTGACCTCGCGCAGCCTGTTCGCCTTGATCGAACCTGGTTCTTGTTTTGTTGGCACCTTGCTCGAATTGGCGCTGGCCGCCGACCGCAGCTACATGCTGGATAACGAAGACGAATCCGCGCCCGCTCAGATCGCGGTGGGCGAGCGCAACTTCGGCGCCTATCCGCTGGTCAACGGGCAAAGCCGTTTGCAGCGCCGTTTTTATGAAGAGACCGCGCCGCTGGAAGCCGTGCGTGCGCGGGCCGGGCAGCGCCTGTCTGCCACTGATGCACTGGATCTGGGTCTGATCACCTTCGCGCCCGACAGCATCGACTGGGACGACGAGGTCCGCATGATGCTTGAAGAGCGCCGGGCGCTATCGCCGGATGCCTTGACGGGACTGGAAGCCAATTTGCGTTTTGGCGGGAAGGAAACGATGGAGACCCGCATCTTTGGCCGGCTGACCGCTTGGCAAAACTGGATCTTCAACCGCCCCAACGCGGCAGGCGACAAGGGCGCGCTCAAGCTTTACGGCAAGGGCGAGCAGGCGGCATTTGATTGGAACCGGGTCTAAACGGTCCGAAGAAAAAACGCCGCGCCAGAGCGGCCTCCATCCACTAGGAACAGGAGCGAGACAATGTCAGGCATCAACTACACCGATAAGATTCCCAATAACGTCAATCTGTCCGGCGACCGCACCTTGCAGCGCGCGCTGGAACACTGGCAGCCCAACTATCTGCAATGGTGGCAGGACATGGGCCCCGATGGCTCGCACGGTTTTGACGTCTACCTGCGCACCGCCGTCAGCGTGGAACCCGACGGCTGGGCCAACTTTGGTCATGTGCGGATGCCTGACTACCGCTGGGGTATTTTTCTGACGCCGCAAGACGGTCAGCGCAAGATCCATTTTGGCGAGAACATCGGCCGCGACGTGTGGCAGGACGTGCCCGGCGAACATCGCGCCAACCTGCGCCGCATCATCGTCACGCAGGGCGACACCGAACCGGCATCGATTGAACAGCAGCGCCACCTGGGTCTGACCGCGCCGTCGCAGTACGACCTGCGCAATCTGTTTCAGATCAACGTCGAAGAAGGGCGTCATCTGTGGGCCATGGTTTACCTGTTGCATCGCTACTTTGGCCGCGACGGCCGCGAAGAGGCCGATGCGCTGCTGCAACGCAGCTCGGGCGATTCGGACAACCCGCGCATTCTGGGCGCGTTCAACGAGAAGACGCCGGACTGGCTTGCCTTCTACATGTTCACGTACTTCACCGACCGCGACGGCAAGTTCCAGCTGTGTGCGTTGGCGGAGTCCAGCTTTGATCCGTTGGCGCGCACGACGAAGTTCATGTTGACCGAAGAAGCGCATCACATGTTCGTGGGCGAATCGGGCATCTCCCGCGTGATTCAGCGCACGTGTGAAGTCATGAATCAATTGAAGACCGACGACCCGGAAAGCGTGCGCGCCGCCGGCGTCATCGACCTGCCGACCATTCAGCGTTATTTGAACTTTCACTACAGCGTCACCATCGATCTGTTCGGCGCAGACCAATCGTCCAACGCCGCCATTTTCTATGGTTCAGGTTTGAAGGGCCGGTACGAGGAAACCAAGCGCACCGACGATCACCAGCTGAAGAACGACACGTATCGCGTGCTGTCCGTGAACAACGGCAAACTGAACGAGATCGAGGTGCCGATGCTGAACGCCTTGAATGAAGTGCTGCGCGATGACTTCATCCGCGATTCCGTGGCGGGTATCGGTCGTTGGAACAAGGTCATTGAAAAAAGCGGCATTCCTTTCCGTTTGCAGGTGCCGCACAAAGCATTCAATCGTCAGATCGGCACGTTGGCAGGCATCCGCATGTCGCCGGATGGTGAGCTGATTTCCGAATCGCAATGGCAGGCTAATAAAAACAAATGGCTGCCCACCCCGGAAGACCGCGCCTATGTGGCCTCCTTGATGGGGCGTGTGACCGAGCCCGGCAAGTTCGCCAACTGGATCGCGCCACCGGTCATGGGCGTCAACCGCCAGCCGGTGAATTTCGACTACGTTCGTTTCAACTAAGACGGGCCGGCGGCAGCGATGGCGCGCCGCCTGGCCTTTTGTTTGGGTAGACCGCGATGAACGCTCCCTTGCCAAGCGAAGTGCTGAAGCAGCATCTGATCGATCCCGAGATCTGCATCCGCTGCAACACCTGCGAAGAAACCTGTCCAATCGGCGCGATCACCCACGATTCGAATAACTATGTCGTGGACGCCGCGATCTGCAACAGCTGCATGGCTTGCGTGCCGCCGTGCCCCACGGGGTCCATCGACAATTGGCGGTTGATGCTGCGGGTGGAAGCCTACAGCGTGCAAGAACAGTTGGGATGGGATGAGCTGCCCAAGGAAAAAGAGCTGCCGGATGCAATAGCCGAAACGTCCGTTGCCATCGACACCCTGCCGGACGCCGTGTCCGCTGCGGTGCCTGCGGCATTTACCGTGCCGGGATCGTCCGTGCCCCCTTGGTCGGCGGCGCATCCGTACGTCAATCTCTACACGCACAAGGCGCCGATGACGGCGACCGTAGTCGGCAATTACCGCGTCACTGGCGCGGATACCGAAAGCGATATTCATCACATCGTATTGGACTTCGGTGAATTGCCATTTCCCGTGCTCGAAGGCCAATCCATCGGCATCCTGCCGCCCGGCAGCGATGCCCAGGGGCGGCCGCAACACGCGCGGCAGTATTCGCTGGCCAGTCCGCGCGATGGCGAACGCGCTGGCTACAACAACCTGTCGTTGACAGTAAAGCGCGTCACGGAAGACCACGGCGGCACGGCCGCGCATGGGGTGTGTTCGAACTACCTGTGCGATCTGGCCAAGAACGACACCGTGCAGGTCATTGGCCCATTCGGCCATACATTCCTGATGCCAAATCACGCCCGCGCCAACCTCATCATGATTTGCACCGGCACGGGTTCAGCGCCCATGCGCGCCATGACAGAGCGCTTCCGGCGCCGTATCGGCACCGGCGAAAACGGCAAGCTGATGCTGTTCTTCGGGGCTCGCACCGAACGCGAGCTGCCGTACTTCGGACCCTTGATGAAGCTGCCGCGCGATTTCATCGACATCAATCTGGCGTTGTCGCGTGAACCGGGGCAACCCAAACGTTATGTGCAGGACTTGATTCGCGAACGCGCCCCCCAGGTACGTGAATTGCTGTCTGACCGCAATACCTGCATCTATGTCTGCGGTCTGAAGGGAATGGAAGTCGGCGTGCTGGACGCCCTGCGCGAGGTCACGATGCAGTCAGGACAGGATTGGTCTATTCTGCACGATGTGCTGCGCCGTGAAGGCCGGCTGCATTTTGAGACGTACTGAATCCTAAAGCAGAGCGTGACTTAAGCGTGACTGACGTGAAAACGGCGCGCCTTGGCGCGCCGTTGACGTTTGCAGGGGGAAAGCAATAATGAAGTTCGCCGAATTCAAGGACGGCATGCTGATCAAGGCGGGTCCCATGAAGGTGACCGAAGCCGAAATTCTGGAGTTTGCACGCAAGTTCGATCCGCAGTGGTTCCACACCGATCCGCAACGAGCTGCGGAAGGGCGCTGGGGCGGGCTGATCGCCAGCGGCTGGCATACATGTGCCATGGCGATGCGCATGGCAGTGGACGCCGCCCTGCACGATTCCGAATCCTTTGGGTCTCCGGGATTGGGTGAAGTGCGCTGGCGCACGCCGGTGCGTCCTGGCGACACGCTGCGTCTGGAAGCGCGGGTGCAGGGCGCGCGCACCTCGTCGTCGCGGCCTGACCTGGGCATCATCACGTGGTACTGGACGGTGATCAACCAGCACGACGAAGGCGTGCTGGAAATGGAAGCGACCAGCTTGTTTGATCTGTCGGGCGAAGACTAAGCGCCGTTCAATTGGCCGACGTCAATGAGTGAATGGCAGGGCAGATGGCCTGATGACATGACATAATGTAACCGTCATTCATCCACTCTTTTGCCCTGTTGAACATGCGCGTCGATTTCGTGAGATTTGCCGTTGTCTTGTTGTTGGCGGCTTGGCCTTTTTCCCATACCGGCGCCGCAGGCGCATCGAATTCCTCAGCATTCAAAGCTTCCAATTATCTCGATGTGGCGCGAGTCCATCGGGGATCGGTGCGGATGGATGAGGGCAGGGGCGGAGTGGTAGCGCCTGCTTACCCTCATGCCGCGAACGGATCAAGCGGGCGCGTGGTGGTCCGGGCTTTTGTGGGCGCATCTGGCCAATTGGATGAGATTGCGCTCGTTGGGCCGGCAGCTTCTGCACTGTTCAATAACGCGGCATTCGATGCCGTCTTGCGGACAAGCTTTGAACCTGCCGTGGACGCCACAGGCAAGCCCTTGCGCTATTCGCTGGATTTGGCGTTCACCTTTGATGGGGCGGCGCGCGCCGTGCGTACTTCGCTCGACGTGAGCCATCCTCCCCACGCTTTGCCGCTAGCCAAGTATCGTCATCCAACCGCGATGTCTGCGGAACAAGTTTCGACGTTGCGCAAGTTCTATCAAGACTACGACCTCGCCACGCGTGGCGCGCCGGCAGATCATGGTCTCAGCGTCGCAAGATTGAACCGCTCCAAAGAGCTCGACAAGATGAAGTTCTTGTCCAGTTTGCGCGGCTTCAACAGGCTGGGTCCTGCGGATGTCGAGGCGCACGCGCGCTTCACGGAGGCCATATTGCGCCACCCGGACTGGCGCTACATCGATGACGTCTTCCCGCCGGTGTCATATCTGCTGGCATTGCCATTGATCGAACTGCGCCAATACGCCGATTTGCGTTTGCGGGCTCTGCGGGCCGATATTGCAAGGGTGCCCGCCAACTATCCGTCCGGCACCCGAGAAGAGATTGCCGAAGCGCATGCAGCGGCGGCGGCCGTGCTGGATGCCGAATCGTTGACGCGCTTGAGGGAGTGGGTGCTAGCCCCGCGCAACCCTGAAGCGTTTATAGAAATCAGCAAGATTATGTATCGCGCCGCGCCTCGCATTCCTCCTGGTCAACGCGACGTGCTGCTGCGCAGTCTGTTGCCCGATACTGAAACGCCGCTCAAAAGGTAGAGGCTGTCTGTGCGCCGAAAGTAGCCGTGGCATCAGCCATGAAAAAACCGCCCCGAAGGGCGGTTTTCATTTTGGCGGCAGCCGCTCAAGCGATCAATAGAACGCTTGAATGCCCGTTTGTGCGCGGCCCAGGATCAGGGCGTGCACGTCGTGGGTGCCTTCGTACGTGTTGACGACTTCCAGGTTGACCAGGTGACGGGCCACACCGAATTCGTCAGAGATGCCGTTGCCGCCCAACATGTCGCGAGCCAGGCGCGCGATGTCCAGCGCCTTGCCGCAAGAGTTGCGCTTCATGATGGACGTGATTTCGACGGCGGCGGTGCCTTCGTCTTTCATGCGGCCCAGACGCAGGCAGCCAGCCAGCGCCAACGTGATTTCGGTCTGCATGTCGGCCAGTTTTTTCTGGATCAGCTGGTTGGCAGCCAAGGGGCGGCCAAACTGCTTGCGGTCCAGCGTGTATTGGCGGGCGGTGTGCCAGCAGGCTTCTGCTGCGCCGATGGCGCCCCAGGCGATGCCGTAGCGGGCCGAGTTCAGGCAGGTGAACGGACCCTTCAGGCCGGACACGCCGGGCATCATCTGGTCAGCGGAAACTTCCACTTCGTCCATGACGATTTCGCCGGTGATCGATGCGCGCAGGCCGACCTTGCCGTGGATGGCGGGAGCCGACAGGCCCTTCATGCCCTTGTCCAGGATGAAGCCGCGGATCTTGCCGTCGAAGTCGCCGCCAACGCACTTGGCCCACACCACGAACACATCAGCGATGGGCGAGTTGGTGATCCACATCTTGTTGCCGGAAATCTTGTAGCCGTCGGACGTCTTGACGGCGCGGGTTTCCATGCCGCCGGGGTCGGAACCGTGGTTGGGTTCGGTCAGGCCGAAGCAGCCAATCCACTCGCCGCGAGCCAGCTTGGGCAAGTACTTCTTCTTTTGTTCTTCGCTGCCGAATTCGTTGATCGGCACCATGACCAGCGACGACTGCACGCTCATCATGGAGCGGTAGCCGGAGTCGATGCGTTCGACTTCGCGGGCGATCAGGCCGTAGCTGACGTAGTTCATGCCAGCGCCGCCGTATTCTTCGGGGATGGTGGCGCCCAACAGGCCGAGCTCGCCCATTTCAGAGAAGATTTCCGGATCGGTCTTCTCGTTGCGGAAGGCATTCAGCACGCGCGGGGCAAGCTTGTCCTGCGAATAGGCATAGGCGGCGTCGCGCACCATGCGTTCTTCTTCGGTCAGTTGCTGGTCCAGCAACAGGGGATCTTGCCAGTGAAAAGAAGGATTCGAGGACATGCTGGGTCTCCGCTATGGATTTCCGTATTCGGAATCTAGAAAGTTTAAACCTAAAATAATTCGGGCGGCAAGTTGGGGTTTGCACGGGACGCGGCAGGCGCCCCGGCAGTCTTGCTTCCGGTCGGGTATCAGTGCTGGGCCTTCAGCGCGGCGTCACGGATCTTTTCCAAGGTCGTGGACGGCGAGATGGTTTCCGGATCAATAAAGCAATGCAGAATTGCCGGTTTGCCGCTGGCCAGCGCCCGTTCAAACGCCGGACCGAACTGATCGGTGGTCTCGACGCGTTCGCCATGGCCGCCAAAGGCGCGCGCATACTCGGCGAAGTCGGGGTTCTTCAATTCGGTCGCGGAAATGCGGCCGGGGTAGTGCTTTTCCTGGTGCATGCGGATCGTGCCATACATGCCGTTGTCGACCAGCACCACAATGATGGGCAGGTCGTATTGAACGGCCGTGGCAAATTCCTGGCCATGCATCAGGAAGCAGCCGTCGCCCGCAAAGCAGACGACGGTTTTGTCGGGCCAGACGCGCTTGGCGCCCACGGCTGCCGGCAGGCCATAACCCATGGAGCCCGAAGTCGGCGCCAATTGCGTGCCAAAGCGGGTGAAGCGATGGAAGCGGTGCAGCCAGGTAGCGTAGTTGCCTGCGCCGTTGGTCATGATGGCGTCGGCCGGCAGCGTTTTTTCCAGGTAAGCCATCACCTTGCCCATTTGCAGCGCGCCCGGGGTCGTGATGGTTTCCGGGTCGCTCCACTTCAGGTAGGACTCGCGCATGGCTTGCGTGCCTTCGGCCCAGACGGGCTTGGCGGACACTTTCAGGCCAGCCAGCGATTCCGCAAAGGCCGTGGGGGACGTATTGATTGCCAGCGTGGGACGGTACACCCGCGCCAGTTCGGCGGTGTCGGGATGCACATGCACCAGCTTTTGCTTCGGAACAGGAATGTCCAACAGCGTGTAGGCCTGGCTGGGATTTTCCGACATGCGGCCGCCGACCAGCAAAATCAGGTCGGCGTCGGCCACGCGCTTGAGCAGGGCCGGGTTGATGCCCAGGCCCACGTCGCCGATAAAGCACGGGTGGTCGGCCGGGAACAGCATTTGACGGCGGAACGACACTGCCGTGGGCAGCGCGTGGCGCTGCGCGAAATCAGCAAATTGCTGCACGGCGCGGGCGTCCCAGCGCGTGCCGCCCAGGATGGCGACCGGATTCTTGGCGTCGGCCAGCAGCTTTTCCAGGTCGGCCAACTGGCCGGCCGTGGGGGCGGATTCAATCAACTCGTACCGCGGGGCAGTGGCCACGTTGGCGGCTTCAACCAGCATGTCTTCGGGCAGGGCTATCACGACCGGGCCAGGGCGGCCGGACGTGGCAATGTGGAAGGCGCGCGAGATCAGTTCGGGAATGCGTTCGACCTGATCGATCTCGGTGACCCACTTGGCCTGCGTGCCGAACACGGCGCGGTAGTCCATTTCCTGGAAAGCTTCGCGTTCGCGCATGCCGCGTTCGATCTGGCCGACGAACAGGATCAGGGGGGTGGAGTCTTGCTTGGCGATATGCACGCCAGCCAGCGCGTTGGCTGCGCCCGGGCCGCGGGTCACCATGCAGATGCCGGGTTCACCGGTCAGCTTGCCGTGGGCATCGGCCATCATGGCCGCGCCGCCTTCCTGGCGGCACACCGTGACCTTGATGTCGGCGTCGTGCAGGCCGTCCAGCACCGCCAGATAGCTTTCGCCGGGAACACAAAAAACATGTTTGACGCCCTGGGCGACCAGTTGGTCGACCAGAATGTGACCGCCAAGGCGGGAATCTTGCTGAGGCATGGTGGGTGTCGTGGTGAGCCTAGGATAAGACTCCCGAGCATATGTTCCTTGATCGCACAACGCAATTGATAAAATTGCACAATCTATTGACCCCCCGGCACGTAGTGCCCTGTTGCGCCGCAGTAAGCGGCGCGCCCGGTTCAGGCCGGTTTAAGGCAGTTCCCGCTCCATGAGAAACGGCATTCCCAATCTGAGCGCCTTGCAGGCGTTTGAAGCATCGGCCCGGCTGGGCAGTTTTTCCCGTGCGGCCGAAGAACTGTCTTTGACGCATAGCGCGGTTTACCGTCAGGTGGCCAATCTGGAATCCCGCCTGGGGGTCCAGTTGTTCACCCGCGTCCGGCGGCGCATTGTGCTGACCGATCATGGGGCGGAATACGCGGGCCGGATACGTCACCATCTGGATCAGATCGAAAAAGACACCTTCGGACTGGTCAGCCGCACGGGCATGGGCCGCAGCATTCACATTGCCGTGGTGCCGACGCTGGCCACCACGTGGCTGATTCCGCGCCTGGCGGATTTTCAGCGGGAGCACGCGGATATCACCGTCAGCCTGTCGGTGCGGACCTTGCCGTTTCAGTTCAAGGATCAGCCCTTTGACGGGGCGCTATATCACGGGGACGGATTGTGGCCGGGCACCCAGGGCGGGCTGTTGTTTCCGGAGCGCGAGCTGGTGACCGTGTGTTCGCCCGAATTGGCGGCGCGGGTGCAGGATCAGGGCGCCAGCGCATTGGCCGGAATGACACACCTGCATCTGGCCTCGAGGCCTGACGCATGGCGCCAGTGGTACGCCGCCAATAATTACCTGTATGGCCCGCTGGCTGCGGGCGGACCGCGTTACGAGCTGTTCACCATGGTGATGGCGGCCGTGCAGGCGGGGCTGGGCGTGGGGCTGATGCCGCGCTTTCTGGCGCAGCCTGCCTTGGATCAGGGCACGCTGGTGATGCCGGTGCCGCAATCGCTTACCGTCAGCCAGGGCTATTACTTTGGCTATCCCCAACGCAGTGATCGTTCCGACGCCCTGAAACTGTTCGAGTCGTGGCTGAAGGCTGCGGCTGCGGGGGTGGGGGAACGCTGATTCCTCCGGTCCCCGCCGTAGAATGACCGCCGGTCAGCGCACCCAGTGTTTTACCCAGCGTCACCTGGACTCTCTATGTCAGATACCCGCCAACCGCTAGCTTCCCAAGCCGACATCGACGCCTTTATTGACGCGGTCTGGCTAGAGGACGGCCTGTCGGCCAATACACTCGCTGCCTACCGCCGTGACCTCACCGGCTTTGCACGCTGGCTGGAAGATCCCGAGGCTTATGCGCGTGAAATGAATGACCGCTACGGTGATGGCGCCAATGCGTTCGCAATGCCAGTCGGCCCGGCCAAGCCGTTGTGCGATGCGCAAAAGGCCGATATCGAAGCTTGGTTTGCATTCCGCCACGAGGAAACCCGCGCCACCACCGCCAATCGCCGGCTGGCCGCGCTGCGCCGCTTTTATGCCTGGGCGCTGCGCGAGCACCGTTCAGAGCGCGACCCCTGCCTGACGCTGATCGCCGCCAAACAACCGCCGCGTCTGCCGAAGACGCTGTCCGAACAGCAAGTGGATGCCTTGCTGCGCGCGCCGGATCTGAGCCAGCCGCGAGGCCTGCGCGACCGCGCCATGCTGGAAACGCTCTACGCCACCGGCTTGCGAGTGTCCGAGCTGGTGGGGGTGCGCGCACTGGACGTCAGCTTGAATGAAGGCGTGGTGCGCGTGGTGCTGGGCAAAGGCGGCAAGGATCGCCTGGTGCCTTTGGGCGCCGAAGCGGCCCACTGGATAGATCAATATCTGAAAACCGCTCGCCCTGAATTGGCGGCGGGACGGGTCAGCGATGCCCTGTTTATTACGGGGCGCGCCGAAGCAATGTCGCGTCAGGCTTTCTGGCAACTGGTCAAAAAATACGCGTTGCTGGCTGATGTGCATGCGCCGTTGTCGCCCCACGTATTGCGCCATGCCTTCGCCACGCATCTGCTGAACCACGGCGCGGATCTGCGGGTGGTGCAGATGCTGCTGGGCCACGCCGACATTTCCACGACGCAGATCTACACCCATGTGGCGCGTGAACGCTTGAAGGCGCTGCACGCCATGCATCACCCGCGCGGCTAGGGCTGGCGCCCTTCGGTCCGGCCTCCGTCTCTTACACTTTCGCTTTTTCGCCCCGGCAATCTCATGAGCAAAGCCCGCCACGTTTCTGAAACCCCCGCCACCCAGTTCCTGAAGCAGAACAAGGTGGCTTACACCGAACACACCTACGATTATGTGGACCATGGAGGCGCTGGCGAGGCCGCGCGTCAGCTGGGTTTGGACCCGCATGCGGTGGTGAAGACGCTGGTGATGGAAGATGAGTCCGCCAAGCCGCTGATCGTTGTCATGCACGGGGATCGCGAAGTCTCCACCAAGAATCTGGCGCGTCAGGCCGGCTTGAAAAAGGTCGAGCCCTGCAAGCCCGAGGTCGCCCAGCGGCATTCTGGGTACCAGGTGGGGGGTACTTCGCCGTTCGGCACACGCAAGAAGATGCCAGTGTGGGTAGAGGCCGAGGTGCTGGAGTACCCGGTGGTCTACATCAACGGCGGCCGCCGCGGTTATCTGATTGGCATTGATCCCAAGGTGCTGGTGACGCTGCTGGGGGCGAAGGGCGTATCGGTCGCGCTGGAATAGCGTTGGGCTGGGGGTGGTATCCCGCTACTACCCGCCGTTTAACAAGCGGCGTCACAATGGGCGCAGAACATCAAGAACCGGAGCCCCGTCAATCAGGCGCGCGAACCGGCTTGGCCCCCATCCCTAGGAGACAACGATGAGCAAAAGACTGTTGATGCTGGTCGGCGACTACGCCGAAGACTACGAAACCATGGTGCCGTTCCAGACGCTGTTGGCGGTGGGGCATACGGTGCATGCGGTCTGCCCGGACAAGAAATCCGGCGACACCATTGCCACCTCTATCCATGATTTCGAGGGCGCGCAGACCTACAGCGAAAAGCGTGGTCACAATTTTTCGCTGAACTACGACTTTGATCGTGTGGAGCCGTCGTCGTATGACGGTCTGGTCATCCCGGGCGGACGCGCGCCCGAGTACCTGCGTTTGAACGAAAAAGTGCTGGATATCGTGCGTGCCTTTGATCAGGCCAAAAAGCCCATCGCGGCGGTGTGCCACGGCGCGCAATTGCTGGCCGCGGCCGGCATCCTGAAAGGCCGCACGTGCTCGGCTTACCCCGCTTGCGCACCCGAAGTCCGGTTGGCTGGCGGCACCTACGCCGAAATCGGCATCGATCAGGCCTATACCGACGGCAATCTGGTGACGGCGCCGGCGTGGCCCGCGCATCCCGCATGGCTGGCGCAGTTTCTGGCCGTGCTGGGCACGAAGATCACGCACTGATCTTGCTGCTCGCACGAATAAAAACGCCTGGGGTCTTCTAACCCCCCAGGCGTTTTTTTACGTGGCCGCTAGCCGCGGATCAGGCGAAGTCGAGCACGATACGGCCTTCGATCTGGCCCTTCTTCATGCGGTCAAACACGCTGTTGATATTCTCCAGGCTTTCCGTGGCGACGGTTGCGTGCACCTTGCCCTCTTCGGCGAACTGTAGCGATTCTTGCAAGTCCAGCCGCGACCCTACGATTGAGCCCCGCACCGTCACGCCGTTCAACACCATGTCGAAGATCGACAAAGGAAAGTCGCCGGGCGGCAAACCGTTAAGCGCCACCGTACCGCCGCGGCGCACCATGCCCAGGGCTTGTTCGAAGGCTTTGGGCGATACCGCCGTGATCAGCGCACCGTGCGCGCCGCCAATTTCCCGCTTCAGGTAAGCCGCAGGATCGGTGGTCTTGGCGTTGACGGTGACTTCAGCGCCCAGCCGCTTGGCGAATTCCAGCTTGTCGTCGTCGATATCCACGGCGGCCACGTTCAAGCCCATGGCCTTCGCATATTGCACCGCCATATGGCCCAGGCCGCCAATACCCGAGATCACTACCCAGTTGCCCGGGCGGGTGTCCGTCATTTTCAATCCCTTGTAGACCGTGACGCCCGCGCACAGCACGGGGGCGATTTCGACAAAGCCCACATTCTTGGGCAGCAGGCCGACATAGTCGGCGGCCGCCAGCGCATATTCCGCAAAACCGCCATTGACCGAGTAGCCGGCGTTCTGCTGCTGTTCACACAAGGTTTCCCAGCCGCCCAGGCAATGTTCGCAATGACCGCAGGCGGAGTACAGCCAGGGGATGCCGACGCGATCGCCTTCCTTTACATGGGTGACGCCCGCTCCTACGCCCACTACGTAGCCCACGCCTTCGTGGCCGGGAATGAACGGGGGGTTGGGTTTGACGGGCCAGTCACCTTCAACGGCGTGCAGATCGGTGTGGCACACGCCGCAGGCCTCGATCTTGACCAGCAGCTCGCCGGGACCCGGGCGTGGCACCGCGACTTCTTCGATGACTAGCGGTTTGCCAAATGCTCGTGCAACTGCGGCCTTCATGGTTTTATTCATCATTACCTCCGAAGTCTGATCAACTTGACTATGCTCGAACGCTAGCGCCTTCAAGACCATGATTTATATCAACCACGGGTAAACACGGGCGGCGCGGGAAACGTGTCGTTGCAGAATAACGGACGCCACGGGCGCGGCGCCAAGGGGGTCGCGCCGTCTTGCCGGGTGTGCGGCAATCGTCGTACAGTGGACCGCAAGCGTCCCTGCTCAGGCGGGTGTCTTGCCCTTGCTCCAGGAGCCCTCATGTGTGAAATCTTTATCCGCGCGAGCGAGCAGTCCTACGCGCCCGAAGCCCGTTCCTTGCGGCTGCATGGCGTGGCGACCAGCTTGCGGCTTGAGCAACTGTTCTGGCAGGTGCTGGAAGAGATCGCCGGGCGTGATGGCATGCGTGTCACGCAGCTGATCGAACGTTTGTACGATGAACTCATTGAATATCGCGGCGAGGCCGCCAACTTCACCTCTTTCCTGCGCGTGTGCTGCCTGCGCTATCAGCTGTTGCAGGCTGAAGGGCGGATTCCGCTGGACGCCGGCGTGCCTATCGGGTCGCTGAATGCCCAAGCGGTGCTGGAAGGGCTGCCGTCCTCGTTGTATGACGCGCAGCCGTTGCGGTCCAAGCGCCCTGTCGCTGCATAGATTTCCGCAGTAAAGAAAAGGGCCCGATCATTGATCGGGCCCTTTGCATTCCTGGCGTTATCCGCGTCTGGCTGACGGATCAGCCGCCTGATTGAATGGACGCCAAAGCCACTTCGCTTTGCACAATGCGGCGGATGCGCACGGCATCCCCGATGCGCGACAGCTTGCCTTGTGAATCCAGCAGCACGATGGCCAGGTCACGGCCATTGATGCGGGCCAGCATCACCAGGCATTCGCCCGCTTCGTTGATGTAGCCGGTCTTGGAGACCTTGATGTCCCAGTCGGGCTTACGCACCAGCAGGTTGGTATTGCGGAAGGTCTGCGTGCGGTTGTTGATCTCGACCTCGTACTCGGTATCGGTCGAGTAGCGGTGGATCAGCGGGCGCTGCGACGCGGCGCGCAACAGGCGCGCCAGATCGTGCGGCGACGACACGTTGTTGCTGGACAAGCCTGTCGGCTCAATGAAGCGCGTGCTGGGCATGCCGAGCGACTGCGCCTTGGCATTCATGGCGGCCACAAATGCCGGCAAACCGCCCGGATAGTTGCGGCCCAGCGCATTGGCTGCGCGATTCTCGGAAGACATCAGCGCCAGATGCAGCATATCGCCGCGCGAGAGCTTGGTGCCCACACGAAGGCGGGATGTCGTGTGCTTCAGACCATCGACGTCTTCGTCGGTAATCTCCAGCATTTCATCCATCGGCAGGTTGGCGTCCACCACGACCACGGCGGTCATCAGCTTGGAAATCGAAGCGATGGGGCGCACGACGTTTTCGTTTTTGGCGAAAAGGACGGTCGACGTTTCCAGGTCTTGCACATAGGCCGTGCTGGAACGCAGGGCGGCTGCTTCGGCGCGCACGGAAACCGCGGGCGGCGGCATCGCTGCGGCGCTGGCGGCGGCGGCCACGCGGTCAGCGCGTGACGGTTTGTTGGGTTTGCCGTTTTTACCGGTGCCGGCTGCGGCCTTCTTGGGCGGCGTGGCTTTTCCTGCGGCCTGCTTGCCACCCTTGGGCGGCGCCTTCTTATCGGCCGAAGCAGACTTGGGCGGAGCGGCCTTCTTGCCGGCGGGCGCGCCTTTCTTTGCAGCGGGGGCGGCGGCTTGTTTGCCAGCGGCGCCTTTACCCGACGCCGCTTTGGGCGCGGGGGCTTTCTTTGCTTGTTGCGCCTTGCAAGCCGCCGACTTGGCGTTGGTCTTGCAGGGGTCTGAATTCTTCGCGGCGAGCGCGGCGGGGGGCAGGAGCGCGCACACCGCCAGCGCCGCAGGCGCTATCGCGTTCGCAATTGCACGTTTCCAGGAAAATGCCATGGTTGAGCAGGCTTATCAGTCTGTGAAGAAGTATTTCTAAGGCCGGCGCTTCGTCGGTTCAGAAAAAGTCCAGATGAATTAGGGGCTTACGCGTCGAATTTAAACAGCAATTTGAAGTTGCACGCAAGGCGATTCGCTATCATCGCTCAAAAAAATATTAGTGACGTATTGACGTCGATTCAATTCGTCACAAGACGCGTCACGAGAAGCTAACGGTGTAAGGCGCGTGAGCGTAGCCCGGATTAACCCTCATCTGGCTGAACGCGCGGTATTTCGGGGAGAGGTACGGCGTCGGGACCGAGGCCGAAGAAGTGGCCTCGCCGGGTGGAATCGAACCACCAATTGACCCTTAGGAGGGGCCGGTTATATCCATTTAACTACGGCGAGACGGGCAAAACAGGGTGTCGAAGCGGTCGCGTGGAAGCGAATTTCTTCTCTAATGCCTTGATATTGCAGGAAAACACCCGGGCGGAGTGTATCACTAAACAAGGCGGGTCCAGGCCGCTGACAGGGCGCAAGTCTAGCAGAGGAGCCGCAGATTGCGCCCAAAGCTGCGAATTGTGCGAATCCGTGGCCCACTTCAATCTGGGAAATAGGCTCCTGAAAACTAGTGGATTAAATCAACTATATGCCCTATAGTCGATTTCAAAGCCGGACACGCCGCCAGGCGCCGCAACCGGACGCAAATATCCAGAACATTCAGGAGCAGGCATGACCCCGACCTTTCACACGATCTTGCTCGACGTGCAGGACCGTGTCGCCACGGTGACGCTGAACCGTCCCGACAGCCGCAACGCGCTGAATTCCCTTATGTGCGCCGAATTGGTGCGGGTCATGGAGTCTTTGGCAACAGATCCCCTCGTGCACGTAGTCTTGATCCAGGCCGCTGGCGCCGCTTTCTGCGCCGGCGCGGACCTGAAAGAGCGCAAGACGATGAACACATCAGAAATGACCGCCAGGCGCGTGCAGGGTTTTGCCGCCTACGGCGCGATTGAGCGCCTGCCCCAGCCGGTGATCGCAGTAGTGCAGGGCCCGGCCTTCGGATCGGGCTGCGAGATTGCCGCTGCCTGCGATTTTGTGCTGGCTTCATCGGAAGCCATTTTTTGCTATCCCGAAGTGGGTTGGGGCACGGTGGGCGCGACCCAACGCCTGCCGCGCATAGCAGGCGCGCGCAAGGCCAAGGAACTGCTGTTTACCGGCCGCCGCTTCGGTGCGGCCGAAGCTTGCGAGATCGGCCTGGTGAACCATATGTATGCGCCAGATGCGCTGCAACCGGAAGCGCTTGAGATGGCAAAAAAGATTGCGGGCGCGTCGCCCCTGACCGTCAGGCTGACCAAACGCAGCATCGATCAAGGCTTGGCCACCACGCGCGAAGGCGCTATGGCGATTGAGCTGCTGGCCATCGAAGAAAACTTGCGCGGCACGGATTGGCAGCAGGCGATTGCTGGATTCGGCGCGCCGGCCCAGGGAGACCGCGCATGATCACCGCGCCGATTACGCTGTCTCAGGCATTGGACCGTGTTGCACGGGAACGTCCGCAGGCGCAGGCGTTTGTCGCACCGGGCGAACGTCATGATTGGCGCGCCATGCGTGAGCAATCGCAGCGCATCGCGCGTGCGCTCCACGCCGCAGGCGTGCGGCATGGTGATCATGTCGGCGTGCTGTTGGGCAATAGCGGCGTGTGGGTGCAGATTTTCTACGCCTGCGCGATGCTGGGCGCAGTCACCGTCCCGGTCAATACGCGCTTCAAAACCGAAGAGCTTGAGTTCTGTCTGAAGCAGTCGAACGTCAAGGTGCTGCTGACGGCGGACATCTTTCTAGGCATCGATTTTCTAGAATTGCTGACGCAAGTGGAACCGGCCTTGGCCAGCGCTGGCGGTCTGCCCGGCGAACGCCTGCCTTGTTTGCGCCAGGTCGTCGTGCTGGGAGAGCGCTGCCCGGCTGGCGCGCAAGCGTGGGATGCGTTCCTTGCTGCGGGTGATGCCGTGGACGACGCGCAGTTACAGGCTTGCATAGAGGCCGTTGCGCCTGACGATGTGCTGTTGATTCAATACACCTCTGGCACGACCTCGTTTCCCAAAGGCGTGATGCTGACGCACGCCAACATGTTGACCAACGCTTGGGCCGTGGCCCAGCGCATCGGCGTGAGCGCCGACGACCGCTATTTCAGCATTCGCCCGTACTTCCACGTGGCCGGCACTACGCTGTCGATATTGGTGAGCCTGATGACGGGCTGCTGTCTGCTGACGCTGCCCAAGTTTGACGTGGCCGATGCGTTGCAGATGCTGGATGCCGAACGCTGCACACTCACATCCGGCAACGATACGATCTTCCTGATGTTGATGGGGCATCCCGACTTCGACCGTTCGCGTATTCATCTGCGTGGCGGTTGGGCGGCTGCCGGTCCGCAGGTTATGCAGAAGATTCGCGATGTGATGGGCGTGCCAGGCATGTGCAATGCCTATGGCCAGTCCGAGGCATCGCCCAACATCACGCTCTCATCCTTCGACGATCCCTTTTCGTTGCGTGCCGCAGGTTGGGCCTTGCCGCATCCGGGCATGCAAGTGCGCATCGTTGATCCGGGTACAGGCAGCCCGGTGCCGGTGGGCGAGGCTGGAGAAATTCAGGCGCGTGGCTGGAGCGTCATGAAGGGGTACTACAACATGCCAGAAGCTACGGCACGAGCGCTGGGCGCAGACGGCTGGCTCAGCACGGGCGACCTGGGCGAAATGGATGCCGACGGGCGCATGCGCATGGTGGGCCGTTTGAAAGATATGTTCCGCGTTGGCGGTGAAAACGTTGCGCCCGCCGAGGTGGAAGAAGTGCTGCATGCGCATCCTGCCGTGCGCATGGCCCAGGTCGTGGGCGTGCCCGATGCGCGCTTGGGCGAAGTGCCCGCTGCTTTTGTGCTGCTGAAAGACGGGCAGGACAGCACGGCTGCGGAGCTGACGGCGTGGTGCAAGAGCCGCTGCGCGAACTATAAAGTGCCGCGGTATGTGGCTGTCGTGGACAGCTTTGAAAACATCGGCATGACGGGCAGTTCAAAAGTGCAAAAGAACAAATTGCGAGCGCATGCCGTGGCGCTGTTCGGATTGGAGCAACCAGCATGAGCGCGCGCGATGTGGTCCTGTGCGAATGCTTTGCCCGCGACGGCTTGCAGCACGAACCGGAATTTATCGGCACGCAGATCAAGGCGGGCCTGATCGACCGCTTTGCGGCGTTGGGATTCGAGCGCGTGGAAGCCACGTCCTATTCCAATCCCAAAGTGGTGCCCCAGTTCGCCGACGCCAGCGAGTTGCTGGCGATGCTGCCCCGCCGCGATGGCGTCTGGTACAAGGCGACCTGCGCCAATGCCCGTGCGGTGCAACGTGCGCTGGCGGACCTGGATGCAGGCATAGGCGCCAACGAGATCAGCCTGCTGGTGTCTGCCAGCGCTTCGCATTCCTTGCGCAACCTGAAACGCGAGCGGGCCGCGCAATGGGAGAACATCACGGAAATGGCGGAGCTGGCCCGTGGCCGTCTGCGCATGGTTGGCACGATCTCGGTCGCTTTCGGATGCCCGTTCGAGGGCGCGGTGGACCCCGAGTCTGTCATGGACGACGTGCGGCGTTTTGCGCAACTGGGCGTGGGCATCGTCACGCTGGGCGACACGACCGGCATGGCGACGCCGGCGGCGGTGCGCGAGCTGTATGGCCGCATGTTGCGCGAATTTCCGCAATTGACGCCGGTCGCGCATTTTCACGATACGCGTGGCACGGGACTGGTGAATTACGTATCTGCGCTGGACGCAGGCGTGCGCCATTTTGACTGCGCGTTTGGCGGTGTCGGCGGGCATCCGGCCAAGGTTCGTTATGGCGGCGGCCACACCGGCAACGTGGCAACGGAAGATCTGGTCAGCCTGTTTGAGTCCATGGGCGTGAGTACCGGCTTGGATCTGGATGCGTTGGACGAGGTGTCTCAGCTTTGCCAGCACACGCTGGGCCGCCCGCTGCACAGCCGGGTCGCGCAAAGTGGTCTGAATCCGCTTATTTCGGGCGCGCGGCAAGCGCTGGGGGCGTCATGACGAGGGCGCGCCGCATTTGTATATCATGCGGCCAGGGGGGCGCCTGGCGCGCCCATTCTCTTTTTCCTTATCTTTGCAGAGCCCAGCCATGGCAACCCTGAACGCACGCAAGTCTGTTTCCTCCTCGCGCGGCCAGCCGACGGCCTTGAAAGAGCTCTTCTCTTACCGGCTGAATCGTTTGGCCTACGTTTCCAGCCGCATAGCGGCCGGTTTGAACGAAAGCCGCTATGGAGTCGGGCCGCGCGAGTGGCGGATTATTGCGCTGCTGGGCGCGGCGCCAGACATGTCGCTCAATGCGGTGGCGCGCGAGGCCAACATCGATAAAAGCCAGGCCAGCCGCACCGTGTCGGAGCTGATTGAACGCGGCCTGATATGCCGTAGCGCGGACAGTCAGGACGGCCGTGGCGTCAGTCTGGATCTGACGAGGGCTGGCCGCTCGCTATACGACGAGATGTTCCCGGCCGCGGTGCAGCGCAACGACGCCATGCTTGCCGTGCTGTCGGAAGAGGAACGCGACATGATGGAAAGAATGCTCGACAAGTTGACGGCTCATGCGCTCGAGATGCTGAACGAATTCAAGGCCGAGGTGCCGGCTCGCCGCGGACGCGGCGTGCAACCGCGCTGAGCGCCATGGCGCCTGACGGGCGCCTTTTTTTGATCATATTGTTGATTAAATCAATCAAATATCCAATCACTTTTCAAGAGGATTTTCGCCATGCCGGAATTGATCATAGAGAACCACGGCGCGGTGCGTTTGTTGCGGCTGAACCGCCCGGAAAAGCACAACGCGCTGAATACCGCTTTGACCACGGCGCTGCTGGATGCCCTGGTGCAAGCGGACCGCGATACAGCTGTGCGCGCAGTGGTGCTGACCGGCAACGGCAAGTCTTTTTGCGCCGGCGCCGACACGACCGAGTTCTCGGGCCTGACCATGGAGCAACCGGCTGCGGTTCTGAGCCGCGCGGACCTGACGACCGATCTGCATCTGGTGTTTTCGCGCATGACCAAACCGGTTGTCGCCGCCGTGCACGGCAATGCGCTGGGCGGTGGCGCAGGGTTGGCGCTGGCGTGCGACTTGACCGTCATGGCCGAGGATGTGCGTTTCGGTTATCCCGAGTTGCGCCATGGCATCGTGGCGGCCGTGGTCATGGCGAATCTGGTGCGGCAAGTGGGACGAAAGCACGCGTTTGAACTGGTCGCCATGGCGGAACCCATTGATGGCGCGCGAGCGCTGGCGCTAGGTATCGCCAATCGGGCATTGCCTGCCGCAGAGGTGCTGGATGCGGCCCTGGCAATGGCTGAACGCCTGGCAGGCTGGGAGCCTGCCGCGATGGGATTGACCAAACGCGCCTTTCATCGCGCAGCGGATCTGGGGCTGGCCGAGGCGCTGGGCGTTGGGCGCGATGCCAATGTGATCATGCGGGGCTTTCGCCAGGGGGCCGCGCGATGAGACCGTTGGATGGAGTGACCATTCTGGATTTGTCGCGCGTGCTGGCATGTCCTTTTGCGTCGATGATTCTGGCGGAGTTAGGCGCCACCGTCATCAAAGTTGAGCAACCCGGCGCGGGCGACGAAACGCGGGGATTCGAGCCGCAGGTGCAGGGCGAAGGCGGAACGGAGTCCGCCTATTACCTGGCTTTTAATCGCAGCAAACAATCCATCACCGTGAACTTCCGCAAACCGGCAGGTCAGGCGCTGATTCGCCGGCTGGCCGGAACCTGCGACGTGGTGGTGGAGAATTTTCCGGTGGGCACCTTGGCCAAATACGGCTTGGATCGCGACAAGATTGCGCCCGGCAATCCTGGCCTGATCTATTTCTCGTGCACGGGTTTTGGCATGACGGGTCCTTATGCGCCCCGCAAGGGTTATGACACCGTGTTCCAGGCCATGGGCGGCATCATGAGCCTGACGGGTGAACGTGGCGGCGGTCCGGTAAAACCGGGGCTGCCCGTCGCAGATCTGACTTCCGGACTATGGGCCGCCATCGGCATTTTGTCCGCGCTGGTGGGCAGAGCGCGGTCGGGGCAGGGCTGCCATATCGACTTCTCGATGTTGGACGGGCAAGTGGGTTTGTTGTCGCTGGCGGCGGCGCGCTACTTCGCGCTGGGCGAAGTGCCGCAACGGCTGGGCACCGAACATCCGGGGCGGGTTCCTTCGGCTGCGTTTGAGTGCAGCGACGGCCGCTGGGTACAGATCACCGGTAGCGACCAGCACTGGAAGCCCTTGTGCCAAGCGCTGGATTTGCCGCAATGGGCGGATGATGCGGAGCTGGCGCGCAACGCCGTGCGGGTAGCGCGCCGCGAGGAAGTCATGGCGGGTTTGTCGGCCGCCACGCGGCGGCTCACGCGTGATGAACTCTGCCGGCGTTGCGACGCGGTGGGTGTCCCTGCCGGGCCGATATTGGATGTGGAAGAAATCATGCACAACGAGCACGTGCTGGCGCGCGGCATGGTGTCTAGTTACGAGCATCCTTCCATCGGCCGGTTTGGCGCAGTACCCGTCCCATTCAAATTCAAGGGTTATGAAGATCCGCGCCTGGAACGTCCGCCGCTCTTGGGCGAACACACCGATAGCGTACTGACGTCCAAGCTGGGCCTGTCGGACGCGGAGATTCAGGCATTGCGCGCCGAGGGCGCGATCTAGCAGCAGTTCATCGTTACACCAAAAAAAACAGACTTGCAGGAGACAAACCATGAAGACCCTCAATCGCCTTTTATGCGGCCTGGCCGCGGGCGCTTTCTGCGCCGCCGCCGCGGCTGCCGAGCCGTATCCATCCCAGCCGATCACGCTGGTCAATCCCTATGCCGCCGGTGGTCCTGCCGATGTGCTGGGGCGCGCGCTGGCGCGTGAACTGGAAAGGCAACTTGGCAAGCCGGTGATCGTCGAAAACAAAGCGGGCGGAGGCGCAGCCATTGGCGCGAATTTCGTGGCGCGCGCCAAGCCGGACGGCTACACCTTGTTGCTGGGCACATCGGCTGCGCATGTGGTGACGCCATTGATGCAGCGCACGCCCTACGACGGCATCAAAGACTTCGCCTTTGTGTCTATTGTGGCCAACCAGCCGAACATGCTGGTGGCGCGGCCCACGCTGAACGCCGCCAGCGTCGCCGACCTGATTTCGATGGCGCGCAAGGACCCCGGAAAAATCAACTATGCCTCCGCGGGGCCGGGCAGCTCGCCGCATCTGGGCGCCGAACTGTTCCGCGAGCGGGCGGGCGTGGACATCGTGCATATCCCTTACAGCGGCGCAGCGCCCGCTATCAATGATCTGGTGGGAGGGCAGGTGGATGTTGCCGTGCTCAACCTGGCCGCCAGCCTGCAATTCATTCGTAGCGGGCGGCTGAAAGCGCTGGCATATGCAAACGGCAAGCGCTCACCGCTCTTGCCCGATGTGCCCACGCTGGCCGAGTCGGGCGTGGCGGGCGCGGAGTCCGCATCCTGGTACAGCCTGGCTGCGCCCAAAGGAACGCCGCCAGACGTACTGCAACGGCTTAACGACGCAGTGGCTCGCGTGAATGCCGATGCGGAATACGGCAAGCTGATGCAGGCGCAGGGCGTGGACCTGTGGAATATGACGCCCGCAGAAGCCACGGCTTTCGTGGAAAAGGATCAAGTGGCCATGCGCAAATTGGTGGAGTCGGCAGGGCTGATGAAAAAGTAAGCGGCCCGCCTATCTGAACGCAACGAAGCCGCCTGTGGGCGGCTTCGTTGCGTTCAGGCAGCCAGAGCGGCTGCGCGTGCCAGGGCTGCCCGCGTTTCGTCCACGAGTTGCTGCACCAGCAGGCCTGCTGGTTGCAGGCTGTCTATCAAACCGGCGCTTTGTCCCGCTTCGACTTTGCCGCCATCGACGTCGCCGTCATACGCGGCTTGCTTCAAGGAACTCAGGGCGAATAACGCATCCAGCGCGTCGTCATCGCTGCCGCGTTCTGCCTGCTGATACTGGCGGGCAAAGGCATTGCGCAGCATCCGAACTGGCGAACGCCCGCGTCCCACCAGCGTGGTATCGGCCACGCCAGCGGCAAGCACAGCGGCCTTGTAGTCGGCGTGCACGCCTGCCTCTGGCGTCAGCAGGAAGCGGGTGCCCAATTGCGCACCTGCCGCGCCCAGGCATAGCGCGGCGGCAATGCCCGCGCCATCGGCAATGCCGCCTGCCGCAACGACAGGCAACGTCACGCGCCGGACGGTCGCGCGCAACAGCACTTGCAAGCCGATTTCGTCTGGCCCTGGGTGGCCGCCCGCTTCAAGGCCGACGGCGATCACCGCGTCTACGCCCGCTGCCTGCGCCTTCTCGGCATGCAGCGGGCTTGCCACCACTTGCAGCCATTTGATGCCGGCGTCGCGCGCGCGGCCAATGTGTTTTTGCGGACCGCCTTGAGACGCAATGATCACCGGCACGCCTTCGGCGATAGCGATGTCCATGTGTTCCTGGGCGCGCTTGTTGTAGAGCGGAATATTGACGGCGAAGGGGGCGTCAGTGCCACGGCGCACCTCGCGCACGGCAGCAAGCAGGGCCTCCGGGTACATGGGGCCAGCGGCGATGACGCCCAAACCGCCCGCGCGCGATACCGCCAGTGCCAGCGCTGCGTTGGACGATGCCCAGCTCATGCCGCCCTGGATGATGGGATAACGCGTGCCCAGCAATCGAGTCAACGGAGTTTGCAAAATCATGGCCTACCTGACGTGGGGAAAACTCCATTCTCAGTTAAATGGTTGATAATATCAACTAAATTTAGTTGGCAGAATTTGGTACCAGAGAAGGGGCGGTCGGCGTAGCTCAACAGGTGTCCAACTGTTGGGCCTAGCGCCAGGTCGTCATTCCCAATCGCCCTGCGATCAGCACTGCCTGAGTCCGGTTGGATACGCACAGCTTGCGCATCACAGCAGTCATGTGGGTTTTGATGGTGGCTTCGGACACCTTCAATTCGTGGGCGATCTGTTTGTTCAACAGGCCTCCGCCCACCATTTGCAATACGCGGAACTGCTGGGGTGTCAGTTCGCGCACGCTGGATGCAAGCAACTCGTCTTCAAGACTGACGCTGCCGTACGCATCACTTTCCTGGGGTAGCCAGAATTTGCCGGCCACTGCCTGCCGCAATGCGCCGCACAGCGTTTCCACATCGACCGATTTCGGGATGAATCCCATTACCCCATGCGCCACCGCGCGTCGCATGAGGAGAGGGTCATCATGCGCCGACAGAACGACTACTGGCAGGTGCGGGTGCTGGCTGCGCACCTGCACCAGCGGGCCGAAGCCGCTGGACCCTGGCAATTCCAGGTCCAGCAGCAACAGGCTGGCGTCGCGGCGGGCAACGGCCAGATCGTAGAGCACGCTGATCTGGCCGGCCTCATGGACGGTGGCGCGAGGGAACAGACGGCCGATGAGCCCGCGCAAGGCATCGCGAAACAACGGGTGACCATCAGCAATCAGAATGACCGGCATGGGCTGATCATGCCATACGCCGCTCTCGCACCAGCGCCTGCACGACCGAGGGATCGGCCAGCGTGGTGATGTCGCCAAGATCGTCGACCGTGTTTTCGGCAATTTTGCGCAAGATGCGGCGCATGATCTTGCCGGAACGGGTTTTGGGCAGGCTGGGCGCCCATTGCAGATGATCGGGCGTGGCGATGGGGCCGATCTCGCGCCGCATGTGCGCCACCAATTCCTGGCGCAGGCTGTCGGATTCCGCATGGCCGGCTTTCAGGGTGACGTAGACGTAAATGCCCTGGCCCTTGATGTCGTGCGCAAAACCGACCGCCGCGGCTTCGGCCACTTTCGGGTGTGAAACCAGCGCGCTTTCCAGTTCTGCGGTGCCGATACGGTGGCCGCTCACGTTCAACACATCGTCTACTCGCCCGGTGATCCAGTAATGGCCGTCGGCGTCGCGGCGGCAACTGTCTCCCGTGAAGTACATGCCGGGGTAATCCTTGAAGCAGCTTTCGTAATAACGGCGATCGTCTCCGTAGATGCTGCGTGCCTGCCCCGGCCAGGAGCCGCGGATGAAAAGATTGCCTTCGCCGGGTCCCTCGATCAGCGTGCCAGAGGCGACATCGACCAGCGCGGGGCGTATGCCGAAGAACGGAACGCTGGCCGCTCCTGGCTTGCATTCGGTGGCGCCGGGCAGCGGCGATATCAGGATGCCGCCGGTTTCCGTTTGCCACCACGTGTCCACGATGGGGCAACGGCCCGCGCCCACAACGCCGTGATACCAGCGCCAAGCTTCGGGGTTGATGGGTTCGCCCACAGTGCCCAGCAGCCGCAATGACTTTCGCGACGTGCGCAACACGGGCTCGGGGCCTTCGCGCATCAACGCGCGGATCGCCGTAGGCGCCGTGTAGAAGATGGTGACGTCGTGTTTGTCGATTACCTGCCAGAAGCGCGAGGCGTCGGGGTAGCTGGGAACGCCTTCAAAAATGAGTGAAGTCGCGCCATTGGCCAGCGGGCCGTAAGCGATGTAGCTATGGCCCGTGATCCAGCCCACGTCAGCGGTACACCAGAAGACGTCGCTGTCGCGAATGTCGAAGATGGCGGCATGGGTGTACGCGGCATAGACCAGGTAGCCGCCCGTTGTGTGCAGCATGCCCTTGGGCTTGCCAGTGCTGCCCGACGTATACAGGATGAACAGCGGATCTTCGGCGTTCATGCGTTCGGGTTCACATTCGGCGGATTCGCGTTCCATCAGCCGGTCCAGCCAGTAGTCGCGTTCAGCCACCATGTTGACGGGCGTGCCGGTGTTCGGGACCACCAGCACCGACCGCACGCCTTCCATGCCGGGCATTTCCAGCGCGGCGTCAACGTTAGCCTTCAATGCGATCTTGCGCCCGGCGCGCCGCCCTTCGTCGGCGGTGATGATGGCGCTTGCGCCGCAGTTGCGGACCCGGTCGGCAATCGAGGCTGGCGCGAAGCCGCCGAACACGACGTTGTGGACCGCGCCGATGCGCGCGCAGGCCAGCATGGCAACGATGGTCTCCACAATCATGGGCATGTAGATTGTGACGCGGTCGCCGCGTGCAATTCCCAGCCGGCGCAGGGCGTTGCCCATTTTGCAGACCTTGGCATGCAGTTCGCGGTAGGTAACGCGTTGCGAGGGGATGGCCGGGTCATCCGATTCCCAAATCAGCGCAGCCTTGTCACCCCGTTTTTCCAGATGGCGATCCAGGCAGTTGACGCTGACATTCAACTCCCCATCGGCATACCAGCGGATATGGAATTCGTCGGCATTGGTAAGGCAGGTGTCTTGAATCTGCGTGGGTGCGCGATACCAGTCCACGCGTTCAGCGGCCTTTGCCCAAAAGGCGTCCGCATCGGTAATCGATGCCTGGTAAAGGTCTTCATACTGTTCCTGGGTCACCGTTTGCGGGCCGGCAAAGCCTTGCGGAACGGGATAACGATCATGGGTGGTGTTCATGATGAATCCTCTGAACGGTTAGTGGGCAACGGCAGTTGTGGCGCCGATTCCGGTCTGGCTGCGAACGGTCAGGGCGTCAAACGCCGCAGCCTCTTGCTTGGCCCTGGGGCTGTGGTCCAGCTTGGAGAACAACCAGATCGAGAAAAACGCCAGCGGAATGGACAGAATGCCTGGGTTGGGAAAGGGCGTGACTGGTGCGGCAAACCCGAAGACGTCCACCCACACGGTCTTGCTCAACACGACCCAGATGGTGGCGCTGGCCAGCCCCAGGAACCCGCCGATGGTGGCGCCGCGCGTGGTGCAGCCGCGCCACGAGATCGACAACACCAGCACCGGGAAGTTGGCGCTGGCGGCAATGGCAAACGCCAGGCCCACCATGAATGCGACGTTCTGGTTTTCGAACACGATACCCAGCAGAATGGCCAGCACGCCCAGCACGATGGTGGACAAGCGCGAAATACGCATCTGCTGGCGTTCGGTGGCGCGTCCGCGGGCGATGACGTTGGCGTACAAGTCATGTGAGATTGCCGCAGCGCCGGCCAGTGCCAGTCCAGCCACCACGGCCACGATGGTGGCAAAGGTGACCGCCGCCAGAAAGCCCAGCAACAGGCTGCCGCCCACGGCATTGGCCAGGTGCACCGCGACCATATTGGTGCCGCCGATCAGGCTTTTCATCATGTCGAAACTGCCGTCCGGCCCCGTCACGAAATACTCTGGGTGGCGCACCAGCAGCGCAACGGCGCCAAAACCGATGATGAAAGTCAGCAGGTAGAAATAGCCGATGAACGAGCTGGCGTAGATGACGGATTTGCGCGCTTCCTTCGCGTTGGACACGGTGAAGAACCGCATCAGGATGTGGGGCAGCCCGGCAGTGCCGAACGCCAGTGCAATGCCCAGCGACAGCGCGTTAAGCGGGTTGCTGCTGACCTGCGAGCCCGGCGCCATCAATTCCTTGCCGGCCGGATGCACGCGGACGGCTTCGGCCAGCAGCGCGTCGGGGCTGTAGCTGAATGCCGCCAGCACCAGGATCGTCATCAGTGTGGCGCCCACCAGCATCAACACCGCCTTGATGATCTGCACCCAGGTAGTGGCCGTCATGCCGCCAAATGCCACGTAGATCATCATGAGCGATCCCACGATCAGCACGGCAACGTTGTAGTCCAGCCCGAAGAGCAGCACGATCAATTTGCCGGCGCCCACCATCTGCGCAATCAAGTACAGGGCGATGATCAGCAACGACGCGCTGGCCGCCAAAATGCGCATGGGCGTTTGCGCGAGCCGGAACGATGTGACGTCCGCGAAGTTGTAGCGCCCCAGGTTGCGCAGGCGCTCGGCAATCAGAAACATGACTACCGGCCAGCCGAACAGGAAACCGATGGCGTAGATCATGCCGTCAAAGCCGCTGACATACACCATCCCCGCAATGCCTAGAAACGAGGCCGCGGAAAGATAGTCGCCGGCAATCGCAAGGCCATTCTGAAAGCCTGATAACCCTCCGCCCGCCGTATAGAAATCCGACGTGGTGTGAGTGCGCTTTGCGGCCCAATAGGTGATGCCCATCGTGCCTGCGATAAAGACCAGGAACATGACGATGGCGGAGGTGCTCGTTTTGCCTGCCGATGCCGCCCAGGCTTGCCCGGCCAGTCCGCAACCCACGGCCAACAATATGACGCCCAGCTTTTTTTTCATGAGACGTCCTTGATGATCGCGGCCAATAGCGGGTCGAACACGGAGTTGGAGATATGGACGTAGGCGGCAATCAGCACCACCGCGCTGCATACGACGAGGATGCCGGTCAATATGCCGATGCTCATCGTCATGCCTGGGACGGGGCTGGCGAAGAACACAGGGTCAAAGGCCAGTGTCAGGATGAAACCGGCGTAAATCACGCCGGTGATCGCAAAGAAAAGCAGACTGGTCCTACTGCGGCGGCGCAGCAATTCCTGATACTTGGGATTCCGCATCACTGCGGCAACCTCGCCATTTGTTGACGTCACTGGCATGTCTCCTTGTTGTTTTTTGAGTGGCTCCCTATGGCCCGGATGGGCCCACGCGGCGATGCCTGTGAGGAACCGAAACCAATATAGAGATGCGCTGGAACCCGGAACACTGGACCTTAGTCGTAGGGAAGTGTCCTAGAAAGCAGCGGTACGAGCCTGCGAAAGAAAGCGATGCGCCGACGTGGATATTCCTGTTCCGCCCAGGCGACTTGTATATGATGTGCGGGTCTGGCCAGCGCGCCGGGCCGCCCCGAGGAGGGGGCGCAAACCCAAAAAACAACCAGACACGGGTTTCATGTCTAGCCAAACCGATACGATTTCCACACGCACCATCGTCCTGGGCACGCTGGTGGTGTTGCTTGCCATGGGCGTTCGCGCCACTTTTGGCCTGTTCTTGCAGCCGATGGGCCTGGCGCACGGCTGGGGCCGCGAAGTGTTTTCGATGGCCTTTGCGTTGCAGAACCTGGTGTGGGGGGTAGCGTGCATCTTCATGGGCATGATGGCCGACCGTTTTGGATCGGGCCGCACCATCGCGCTGGGTGCGCTGCTGTACATGTTGGGCATGATCGGCACCCGTTTTGCCACCGATGAAACAACGCTATATCTGACCGCTGGCGTGCTGGTCGGGCTGGGGCAGGCGGGCACCACCTTTCCGGTGATTCTGCCGGTCGTGGCGCGGGCCGTGCCGCCGGCTTACCGCAGTACGGCCATGGGCATTGCCAGCGCGGGCGGTTCGCTGGGGCAGTTTGCCATCGTGCCGACGGGCCAAGTGTTGATCAGCGGCCTGGATTGGCCGGGTGCGCTGTGGGTGCTGTCGCTGTTCGTGGCCTGCGCCGCGCCGCTGGCTTATTTCTTGCGCGGCCGTCCGGCCACGCATTCGGGGCCACAGCAGTCGCTGGCTTCCGCCGTCAAGCAGGCGGTGCGTCACCCCTCATTCCATTTTTTGTTCTGGAGCTATTTTGTTTGCGGCTTCCATACGGCTTTCATCACGCTGCACTTGCCTGCCTACGTCTCCGATGGCGGTTTGACGGCAGGGCAGGGTGCAACCGCCATCGCACTGATTGGGCTGTTCAACGTGGTGGGTTCGTTCTACGCAGGAAAGCTTGGCGGCCAATACAGCAAGAAGCGCCTGTTGGCGGTGGTCTATTTCATGCGTGCGTTCGGCATCTTGCTGTTGCTGTGGATGCCGTTGTCGCCCTGGGTGTTGTATGTGTTTGCCGCGTGGATGGGCCTGTTCTGGCTGGGCACGGTGCCGCTTACGCAAGGGCTGATCGGGCAAATCTACGGCCTGCGTTATGCGGCCACCTTGTCGGGCATCGTCTTCCTGGGCCACCAGCTGGGTAGTTTTATCGGGGTCTGGCTTGGCGGCTACGCGTATGCCAAGACCGGTAGCTACGATCTGGTCTGGTGGCTGGGTGTGGCCCTGGCAATCATTGCGGCCTTGTTATGCCTGCCGGTGCGTGAGCAGCCCGTTACTCAAACTGCTGCGGCCTGACGCAGCAAAGAGCGCCTGACCATGATGCCTTCCGCACAACCGTTACGGCGCCGCCAAATCGCCTGGCGGTTGGCGGGCGCTATCGCCCTGTCGTCCGTTTTAGGGCTGGCGTTTTGGGGTTATCTGTCGCCCGAGATGAGTGTCCACTGGGAAAACATTGCCGCTCTATGCGGTTTTTAACCCGGTATTCAGACGGCCCCTATATCTCAGCGTAATCGGTGCAAGTACATAGTAAACAGCGGATGCTTTTGTCCGCCGTATGCACTTGCGAGGTTTCGACACGCTGTATGGCTAAACTTTTCCGCAATGACCGGTCTTCGTTGCCTTCCGAAATCAGTTTGGTGGAAGGCAACTCCCTCGCTATCAAAGTCGTGGGTCTGGGATCGAATAAGAAACATCTGATTCTGAAATCCAACGCGCCTGCATTTTTGTCTGTTCAGGCGGACAGGCCCGATGACGCCAGGCTTGAGCAATCAGTCAAATTGACTGTCACGGCCAAGGATCTGCGTCAGGAAAAAGTGGTCGAAGTGATCGCCTATACCAATGACGGGCGCAATACCAACGTCGATTCGGGCACACCCAAGATCCGCGTCAAGATATTTCCGCGTGTGGAATTGCCCCCTCAAGATACGGAATTGGGCATCCTGACCAGGATGCTGATCATAGAAACTGCGGGTCCCGAGCATCGGATGTATGCGGGTCCTACCGAGGCGCGCGAGTCCATGCAATGGATAGTTCGTCTTTTGCAAAACCGGATTGACGCAGGGGCGCACCATTTTTCGCTCAAACCCAGAGAGGCGGCCAAACTGTCGATCAAAACGATGACAGAAGTGGTCAAGGTTCCGGGGCAGGTGGAAGCATTTTCTCTGTATCCGAACCTGCCGGAGAAGAAAAAGGCGCTGCTCAAGAGGACTCTGGAACTTGCCAATGACGCAACGCAGAGCCGCTTCCGGGCGTACCGTGGATTGGTGGAAGACGCCATCTCCGTGGCGGGAAGCGCGCCGATCGCGGACCCCTGCCCGACCAAGCTATACGGCTGGAAGACGCAAGGCGCTCCCAGTCCTGGCCCGAGTTTCAGGTATTTCCGGAGTTTAGGGGGGCAGGATTTCTACACGCTGACTCCGGAATTCCGTGCTGATGTTCTGAAAATAAAATAACGGATGGCTGACATGAAAGCTTGGTTCGCAGTTCTTGTTCTTGCGTTTCCTTTGTTTGCCTGCGCGGACGGCTTGCCGGACGAGCCGTTCCGGACGCCTCCGGACGAACGCTTTCTGGTGTCGGCCAGCCCGTATTACCAGCAGCCCGAGCGGGCAATCAAAAACCGGGTGGCCTACTTCAATAAGCAAAAGGACACCAACCACTTTTGCCTTATTGGATACCGGTGGCGAGACGGCAATTCTCAGGTTTGGCTGCATTGGCAGGAAGACGGCAGCCTGGTCCAGTGGGATGGCAGCCTGGACCGCGAGATTCGTGAAGCCAGCTTGATGGACACCACCGATGGCGTCCGTTTGGACGAGATTCCGGCCGATGGCCAGGACCCCGGCACAGGCGGCGCGCGGGTCACCAGCGTTCGGGCCTGGCATCAATTGGCCGACGACTGCGACCGGCATGGCCAGAAGATCGTCATTCCGCCCTTTGTCCAGGGTGGCAAATAGGCGCGCAGGCACCGCACGCGCGGTCCGGCTCGGGGTATCCTACGGCGGAGTTTATCCGTCGTTTTTTATGGGCGCCCATGCAGGACTCATCGCTTTCCTATCCCGATTTTTCACTGCCGGACATCGGCGGTCTGCCCGCGGCAGACACGCTGGTGCTGACAGTGAACAACCGCCTGTCGCGCCGGCTGACACTTGAGCTCGCGGGCCTGCTGCGCCAAGAGCGGCAGGTCAGCGAACTGCCGCGCATTCTGCCGCTGTCGGCGTGGCTGGCCGAATCCGCCAATGAGCTCGCGTTCGAGGCCGGCGACGACGTGCCCGCCTACCGTCTGGACAGTTTTGCCACGCAGTTGGTATGGACTGAAGCCATCCGCGCGGAAGAGGCCGAACGCGTGTTGCTGGACGCCAGCCAGGCCGCGCGCCTGGCTATGGACGCGGACCTGCTGATGGACGAATGGGATCTACGCGTGCCATCCGGCGCGGACACCGACGAATACCGGGGTTTTGCGAAGTGGCGCCTGCGCTATCACGACACGCTGGCGGGCATTGATGCCGAAGACGCAAACCAGGGTTATGCCCGCGTGTTGCGCGCGCTGGAAGACGGCCGGCTGGCCACTCCACGGCAACTTGTGCTGGCGGGCTTTACCGATGTTTCGCCGCGTTTTCGCCGTTTGCTGCGCGCTTTTGAAGACCAGGGCACTTCGGTCGCGCAATGGCGCGATGCGCAGCGCCTGGAGACCACCGCGCGGCGCTACGAGGCCGCAGACGATGGCGCGGAATGGCGTGCCGCGGCGGCTTGGGCCGCCAGCCAGCTGAAGGCCAATCCGCAGGGCCGCTACGCCATCGTGTCGCCGCAACTGGAGGCCGAGTCGCCCTTTGCACGGCGCGTACTGAGTCAGGCGCTGGCTGGGCATGACGGCGCGCCGGCATTTGCATTTAACGTGGCAGTGGGCCGTCCGCTCAATGAATGGCCAATGGCGCGCGCCGCGCTGGCCTGGTTACGCGCGCTGGCTGAATGTGCACACGGCAAGAGTTGCGGCGTGGATGTTTTGGGCGCTGCGCTGCTGGCTGGCCACTGCGCCAGCGACGTGCGCGACCGCGCACGACTGGCTGCCATCGATGCGCGTTGGCGCCGTCAAGCCGTGCAGCATGTCAGCCAGCATGATTGGCGCCGTTTGCTGGCCGACGTGCCAGCATTGGCCCAAGCGTGGAACCAGTCGATGGAAATCTGGACGCAGGGCGGCCGGCAGGCAACATGCGACGTCTGGATGTTGCGCATGAAAGCCGCGCTGATGGCCTTGGGTTTTCCGGGTGAGGGCGTCCTGGACAGCGTGGGTTATCAGGTCATGGGCGCATTGGGCGACGCGCTGGGCAGTTTTTCCGCGTTGGCGCCCGCCGCGGGGCGGCTGGGCGGCGTGGCGGCAGTCAACCTGCTGCAAAGTGTTGCGCGGTCGGCATCGTTCCAGCCGCAGCGCGACCCGCTTGCGCGCCTTGACGTGCTGGGTTTGCTGGAAGCGGAAGGCGGCTATTGGGATGGCGTCTGGATGCTGGGCCTGACGGACGACGTGCTGCCCGCTTCGCCCAAGCCGAATCCGCTGCTGCCCTTGGCCGTGTTGCGTCAGGCCAAGGCGCCGCGCGCCACGCCTGAGCGCGAACGCGAATGGGCCGAAGGCATGTATGCAGCGCTGTGCCGTTGTGCGCCCGAAATCATCGTCAGCCATTCCCACATGGATGGCGAACGTGAATTGCGCCCATCGCCATTGATCGCCGCTACGGCGCTCACAGACTGGGCGCCGGCGGTTACGGGCATGGTCCTGCCGCTACCGCTGGAATCACTGGATGATAGCCAGGGTCCGCCGCTTGCCGCTGGCAATCGCGGTGGCGGCGGTCTGGACGTGCTGGACACGCAGGCGCGCAACCCGCTGTGGGCGTTTGTGCGTCACCGCCTGGGCGGACGCGAACTGGCGCCGTATGCCGATTCCGCGACGGTCAACGTGCGCGGCCAGTTTTTGCATAAGGCGTTGGAACTGGTGTGGGGCATGATGCCCGATCAAGAAACCCTGCATGACATTCTGGCAACCGGCCGCTTGCCCGCCTTGCTGGAACAGGCCGTGGCGCAAGCGGCCGAAGAAGAACTGAAAGACTACGCCCCCGCCCTGAAAAAGCTGGAATGCCAGCGTGCATGCGCGGTGCTGGCGTCTTGGCTCGACATGGAGGCGCAGCGTCTGCCGTTCGCTGTGGCGCAGGTGGAAAAAAGCCACCAGTGGCAGCGCGGCGCGCTGACCTTGAAACTGCGGCTGGACCGTATCGACAGCCTGGGCGACGGCCGCAACGTCATCGTCGACTACAAGACCGGCGTGGCTGCCGCCAAGCCCGAACCCGACTGGTCCCGCAGCCGTCCCGTAAACGTGCAACTGCCGTTCTATGCGTCAGTGCTGGCGGATGCCGCAGGCGGCGAGGTCGCAGGCCTGGTGCTGGCGCAGATCCATGCGCGGCAGGTGGCTGCGCAAGGGCTGGCCGACGAAGACCTGGGCGTGCCGGGCGTAACGCTGGCCAGCGAAAGCAAATATTTCGACGGCCTGACCTGGCCTGAAATCCGGCAGCGTTGGCGTGTGGCGATCGAGGCGCTGGCCGATGAGTACGTCGCCGGGGTGGCCTCCAACGTGGCCTACCGCCGCGACGATTTGAAATACTGCGATGCATTGCCGTTCTTGCGTCTGCATCTGGACGACGAGGACGCATAAGCCATGGCTGAACAAGAACGCTTGCCGCAGGACCACGCCGCGCGTGCCGACGCGCTGGACCCCACCCGCTCGTTTCTGGTGCAGGCGCCTGCCGGCTCGGGCAAGACCGAGCTGCTGACAGACCGCATCCTGGCGCTGCTGGCCACCGTGACCAGGCCGGAAGAAATTGTCGCCATCACCTTTACTCGCAAGGCCGCGTCCGAAATGCATGCGCGGGTCCTGAGCAAGCTGCGGCGCGGGCTGGATGCGCCGCCCGAGGCCATGCATGAGCGCCGCAGCTGGGAACTGGCGCGTGCGGCTTTGGCCCGCAATGCCGAACAAGGCTGGCATCTGCTGGACCATCCGGCGCGGCTGGCCATCCGCACCATCGACTCGTTCTGCGCGGGTCTGGTGCGCAGCATGCCATGGTTGTCGGAGCTGGGCGGCATGCCCGAAATCACCGACGACGCTCGCGGCCACTATGAAGCCGCCGCGCGTGCAACGCTGGATCTGGCCGACGATTACGACGCTGTGCGCATTCTGTTGCAGCATCTGGACGTAGACGTACAGGCTGCCAAAGAAGCCATCGCCGACATGCTGGGCCAGCGCGATCAATGGCTGCCCCTGTTGCGTCACGGCTCCGATCGCGCCGCCATGGAAGCGACGCTGGCTGAGGCCATCGGCGAAGACCTGGACGCACTGAGCGAAGCCATGCCCTACGGCTGGGCCGAGGCGCTTTGCGGACCGGCGCGGTTGGCAGCGACTCAGCTGCAAGACGGCGACGAAGACAATAAATTGCTGGCGTTGCTCGACTGGTCGGAAGAGCTCCCGCCCGACGCCGAGGTGTTGGATCAATGGCGCGCGGTTGCGCACCTGCTGTTGACCGGCACGGGCGCCTTGCGCAAGACCGTCAACAAGAATCTGGGTTTTCCCGCCAAATGCGCGCACAAAGAACCTTTTGTGGCGTGGCTGGAATCCGCCGACGGGCAGGGCGCCTGGGTGCGCCGTCTGGCTGCCGTGCGCGACATTCCCGCGCCACACTTCACCGATGCGCAATGGGAGGTTCTTGGCGCCCAACTGATGACGCTGGCGCTGGCGGTGGCGCAGTTGCGGCTGCGTTTTGCCGACACGGGCGAGGTGGACTTCATCGAGATCGCGCAACGTGCCGCCGCCGCGTTGGGTAGCGCGGATGATCCGGGCGAGTTGCTGCTCAAGCTGGATGCGTCGATCCGCCATTTGCTGATCGATGAATTCCAAGACACCAGCCAAACGCAGCTGGACTTGTTGCGCACCTTGACCTCGGGATGGCAAGAGGGCGACGGCCGCAGCCTGTTCCTGGTGGGCGACCCGATGCAATCCATTTACCGCTTCCGCAAAGCAGAAGTGGGCCTGTTCCTTGAAGTCGCCGATGTTGGCGTGGGCGAATTGAAGCCCGACTTCCTGAACCTGACAGACAACTTCCGCTCACAGGCTGGCATCGTCGACTGGGTGAACCAGTCGTTCGTGCAACTGCTGCCCAAGCGTAGCGACGCCACTGCGGGCGCCATCAAGTACAGCCCGTCCACCGCGTTTCACGATGCTTTGCCTGAACCTGCCGTGCGCTTTCATCCGGCGTGGTCACGCAGCGGGGCCGCGACGGCCGAAGAGCAGGCCGAAGACATCGCGGTGGGCTTGGTGCGTCAGGCGCTGATCGATCACAAGGGCGCCAAGCATCCCGTGGCCGTGCTGGTGCGCGCGCGCAGCCACTTGGGCAACCTGACGCGGCGACTGGGGCAAGAGGGCATCCGCTGCCGCGCCGTAGACCTGGTGCCACTGGCCCTGCGGCCGGTGGTGGCCGATCTGGTGCAACTGGTGTGCGCACTGTCTCACCCGGGCGACCGGCTGGCATGGCTGTCCGTATTGCGGGCGCCGTACTGCGGGCTGACGTTGACATCCTTGCAGCGCCTGTTTGGCGATGACCACATTACGCCGGTTCCTGTGTTGCTGGAACGCGCCTTGCGCATCGTTCCGCAAACCATGCCGGTGCCCGTCAGCGCCGCGCCGCAGGGGTCCTTGTTCGACGCTGCGCCCACGGCCCCGGATACACCATCCGCGCAAACCTTGCTGCCCGCCGAGGAATTTGCGCGTTTGCGTCAGGTGGCCGCCGTTCTGCTGGACAAGCGGAACGACTCCGGCGCGATGCCCTTCGCCGCCTGGGTGGAATCGCTGTGGCGCCGCTTGGGCGGGCCGGCGCTTTACGCGGGCCTGTCGGTGGCCAATGACGCTGAAAGTCTGTTCCAACTGGTCGAACGGTTGGCGCCGCACGGCGGCATAGACCCCGCCGCCCTGGACGCTGGAATCTCGCGCCTATTCGCCGCCCCGGATGCCGCGGACGAAGACGAAGGCGCGGTCGAAATCATGACCATGCACAAGTCCAAGGGCTTGCAGTTCGAAACGGTCATCCTGTTCGGCCTGCACCGCGCACCTCGCGGAGATCAAGCGCCGCTGGTGCGCTTTGAGCAAAGCGGCGGGCGCGTGCTGTTCGGCCCCGTCAAACCCCGGGCCGAAACAGAGGCCGATCCGGTGTCGCGCTACCTGGGCGCCCGCGAAGCGCGCCGGGCTTCCTATGAAATCGACCGCCTGCTATACGTAGCCGCCACGCGAGCGCGCAAACGCCTGCATCTGGTGGGCCACGTATCGGTAGACGAAGCCACCGGCCAACCCAAGACACCGCCCTCGGCGAGTCTGCTGGGCCGTCTGTGGCCCTGCCTGCCCACCCCCGTGCCGCCAGCGATGGAAGGCGACGCGCAAGAGGAAACCCTCGATGGCCCCGAATGGCAAGGCGAACCTTTGCGCCGCGTGGCGCAAGCAGGCCTGGCTCAACTGGCGCGCCAGTCCGACATCAACGTCAGCCCCGGCTTCGCCTCGCCCGCACGTGGCGCCTGGGGCGACAGTGGCGAACACCCCGCCTGGCAACTGGAAGCCGGCTACGACGCGGCCATCGGCACCCTGGCCCACGCCTGGCTCGCCCGCATCGGCCAAGACGGCGTCGCCGCCTGGCCCGCCACCGCACTGGCCGACCGCCAATCCGCCATGCGCCGCCAACTAACCCGAGCCGGCATCCCCGCCAGCCAAGCCGACGCCGCCTCAGAAGCCGTACTGGAAACCTTGCAAGCCACCCTGGCCGACGAACGCGGCCTATGGCTCCTCTCCCAATCAGGCGCCCGCCGCGAATGGCCCTTGATCGACGCTGCCGGCAAAGTGTCCGTTATCGATTTAGCCTTGAGCACCGAAGACGGCTGGCTGATCGTCGACTACAAAACCGGCCGCCCCCACCCCGGCGAACCCCCCGCCGCCTTCGCCACCCGAATGCGCCAACGCCACGGCGAACAACTCCTTCGCTATTGCACCCAAGTCACGTCCCTGGACGGCCGCACCGCGCGCGCAGCCCTGTACTTCCCCCGCGCAAAAGCCTGGATAGATCTAACTCCATGAAATAGCGCGGAAAAATAATCTAAAGCGACCGCTCGAACGAACCAAGCGAGACAAGCAATGCACGCAAGGCGACGGGGAGCGAGCGAGTCCGAGCAAGCGAAGCAAAGTGAGACAGGGAAAGGAAGCAACGCAACGGGTAGCGAGCGAGTTCGGGCGAGCGAAGTACAACGAGATTTGCGAAGCGAGCTACCTGGAGCAAGCGAAGCAAAGCGAGCCAACCGCAGCCAAGCAAGGCAAAGCGAAGCGAGCCCCCCGAGCAAGCGAAGCAAAGCGAGCCAACCGCAGCCAAGCAAGGCAAAGCGCAGCGAGCCCCCCGAGCAAGCGAAGCAAAGCGAGCCAAGCGTAGCGAAGCAAGGCAAAGCGCAGCGAGCCCCCCGAGCAAGCGAAGCAAAGCGAGCCAAGCAAGGCAAAGCGAAGCGAGCCAAAAGGGCAAGCGAAGCAACGCCCCAAACCCCCTCCCCCCCGGGGGGAGGGCTGGGGAGGGGGCAACATCCCGCCCCCCGGGGCCCGGCAACCGGAAGGCTAGCAAGCAAGCGAAGCGCAGCTCTGCTAGAATTCCGGTTGGCGGGCCCCTCCGCATGGTTCGACGGTGAACCTGGTCAGGTCGGGAACGAAGCAGCCATAGTCGTTTAGGGTCAGTGCCGGAGTAAGGCTCGCCAACCGGATTCTTCAAAGCAGCAGGTCGTGAATTCATCCACGGCCTTGATGCTTTCAAGGGGGACGGGGTTATTTTCCAGGGATTCGTTCCACGGGAATAAGCCCGTCCCCTTTGCATTTCAGCCAGCAAGCGAAACAGGCTCTACAATCCAGCCATGACTTATCTGGTACTGGCCCGCAAGTGGCGGCCGCGATCGTTCGATACCCTCGTGGGACAGGATCACGTGGTGCGCGCATTGACCCATGCGCTCGACACCCAACGCCTGCACCATGCCTGGTTGTTCACCGGCACACGGGGCGTGGGCAAGACCACGTTGTCCCGCATCCTGGCCAAATCGCTCAACTGTGAAACCGGCATCACGTCCAAGCCTTGTGGCGTCTGCCGCGCTTGCACGGAAATCGATGCCGGGCGCTTTGTCGACTATCTGGAACTGGATGCGGCCTCGAACCGCGGCGTCGAAGAAATGACGCAGCTGCTTGAGCAGGCGGTATACGCGCCTGGCGCGGGGCGCTTCAAGGTCTACATGATCGACGAAGTCCACATGCTGACCGGGCACGCCTTCAACGCCATGTTGAAGACGCTCGAAGAACCGCCCCCGCACGTCAAATTCATCCTGGCCACCACCGATCCGCAAAAGATCCCGGTGACGGTGTTGTCGCGCTGCCTTCAGTTCAATCTGAAGCAAATGCCTGCCGACTCCATCGTTGGCCACTTGCAGGCCGTGTTGGGCCACGAAGACGTCCCGTTCGAAATTCCGGCGCTGCGCCTCATCGGGCAAGCGGCTTCGGGCTCCATGCGCGACGCGCTTTCGCTGACGGATCAGGCCATCGCCTACAGCGCCGGCAACATGACCGAAGATGCCGTGCGCGGCATGCTCGGCACTATTGATCAGCGTCACCTGGTGCGCCTGCTGGACGCCTTGTCCGCTGGCGACGCCAAGAGCGTGCTGGCCGTGGCGGACGAATTGGCGATACGTGGCCTGTCCTACGCCGGTGCGCTGGCCGATCTGGCCGTGTTGTTGTCGCGCGTGGCGATTGAGCAGCGCGTGACGGGTGTTACGCCGGTTGAAGACCCGCTGGCGGGTGATATCGCCCGTTTGGCGCAGACCCTTCATCCCGACGCGGTGCAACTGTTCTATTCAGTGGCGGTACACAGCCGCAGCGAATTGACGTTGGCGCCCGACGAGTACGCGGGCTTCATCATGGCCTGCCTGCGCATGCTGGCACTGAACGGCGATGCCGGTCCGCAAACCGCTTTGGAAGCGCCCGCTGCGCCTGCCCGCCAGACGGCTGAACCGGCAGCGGTTGCAGCCGCGCCTGCCCCGGCTGCTGTGATGGCCTCGGCGCCTGTGTCCACCGCAGTGCCTGTTTCTGCCCCAGCCGTCGCTCAGCCGGTGCATGCCGCTGCGGAATCAGCCCCAGCCCCAGCCGTCGCTTCGCAGGCGCATGCCGCTACGGTGTCAGATCCAGTCGTTACCACGCCGGTGCTTGCGCCCGCTGCTCCCGTAGTTGCGGAGTCCGTAGCCGTCGCTGCCCAGCCGGCAGCCTCCTCGCCCGTTGCCGCCACGTCGCCAAACGCTCCCGCAGCAGCCTCCTTGGCCGCTTTGGCCGTTGACGCTGAGCCTGCAAACGCGCCGCAAACGATATCCCCGGCGGAACCGGTGGCGGCCCCCGTTCCGCAGGCGGCACATGCTGCCGCGCCTGATTCAGTCTCTGCTGCCGCATCCGAACCAGCGCCTGTCGCGGCCTCGGCCGCCAGCGTGCCGCCTTGGGAAGACTTGCCAGCTGACGCGCCCGTTGCTGCCAAGCCTGCGGGTTCCGCGGCGCTGGCAGTAACACCCGCTGTCGCGGCGGTGATTGCCGCCGCCCCCGAAGCGGCCGATGCCAGCGACGGTCCGCCGTCCTGGGTCGACGAAGAAATCCCATTTGAAGCCGAAGGCGGCTTCGTGCCTGACAGCGGCTTCACGTCCGATCCGGACGATGACGAATTTGAAACTCTGGCCAGCGCGCCCTCATCGGCGCCGCAGCGTCCCGCAGCGGTGACCAAGCGTGAAGGCGCCGCAGCATCGGCCTCCGGTGCAGCGGCCCCAGCCGCCGCCCGCAAGCGCCAATCGCGCGGCCGCATGACAGACATGACGTCCGCGGGCTGGCCGGAATTGGCTGCGCGCCTGCCCGTCACCGGATTGGCCGCCGAATTGGCGCGCCAGAGCGAATGGGCCGGTGTGCAAGGCGACGCGATCATCCTGCGCGTGGCCGTCAAGACGCTGGCCGAAAGCGAAAGCCGCGTTCGCCTGCAAACGGTACTGTGCGAACATTTTGGTCAGGGCATCCGGCTGGATGTGGAAGTCGGCGTAACTGGCGAAGCCACGGCGCATGCCGTGGCGCAAGCCGAACGCGCCGCGCGCCAGCAGGCCGCCGAAGATGCGGTGGCCATCGATCCTTTTGTGCAAGCGCTTGTGGCCGATTTTGGCGGCCGGGTCGTGCCCGGTTCCATTCGCCACGTTGATCCCCCTGCCGTTGCCTGACGGCGGCGGCAATCTCTTATTCCCCTCGTTCAAGGAACATCCATCATGATGAAAGGACAACTGGCCGGCCTGATGCGCCAGGCGCAGCAAATGCAGGAAAACATGAAGAAGGCGCAAGATGCGCTGGCCGAGATCCTGGTCGAAGGCGCCTCTGGCGGCGGCTTGGTCAAGGTCACCATGACCTGCCGTCACGACGTCAAGCGCGTTGTGATCGATCCGTCCCTGCTGGGCGATGACAAGGACATGCTGGAAGATCTGGTCGCTGCCGCGTTCAACGACGCGCTGCGCAAGGCCGAAACCACATCGCAAGAAAAGATGGCTGGCGTCACGGCCGGCATGCCGCTGCCCCCGGGCATGAAGCTGCCGTTCTGATCGGCGTAGTCCCAGGCTGCAATGGACCCCTTACTTCCTGAACCCGAACCGCTGGTCTCGCTGATCGAGGCGCTTCGGCGTCTGCCCGGCGTGGGCATCCGATCAGCCCGGCGCATGGCCTACCACCTGTTGCAGCATGACCCGCAAGGCGCGGACATGCTGGGACAGGCGCTGGCGGGCGCGGTGCGGGACTTAAAGCATTGCGCCCGCTGCAATAGCTTTTCGGAAGACGAGGTCTGTGGCACCTGTGCGAATCCCAAGCGTGACCCGTCGCTGCTGTGCATCGTGGAAACACCGGCCGATCAGAACATGATCGAGTCCAGCCACGGCTATCGCGGCTTGTATTACGTGCTGATGGGGCGGGTGGCGCCGCTTGAAGGCATAGGCCCGCGTGAACTGGACTTTGATCGCGTCATCAAACGCGCGACCGATGGGCAGGTGCAGGAAGTCATCCTGGCCACCAATTTCACTGCGGAAGGCGAGACCACGGCCCATTTTCTGGGCGAAGCCCTGGGTGAGCGCGGCTTGCGCGTCACGCGCCTGGCGCGCGGCGTGCCTGCAGGCAGCGAACTGGAATATGTGGACGCGGGCACCATTGCGTGGGCACTGATGGAGCGCAAAGTCACCTGAGGCTCTCTCTGCATGACAATTGTGTTCGCGCTGCGCCTGCGCCCAGAGATTGCTGCCCCTTAGGGGCGCTTTTTCTTTGGGCGGCCTGATGCAAAAATAGCCGACCGGCAACGTACCGGAAAGGCAACACACACGAGGAAGACAAACCATGTCAGCGTTGACCGGACTGAAAGTCCTGGAACTCGGCACGCTTATCGCCGGGCCGTTTGCCGCACGCATCTTCGGCGAATTTGGTGCCGACGTCATCAAAGTGGAAACCCCGCACGGGCCGGATGGCACGGGGGGCGGCGACCCGATACGCAGTTGGCGCCATCTGCACGAGGGCAATTCGCTCTGGTGGACGGTACAGGCCCGCAACAAGCAATCCATCGCCCTCAATCTGAAAGACCCGCGCGCGCAGGAAATCGCCCGCAAGCTGGCGCTGGACGCCGATGTCGTGGTCGAGAACTACCGGCCCGGCGTGCTGGAAAAATGGGGGCTGGGTTTTGAACAACTGCGCGCGATCAATCCGGCGCTGATCATGGTGCGGCTGTCAGGCTACGGTCAGACTGGCCCCATGAAGGACCAGCCCGGCTTCGGCGCGATTGGCGAATCCATGGGCGGATTGCGCTACGTCTCGGGCCATCCCGACCGGCCGCCGCTGCGGGTCGGGATCTCGATCGGGGATTCGATCGCCGCGCTGCATGGCGTGATAGGCGCCATGATGGCGCTGCGCCACCGGGATGCCACCGGCGGCCGCTGGAACGGAAAAACGGGCGCTGAATCGCAAGCCGGGCAGGGCCAGATGGTGGACGTGGCGCTATACGAGGCCGTCTTCAACATGATGGAAAGCCTGGTGCCCGAATACGACGTAGCGGGTGTTGTGCGCGAACGCACGGGCGGCGCGCTTCCCGGCATTGTGCCGTCCAATACCTACACCACCCGCGATGGACAGAACATTGTCATTGCTGGAAACGGCGACGCGATTTTCCATCGCCTGATGCGGGCCATTGGCCGCGACGATTTGGCGGAAGACCCGGATCTGGTGCGCAACGACGGCCGCGCGCGCCGCGTGACCGAGATCGACGGCGCGATCCAGCAATGGTGCGACGGCCGTGGCATTGAGGCGGCGCTGGATACGCTCAAAAGCGCCGACGTGCCCGTGGGCAAAATATATAGCGTGGCCGATATGTTCAGCGATCCGCAGTTCCTGGCGCGCCGCATGATCGAGCAACACCACTTTGCCGACGGCAGTCCCGTCAAGCTGCCCGCCGTTGTTCCCAAGCTGTCGGAGACCCCTGGCCAGACGCGCTGGGTAGGCCCGAAATTAGGGGAACATACCGAGGAAGTCCTGAAATCGCTAGGGTATGATTCAGCGGCTATCGACGAGCTGGCAAAGACCGGCGCTATCGGCAAACCCGAAAATTAGGAGACAACCCTATGTCAGTCACCCGCCGTGAACTGCTCAAGATGGCCGGCGCCGCCGGCGTCATGAGCATGGCGCCCGCCATCGTGCGCGCCCAAAAACTTGAAAAAACCAAAGTTCAGATCGCAGTGGGCGGCAAGCCCCTGATCTATTACCTGCCCTTGACCATTGCAGAAGCCCGCGGCTACTTCAAGGACGAAGGGCTGGATGTCAGCATCGCCGACTTCGCCGGCGGCTCCAAGGCCTTGCAGGCGGTTGTGGGCGGCAGCGCCGACGTGGTGTCGGGCGCGTTTGAACACACGTTGTCCATGCAGTCCAAAGGCCAGGCCTATCGCGCCTTTGTGCTGCAGGGCCGCGCGCCGATGATCGGCGTGGGCGTGTCCAAGAAGAATATGCCCAACTACAAGGGGCCAGCTGACCTGAAAGGCAAGAAGATCGGCGTGACCGCGCCGGGCTCGTCCACCAACATGGTGGTCAGCTTCTTCCTGGCCAAACACGGCCTGAAGGCTTCTGACGTGTCCATCATTGGCGTGGGCGCGGGCGCAGGCGCGGTAACGGCATTGCGCAGCGGCCAGATCGACGCCATCTCCAATACCGACCCCGTGGTGTCGATGCTGGAATTGCCGGGCGACATCCAAATCATCATCGATACGCGCACGCTCAAGGATACCCAGGCGATCTTCGGCGGCAACATGCCCGCCGGCTGCCTGTATGCCCCGCAAGCCTTCATCGACGCCAACCCGAACACGACGCAGGCGCTGACGAATGCGCTGGTGCGCGCGGACAAGTGGATTCAAAAGGCTGGCGCCGACGAGATCGCCAAGGTCGTGCCTGAAACGTACTTGCTGGGCGACCCGGCCGTGTACAAGGCCGCGATCACCAAGAGCCTGGAAGGTCTGTCTCCAGACGGTCTGATTCCCGAAGACGGCGCTGCCACGGCCTTGAAGGCGCTGGCCGCTTATCAGGCTGACTTCGATGGCTCGAAGATCGACCCGTCCAAGGTCTGGACCAATGACTTTGCGCGCCGCGCCAACGAGAAGTATGCCAATGGCTGAAGCCGCACTGTCGCTGGAAAATATCAGTTGCACCTTTGTTTCGCGTGACGACCGTTCGCAGCGCTACACCGCCGTCAGCGACACGACTCTGGCCATCGCGCCAGGGGAGTTCGTGTCGGTGGTGGGCCCGACCGGTTGCGGCAAGTCCACGCTGCTCAACGTCAGCGCTGGCTTGCTGGCGCCGTCGACGGGCCAGGTGAAGGTGTTTGGACAGCCTTTGTCCGGCATCAATTCGCGCGCAGGCTATATGTTCCAGGGCGAGGCGCTCTTGCCCTGGCGCAGCGCGCTGGACAACGTGGTAGCCGGCCTGGATTTCGCCGGCGTGCCGCGTGAGCAAGGGCTGGAGCGCGGCCGCGAGTGGATGCGCCGCGTGGGTTTGGGCGGCTTTGAAGAACGCTATCCGCACCAGATGTCGGGCGGCATGCGCAAACGCGCCATGCTGGCTCAAACGCTGATCCGCGATCCAGACATCATCCTGATGGACGAACCGTTCTCGGCGCTGGATATCCAGACCCGCCAGCTGATGGAAAACGAAGTCCTGGAACTGTGGATGGCCAAGCGCAAGGCCGTGCTGTTCATTACGCACGATCTGGACGAAGCCATCGCGATGAGCGATCGCGTGGTGGTGTTGTCGGCGGGGCCCGGCACGCACCCGATCGGCGAATTCACCATCGACCTGCCGCGTCCGCGCGACGTGGCCGAGGTGCGCGCCCATCCGCGCTTTGTCGAGCTGCATTCGGCCATCTGGGCCGTGCTGCGCGAAGAAGTGCTTAAGGGCTATGCCCAACAGAAGCGAGCCTGACGTATGTCGAAGTCATTCAAAACCGGTTCCGCCAGTCTGCGCTTCTGGCAATTGCTCTTGCTTGTGATCATTCTGGGCGTGTGGCATTTTGCATCGCGCGATTCCAAAGTGGCGTTCTTTTTCGGTGAACCGCTGAAGGTCTGGGGCCGTATCTGGGCCTGGTTCGTCACCAATGCAGACATCTACACCCATTTATGGGTGACCTTGACGGAAACGGTACTGGCCTTTTTCATCGGCACGATTGCCGGCCTGGGCTTTGGCCTGTGGCTGGGCTTGTCGCCGCGCGCCAGCGCCATTCTTGATCCCTACATCAAGGCCGCCAACTCGATGCCGCGGGTGATTTTGGCGCCTATCTTCGGCATGTGGTTCGGTCTGGGAATCTGGTCCAAGGTGGCTCTGGCGGTGACGCTGGTGTTCTTCATCGTGTTCTTCAACGTCTACCAGGGCGTGCGTGAAGTCAGCCCAACCCTGCTGGACAATGCCCGCATGTTGGGTGCACGTCAGCGGCAACTGCTGCGCCACGTGTACCTGCCGTCGGCCACCAGCTGGGTGTTTTCCAGCCTGCATACGTCTGTGGGCCTGGCGTTTGTGGGCGCGGTGGTGGGCGAATACCTGGGGTCGGCAAGCGGCGTGGGTTACCTGATTCTTCAGGCAGAAGGCACGTTTGACGTGAATACCGTGTTCGCCGGCATCGTTGTGCTGACGGCGTTTGCGCTGGTGCTGGACTATATCGTCGGCATTGGCGAAAAGCGGCTGATGAAGTGGCAGCCTAAATCGGGCGAAACCGAGAAGCTCTAAGCGGAACAGTCCGCAACGCCACGGCGTTGCGGACAACGCGCATCAAGCGCGTATCGCCTGCTGGCTGCGCAGCCAGGCTGTCAAACTATCGAATGCATCTCGCGCGCCTTGCAAGGCTTGAGCCTCCTGGCCCTGCGCGCCATCTTCGCTATCCAGATATTGCAGAAAACCCTTCCACATCGGTCCAACCTGGTCCTCGTAGCCGCGCAGATAACGCAGGGGCAACGCGGGGGTGACATCAGCCAGATGCTTGGCCAGAAAGCGGCCGCCCAATTGCGATCCCTCGACCACATACGCGACGCCCAAGGCGTAGGCATCAGCGGCGTCAACGCGTGGCGCATCCGTGCACTGCGGCACCGGCGACGCATCGCCAGCTGAAGCCAGGTCGGCGCGAATCCAGGCGCTTTTGTCCGCGCGTGCGGGCGCTTGCAGGCTGTCGGGCCAGTCCAGTTGCCAAAGCCGTTGTTCCAGCGGTTCCAGCCAGCCCAGCAGTGCGCGCAGGTAATTCAGATAATCGCTGCGATCGACTTCGCTGCCAGCCAGCGCCAGTCCCTGGTCCAGTGTTTCGTGCCGCTCACGGGTGCCTTCGCGAAGCAACTGATGGACGGGGGAAATCATGTCGGCCTCTCGTTGTCAAAGGGGATGGGCAGGCGCGTGTAACGACCAGCATTGCGCTTGACGTTCAAGGCGCCAGCCTGATGCGGCCGCAAGCAATTCAACTTCTTGCAGATCGAAAACGTCAGCTTGCCCGGCGCCAGCGGACGCGGCCTGCCCTTCGGGAAAGCGGGCGCGCCATACTCCGGCTTGTGAAAAGTCCAATGTCAGCCCTGCGTCGGCGGGCAACTCGCGCAACAGGCAAAGCAGCCACGCCAAGAGCAGGTATCGCGAAGAAAACTGCGGCAATTGGACGGCCGCCACGTCTTCGGGCCAGATGATGCTGTGCCTGGACAACAACAGGTGCGAGAACATCAGCTTGCGGCAGTCGCGCAGCAAATCTTCTGTCGATGTGATGGCGCCGTTGTCTGCCAGCCATTGATCCAGCTCGCGCACGACGTTGACGCTGTCGTCCAGCATGCCAGTCAGATCGCCAGCCAAACGATGGCAACGCTGCTGCAAGGCTTCGGCGTTGGCGCCGTCCGGGGACTGGCGCAACATGGCGGCGGCCAGCGTGGCGTTGGACAGAGGTCCTACCACTTCGTGACGCAGAACCGGAAAGATCTGCGACAGCACCTTGAACTGGACGCCGCGTGCCGCCAGTGCGGTAAGAGGTAAGACGCTCATTCCATCCGCCATCAGTCAGCTTGACGCAGGATGGCGAGCAGGGCGTCCGGGTCGGCCGGTTTTTCTATCCAGCCATTGAAAACGCCGCCCGCGTCGTCGCGGCGGTCGTGACGCGCCAGCCCGCTCAACGCATAAATGCGAGGGGGGGCCGGGCGCGCGCGCAGCAGGTTCGCCAGTTGATAGCCATCCATGTCGGGCAGCAGAATATCTACCAGCACGGCTTCAGGGAAAAAACTGTCGGCAAGCTGCAAAGCTTCTTTGCCAGTGGCGGCGCAACGTGTCTCTACGCCGGATAGCGCCAGAAACTCGGCCAGAAGCTCTGAGCCAATTTCATTGTCGTCAACCAGCAGGACGCGAATCGAACGCGCATCGTTCAAATGAAGTCTCCAGAATTCAAGGGTGCAGGGTGTCGCGCAAGTCGCGCGGCAACGTCACCGTAAAACAGACCAGGCCATCGTGGCAATCCACGGCGATATCGCCTTCATGGTCGCGAACGACTTGATCAGCAATATACAGGCCCAGCCCCAGGCCATTGCGGTTGCGTGATTGGCCCAATGATTCGGGTTTGAAAGGCGAGAACAGATGCGCAAGCAAATCATCTGCAATGGGCTCGCCATGATTGATCACGCGCAGTTCAATATTGCTGCCTATCCTTCGCGCCTGCACCAGAATAGGCTGGCGCGGCGCGCCGTGCTGGCGCGCGTTGCTCATCAGATTGGTGAGCACCTGCGCTATGCGGTCAGTATCGGCCATCAGGTTCAGGCCTGGCTCGATATCAGGTTCGATGCGCAAGCCGGGGTAGGCTTGGCGCTTTTCGTCGATCAGGCTGTTCACCAGAACAGATAAATCACACGGCCGCTTTTCTATACCCAGGCCCATGCCGCCTTGCAAGCGAGACAAATCCAGCACTTGGGATATCAGGCGCTGCATCCGGCCGCTTGAATAGCGGATGCGTTCGCCCATGCGCGCGCCGGAGTCGGTCTTGGACAATAGGGTGGCGGCCATGGAAATGGATTGCAGAGGGTCGCGCAAATCATGACCCAGCATGGCCAGCAAGGCGGTGCGCGCCCGGTCCACATCCGCAGTGCGGCTGGTGGCGATGTGGGAAAGCTCGTCTCGCAGGTTGTCGGCGGCTTCAAGTTCAGCGGGCAGCCACGGCATGCTCGTATTGCGCACCACTTCCCGCCAGGCCTCAAACGAACCGCGCGGTGTCAGGCGCGGCCCCAGGCTGCCGACCGCATATTGCTTTTCAGGCTTGCCGCCCCACACCAGCGTTTCGATCTGCTCTTTGCGCAGCCAGATCAGCCACCCGTTGTTCATGGGATCGAACTTGCAGGCAAGCAGCCCCGCGTAGGGCACCAGATCCGTTTGCAGATCGGGGTAGTCGCGGGCGATGTTATCGGTATGCACCAGCCGCTGGCCGCTTTGATCCAGCGCGCACAAAATGCCCGCGAGCTCGCCGCGCGGAGCAATACCGCCAAACACCGTCACGCTGTTGCCCCACAAACAAAGCGTGGCATCGCCCGGGATCAGGGACCCAGGGGTTTGCGGGCCGCAGGACAAAGCGTGCGGAACGTTCTCCGAGGCAGACACCCGTTCGGCCAACTGGCTTACCAGCGCCGCATTGCGGCGTGCGTCTTCGGCGCGCGCATTGCCTTCGATATTCGCGATGGCCGCGGACAGCACCTGCGCAAGCGCTTCGCAAGCCAGGCGTGCGGGGTAGGGAATAGGGTGGGGCGAATGGTGATGGCAGGCAATCATGCCCCACAGTTGGCCGCCGATCACCAGCGACAGGCTCATTGATGCCTGCACGCCCATGTTCGCCATGTACTCCAAATGCACGGGGGACACGCTGCGCAAAGACGAAAAGCTCATGTCCAGCGGGCGCGGGCTGGTAGACGGCGCGCCGAGCACTCGGATCGGCTGGTAGCCGGCGTCCGCAATCTGGCGCAGGGTGTTGACGGTGTACAGACGCCGGGCCTGCGCAGGGATGTCGCCCGCGGGATAACGGCGTCCGACCCAATCTTCCAGCGTATCGTGGCGTTGTTCGGCCACGATCTCGCCGCTGTCGTCGGGATGAAAGCGGTAGGCCATTACCCGGTCAAAACCGGTTGCGCGCCGCACTTCACGCAGGGCGCTGTCGAGCAAGCTCTTTGTGTCGGGCTGGCGGCGCACGCGTTCTATGCTGCGATAGATAAGGGCAGGGTCGGCGACGGAATTGTCTTCGGTACGGCGTTCCAGCTCGATGATCGTCAAGCCGTCCCCATTTCTGTGGCCGATGACGTCGTACGTGGTGGCGCCCAGGGTGATCGTCAGCGGGTCGAAAATGGGGTCCGCGTTCCTCAGCCAGGTTTCCAGATAGTGCGCCAATGCTTGCGGCAGCGCGCCCGGGGCGCACGCTAGTCCCAGCGTCAGCTGCGATCCCAGAAGCTGGGCCGCATTTTCGCTGGCAAATCGCAAAATGCCATCCGCATCGAATGCCAGCAACGCGCCCAACGGCTGAATGGCGCCCGGTATGTGTATCGGTTCGCTATCGCAATTGGCGAGTGTGACGGGCGGATGGGATTGGGTGGGCGCATTCATTCGAGGTAGGTACCGGGACGCGCAATGTCCTGTCATTATGTCAAAGATATTGTACGAATGTATGTATTTGCAGCCCGTCACCCATATGGAGTTTTCATGGCTCGTCTACCCTACGCCGATCTGACTCATCCTGATGCACGGCCCCTCGTCGATCGCATCGTCGCCGAGCGCGGCAGTGTTCTGCACCTGTATCAGATGCTGCTCCATAGCCCCCCGGTGGCCGCAGGCTGGCTGAACTATCTGACGTCAATCCGCCAGCTCAGCACATTGCCCGGTGATTTGCGCGAACTGGTGATCATGCGTGTGGCCGCGATCAATGGCGCCCCTTACGAGGCCGATCAGCATGCGCCAATCGCCCTGAAAGAAGGCGTGTCCCAAGCACAGCTGGACGCGCTGGACGCTTGGGAAACCTCTGCATTGTTCGATGAACGTGAAAAGGCCGTGCTGGCCTACACGGACGCGATGACGCGCCATGTCCAAGTGCCAGATGCCGTGTTCCATGCGGCCCGGGCGGCATTGGGCTCTGAAAAGCTGATCGTCGAATTGACGGCGACGGTGGCCGCCTACAACATGGTGTCGCGCTTTCTGGAAGCGTTGCAGGTGCATTCGCACGACCATCGCTGACAGAAAAAGAAACGCGCGCGTGTCGGTTCAGGTAACGGCGCGCGTTTCTGGGGCAACGTGGTGATCAGCCGCGCTGCGCTTCGATCAGCGCATCCAGCTTGACTGCGTCCGCCACAAACAGGCGGATGCCTTCGGACAGTTTTTCGCTGGCCATCGCGTCTTCGTTAAGCAAGGTGCGGAAGCTGATTTCGTCGGCCCCAATGCGGGTCAGCGGGGCGCCGGTGTCGTCCGCGCGCAATTGCGCGGGCGCATCGCCGGGCGTGCTGACCAGCTTGTTCAGCAGGTCGGGGCTGATCGTCAGCAGGTCGCAGCCGGACAAGGCCAGGATCTGGCCCACGTTGCGGAAGCTGGCGCCCATGATTTCGGTCGGAATGCCGCACTGCTTGTAGTAGCGATAGATGCGGGTCACGGAAAGTACGCCCGGGTCCTGGGCTCCCGCATTGTCGGCTTCAACCCATGATGCGCCGGCGCTCTTCTTGTGCCAGTCGTAGATGCGGCCCACAAACGGCGAAATCAGCTGGACTTTGGCGTCGGCGCAGGCCACGGCCTGGGGCAGCGAGAACAACAGCGTCAGGTTGCAGTGCACGCCTTCCGCCTGCAAGACGCGGGCGGCCTGGATGCCTTCCCAGGTGGCTGCAATCTTGATCAGCACGCGCTCGCGCGGCACCCCTGCGGCTTCGTACAGCGCGATCAGCCCGCGAGCCCGCTCGATGGTGCCCTGGGTATCAAACGACAGGCGGGCATCGACTTCGGTCGACACGCGGCCCGGCACAATATTCAGAATGGCGCGCCCGAAAGCCACCAGCAGGCGGTCGACCAGTTCTGGCGTTGATGCGCCGCGATGGTCTTGGGCAGTCTTTTCCAGCAGCGGGCGGTAGGCGTCCTGCTGCACGGCCTTCAAGATAAGGGACGGATTGGTGGTGGCGTCGGTGGGACGCAACGCCTTCATCGCTTCGAAATCCCCCGTGTCGGCGACAACGGTGGTGTGATTGCGCAGGGCGTCAAGTTGGCTGGACATGGACGTTACGGCTCGCAGCTGGCTAGGGTTGAAGGTGTCCTAGCGTATCACTGCCGCCGCAGGGTCAAGATCGGCCACATGCGGGAGGGTTCGCGGCAGGGGTAAAAACAGGCTTAACCACCCGTTTCGGCCTTATTTGGCGCGGATCGCCAGGAAAGTCGCCCGGCCAAGGTATAATCCGAAGGTTTGATTATCGATTCTAAAACCGGGGTTTACTGTGCTGCCGCAACTTTTTCCCGAGGGGATCAACCGCTTCCCTCCTGCAATTCTGGCTCTGGCGGACGGTACCATTTTTCGAGGCGTGTCGATCGGTGCGTCTGGGCATACCGTTGCCGAAGTAGTGTTCAACACTGCTATGACCGGGTACCAGGAAATTCTCACCGATCCCAGCTATAGCGGCCAGATCGTCACGCTGACCTATCCGCACATTGGCAACACCGGCGTCAACGCCGAAGACGTGGAAGCCAATCGCGTCTATGCCGCCGGATTGGTGGTCCGTGACTGTCCCGCCCGCGTGTCGAACTTCCGTTCCACGCAGTCCCTGCCCGACTATCTGGCCGCGCAGGGCATCGTCGCCATTTCTGGCATCGACACCCGCAAGCTCACGCGCATCCTGCGTGAAAAAGGCGCCCAGGGCGGCTGCATCTTCGTCGGCACCGACGCAGAGCGCGCTGTTGAACTGGCTCGCGGCTTTGCCGGCATGGCCGGCCAGGATCTGGCGAAGGTGGTATCCGTCACGTCCAGCAGCGAATGGACCGAAGGCACTTGGCAATTGGGCGAAGGCTTCTCCAAGCCCGACCAGTCCAAGTTCCACGTCGTGGCCTACGACTTCGGCATCAAGACCAACATCTTGCGCCTGCTGGCTGACCGTGGCTGCCGCCTGACTTTGGTGCCCGCGCAAACCAGCGCCGAAGACGTCTTGAAGCTCAATCCTGACGGCGTGTTCCTGTCCAACGGCCCCGGCGACCCCGAGCCCTGCGACTACGCCATCACCGCCACCCGCACGTTCCTGGACAAGAAGCTGCCGGTATTCGGCATCTGCCTGGGTCACCAGATCATGGGCCTGGCCGTGGGCGGCAAGACGCTCAAGATGAAGACGGGCCACCACGGCGCGAACCACCCCGTGCAGGACCTCCAGTCCAAGCGCGTGTTCATCACGAGCCAGAACCATGGCTTCGCGGTCGACGCTGCCAGCCTGCCGGCCAATGCGCGCGTGACGCACGTGTCGCTGTTCGACGGCACCTTGCAGGGCTTCGAGCTCACCGACCGCCCGGCCTTCTGCTTCCAGGGTCACCCCGAAGCCAGCCCGGGTCCGCACGACATCCTTGAACTGTTCGACAAGTTCATCGCCCTGATGTCCGGCCAAAAGTAAAGATTGCATCATGCCTAAGCGTACAGACCTAAAAAGCATACTCATCATTGGCGCCGGCCCCATCATCATCGGGCAGGCTTGCGAATTCGACTATTCCGGCGCACAGGCGTGCAAGGCGCTCAAGGCCGAGGGTTACCGCACCATTCTGGTGAACAGCAACCCCGCCACGATCATGACGGACCCGGAAACGGCTGACGTCACGTACATCGAGCCCATCACCTGGCAAGCCGTTGAAAAGATCATCGAGCGTGAAAAGCCCGATGCGCTGCTGCCGACCATGGGCGGCCAGACCGCGCTGAATTGCGCTCTGGATCTGGCTCACCACGGCGTGCTGAAAAAGCACAACGTGGAACTGATCGGCGCCAACGAACACGCCATCGAAAAGGCCGAAGACCGCCAGAAGTTCAAGCAGGCCATGACCGACATCGGCCTGGAATCGGCCAAGTCGGGCGTTGCTCACAGCATGGACGAAGCCTGGGAAGTGCAGCGCCGCATTGCGGTTGAAGTCGGCACCTCGGGTTTCCCGGCCGTTATCCGCCCCAGCTTCACGATGGGCGGTTCGGGCGGCGGTATTGCCTACAACGCCGAAGAATTCGAAACGATCTGCCGCCGTGGCCTGGAAGCCTCGCCCACCAGCGAACTCTTGATTGAAGAGTCGCTCCTGGGCTGGAAGGAATTCGAGATGGAAGTGGTCCGCGACAAGGCGGATAACTGCATCATCGTGTGCTCGATCGAAAACCTGGACCCGATGGGCGTGCACACCGGTGACTCGATCACCGTGGCGCCGGCTCAAACGCTGACCGACAAGGAATACCAGATCATGCGTAATGCATCGATCGCGGTATTGCGCGAGATCGGCGTGGACACGGGCGGCTCGAACGTGCAGTTCGCGGTCAACCCGCGCGACGGCCGCATGATCGTCATCGAGATGAACCCGCGCGTGTCGCGTTCGTCGGCCCTGGCCTCCAAGGCCACCGGCTTTCCCATCGCCAAGGTCGCTGCGCGCCTGGCCGTGGGTTACACGCTGGACGAGCTCAAGAACGAAATCACCGGCGGCGCTACGCCTGCCTCGTTCGAACCGTCGATTGACTACGTCGTCACCAAGGTGCCGCGTTTCGCATTCGAGAAATTCCCCACCGCCGACGCGCGCCTGACCACCCAGATGAAGTCCGTGGGTGAAGTTATGGCCATCGGCCGTACCTTCCAGGAATCGTTCCAGAAGGCGCTGCGTGGTCTGGAAGTCGGCGTCGACGGCCTGAACCAAAAAACCACCGACCGCGAAAAGCTGCAAGTCGAACTGGGCGAGCCCGGTCCGGAACGCATCTGGTATGTGGGCGACGCCTTTGCGCAAGGTTTCACGCTGGACGAAGTGCACAACATTACGCACATCGACCCGTGGTTCCTGTCGCAGATCAAGGAAATCGTCGACATCGAACTGGCGCTGGAACAAAAGACGCTGGCCGACCTGGACTACGCGACCCTGTGGGAACTGAAGCGCCGCGGTTTCTCTGACCGCCGCCTGGCTTTCCTGCTGGACTCGGCCGAATCCGAAGTCCGCAAGCTGCGTCACCAGCTGAATGTGCGCCCGGTCTACAAGCGCGTGGACACCTGCGCCGCTGAATTCGCCACCCGCACCGCCTACATGTACTCCACGTACGAGGAAGAGTGCGAAGCCGCGCCCACCGATCGCAAGAAGATCGTGGTGCTGGGCGGTGGTCCGAACCGTATCGGCCAAGGCATCGAATTCGACTACTGCTGCGTGCATGCCGCGCTGGCGCTGCGCGAAGACGGGTACGAGACCATCATGGTCAACTGCAACCCGGAAACCGTGTCCACCGACTACGACACGTCGGACCGCCTGTACTTCGAACCGCTGACCTTGGAAGACGTGCTTGAAATCGTCCACAAGGAAAATCCGGTTGGCATGATCGTCCAGTACGGCGGCCAAACCCCGTTGAAGCTGGCGCGTGCTCTGGAAGCCAACGGCGTGCCCATCATCGGCACCAGCCCGGAATCCATCGACGTCGCTGAAGACCGCGAGCGTTTCCAGAAGCTGTTGAACAAGCTTGGCCTGCGCCAGCCGCCCAACCGCACTGCGCGCACGGAAGGCGAGGCCCTGGCCCACGCCACCGAAATCGGCTATCCGCTGGTGGTTCGCCCCAGCTACGTGCTGGGCGGCCGCGCCATGGAAATCGTCCACGAGCAACAAGACCTCGAGCGCTACATGCGCGAGGCCGTGAAGGTCAGCAATGACTCGCCCGTGCTGCTGGACCGCTTCCTGAACAACGCGACCGAAGTGGACGTGGACTGCCTGGCCGATGGCGAAACCGTCTTCATCGGCGGCGTCATGGAACACATCGAACAGGCCGGCGTGCACTCGGGCGATTCGGCTTGCAGCCTGCCGCCGTACTCGCTGTCGGCGGAAGTCATCGCCGAGATCAAGCGCCAGACGACGATGATGGCCAAGGCCCTGAACGTCAGCGGCCTGATGAACGTGCAGTTCGCGATCCAGGGCGGTGACGTCTACGTGCTGGAAGTGAACCCGCGCGCATCGCGTACGGTGCCCTACGTGTCGAAGGCCACCGGCCTGCAACTGGCCAAGATCGCCGCGCGCGCCATGGCCGGCCAGACGCTGGCGTCCCAAGGCATCACGAAGGAAGTCGTGCCGCCTTACTTCTCGGTCAAGGAAGCCGTGTTCCCGTTCGTGAAGTTCCCGGGCGTAGACACCATTCTGGGCCCGGAAATGAAGTCGACCGGTGAAGTGATGGGCGTGGGCATGAGCTTCGGCGAAGCCTTCGTGAAGTCGCAACTGGCTGCAGGCGTGCGTCTGCCGGATTCCGGCACGGTGTTCATCAGCGTGAAGAATCAGGACAAACCCCTCGCCGTGGAAGTGGCGCGTGGTCTGGACGCTCTGGGCTTCAAGCTGGTTGCCACGCGTGGCACGGCTGCCGAGATCCAAGCTGCCGGCATCCCGGTGCAAGTGGTGAACAAGGTCACTGAAGGCCGTCCGCACATCGTCGACATGGTGAAGAACGGCGAAATCGCGCTGGTCATCAACACCGTCGAAGAGCGTCGCAACGCCATCGTTGATTCGCGCACCATCCGCACCCAGTCGCTGGCTGCACGCGTGACTTTCTTCACGACCATCGCTGGCGCCCGCGCCGCGGTTGAAGGCATGCAGTATCTGCGCCAAGGCCTGGGCTTGCAGGTCTACTCGCTGCAAGAGCTTCACGCCTCCCTGCAAGGGCAGGCGTAAGTCAACATCAGGGCACGCGAGAGCGTGCCCTGATGCTTTGCAACGTATCTTTATCCGTCCGTCCGGGCGGTCAGGCTATCCATGAACCGAGTCTTCATCACCGGCGCCAGCAGTGGCCTGGGCCGCGCTCTGGCGCAGCAATATGCCGCAACGGGCGCCACGCTGGGCCTGTTGGGCCGGCGCGAAGACGCGCTGCGCGAATTGGCGGAAAGCTTGCCCGGCCAGCACCGCTGCTATGCCGTGGATGTGCGCGATCGCGCAGCCCTGCATGCTGCCGCGCAGGACTTTATTGCGTTTTGCCAGGGCAGGGTAGATGTGGTCATCGCCAGCGCAGGGATCAGCGCGGGCACCTTGACTGACCATGGCGAAGACTACGACGTCTTCAAAGCCATTGTGGACACCAATCTGCTGGCCACTGTTGCCACCTTTGAACCGTTTGTCGGCGCCATGCGCACGGCAGGTTCAGGCCGTCTGGTGGGGATTGCCAGCGTAGCCGGTGTGCGCGGTTTGCCTGGGGCGGGCGCCTACAGCGCATCCAAATCCGCGGTGGTGACGTACTGCGAAAGCCTGCGGCTGGAGCTGGCGGGCGAGGGCATCCGTGTCGTGACGATTGCACCCGGCTACATCAAGACTGCCATGACGGCGCACAACCCGTACTCGATGCCGTTCCTGATGGAAGCAGACGCTTTCGCGGCGCGCGCGTATGCGGCAATTGAACGCGGCGCGTCCTACACGGTGATTCCGTGGCAGATGGGCGTGGTGGCCAAATTAATGCGCCTGCTGCCCAACGCCGTCTACGACCGGCTTGCGCGCAATGCACCGCGCAAGCCGCGTAAAGCCGGCTAGTTTTCTAAACCGGCCTGCCGTTACGGCACTACGTCGTCGCCCACTTCGTCGGCCACGTGGCCCACGTCGCCCCAGTCCAGCACCTGCCACTTGCGGCCTTCCACGCCGACGCGATTGATACTGACATTGAGCAGCGCGGCATCGCGCGGCGCGTTCAGCGGCACGCCAGAGGCATGGCGCCAGATGATGTCCAGCACGCCCCCGTGTGTGAACAGCAGGATGCGTTCGCCGTCATGGCGGCTGGCGATATCGTCCACCGTGGAAATCACGCGGGACTGAAACTGCCCCAGCGTTTCGCCGCCATCCAGCGGCCTGAGCGGATCGCGGCTTTTCCAGGCTGCGGCGGCTTCGGGCGCAAGCTCGTCGATACGTTCATGGTCCAGCCCTTCCAGCACGCCAAAACCGCGTTCGCGGATGCCGGGTTCCACGCGCACTCGCAGGCCAAGCTGTTCGGAAACGGGCACGGCCGTGGCGTGGGCACGTTGCAGATCGCTGCTGTAAATGGCGTCGATCGGCGTGTGGCGGGCTTCTTCGCGCAGGCGTGCGGCCAGCAGGCTGGCCTGGTTGATGCCGAATTCGTTCAGGGGAATGTCTTGCCAGCCTTGCAGGCGCCGCTGGCGGTTCCAGTCGGTTTCGCCGTGGCGGATGAACCAGATTTCAGTCATACAGTTGTGATGCGCAATAAGGCTTAGAGCTGGGCCGGCGCGATTGCGGTGCGCGGCTTCCAGATGATTTGAATGATCGAGCTTAACGCGACCAACGTTGGCTCGCTAGCGCGCTCATAAGGCAGGATGAAGCCTAACATGGCGTCGACGCGCGCCTGGCCCCAGACGATGAAGTCGTTTCTGGCTGCGCCAGCCAAAGCCGTTTCTTCACGTAGCAGCGCGCAGCCCGCGCCAGCGCGCACCAGTGCATCCAGATTGGCTTGGTCGTCGTTTTGCATGACAACGCGCGGCGACAGGCCGTGGCGTTCGAACATGTCGCGCAAGAGCAGGTGGGTATGGCTGCCAGATGGTCCGTCCAGCCACGGCAATTGCGCCACTTCGCGCCACCCGCCGCGCTTGAGGACGGCGGCGTGTTCCTTGGGCATGGCGATGCGATAGCGCACGCTGCGCAAGGGTTGCCACAGCACCCCGCGCGGCGGGTTGGCAGCAAGGGTCAGGGCTGCCGGCAAGCGGCCGGTGCTGACCAGTTCCGCCAAGGTGGCAGCGGGCAGCGTCTGGGTTTTCAGTTCCACCAGTGGCAGCCGCTGTGTGACAGCAGACGCCAGTTCGCCCAGGCGCAGAAAATCGGGTTTTTCACTGGGTACGCCCAATTCAACGACGCCGTGCAGGCTGCCTTGCAACTGCTGGGCCTCGGATTTGAACTGCGCGCCCAGCACCAGCAGCGATTCGGCGGTCGGCAAAAGCACCTCGCCCGCCTTGGCCAAGGCCAGCCGCCCTCCGCTACGTTCGAACAGCGCTACGCCCAGGCTTTGCTCCAACGCCTTGATCTGGGCAGTGACGGCAGGCTGCGTCAGCGACAGCGCTTCAGCCGCCTTGGTCAGATTGCCCAGCCGGGCAACCGTGACGAAGGCGCGGATCTGATAGATTTCCATGGTCGCAAGTTTAGGCCGCGAGCAGCCGCACTTGAGTCGGTTCCAGTCCGATGGATACCGGCGCGCCAGCCGGAAATGGCGACAAGCCGGCCAAATGGGATTGGTCGGCCGTCAGGCGCTGTTCACCGACCAGCACCTGGTAGCGCGTGAACTCACCCAGGAACTCGCTGCTTTCCACAATGCCCGGCAGCCACACATAGCGCGCATCGCCCAAGCCATCGGCCATCTCGATCTGCACGGTATGCGGCCGGAAGCTGGCCGCCAGCCGGGCCGCCGCCGGCGCTTCGGTGGTCAGGGGCAGGTGCAGGTCGCCCACGCCTTCCACCGCCAGCACCACGCTGCCGCTGGTGCGCTCGCGCACATTGCCTTCCAGCACATTCATCGTGCCGACGAAGTTGGCGACAAAGCGGTTTAACGGGTAGTCGAACAAGGTGGTGGGCGCGCCGATCTGTTGCACCACGCCATGGTCCAGCACGGCCATGCGGTCGGCAGTGGTCATGGCCTCTTCCTGGTCGTGGGTGACGAAAATGGTGGTGATGCCCAGCCGCCGTTGCAGACTGAGCAGGTCCTGGCGCATTTGCACGCGCAGCTTCTTGTCCAGGTTCGACAGCGGTTCGTCCAGCAGCAGCACCTGCGGCTCAATGACGATCGTGCGGGCCAGCGCCACGCGCTGCTGCTGACCGCCCGACAACTGATTGGGGCGGCGTTTGCCGTATTGGGACAAACCTACAAGCTCCAGCGCCGCTTCGACCTTGTCGCGAATTTCTTGTTTGGGCAGCTTGCGTTCGACCAGTCCGAACGCCACGTTGTCCCACACCGTCATGTGCGGCCATAGCGCATAGTTCTGAAACACCATGCCGATGTTGCGGTCCCAGGGCGGGGTGCCGCTGATGTCCTTGCCATCCACCAGCAACTGTCCGGCGCTATGGCGATTGAACCCGGCGATCAGGCGCAACAAGGTGGACTTGCCGGAGCCCGAAGGCCCCAGCAGGGCGAAGAATTCACCAGGTTCGATGCTGATGTTCACATCCTTCAGCACCTCTGTCTTGCCATAAGACAGCCGGATATTGCGGCATTCCACACTGACCTTTTTCATGCTGTCTCCTCATTGCGTGCCGGACGCTGGCGCACTTGGGCGCGCTCTACCAGCAGGTGCGATACATACGTGCCGATGGCCACGGCGGCCACCGCCAGCACGCCCAGCGCGGCGCCGGGGCCCCGGCCGGCCGCGCTTTGCATATACAGATAGATGCCATAGCTCATGGGCGCCTGGCTGTCTTTCGTGACCAGCATGATGGTGGCCGACAACTCCACGGCCGCCGTCACGAAACTGGTGACAAACCCGGCCAGCATGCCGCCCGCCATCAGTGGCACCACCACGCGGCGTATCGTGCTCATGCGGGTGGCGCCCAGCGATTGCGCGGCCTCTTCCAGTGATACGTTGATCTGCTGCAAAGACGCCACGCAAGAACGCAAGGCGTAGGGCAGCCGCCGCACCGAATACGCGATCATGATGATGATCCAAGACGAGGTCAGCAGCGTGCCCGTGCCCGGCAGTTCGATGCCGCGAAAGGTGCGCAGAAAGCCAATGGCCAGCACGATCCCGGGGATAGCCAACGCCGCCGACGCCATGAAATCCAGCCACTGGCGAGCGGGCAGGCGAGTGCGCAGCATCAGGTAGGCGATGGCGGTACCCAGAATCACGTCCACCCCGGCCGCCAGACCGCAGTAGAGCAATGTGTTGGCGATCATGCCCTGCGACTCGGAAAACACCGCGGAATAATGCGCAAGCGTATAGCCGTCGGGCAAGGGCGCAAAACTCCAGACGCTGGCAAGCGACAGCAGCAGCACCCCCATGTGCGGCGACAGCACCAGCAGCAGAACCAGGATGATCCAGCCGTAAGCCAGCACGCTTTCCATCGGCCGCAGTTTGCGCTTCTGGATGGAGTTGCCGCCTTTTTGCAGCGTGGAGTAATCGCGGCCCTTGAGCACGCGGGCCGACAGCCAGAGCGCCAGGATAGAAAACGCGATCATGATCACGCTGATGACATATCCCAACGGATCTTCCAGGCCCACTTGCGTGATGCGCAGGTAGGCTTGCGGCGCCAGCATGTTGGTCGTGCCCAGCACCAGGGGCGTGCCCAGATCATCAAAGACCTTCACGAACACCAACGATGTTCCCGCCACATAACCCGGCAACGCCAGCGGGAAAATCACGCGGCGAAACAGCCGGAAGCCGCGGGAACCCAAGTTGAAGGCCGCTTCTTCCATAGCGCCATCGATATTGCGCAGGGCGACAACCAGGTTCATCAGAATGAACGGGAAGTAATGCAGCGACTCAACAAAAATGACGCCGTTCAGCCCTTCCATGAAAGGAATCGTGAAGCCGAACCAATCGTTCAGAATCAGGTTGACGCTACCCGAGCGGCCAAAGATCAGCTGCATCGCGACTGCGCCAACAAACGGCGGCATGATCAGCGGCAGCACGCCCAGCGTCTGGATCAGCAGCGCACCGCGAAAATCAAAGCGCACCGTGAAATACGCCAGCGGCACGGCGATCAAAGAAGCCAGCAATGCAGACCAGCCCGCAACATACAGGCTGTTGAAGAAGGCTTCCTTCATCAGTGGCTGATTGAAGAACGCGCCAAAGTGCCCGATCGTGAAACTGCCGTCGGCATTCACGAAGGCGCTATAGAACACCGTGCCCACAGGCACGGCCAGAAAAAGCAGTAGAAAGCCGAATACCAGCAGCGCCGTCAATACGGGGCCGGCGGGCAGGCGTGAATGGCCCGAAGAATTCATCGAGTTTCCCAAAATCGTTGCCAGGGGATAACCGCAGCAACGGGGTGGCGGACGCCGCCGCTCCGTTGCTGCGCGAATCGAGCGCGGCCGCAAACGCAGCCACAAACGCAGCCACAAACGCAGCCGCGTTGCGCCTTACAGCGCCGCCGCCTGTTTAGCCAGCTTTACAGCTTCTTCGTAGTTCGCCTTGGCGCGGCCGTTCCACTCGCCTTCCAGCTGAGTGATCTGCTGATTGACTGCGGCATCCTTCTTATTGCCGGCAAAGATCGCCAGGAAGGCCGGGTCAGCAGCCTTCTTGCCATCGACCAGCGGCGCCCAGGTCAGCTTGCGCGCCTGGTCCAGCAATTCGGCGGGCTTGCCGCTCTTGGCCTTTTCACCCAGCTTGGCCTCGGCGTCGTAGATGGCCTTGGTGGCGGCTTGCAGTTCCTTCAGGCGAAACGTCACCGTCTGGTCGTACAGCGATTGCACAACGTAGTAACGGCTCTGCGACAGGTCGGCGTTGAATTGCACCTTGCTGCGCTTTGCGATTTCAGCCGGATCGGGATAGCCCGGCGGAATCTTGCCGGCCAGCGCCGTGTAGGGCAGCACGGGCAGACGCGATATTTTCGGTTCCAGCAGTAACTCCTGGCCGGCCTGGCTCAGCGTGAAAGCAATGAACTTCTTGCCTTCCTCGGTATTTTTCGCGCCCTCGATCAACGCAATGTTCGCCGGCACGATAGCGGTTTCAGAGGGGTAGACGAATTCCACCGGAAACTTGGAATACTTGCTGGACAGACCAAAGAAGTCGATGACCGGGCCCGCGCCAAACTGGCCATTGTTCACGCCGTCCGGTACGCCGAACGAGCGCTCTGTCACGGCGCTGCTGTTGCCCGACATGCGCAGCAGAGTGCGCCAGCCGTCATCCCAGCCTTCGCCTTGCAGAATGGTCTCTACCGTCAGGTGCATGGTGCCCGAACGGGAAGGCGACGTGATGCCCACGTGGCCGAACCATTGCGGTGCGAGCAAATCCTTCCACTCCACCGGGGCGGGTATCTTGTGCGCTGCGATATAGCGGGTGTTGTAGACAATGCCATACCCGGCCAATGCTTGGCCCAGGTACATGCCGCCCGGGTCATTGATGGGGTAATTGCCGATTTTGTCCGGCACGTCCTTGTTTGCTACATCGGATGACTTGGCCAGCAGCTTGTCGCGGCCCAGCACTTCAAAGGCGTCCGGCGCGCTGGCCCAGAACACTTCAGGCCGCTGGCCGGCGGGCGTCTCGCGCACATAGGCAATGCCAGAGACCGTGTTCTTGTTCAGGACTTCCAGCGTGATGCCCGGGTTGGCTTTTTCGAAGGCGGTCTTGTAGGCCTGGGTCAGGTCCTTGGGGAACGACGTAATCACCGTGACGGTGCCGGCAAGAGCCGGGGCCGCGCAAACGGCCAGCAACGCCCCTGCAAGGGCTGTGCGCATTGCATACATGGTTTGTCTCCGTAGTTTTAGATTTGTTCGGAGACAGTAAGGGCTGATCTGCTATGCGTCCAATCAGAAATTTTGATGCGCATCATCAGTGCGGGCGTCGTGAGCCGACGCCCGGTTGGGCGCTTTACGCCGTGGCGGACACGGTGCCGCCGCCTTGTGCGGCGGCCTTGGCCTGCTGGGCCATGACTTGGGCGATCTGCCCTTGAATCTGCATGGCCTGGGCATTGAGCGCCTTCAATTGCTGCGCCTTGATTTCAGGCGGCATTCCGCTGGCTTGGAGCTTGGCAATCTGGTCCATGACGCGCTTCAACTGCTTCTGCAACTCTTTGATCAGGCGGGTGAATTCGTCTTCGTTGTCTGTGCTTTCCGCCGCCTGGGCGCCACCGACTTTCATACTGCCCGCGTTGTTGACCCGGATTTTTCCGTCGGCAGTTACCGTGGTGGAGCTTTCGTTGGTCGCCGCCTTGGCTTCCTTGTTTGCCTGGATTCTTTCTGCCCACAAATCGGCAAGGCTGCCAATCCGGGACGTGCCGCTGATGGAATTGATGGCCATGATTGCTCCTGCTTCCTTGGTGGGCTTTCGGGTTTTCTCTAATACGGCAAGTTTGACTGGAAACTTAAACGTTGCCGCCCGTTCGCGGCCCCATTTACACTGGCGCCCGCTCATACCCAATACCTTCCCCGGGGAATCCATGTCCAATTCCTATTTTCCGCGCTGGCGCCTGGCGGATGACGCCGAGCCCGGCGTCATCATTGCGCCCGATGAACGGCTGTCCTGGCCCAAGAACGTCGCCATGGGCGCCCAACACGTGGTGGCGATGTTCGGTTCGACCGTGCTGGCCCCTTTGCTGATGGGCTTTGACCCCAACGTCGCCATCTTGATGTCGGGTATCGGCACCCTGATTTTCTTTCTGTTCGTCGGCGGCCGGGTGCCCAGTTATCTGGGGTCCAGCTTTGCCTTTATCGGCGGGGTAATTGCGGTCACCGGTTATGCAGGCGGCGGCGCCAACGCCAATATCGGCGTGGCGCTTGGGGCCATCATCGCCTGCGGCCTTGCGTATACGCTGATCGGCGTCATTGTCTGGATCGTCAATGCGCGTGCCGGCGGCGGCGCCAATTGGATCGATGCGCTGATGCCGCCTGTGGTGACGGGCGCGGTCGTGGCCGTGATCGGCCTGAATCTGGCGCCGATTGCCGCTAAAGGCGCGATGGGCTCGTCGGTTTTTGACAGCGTCATGGCGCTGGTCACGATCGTCTGCGTTGGCGGTATCGCGGTCTATACCAAGGGCATGGTGCAGCGCCTGCTGATCCTGGTCGGACTGATTCTGGCTTGCGTGGTGTACGCCATTCTTGCCAATGGCATGGGTCTGGGCAAGCCCATCGACTTCTCCGGCGTGGCCGCAGCCGCCTGGATCGGCCTGCCGCATTTTGCGGCGCCGGTCTTCAAGGCCGAGGCCATGGGGTTGATTGTGCCGGTCGCCATTATTCTGGTGGCCGAGAACCTGGGCCACGTGAAAGCCGTCAGCGCCATGACCGGCCAGGATCTGGACCGCTATTTGGGCCGCGCCTTTGTTGGCGACGGCGTGGCCACCATGGTCTCGGGCGCCGTGGGCGGCACGGGCGTCACCACCTATGCCGAGAACATCGGGGTGATGGCGGTTACGCGTATCTATTCGACGCTGGTGTTTGTCGTGGCCGCGCTGATCGCCATTGTGCTGGGTTTCTCGCCCAAGTTCGGCGCGCTGATCCAGACCATCCCTGGCCCTGTGCTGGGCGGTATGTCAGTCGTGGTGTTCGGGCTGATCGCCATCGCCGGCGCCCGGATCTGGGTGGTCAACCAAGTGGACTTCAGCGACAACCGCAACCTGATAGTGGCTGCGGTCACGCTGGTGTTGGGGGCGGGCGATTTCACCATCAAGCTGGGTGACTTCATGTTGGGCGGCATTGGTACCGCCACCTTCGGCGCCATCATCCTGTACGCGATCTTGCGCCGCCGCAAGCCCGCAACGGGTCCGGTATCCGGTCACTAATGTGATCAGGCGCGCGGGCGTGCAAGCCCGCGCGCAGCGGCCCGTGCATCAGGTGCGGGACAAACGGGTTGCCGGTTTGGCTCGTGATAGCTGGGCTGGCACGGCCTCAATCACCTGTCCCGACTGCGTTTTGAACACGGCGGTGGCCTCTGACAGGCGCCGCGCCTGTTCCTCCATCGCGGAGGCTGCGGCCGATGCCTCTTCGACCAGCGCAGCGTTCTGCTGGGTCACTTCATCCATCTGTGAGACTGCCAGGCTGACCTGGTCAATGCCGCTGGCCTGCTGGGTCGATGCGGCCGAGATTTCGCCCATGATGTCCGTCACACGCTGCACGGACGCCACGATCTCCTGCATGGTCTGGCCAGCGGCAGATACTTGCGCCGAGCCGGCCTTGACCGTGTCCACCGAGGCCTCGATCAGCGTCTTGATCTCTTTGGCGGCCTGGGCGGCGCGTTGCGCGAGCGACCGGACTTCCCCGGCCACCACGGCAAAACCCTTGCCCTGTTCTCCGGCGCGCGCGGCTTCCACGGCGGCGTTCAGCGCCAGGATGTTGGTCTGAAAGGCGATGCCATCAATCACCGACACAATGTCCGCGATACGGCGGGAACTGTCCGAGATGCCTTGCATCGTGGTCACGACCTGGCCGACGTTGTGGCCGCCGCGTTGCGCGACCTCCATGCTGACGGCGGCCAGCTGATTCGCCTGGGCAGCATTCTCGGCATTTTGTTTAACGGTGGCGGCCAGTTCCTCCATGGTCGCTGCCGTTTCTTCCAGCGCCGCCGCCTGCTCCTCGGTGCGGGTAGACAGGTCGGCGTTGCCCGCCGCGATCTCGGCCGCGCCCAGGTTGATTTCCTCGACGCCGTTGCGCACAGTGGAAATGGTTCGGGTCAGCCCCTCCTGCATACGCTTTAGCGACGCAAACAGGGTGCCGATTTCATTATTGCTGCGAGTTTCGATCCGGTTGGTCAGGTCTCCGGCGGCAATGCGGTCAAAATGCCTGCCCGCTTCCTGCAAGGGCAGCAACACGCCGCGGCGGATGAAGGTCCAGCACAACACCGTCAACAGCAGGGCGACAGTCAGCAGCGAGATCGACGAAATGCGTGCCGTCGAATACGTGCTTTGCGCAGCGGCCAGCACGCTGTCGCTGCGTTCTTGGACGCGCGCCAGAAATGCCTGCATGTCCCGGACGTACGTCGCATCCATGATGCGCGCGCGCCCCGCATCTTGCTGGTATTTCGCCAGCGAGCGTTCTTTGACGGCGGTGGCAAGCGTGTCCAGCAGCGCGGTGTATTCAGTGAAACGGGTTTGCAGCGTGTTCGCCAATGCCTGGCCGCGCTCGCTTTTGGGTACGGTCATGTAATAGGCGAAGCGTTCGCGGGCCAGTTTCAGCTGGCTGGCGGCTTCTTGCTCCGCCGCCGATGCCTGGTCCGGAGCGCCTGACTGGACGGCGGCAATGCCAGCGTCCAGCGCCAGACGGGTTCGGAGCAGGGCGGCGCTGGACTCGTGCAGCGGGTCAACCTGTTGAACCGCGACCGTATTCAAATCTTCAAACTCGGTCACGCTGACTGCCGCGTTTTGCCAGCTTAATCCGCAGGCAAAGGCCAGAGCGATCACAAAGCAGGCAAGCACCAATAACATGCCCGTACGAATTTTTATTCTTTCCAGCATGAGAGCTCCTCGTTTTTGAAGGCGATCCATCGCGGAAAAACCGGGATTGCCGGTTATGGCGCAATAGAGGGACGAGCGTCGTGCCGGATGACCGCGATGCGCCCGTCTGACTTGCTTACACGCACAATCAATCGATATCGCGGCAATCGGTCTTGCAATTGCCGCGATGCCCGCACCTGAGTCAAAGAGAAGCGCCGGTTACAGCTGGTTTGTATGTAATTGTTATTAATGCTGCCGTTTGTTTGTTATACCGTTCTTATTGATTTCTTCCAGGCGTTTTTTTTGTAAAACCATCATTTGGAATTCAAAACTACCCACTAGTATCTTTTATGCAACGACCTTGATTGGCGGTGCGCGTGCTGGCCCATGCACCGCAGGCCGCAACTAGTCGCGTGTTGAGATTTATTAAAGAAATCGCAGGTTTTAGCGGGTTACAGCAGCGAAATGCGCCGAAAAGCACGTTTTCTCCGGTGGCTTGCAATTCCCGTGGACTTTGACCACAATATGACCTTGATTGCCCCGGTTCCGACCCGAGCCGGGGTTTTGTTTTGGTCGTCCGCGCCGCTCGTCCTGCTTTTGCAGTCAAGACGGTATGCGCGCGCTTGGTGTACGACCTTCACCGAGAACGCTCCATCGGGAGCGTTTTTCTACTTTTGTTTGGGAAACGACATGTCTGCCATTCCTTTGACCGTGCGCGGGGCCGAGCGCTTGCAAGAAGAGCTCCAGCGGCTGAAAACCGTGGAACGTCCTGCCGTGATTAACGCCATCGCTGAGGCGCGCGCGCAGGGTGATCTGTCGGAAAATGCCGAGTATGACGCTGCTCGCGAGCGCCAAGGTTTTATCGAAGGCCGCATTGCCGAACTTGAAGGCACGCTTTCCAACGCCCACCTGATCGACCCCAGCTCGCTGGAAGCCGAAGGCCGCGCTGTGTTCGGCGCCACGGTTGATATCGAAGACCTGGATTCCGGTGACCGCGTGACGTACCAGATCGTCGGCGACGTAGAAGCCGATATCAAGGCGAACATGATTTCGGTGTCGAGCCCTGTGGCGCGCGCACTGATAGGCAAGAGCGAAGGCGACGTTGTCGAGGTCAAGGCCCCGGCTGGCGTGCGCGAATATGAAGTTCTGGGCGTGCGTTACATCTAACGCAGCCGCTTAAACGGTACACTGTCAAAACACCATAGCCCGAACCTGTGTTCGTTTGAATTCGCGGTACTTTGCGGATAGCTATGGTGGACCGGGCGCGTAAAGCGCCCGTTTTTGTGCCCGGCCTTACTTTTTCGACGACTTGCGGCTCGTGCCGCTACGTGCTCCGGCACGCAGGCTCATCGCGCTACCAGCGCGGCGGGGAATGCCGTGGCTGCCAGAGGCGGTGCGCTTGTTGCTAGGACGCATGGGCTTGCCGTTTTTGTTCAGCTCGTCCTGGGGCACATAGCGGGTTTTTGCCGGCTTGGGCTCTTCGGTTTCGCTACGGCGCGGACGCTTGGACAAGGTCTTGCCTTCGGCGGCCAGCTTCTTCGGCGTATACGGCTCGGAGCTGCGGCGTTTGGCGGGGGCCTCGGGTTCCTTGGATGCCAGTGCGGCGGGCTTTACATTGCCGGCCAGCGGGCGGAACAGAATCAGGGTCTTGCCCAGGTGATGCACGGGGGCGCAAGACAGAGTGTCGCAAATCGTCGACAACATGGTGTCGCGGGCCTCGCGGTCGTCGCCGCCAGCGCGTACCTTGATGAGGCCGTGCGAAGACAGTGCCAAGTCAATTTCCTTGAGCACGGCTTCGGTCAGGCCATTGTCGCCAATCAGGACGACGGGGCGCAGGGGGTGGGCGGCGGACCGAAGGTCGCTGCGCTCACGAGAGGTAAGTTCTAATATAGGCATGCGTGGAATTGTACGGTAATGGCCAAGAATAAATTCTCTAAAGACTGGATTCACCAGCACATCAATGATCCCTATGTGAAGCTGGCGCAACAGAAGGGCTACCGAGCCCGCGCCGCTTTCAAACTGATCGAGATCCTGGACACCGAAAAGCTGATGTACCGGGGCGACCTGGTCATTGACCTGGGTTCGGCGCCCGGCAGTTGGTCCCAAGTGGCGCGTGAGCGCCTGGCGGGGCCAGGCGGCACGGTGGACGGACGTATTATTGCGCTGGATCTGCTTCCCATGGAACCCGTTGCGGGCGTGGAATTCATCCAGGGCGACTTTCGCGACGATGAAATTCTGAAACAATTGGAAGACATGGTCGGATCTCGCGCCGTGGACCTTGTTATTTCAGACATGGCCCCCAACTTGTCAGGCGTGGGCCTTGCCGACGCTGCGCGCATCCAGCATGTGTGCGAGTTGGCGATGGAGTTTTCCCGCGCTCATCTGAAGCCGGATGGCGTGCTGATCGTCAAAGCTTTTCACGGCAGCGGTTTTTCGCAAATCGTGCAGAGCTTCAAGCAGCACTTCAAACGGGTGGTAGAGCGCAAGCCGAAGGCGTCGAGGGCGAAATCCTCCGAAACCTTTCTGGTTGCCCGCGATCTGAAATAATCCGGGCCGGGGCATGTTGCCTTGGACCCCTGAAGCCACTCACCTGCTTGCCGAGACAACGACCAAATAGTGACGAATAAGACGTAAATACACGGGCCCCAGGGATCCCAGGACGCAATTGGGTCCGACAGGGTAGAATGGGCTATTGACATACTTGTGACTGTGCAATACGCGGGTGCGCAGTCGCGGGTCGGAATCGAAAGCAGGAGATCGACCTTGAATAATTCATTTTCGAAAGTCGCTGTCTGGATGGTGATAGCACTCGTGCTATTTACTGTCTTCAAACAGTTCGACGGACGCGCTCAGACCCAGGACGGCGTGACTTACACGCAGTTCATGGACGACGCCAAGGCAGGACGTATCCGCAAGGTCGACGTTCAGGGCGACGTGCTGTACGTCACCCCCGACGCGGGCCGCGCCTACACGCTGACATCCCCGGGCGACCTCTGGATGGTCTCCGATCTGCTGAAGTATGGCGTGCAGGTGTCGGGCAAGCCGCGTGAAGAGCAATCGTTGCTGATGAGCATCTTCGTGTCGTGGTTCCCCATGCTGCTGTTGATCGGCGTCTGGGTATTCTTCATGCGACAGATGCAGGGCGGTGGCAAAGGCGGGGCGTTCAGCTTCGGCAAGTCGCGTGCCCGCATGCTCGACGAAAACACCAACCAGATCACCTTTGCTGACGTCGCCGGTTGCGACGAAGCCAAGGAAGACGTTCAGGAACTGGTCGATTTTCTTCGCGATCCCAGCAAGTTTCAAAAGCTGGGCGGCCGTATTCCGCGTGGCGTGCTGATGGTGGGCTCGCCGGGTACCGGTAAGACCCTGCTGGCCAAGGCCATTGCTGGCGAAGCCAAGGTTCCGTTCTTCAGCATTTCCGGTTCGGACTTCGTTGAAATGTTTGTCGGCGTGGGCGCTGCCCGTGTCCGCGACATGTTCGAAAACGCCAAGAAGCATGCGCCTTGCATCATCTTCATCGACGAAATCGATGCGGTGGGCCGTCAGCGCGGCGCCGGCCTGGGTGGCGGCAACGACGAACGCGAACAGACCCTGAACCAGATGCTGGTTGAAATGGACGGTTTTGAATCCGGCCAGGGCGTCATCGTGATCGCCGCAACCAACCGTCCCGACGTGCTGGACCCGGCTCTGCTGCGTCCCGGCCGTTTCGACCGTCAAGTCGTGGTGCCGCTGCCCGATATCCGTGGCCGCGAGCAGATTCTGAAAGTCCACATGCGCAAGGTTCCGCTGTCGCCTAACGTCGACGCGACCATCCTGGCGCGCGGTTGCCCGGGTTTCTCGGGTGCCGATCTGGCCAACCTGGTTAACGAAGCCGCACTGTTTGCCGCCCGCCGTAATGGCCGCACGGTGGATATGTCTGACTTTGAAAAGGCCAAGGACAAGATCATCATGGGCGCCGAGCGCCGCTCGATCGTGATGCCTGAAGATGAACGCAAGAACACCGCGTATCACGAATCCGGCCATGCGATCGTTGCGCGTCTGTTGCCGAAGACCGATCCGGTCCACAAAGTCACCATCATTCCGCGCGGCCGTGCGCTGGGTGTGACCATGCAGTTGCCGGAAACCGATCGCTACAGCATGGATAAGGGCCGTTTGCTGTCCACCATCGCTGTGCTGTTTGGCGGACGTATCGCTGAAGAACTGTTCATGGACCAGATGACGACGGGCGCCTCGAATGACTTCGAACGCGCCACCGCCATCGCTCGCGACATCGTCACGCGTTACGGCATGACCGACGAACTGGGCCCGATGGTCTACGCCGAGAACGAAGGCGAAGTATTCCTGGGCCGCAGCGTCACCAAGACGACTCACATGTCCGAAGCCACCATGCAAAAGGTGGACACCGAGATCCGCCGCATCATCGACGAGCAGTACGGTGTTGCGCGCAAGATCCTGGAAGAGAACCGTGAAAAGGTCGAAGTGATGACCGCGGCGCTGCTGGAATGGGAAACCATTGACGCAGACCAGATCAACGACATCGTCGAGGGCCGTCCTCCGCGTCCCCCGAAAACGCCTCAAGGCCCGTCGGATTCCACCGACACGCCGCCTTCCACCGGCCTGGCGGCTGGGGGTAGCACGGCAGCAGCTGTTTGAGGTTTTTTGTCCTGAGTTATGGCAAATAACTTTCTTTGCGGGCGCTTCGAGTTTGATCTCGAGCGCCCGCTTGTCATGGGTATCGTCAATGTCACGCCCGATTCTTTTTCGGACGGCGGCCAGCATGACGATACGGATTCCGCGGTGGCGCATGCGCGCCAGTTGATCGCAGAGGGCGCTCAGATCCTGGATCTGGGCGGTGAGTCCACGCGGCCAGGGGCAACCCCTGTGCCTGGGCCGGATGAACTTGCCCGGTTGCTGCCAGTGATCGAAGCCTTGCGCGATTGCGGCGTGCCTTTGTCCATCGACACCTTCAAACCGGAAGTCATGCGCGCCGTGCTCGACGCGGGTGCGGACATGATCAACGACATCTATGGTTTCCGGCAGCCTGGCGCCGTTGAAGCGGTGTCGCAATCGCGCTGCGGATTGTGCGTGATGCATATGAAGGGCGAGCCGCTTACGATGCAGGCCGAACCGCCCGAATATACGGATCTGATTGGTGAAATCGGACTGTTTTTAGGGGCGCGGGCGCAGAAGCTGCGCGCGGCCTGGATAGATCCCCGCCGTATCGTGTTGGACCCGGGTTTTGGGTTCGGCAAGACGGCAGATCAGAATTTTCAATTGTTGCGCCGGCTGAGCAGCCTGCGCAGTACCGGTTACCCATTGCTGATCGGCTTGTCCCGCAAAAATATGATTGGCCAGGCCACAGGCCGGCCGGTCGGTGACAGGTTGTCTGGCAGCATTGCCGCTGCCCTTGCTTGTGTGGCGCGTGGCGCTTCTATCGTGCGTGTGCACGATGTCGCCGCTACGGTAGATGCCCTTAAGGTATGGCAAGCGGCTGAACAAGGAGCGATCAGTTCATGATTCGACGCAAGTATTTTGGTACCGATGGAGTGCGTGGTGAAGTTGGCGGTCCGGTGATCAACGCCGAATTCGCGCTGCGCCTGGGTTATGCCGCTGGCCGCGTGCTGGCGCGCGAACATGCCGGACGCGGCGGCAGCCGCCCGCAGGTCGTGATTGGCAAGGACACCCGCATTTCGGGCTACATGCTGGAATCCGCCCTGGAAGCCGGTTTGTCGGCCGCAGGGATTGATGTGGTGCTGGCTGGCCCCATCCCGACTCCGGCCGTGGCGTACCTGACCCGCGCATTGCGATTGGTGGCGGGCATCGTCATCAGCGCCTCCCACAACCCCTATCAAGACAACGGCATCAAGTTTTTCTCGGCGCAAGGCATGAAGTTGCCCGACGAGACCGAGGCCGCGATTGAGGCCGCGCTGGACGAGCCTTTGGGCTGCGTCAGTTCCGAAGGCTTGGGCCGAGCTCGCCGGATGAGCGACGCGCAGGGCCGCTATATTGAATTCTGCAAGAGCACGTTCCCCAACGATCTGGACCTGAACGGCATGTCGATTGTGGTGGATGCCGCGCACGGCGCGGCCTACAACATCGCGCCGCACGTGTTCCGCGAGTTGGGCGCCGAAGTCCACGCCATCGGCGTGCACCCGGATGGATTCAATATCAACAAGGGCGTGGGCGCCTTGCATCCCGAGTTGCTGGCCAAGGAAGTAAAGGCCCGCGGCGCCCAGATCGGTATTGCGCTGGATGGCGACGCTGATCGCTTGCAGATGGTGGACGACGAAGGCCGCATCTATAACGGCGACGAACTCATGTATGCCATCGTCCGCGAGCGCATGCAGCGCGGCAAGGTGGACGGCGTGGTCGGCACGTTGATGACCAACTTTGGCTTTGAGCGTGAAATGCAGCGCTTGGGCGTGGGTTTCGAACGCGCCAACGTCGGCGACCGGTATGTGCTTGAGCAGATGCAGGCGCGGGGCTGGCTGTATGGTGGCGAAAGCTCAGGCCACTTGCTGTGCCTGGATTGCCATTCGACCGGTGACGGCATCGTGGCTGCCTTGCAAGTCCTGACGGCGCTGCGCCGCAATTCGGTATCGCTGGCGGATTGGGTGAGCGATCTGCGGATGTATCCGCAGAAGATGATCAACGTGCCGCTGACGCCTGGCCAAGATTGGAAAACCCATCCGGGCCTGACCGCGGCGCGCAAAGCCGTAGAGGCCGAGTTGGACGGACGCGGGCGTATTTTGATCCGTGCGTCGGGAACCGAACCAAAGCTGCGGCTGATGGTCGAAGCGGAAGATGAAACCCTTGCCGTGTCCTGCGCCGAGAAGCTTGCCGCCAGTTTGGCGTAAATTGCCGGTCGCGCATTCTATTGAAAGCCACTCACCGCCCTGCGGTGCGTGGCTTTTGTACGTAAATGGGCCGTATTCATTTGTAAAGTTTTGTCCATATTTGCGCAAAATGGGGTATCTGCGCCGATCTAAACTTCATAGTCACGTAACATATTGGTCAAGTCTTTGACATACAGGGCGTCCACACTGGCTGGACTCTCTAGGAGCTTCGCGCAATGCTGGAACTAGCACGCATTAATCCAAGCCGTAATCCCACAGAACCCTGGACGGGTGCTGCGCCCAAGGTGCTGGCGGTCGGCCTGGCGCGCACAGGTGAAGAAATCGAGCAGATTCAGCGTCTGCGCTACGACGTCTTCACGGAAGATATGGGCGCGGTGTTTCCCGACGCCCAGGACGGTATTGAACAAGACCGCTTCGATCCATTCTGTGAGCACCTTATGGTCCGTGAGATCGATACCGGCCGTGTGGTCGGCACGTATCGGATACTGACGCCGGAAAAGGCGCGGGAGGCGGGCGGATACTACTCACAGTCCGAATTTGATCTATCAGGCCTGGGTTCGATCCGCGATAACCTGGTCGAAGTCGGGCGCTCATGCACCCACACCGATTACCGCAACGGCGCTGTCATTATGTTGCTGTGGTCCGGGCTGGCCGAATACCTGCGCCGAGGCGGCTACGACTATGTGCTGGGCTGCGCTAGCGTCAGCTTGCGCGACGACGGGGTCACCGCCGCCGAAGTGTGGCGCACGATTTCCAAGCAGTTGCCGCAGGATGGTCAGCCGCATGTCACGCCGCTGCATCGCTACCCGGTGGAAAAGCTTGCCAGCACCTTGCCGGCGCGGGTGCCGCCGCTGATCAAGGGTTATCTGAAGCTGGGCGCCACGGTCTGTGGTGAACCGGCTTGGGACCCCGACTTCAATGCGGCGGACTTTCCTGTGTTGCTAAGGATGGACCACATGGACGAGCGCTATCGCCGTCACTTCGGTCTGGATCAACCTGCGGCCGTAAACGGCCAGCGCTGATCATCATGCGCCGCTTGTTCCGCCGTATGAAGATCAGAATGATACGGCGGGCCACCAGGCCCTTGCGCATGGAGCTCAAGCGGCTTCATCGCGAGACGGATCTGTCGCCGTTTTGAACTTTCTGCCGGATTGAAAACGGGCGATAGCGTTGCCGCTATCGCCCGTTTTTTCGTCAGAACGTTCGTTAGAACTCGAGCAGCTCGAACGAAAACCCGACCTTGTTCCATTCGGCTTCTTCCGCGCGCAGCGTGAAGTCGCTCAAGGGGTGCTGGGCCAGCCATTCGCGATTGACGCGCACCACAATGGAGTTGTCGCGCACCGACGCCGTCAGCGGCAGCGGTTCGATTTCGCCGCGTCGGCGGAACAGCAGCACGGCCAGCCGCAGGCTGAGAATTGCCTTCCATTGCGGGCGGGTGCGGATCAGCGGTTCCAGTTTGGTCAGTTTGCCCTGATGCCCCAGCGCCAGCAGCGCGAGCAGTTGCTGGTCTGCGCGTGAAAAGCCGGGCATGTCCGCGTTTTCCAGCACATAGGCCGTGTGCTTGTGATACGCGTTATGCGCTATCGACAGGCCCACCTCGTGCAGATCAGCCGCCCAGCCCAGCGCGGGACGAAGTTCGGCGCGTTCCGGGCCTTCGGGGAACATGGCGTCGAACAGGGTCAAGGCTGCGTGGTGTACGCGGCGCGCCTGATTGGGGTCCACGTGGTAGCGCTTCATGAACTGGCGCACCGATTCATCGCGCTTGTCGTGTTCGTCGTCGCGGCCAAGCAGGTCATAGAGCACGCCCAGGCGCAACGCGCCGTCGCCGGTGTGCATGACGTCGATGCCGAGTTCGTCGAATAGCGCACTCATGATGGCCAGGCCGCCGGGGAGCACATCTGAGCGCTCGACCTTGATACCGGGCAATTCAGACGGAATGACCCGGCCGGAACGCACGATGCGGTCTTTCAGTTTGGCCAGACCGGCGCGGGTGATGCCGCGGTCAGAAAACCGGCATTCGGTCAGGATGGCGAACAGCGCCTTGGCGGTGCCGGATGAGCCGTAGACTTCTTTCCAGCCCGTCTTGCGGTACTGCTTGGCGATCACTTCAATTTCGCGGCGCGCGGCCAGTTCGGCCTGCTTCATCTGGTGCGCGTCGACCACGCCATCCGAGAAGAACTGGCGGCTGTAACTGACGCAGCCCATGTACAGCGACGACATCAGACCGGGTTCGTGGCCTTTGCCGATGATGACTTCGGTGGACCCGCCGCCGATGTCGATCACCAACCGCTTGTTGGGCGACGGAGGCAGGGTATGGACCACTCCGGAGAAGATCAGGCGGGCCTCTTCGCGGCCGGCAATCACTTCGATGGGAAAGCCCAAAGCGGCTTCGGCCCGGGGCAGAAAGTCCCGGGTATTGCGTGCGACCCGGAACGTATTGGTGGCAACCGCGCGGACGCGGTTGGGGTGAAAGCTGCGCAGACGGTCGCCAAAACGTTCCAAAACGGCGATAGCGCGTTCGATGGCATCGTCGCCAAGCCGTTTCTCGGCATCCAGACCGGCGGCTAGCCGGACGGTTTCCTTGAGGCGGTCGATCTGATAGATCTGGGGCGTACCGTCCTGTTGAACGATGCGTCCGATGGAGAGGCGGAAGCTGTTGGACCCGAGGTCCACCGCGGCCAGAAGTTGATCCATGCGGCTCGTAATATTGGCTGAAAGGTGGCCTGATTATAGAGACCCCATGTGACAGCGCTCTTTGCTAGGGGTTTTCGCTTACGAAACAGTGGCTTGCAGGGATATATGACCAACGCTATACGTCCCGATTTTGGCGTACGCTATGGTTTTAGGCCGTGTCATAGAACCGTCACCTTTTTGCAGTAAAACTCCACGCTCCCCTTACGTATGGAATTCGGTATGCCCACACGCCCGCCAGGCGAGCCCTTGCTCATGAATCGCGAGTTGTCGCTGCTCAAATTCAACGAACGTGTGTTGGCAATGGCGGAGAATCCCCAGACACCGTTGCTGGAACGGCTGCGCTACGTGTGTATCGTCAGTTCGAATCTGGACGAGTTTTTTGAAATTCGGATCTCCAGCCTGAAAGAGCAGCAGTTGCAATCGCCCAATCTGGTTGGCCCTGATGGCATGACGCCGGACCAGGCGTTTGAAAACGTCCAGCAGGCCGTTCACGCCCTGGTGGCGCGGCAATACAACCTGCTGAACGACGACATCCTGCCGGCCATGCACGCCGAAGGCATCACCCTGCATCACGCGTCCGAGTGGAACGCCGAGCAGCAAGAGTGGGCGCGGGATGTCTTCAACCGCGATGTCATGCCGCTCCTGACCCCCATTGGGCTGGACCCCGCGCACCCGTTTCCCCGTGTCTACAACAAGAGCCTGAATTTCATTGTGTCGCTATCGGGCGCCGACGCCTTTGGGCGCCAGGCCTCGATTGCGGTGGTGCAGGCGCCTCGCGCCTTGCCGCGCCTGATCAAAATGCCGCCGGAACTCTCTGGGCATCCGGAAGGTTTTATTCTGCTGACCTCGTTATTGCGCGCCTTTGTGGGCGAGCTGTTCCCGGGGCTGGAGATGCTGGGCTGCTATCAGTGGCGTGTCACGCGCAACAGCGATCTGTTCGTGGACGAGGAAGAAGTCACCAATCTGCGCCATGCGCTGCAAGGTGAGTTGTCGCAGCGCAACTTCGGCGCTGCCGTGCGGCTGGAAATCGACAAGCTGACGCCGGTAGTGCTGGAGAACTTCTTGCAGCGTGAATTTTCGCTGAAAGCCGAAGACACCTACCGCGTCCCCGGGCCGGTAAACCTGTCGCGCCTGATGCAGCTGTGTAATTCGGATTTGCGGCCGGACCTGTTGTTTCCCGACTACCGCGCGCCGCTACCGGCTCCGTTCGACCGCGTGGCCGCCAAGCCGTCCGAATTGTTCGAGGCCGTGGCCGAGCAGGACCGCCTGCTGCACCATCCCTACCAGTCATTCCAGCCTGTCATCGACTTTTTGACGGCTGCTGCGCTCGATCCCGACGTGATGGCCATCAAACAGACGATCTATCGCACCGGCGAAGACTCTGAACTGATGAAAATCTTGCTGGCGGCAGCGCGCGCCGGCAAAGAAGTGACGGTCGTCGTGGAGCTGATGGCGCGCTTTGACGAGCAGACCAATATCAATTGGGCGTCCAAGCTCGAAGAGGTGGGCGCGCATGTGGTGTATGGGGTCGTGGGGCATAAGACGCACGCCAAGATGGCGGTCGTGTTGCGCCGTGAAAAAGGCCGGCTGCGCCGCTACGCCCACTTGGGCACCGGCAACTACCACCCCCGTACTGCCCGCCTGTATACCGACTTTGGCCTGCTGACAGCAGACCCGAAGCTGTGCGAGGACATGGACAAGGTGTTTGCACAGCTAACCGGCTTGGGCGCGCGCCGATCGCTCAAGGCGCTGATGCAGTCGCCATTCACTATGCACGACGGGATGGTGGCGCTGATCCGCGCTGAGGCCCGCGCGGCCAAGGCCGGCCAGCGTTCACGCATCATGGCCAAGATGAATTCGCTATTGGAAGAGCAGATTATCGAAGAGCTCTACAAGGCCAGCCAGGCAGGGGTCAAGATTGATCTGATCGTGCGCGGAGTCTGCGCGTTGCGAGCGGGCGTGCCGGGTTTGTCCGAGAACATCCGGGTGCGGTCTATCGTCGGACGCTTCCTGGAGCATTCACGGGTCTTTTACTTCTACGCGGAAGGGCAGGAGACCGTATACCTGTCTTCGGCCGACTGGATGGACCGCAATTTCTTCCGCCGTGTTGAAATCGCCTTCCCCATCTACGACAAAACGCTGAAAAAGCGCGTCATTGATGAAGCGTTTACTTACGCGCTTCGAGATAACCAATTGGCATGGCAACAGCAGGCCGATGGAGATTACGCTCGGGTGAAAAGCCGCCGGGAGCCGTTCAACGTGCATCAGTATTTGATGCAAAAGTTGGGGGTTTAACGGGCCGGTTTGTCACATAGCGATTCGTCCCCAAAATATTGCGGCCACCCAGGAAACCCAGGGTGGCCGCAGTGTTTTCAGCGGGGCGCGGGGTGTCGCATGAAGCGTATGTGACTGTCACTATCTTGTCACGTTGGCCTTCTAAGATGCGAGGGTCGCTGAAAGACAGGCACAAGAAAAAGCCTGACTAGACTCCTTTAACGAGCACAGAAGGAACCCTGATGTTCAAACGTGTCTTCAAACAAGTTTCCCTGGGCGTCGCGCTGAGCGCCGCCGTGTTTGCCGTCCAGGCCGCCGATGTGACCGGCGCCGGCGCATCGTTCCCGTACCCCATCTACGCCAAGTGGGCGTCCGACTACAAGGCTGCCACCAACACCGCGGTCAACTACCAGTCGATCGGTTCGGGCGGCGGCCAGCAGCAAATCATCGCGAAGACCGTCGATTTCGGCGCTTCGGATGATCCGATGAAGGCAGCCGATCTGGAAAAGAACGGCCTGCTGCAATTCCCGGCTGTGATCGGCGGCACGGTTGCCGTGGTCAACGTCGACGGTATCGCTCCGGGCAAGCTGAAGCTGTCGGGCAAGGTTCTGGCCGACATTTTCCTGGGCACGATCAAGAAGTGGGACGACAACGCCATCAAGGCGCTGAACCCCGATCTGAAGCTGCCCTCGGCCGACATCATCGTCGTGCACCGTTCGGACGGCTCGGGCACCACCTTCGGCTGGACGAACTACCTGTCCAAGGTGTCGCCGGAGTGGAAGTCGCAAGTCGGTGAAGGCAAGGCCGTCAAGTGGCCCACCGGCCAAGGCGGCAAGGGCAACGAAGGCGTCGCCGCCTACGTTGGCCAGCTGAAGAACTCGATCGGTTACGTCGAATACGCCTACGCCAAGCAGAACAAGCTGGCCTGGACGCAGTTGCAGAACAAGGAAGGCAAGTTCGTTCAGCCCGACCAGAAGGCATTTGCTGCTGCTGCTGCCAACGCCGACTGGAAGAGCGCGCCGGGCATGGGCGTGGTCCTGACCGACGAGCCGGGCGCCGATTCGTGGCCCGTCACCGCCGCCACCTTCATCCTGATCCACAAGTCGCAAGACAAGCCGGCTCAGGGCAAGGCTGTGTTGGAATTCTTTGACTGGGCGTTCAAGAACGGCGCCAAGTCGGCTGAAGGCATGGACTACGTTCCGCTGCCGGATGCTGTCACCAAAGAAATTCGCGCTGCTTGGGGCGAAGTCAAGGCCGCCGACGGCAAAGCCGTCTGGAAGTAAGAAGGGGATAGCGCGAGGGAGACTCAGCAAGAACGCTGACTCCCACAGCGCCTGACCCAGCTAGCGGCCGCCCCAGATCTTCTGTCCGCAGAAAAAAGGGGCGGTCCGCCGCAAGACCCTAGATGTTTCCCCCCAGGTTTCCTAAGGAAAGTCCATCCATGAGCGCGGTAATGGATAATAGTGTGCCGCTTTCGCCCAGCGTGGCGGACTCCGTGACTACCGGCACGCCTTCGCCTATGAAGCAAAATAAAAACGCGCTGATGGATGCGCTGTTCAAGAATCTGACCCGCCTGTTCGCCTTCCTGGTGTTCATTCTGCTGGCGGCGATTCTGGTATCCCTGATCTACGGCAGCCGCGAATCGCTGGCCAAGTATGGTCTGTCGTTCCTGTGGCTGAACGATTGGGACCCCGTCAATCAAAACTACGGCGCTGTGGTGCCGATCATCGGGACACTGCTGACCTCGGCCATTGCGCTGATCATCGCTGTGCCGGTGTCGTTCGGTATTGCCATCTTCCTGACCGAGTTGTCCCCGACCTGGCTGCGCCGTCCTCTGGGCACTGCGGTCGAGATGCTGGCCGCCATCCCGTCGATCATTTACGGCATGTGGGGCTTGTTCGTCTTCGTGCCAGTGTTTCAGCAGTACGTGCAGCCCTTCCTGATCGCCACTCTAGGAAGCGTGCCTGTCATTGGCGGCATTTTTGCGGGGCCGCCGTTCGGTATCGGCATTTTCACGGCCGGCCTGATCCTGTCCATCATGATCATTCCGTTCATCGCAGCCGTGATGCGCGACGTGTTCGAGCTGGTGCCGGCCATGCTGAAGGAATCGGCATACGGGCTGGGCAGCACGACCTGGGAAGTGATGTGGCGCGTGGTGCTGCCCTTCACCAAATCGGGCGTCATCGGCGGCATCATGCTGGGCCTGGGACGCGCCTTGGGCGAAACCATGGCCGTGACCTTCGTGATCGGCAACGCCTTCAAGTGGTCGGGCTCGCTGTTCTCGCCGGGCAACTCGATCGCCTCGGCGCTGGCCAACGAATTCAATGAAGCGGGCGGCATTCAGAAATCGGCGTTGCTGGAACTGGGCCTGATCCTGTTCCTGATCACCACGATTGTGCTGGCCCTGGCCAAGATGCTGTTGGTTCGCCTGTCCGCCGGCGAAGGCAAGAAAACCTGACGCGCCGCGAGACCAAGGAAAAGATCATGGCTGTTTCCGTACTCAATATGCAGAATGGCGTTTACCGCCGGCGCCGCGTGATCAACAGCATCATGTTGACCGTGTCGCTGGGAACGCTGGTGTTCGGTTTGTTCTGGTTGTTCTGGATCATTCTGACGCTGCTGACCAAGGGCGCCCCCGCGCTGTCCTACACGCTGTTTACCGAGATCACGCCGCCTCCGGGTCAAACCGGCGGCTTGATCAACGCGATCTTCGGTAGCGTCATGATGGCCGGTATCGGCACGCTGATTGGCACGCCGGTGGGCATTTTGGCCGGTACCTACCTGGCTGAATATGGCCAGCGCGGTTGGCTGGCGCCTGCCACGCGGTTTCTGAATGACGTGCTGCTGTCCGCGCCGTCCATCATCATCGGCTTGTTCATCTATGCCGTGTACGTGGCGCAAGTTGGCCATTACTCGGGTTGGGCCGGCGCGCTTGCACTGTCCATCCTGGTGATCCCGGTGGTGGTGCGCACCACGGACAACATGTTGCTGCTGGTGCCCAATAGTCTGCGCGAAGCCGCGGCCGCATTGGGTTGCCCCAAGTGGCGCATGATCACCCTGGTGTGCTATCGCGCTGCCAAGACCGGCATCATTACCGGCGTCCTGTTGGCCATTGCCCGGATTTCGGGTGAGACCGCGCCGTTGCTGTTTACCGCGCTGTCCAACCAATTCATGTCGATGAACATGAATGCGCCGATGGCCAACTTGCCGGTGGTTATTTACCAATACGCCGCCAGCCCCTTCAAGGACTGGAACGACCTGGCCTGGGCCGGGGCTACGCTGATTACGCTGCTGGTGCTGGGCATCAATATCATTGCCCGCAACATGTTCCGCAAATAAAGATCGCTTTGCCGGCGCGCTGGGCGCGCCGGAGCCAAGGGAAACGAAATGGAAAATACCGCTACCGCCGTCAAGAACAAGATCGAGGTCAAGAACCTGAACTTCTACTACGGCAAGTTCCATGCGATCCGCAATGTGAACATGTCGATCCAGGAGAAGAAGGTGACTGCCTTCATCGGCCCGTCGGGCTGCGGCAAGTCGACGCTCTTGCGCACGTTCAATCGTATGTTTGAGCTATATCCGGGCCAGCGCGCCGAAGGCGAAATCATTCTGGACGGCGAGAACCTGCTGACGGCGAAGACGGATATTTCGCTGATCCGCGCCAAGGTCGGCATGGTGTTCCAGAAGCCGACGCCGTTCCCCATGAGCATCTACGACAACATCGCTTTCGGCGTGCGTCTGTTTGAACGCCTGTCCAAGGGCGAGATGGATGAGCGCGTGGAGTGGGCGTTGAGCAAGGCCGCGCTGTGGAACGAAGTGAAGGACAAGCTGCATCAAAGCGGCAACAGCCTGTCGGGTGGTCAGCAACAACGTCTGTGCATCGCACGCGGCGTGGCCATCAAACCGGAAGTGCTGCTGCTGGACGAGCCTTGCTCGGCGCTGGACCCGATTTCCACTGCCAAGATTGAAGAGCTGATCGCGGAACTGAAGAACGACTACACCGTCGTGATCGTGACGCACAATATGCAGCAAGCGGCGCGCTGCTCGGACTACACGGCCTATATGTACTTGGGCGAACTGATGGAGTTCGGTCAGACCGATCAGATCTTCGTGAAACCGTCGCGCAAGGAAACGGAAGACTACATCACGGGCCGCTTCGGCTGATTGCGTTCCGGATCGTCGGCTTCAAGAAAACGGCGCGCCATTTAAGGCGCGCCGTTTTTCTTTCAGGTTCGTTGCAAGCTTGGCGTTGCGTCAGGCTCGGCATTCGTTTTCGGGGGACCGGCGTAACGGCCGGGAATCAGAATGACGAACACCGCCGCCAGCACCGCTGCTACAGGGATCACGCCGCCCAATCCCAATCCGCCAATAAAGCGAAACACGGCAAACCAGGTGGGCGTGGGCGCCCAGGCCACGCCGATCATCGTGAGCGAGAACAACGTGACGCAGGCCAGCGTCATGCGCCGGCGGCCAAGCAGGTCGCTTAACGTGCCTACGGCGAACGAACCGACGAACATGCCTGCCAGCGCGTAGCTGCCCAATACGCCGAGCTCTATGGAGGATAGATTCCAGCTCTTGTCTTCGGCCAGCGCCGCAAGCACGGCGCCCAAAATGCCGGAAGAGGGTGGGCAGGGGGCGGGTTCAGCAGGGGCAAGCCGGTTTCGCCAGATTCTGGTATAGTCTGCACCCTTCGGGGCGTAGCGCAGCCTGGTAGCGCATCTGCTTTGGGAGCAGAGGGTCGTGAGTTCGAATCCCACCGCCCCGACCAATATCCATGCGGGTCTTCTCCGGATCTCCGCATAGCACAGAAAACCAGTTAGTGGACTAGCTGGTGGACGTGAGCCCTCCTAACGTAGGTTGATACCTACGGACTAAACACCCGATGAACTTCATCGGGTGTTTTGCATTGTAGGGACAGGTGCGGGCGCTCCGTGTTGTATATCTCGACAGACTGCCTGACCATCAGCCTGGCTTGTGTCAGGTCAGCGGGTCTGCTGAGTAACAACTCTCCCTTAAGGATGCCGTTTACCCGCTCGGCCAAGATGCGTTGATAGCAGTCGTACCCATCCGTCATCGAGCAACGGATGCCATGGCGGGCATGCAGGCGGCTGCGGCCCATGTAGCGGCAAGCCCTTGCCACGTTCAGCCCTTGCCTTGACGGCCCATGTCCACTCCTCTGACCGTCGGCAGGCTCCACCCGCTCCAGCCCGGGCAGCCATGCTTGCGCAACCACACCAGTACTGTCGAACGACCTTGGATAGCATAGCGGCGCTGCGCCTCTTTGTAGCTCAGTTCGCCTTTTCCTACCTGCTCGACCACCGACAGTTTAAAAGCCCGACTGTAGTCGGGCTGCGTGCGCTTGATCCTTGATTCCAGTTGGCTCTCCTTTTTTCTCTCAAAAAGGTGTCTACCAAACGACAGCCGTCCCGAAATCGCCGGCCGGTGTGCAAATAATCGGGCAGCCGGAACTGGCGTGGCTTTGTCGGCGGTGACAGGCGTGGTGGGGCAACGTGCAATCACGGTCGCCAAAATACGATGAAAGCTGCTTTCCTCATTTCCATTTCGTGTCTTATGTTGGTATTGGCACGGCTAATAACAAGCGCGGGCTTGGCCGAGTGGTCAGGCTGCGGGCTTCCAAGCCGACCATGGGGATTCGCTCCCCGCAATTTGCTCCACTGCTTCGAAAATATTATGAGTCGAGGCGTTTTCGTTTATTTGCTTGATATAGGACAGCGCCTATCTTCCAACCGAGCGTTGATTGGCATTCTGTCCCCAAGAAACGTTCTTTGGGGAGCTACGAATGGTGGAGTGGGAATTTGTGCTGAACAACCAGCCTATGAGCAAGATAAAAGGGCGGGGTCTTTCCTTGGATGCGTTTTCGGGAAGAGAGGGGCACTTCAATAAGTGTGAGTCGGCGTGCCTTCGCAACGTAGGGCCAATCCCCGTCGGCAAGTACTACATTGTTGACAGGCCTACTGGCGGCGTCAGGGGTACGATCAACACCTGGGCATTAGGGCGTTGGGATTGGTTCGGTCTCTTTGCGATTGACAGTAACGTCGATGACTGGGTTTTCTGCAACGATGTCGAACGTGGGAATTTTCGCCTACATCCGAAAGGCCCTCGGGGTATAAGCGAGGGTTGCATTACGCTTGAGCGCGCCTCTGACTTTGCCGCGCTTCGCAAACTTATCCTTGAAGGCGGTAGCTCTGCAATTTCCGGTTCCACATTGCAGGCCTATGGCATTGTGAATGTGCGGTGTGGCGGGGGAGGGTGATGGGCAGATTGCTGCGACTTTTCGTGCTGGTTCTTTGGCTGGTAGCTTCAAGCATGGCGTTGGCACTCTTTTGGGTACGTAATGCCGATGCCTGGAATCCGATCCCGCATTGGGTTTGGGACCAAGTAGAAAAGCGTGTAAATATTGGATGTTGCGAGCAAGCGGCTGACGTGGAATACCTCGTTGTCCTTGGTGCATCCATATTGACGATGCTAGTCGTGACCGCAGTCATCTGGTTGCTGCGCAAATGGGTTCGCCGTGGCTAATAGATAGGTGGGGATTGGAGCTACGACAAGGCGTTCAGATTCAAGCGCGTCTCGTGTAGCAAGGGCGATGGCTGGGTGATGACCGATTCAGAGTTCAGAGAGATCTCTGATGCCCACTGAGGACATGCAGGCCGGAACCCGCCGGCCAAAGCAGTAGCGGATTATTCATTCAGTGGGATGAACGCTGGCAGAGCGAAAACAACTTCCTTACATTGAGCAGATTGCTTCTCAAACAAGAGCCGTATCAAATCCCGGGAACCACGCTATCCGCGTATGGAAAGGTGAACGTGCGTTGTGGAAATTCGGGGGCGTAATGCGTCGATTTCGGTACGTTTTTCTCGCTGTTTGGCTAATTTTCGGGAGCCTTTTCCTCTGCCGGTATTGGGTAGGTAACGCAACGGTGTGGAATCCCGTGCCGACATGGCTCTGGAAATGGCTTGCCACGCATGTCGAGGTCGGGTGTTGCGAAAGTGCGGCGGACCTAGAGTTTTATGTCCTATGGGGCGCCGCCCTCGCTCTTCTTGCCGTGTTGACGGCACTGGTATGGGCCCTAACGCGACTTCTCCGCAAGTTGTTTCGCAAAACCGACGCTGAGCAAGGTATAAGCTTTGTGCTTACGCCGGAGCAGTTGGCGGCTGTCCTTAAGGGTGGGTCGATAGCCGATCATTCGACCTTAGTCGTTATGCCCGGGCAGTATCCTGAACTCGAGCAATTCATCGGTGAGTGGTTCCACGAAGATTGGGACGAAGAGGGGAAATCGATCGAAGGTGTGGCTCGAGAATACAAGCGCGTTACAGACCCGCTCCAAGTGAGTCAGGCATGCCTGGAAATGGATGCCTTCGTAAAAAAATACGGCCCAGCTTCGGATATCGCATTTGCGCAGCTATGGCAATCGTTCGATCTGGCGGGCTTGGGCTACACCATTCCTGCTTTCTTCGAAGAGTTGAAGCGGATTCTGAACAGCTAGCTGATCAAGCGGAAAAACAAAGCCCCGATTCGGATATCCGGTCGGGGCTTTTGCATTGCAGGTCTAAGGCCTGTGGCCGTACCTCATCGGGGGCGTGGCTAGCAGAACTCGCTGTACTCCTATGTCGGCATTTGTTCATGCTCCAGTCGCGAAGATTATTGCAATGAAATTCAGACATGGCTGAGTTCTGATTCGCCCAAGGCGCGATGTCCGGTGGCGGTTGAATGAACTGCTTATCTTGCTGTTCGGGCATGGTCATGATGAGCCACCCGCCCTCCAAACCGTGCAGCGAGGGTCCGATTCCCTCAGCCCGCTCCATTTACGCCTGCAAGCGGCCTATGCCGGCGGCGAAGACGTGGTGATGCAGCACGTCAAAGTCCACGGGCTTGATCAGTCGAACGAACTCTGGGGGTGGCCTGTCGCCGTCCCGGCCTGGGTCGTAGCCGCTGAGGATGATGATTCGAGCGGTTGGGCAAAACGTCATCAGCTGAGCCGTAATCTTCGACCCAGACACATCCGGCAGGCCTAGATCAAGCAGGATGACATCTGGCCGAAATTCCGGGCAAGCGTTGAGTGCGGCGGCAGCGTCTCCGACAATTCGAACAGCCACATCAGCTTCGATTTGAAGGCATTCTGAAATCATCTCGGCCACGTCAAGATCGTCTTCGACTATCAATATACGCATGCTGACTACCTTGCACGATTTGCGTTCCGGGGCTGTGGCAATAAATAGCGCAGGAAGTAGCGTACTAAAGACTTCGAAGCTTTCGTATCGGTGGATGTACGGAGTACGTCCGCCCTGACCAATAAAATCAAAGGCCGTCAGTGATAGTGCTCACTGACGGCCTTTGGCTTTTCTAGGCTGTTGCTTGCATAGGCCCTTATCAGGCGTTTTGCGCTTGTGCGCGCAGTGCGTTCAAGTCCAGCAGCGTCTGCCAGTTCTGGCGCGAGGCAAAGTGCAAGATGACAAAATCGAGCCAGCCCTTTTTGTTCCACTCGCTTAGCGTGTCAGCGGGCAATTCGCGGAATATTTTTTCATCAATAACGCGAAAACCATTCAACGTGTAGCGCGTTCCGTCCGGGAGCTGCATATCGGCATGGTTGGCGACTAGCAGCTTGGCATCCTTGAGGGCTTGGCAGAACTCTATGGTGCGCAGGTGCTCTTGATGAAAGGCATTGCAGAAGTTGATGGCGGCCTGCGCCAACTCGGTAGGGGCTGAGTCATCATTGAACAAACGTCGCGACATTTGCTCGTCGCTGACGCTGGGAATAAAACGTTCCGAGGCGGTATCGATGGCCAGTAATTGCCGGTTTTCTGCCGAAATTTCTGTGACGATGAACGGGTAGCGCCGCACATAGGCAGGTATATAACGATCAGCGCGCCAGGTGTCGTCTTCTTCCAGAAACAGGTTCTGGTTCTGTTTGAAACCCAACACGGCTAACGGCGTTGGCTGCTCGGCATCAGAGAACACAATTGGGTAATCACGCACCACCGGCACAAACTCACTCATGTCGAGGGGTACAGCGATGGCTTCGCGGGCAAAGGCAAAGCTATTGCTGTCGGCCAGTCCGCAATTGCCGTGCTGCTCTACGTTCAACACCACCGGCGCTTTATAGAACAACGGCAATGAGTTGATTGCGGGATCTACGGTAGCGGCGCTTGCCGCGCTGGGTTCGTCATTTTTAATCATGTGTCATCTCAATGGTCAATGATCCAAACAGATCCGATGCGTGCGGCGTCAGCGTTCGCCAAGAACGCTAACGCTCACGCAATGCTTCACGTGCCTTGTTGAACGGTTTGAGCAGGTAATCCAGTACTGTTTTCTCTCCCGTATGGATATCGACGGTAGCGATCATGCCCGGCGAAATAGGGAAGTCCTTGCCAGCCTTGTTTTTCAGACGGTCGCTATCAGTGCGGATGTAGACGCGATAGTAATAAACGTCGTGCCGGACTTCATCCTGGATGGTATTGGGGGAGATAAGCGTTACCTTGCCTGGCAGGCCGCCATAAATGGCGTAGTCGTAAGCGGTGATCTTAACCATGGCGTCCTGCCCTGGATGAATGAAGGCGATGTCGCGGGGCGACAGACGCGCCTCGATGAGCAGTTGCTCATCAAGCGGCACGATTGCCATCAGCTTGCCATCCGGCGGAAGGATGCCGCCCACGGTGGTCACTGAAATATCGTTCACCACGCCACGCACCGGCGACACAATGGTCAGGCGTGTCAGCGCGTCGGTTCGGCCACGTGTGACCGAGCGCTGTGCCTCGATTTCGGCGTTGGCGCGGGCCAGATCTTCGCCCGCTTTGACCAGGTATTGGGTGCGTGTATCGGCGGCCTTGGTCTGTAGTTCAGCTATCTGGCGCTTCAGCCTTAGCACCTCGACATTGCTGGCCGCGCCGCGCACTACCAGCGGTTCCGTCAAGGCCAGCTCACGGCTCACCAGGGCCTGGCTTCGCGCGATGCCTTCCAGACTGCTTTTCAGGCTATCTAAACGCGAATAGTAGAGCGCTGTCTCGCTACGTACCAGACCGGGTTCAGCCAGTACCTCGGTCGGGAACGTCAGTGGAGTACCGTTGACTTCAGCGGATAGTCTTACGGCGGTTGCCTGCGCGGCGCGCATGCGCGAGGCACTTTCTTGGACCATGGCCTCGGTACGGGTCGGGTCCAATTCCGCCAACACCTGTCCGGCGTTGATGATGTCCCCTTCCTTGACCAGTAAGTGCGCCAGAATCCCGCCTTCGAGCGACTGGATGATCTGCTCTTTGGAAGAGGGCACCACCTTGCCCGTACCGGTGGAGACTTCGACCAGTTTGAAATACCAGGCCCAGATCAGCAAGCTAAGTAGCAGCGCCGCAATCAGCCAGATCACAAGCGCCGCTTTAGGCAACGGCGTATCGCCCGGAGAGCCGCTATAGAACCGCATATCCAGTCTGCCTGACGAGGGTTGGCCCACATCACTCATTTGGATAACTCCTTGAGCACTTGCGCCTTGGGCCCGTCGACTACTAAACGTCCTTCGTTCAACACCAGAATTCTATCGACCCAGTTCAGCACCGGTGTGCGGTGCGTGGCGACCACCACTGTGCGCGGCGCCAGCCAGGCGCTGAGGTTCGTGATCACCTGCCGCTCCGTCATTTCATCCAGACTGGAAGTGGGTTCATCCAGCAAGACCACAGCCGGTTCGCGTATCAGCGTACGCGCCAATAACAAGGCCTGACGCTGACCGCCAGACAGACTCTGACCGCCCTCAGGGATCAGTTCATCCAGCCCGTGCGTGCAAGTCTGGACGAAGCCCAGCGCACCCACCATGTCCAGCACTTTGAATATTTCGTCATCGCTGGCCAAAGGCATGCCCAAGGTGACGTTGTCGCGGATGGAACCATGGAACAAACGAGCGTTCTGGGTCAGCAGGCCGACATCACGGCGTACATCGGCGGGGTCGATGAGCCCCAGTTCTATGCCATCCAGCTTGATGGTTCCCTGTTGCGGCACTTGCAAGCCTGCCAGCAGCTGCAACAACGTGGATTTGCCCGCTCCCATGCGCCCCAACACCGCGATTTTTTCACCCGCGCGGATTTGCAAGGCGCCTATCGCGAGCGCCGGATGACGATCTTCGCGGCCATATTGAAATAGCGCGCCTTCAAGAGCGTAATCGCCATGCACGACCGGTCGGTGTATCAGACGAGTGTTCTCGGGCTGATCGACCGGGCGCTGCATCAGGTCATCCAATCCCTTGCGCGCTACCTTGGCTTGCTGCCAGCGCGCAAATACACCCGATAACTGAGCCAGCGGCGCAATCATGCGCGAGGCGAGAATCGAGCTGCCCACCAGCGCACCGGTCGTCATCTCGCCTTGTATTACCAGATAGCTGCCTGCCAGCAGGACCAGGGCATAGACGATGCTTTGCACTTCTTGCGTCCAGGTCATGAGCAAGCCCACCAGATAGCGCTGCCGCATGCCTATGCCGGCGGAGACTTCATTGACATGGTTCCATTGATTTTGAAAACGCGATTCGGCGCGCATCAGTTTGATGTCTTCGATGCCTTGTACGGCCTCAACCAGCATGGCGCTGCGCAACGCCGATTCACGCATGCCTTCGGTAGAAAGTTTTGCCAATGGACGCTGGATCAACAGGCCGGGGATCACCAACAGCGGCACAGCGGCTACCGCCACGAGTACCAGCGGGCCGCCCACCAGCCACAGCACCAGCGTGAACAGCAGAAAGAATGGCAGATCGGCCACCACACTCATGGTGCTGGAGGTGAGCAGGTCACGCACCTGATCCAGCTCGCGTATCTGAGCAATGAAGCTGCCTGTGGATTTGGAGCGCGCATCGTTACGCAGGCGCAACGCATGGCCAAACACCACATCTGAAATCTTGAGATCGGCGCGCTTGCCGAGCAGGTCGGAAATATACGTGCGCGCCATACGCAAGGCGAATTCAAATCCGATTGCCAGCATCACGCCGCCAAACAGCACCCACAAGGTGGATTCGGACTGGGCGGGGATGACGCGATCATAGATCTGCATGGAAAACATCATCGTTGCCAAAGCCAGCACGTTGGCGAACAACGACGCCGTGATCACATCCCCATAACGCGGCCAGTCACGCAAGGCGATCAGCCAGAACCAACTGGGGCGATACGGCTTGATATAGTCGTCTACCCGGGAATCTGGCATGGAGAGGCGCGGGCGCAGCAGTAGCACCCGCTTGATGCGGGCTTGCAAGTCATCTGCGGTGACGGTGGTTTCCAGGCCCTGATCTTCACCAAACAGCAAACTCAATTGACCATTGCCGTCAGCTGTTTTTACGACCGCTACCTGGCCATCATTCATTTCAACCACCAGCGGCAGACGCCAAGGGTCCAGCAGATCTTTGCTGTAGTCGCCCAGGCGCAAGGTCAGCCCCGACTGGCGCGCCATGTTTTCGAGCAAGCTGTCTGTTGCCGCAGCTCGTTGCCACGACAGGTTTACACGCACGCTTTCTTCTGAAACGCTGATGCCGTAATGGCGTGCTACGACGAGCATTGCGTTCAGCCACTTTGTGTATTCCGCAGGCAAGTTCATGGGCGCAGCTCCATCCCTTGAACGACTTCATTATTCAGATGATAGAAATCGCGGTTCATGCCCGTCGCTCCGATGTACCCCACAAGACTGGCCCACATATCATGGCGAACCGCTTCTTGATCGGCAGCGGCCTGATAGAACTCTTGCTCTGCATTGAGCAAATCCAGAATTGAGCGTGTGCCCAGCATGTACTGTTCGCGAAATAGATCGCGCACCTCGGTGATGCTGCGCTTGCGCTCATCCAATACGGACAGGCGCTGACGCGCCCCCTCCATCTGTTGCATCAGGAGGCGCGCCTGATCGCCGGCGTTAAGCCTGGCGGTATCGACACGCTGGCGCGCCGCTTCCAAGGCATTGACGGCCGCACTCACTTGCGCACTCAATGCGCCACCTTGATAAATAGGCGCGGAAAAATTCAGCATAATGGTGCGATTTGAACCACGCTGGTTCAAGGTGGCCGGGTTGTTGCCGGTTATGGCGCGGTCTACAGAACCATCCAGAGAGATGGTGGGGTAGCGCTGCGCCTGCGCAACGCTCAACTGCGCTACCGCCACTTGCCGGTCAGCTTCTGCGGCCAGCACGTCTGGCACCAGACGCAGGTCGGCGGGCTGATCCCGTTGCACGGCCGCGACTTCCTGGTCCAGATCATCCAACGGCCCAGCACTATCGCCTATTGGCGCGCCCAGCAAGGTACGCAGCCGCTCACGCGCCTGCTCATGCAAGGACGTGACCTGCAATAGATTGGATTTGGCGTCGTCCAGGCGCGACGTCGCCTGGATTGGATCGGAGCGTGAACTGAGGCCGGCGTCGCTGCGCAGCACAGTTAGTTCCTGCACCTTTGCGATGGCTTGAACCTGCGTCTTGGCGATAGCCTGCAAGCTCTGATAGCGATGCAATGCCACCACCGCTTCGGCAGTTTGCTGGGCGACCACATCGATTTGTTTGAGTACTAGCGCTTGCTGCTTGCGTAGCTGTGCCTGAGCCTGATTGACCGATCCTGAAGTCTTGCCAAAGTCGTAAAGCATTTGCGACACCGAGGCTGATGCCAGCGTGTACCGCCCGCCCTGTGTGTTGTCCCCGCTGCCGAGTCCACCCTTGACCTGGGGGTAGTAGCGGGCGCGAGCTACATCTACACCACCGACCTGCTGCGCGAGCGTAGCGATACTGTCGGAAATGCTTGGATGCCAGTTCACCGCGCGCCGCACGGCGGGTAAAAGTTGCACGACGCTGTTATCGATTTCTCTTGGGGGCACGCTGCGTCCGCTGGCGCCGGCACCTAGTTGATTGGCCAGATCCTGGGGAGCGAGAAATCGGGGGATGTCGCCATTGATACGCGGCGTGTAGGCGGCATTGCTTGTTTGTGCCGCAACGGGGGAATGCAGCAGTGCTAAACCGCAGCAAAGCAACATCTTGGTGTGCCGGTTCAAACAGTTTCCCCTCTACAGGCTCTGCCGATTTTCCATAGCGGGCAGGAAATTTATGGCGCAGCAACGGCATTCAAAGTCGCTAAGAATGTGGCGCGGCCTTTCTATCTGCTAAACGTTGGTTTCGGCCATCAGAAATTCGCGTGACACTAGCATGCTCTGCAGGCCATTTTTAACGGCCTCATACTAAAGTCGGGCAACCAACCTGTATTTCGTACTGCTTGTTCTTGGCGTGTTGCATTTGTTTATATTTTTTAGAGTCCCAGCGTTAAGCCAAGAAACCAGCGCAAAACATAGTCCGATTGCCCGAGTGATCTAGTGGAGCACCAACTGGTGATTCGCCAGCAATGTCGCCAGATCAGTGTGTACGTTATTCAGTGTCAACAGCGCCGTAGGCGTGTAGGTGCTGCCAGTCCCGTCCCTGTCGATACTTATCACCGTATTGTTTCCCGAAGTCGAGGCCGATAGATAATTAGCGACGGTATCGCCGGAGTTGATAGTAGCCACGCCGTTGATGAGTTTGGCTTCGCCGCTGGCGTTAGGGGTAAAGCCCATCAGCAACCCGTTCAAGTTGATTTGATCAGCACCCGTAGTGGAGGCAAAGGCGCCCACTTTGAAGCCGTTGACCACATCCGCGCCCGTGCCATTGCCTCCCGTCGCACTGCTCGCGTTCAGCAGGTTATAAACCAGCGTGTCATGGCCCCCATTGATCAGATTGAAGGTATTGGTGCCGCCTCCGCTCTGGAACAGGTTGCTGCCTGCATTGCTATCCGTAAATGTGTTGATACCGGCGTCGCCAATAACCCCCTGAATATTATGGAAGGTGGCGGTGTTGTAGCCGGTGTTTTGCGCCGCGCTGTTGTTCAGGTTGATGTTCAGCGTGGTAGTCCCGGCGGCGCTGTAGTCGACGATGTTCAGTCCGCCGCTGCTGCTCCAGACCGCTGCGCCGCTGCTATCGGTGCCGGTGCCGCCCGCACCCTCATACACACTGGTGCCCGTCTGCGCCATGAAGGTGTCGTTGTATCCCGTACCGAGTAGGCTGCTGCCGCCGCCAGCGGCTCCGATATAGGCGTTGACATCGCTGGCACCGCTGGTGCCGGTAGCGGCGGTCAGTACATAGGCATGATCTGCGGCGCCGGGGGTCAGGTGCGACCAGGTGCTGTTCAGGTTGATGCTGTTGGTGGCGCCCACACCGTTCTCTCCTGCGGTGGCGCTGCTGACGCCGCCCACATTCTGGGAGACGCCATTGACGTTGTTCAGCAGCACGGCACTGTAGGTATGAGTGGCATTCAAACCGTAGAAATCTACGATACCGGTGCTGTTGTTGGTGCCTGTACCTGACTGCGGGTTGATGATGTCTGCAGCTACCACCAGGCCCGTCGTGTTATCCACCAGTTGGACCGTATTGCCGAAGTAAACGTTGATGCCGTTGGAATCCAAGATCCGCAGATGCAAACTGGTACCCGCCGCCACAGTGTTGGGGTTGACCACGGTGGCGGTGGCGCCGTTGGCGTAGAAGTACACCAAGTCCTGTGCCCCGTTCCAATTCAGGTCGGCGGTGACCGCGCCAGTGACGCCGGCCGTGCTGACGGTTGCCAGGGCGCTGGTGCTGAACAGGCCTCCGCCATTGTTGGTGTACAACTCGATCGGGCCGGTGCTGGTGCTGGCAGGCAGCTGGATGATGTCCAGCTTGCCGTCGGCGTTCCAGTCCACCGCCAAGCTACTGCCGCTGTTCTCGCTCAGGGTGGAAACCAGGTAGGTGGTCGCGTAGGCGCCGGTCGTGGCGCTGACCAGAGTGCCGCCGTTGTTGTACAGAATCCGCGGGATGGTGGACGCCGTCACCGTACCCGTGGCGTTGGTCTGACCGGCAGGCAGGAACAGGCTCATGTAGCCATTGCCACCGAAGTTGCCCCAGGTCATGGCACTGGCCGGTTGCTGGGTTTGGCCGGCGGCGCCGCCGTTTTCGTAGAACACGTTGTCCAGCACCTGGGTGCTGTTGAGCACGTTGTTGCCGTTGTTGCTGACGATCACCAAGCGGTAAGCGTTGCTGTCGGTGGCGGTCTTGGCGGCGCTGGTGTAGTTGCTGCCGTTGGTGCCGTGGTAGGCCAGGTCCACCGTGCCGTTGTTGCTGATGTCCACCGCCGACACTTCCTCATAGGCCGTGGCGTTGTTGATGTTGGTGGGTACGGGAGAACCTGTGTTGGTGTAGACGTAGTTGACGTCTTTGATCATGCCGGCCAGGCTGCCGTTGGTATTGACTACCAGCTGCGTGTTGTAGCCGCCCCCGCTGCTGTTGGCCGCGTTCGGAAAGGTGGAACCGTAGCTGATGCCGACGTAGCCGTTGCCTGTGTTGCTAAAGGCCGCCACACCGCTGTTGGACGCCGACACGTTGGCGCTGGTATTGCCTGTGCCACCGAGGTAGGTGCTGGTGTAGGCGGCGCCGTTGAAGGTCCAGGTGATCTGGCCGGCGGCATAGTTCTGGTTTTCGCCGAAGAGGCTCATATAACCGCTGCGGTTGTAGTCGATGAACGTAGCGGCAGTGGTGGATTGGCCAGACACGGCGATCAGACTGGTGGAGTAGTTGCCCAACGTGGCGCTGTTGCTGCCGGTGCTGTTGAATATGGTGTCATTCGACAGGAACTGCCAGCTGCCGTTGGTCCCCAAGGTAATGGCGGTGCCGGTGGCGCTGCCGCTGGTGCCGCTGGCATTGAAGGTGACGACTGGCGCGGCAGTGATAGTCAGTTGATTGCTGGTTTGGTTTTGCATCAGCACCGCGCCACTGCTGCTCAGTACTTGAGCCACCACGTTGTACGTGCCGGCAGCGAGGGTGCCCGCTTGCACCGACCAAGTATTGTTCAGCGCATCCACCTCTACGGCGCCGGTGCTGGAGCTGTAGGTGACCCCATTGATGATTACCCGCAGAGTCTCGCCCGATACCAGACCATCCACCAAGGTACCTGTGACCGTCGGCGTGGTATCCGTGGTGGAGACCGCATTCACATAGATCGCCGGGGTGCCGTTGATCACGATCTGCCCGTTGGCTAGCAGGGTAGAGAGGTTGGTTTGTACTCCGTTGAGGGTGGCCAGCACCGTGGAACTGTAGGCGCTGCCGGTGCCATCGCGGTCGATGCTTAGTACCGTGTTGCCGCCGGCGATGCTGGTGGACAGATAGTTACCGATGGTGTTGCCGCTGTTGATGGTGGCCACGCCATTGATGTACAACGCCTCGCCCGCTGCGTTCGGAGTGAAGCCCAGCAGCAGGTTGTTCAGGCTGATCACATCGGCACTGGCGTTGCTGTTGACCGAACCCACCGAGAAGCTATTGATGACATCGGCGGAGCCGTTGCCACCCGTGGCGTTGCTGGCGTTTTGCAGGGCGAAGACCACCGTATCGCCGCCATGGTTCAGGTTGAAGGTGTCCGCTCCGCCGCGTCCCATAAACAGGTTGCCGCCGGCGCTGCTGTCGGTGAAGACGTTGTTGCCGCTGCTGCCGTAAATGCCTTGGATATTTTGGAAGGTAGCCGTGTTGTAGCCGGTGTTCTGCGCCGCAATCAGGCTCAGGTTAACCGTCAGTGCGGTATTTCCCGCGGCGGAGTAATCGACGATGTTCATGCCACCGGTACTGCTCCACACCGATGCGCCGCTGCTGTCGATACTGGTGCCGCCCGCGCCGTTGTAAACGCTGGTGCCGCTCTGGGCATAGAAGGTGTCGTTATAGCCGGTGCCCACCAGCGGCCCGCCGCCACCGGCGGCGCCGGTGTAAGCATTGACCGGGGTTGCGCCGCTCGTGCCCAGCGCCGCGGTCAGCACATAGGCGTGGTTGGCCGCCCCCGGCGCCAGGTTGCTCCAGGCGCTGTTGAAGTTCACCGCTTGCACCGCACCGAGTCCGCCGGCCCCGGCGGTGGTGCTGGTGACCCCGCCGACGTTGGACAGCACGCCATTGATGGTGTTGAGCAGCACGGCGCTATAGGTGTGGTTGGGGTCCAGACCGTAGAAGTCCACGATGCCGGTGCTGTTGTTGGTGCCCAGGCCGTTCTGCGGGTTGATGATGTCCGCCGCCACCACCAGGCCGGTGGTGTTGTCGATCAATTGCACCGTGTTGCCGAAGTAGCTGTTGATGCCGCCCGGATCAAGGATGCGCAGATGCAGGCTGGTCCCCGGCGCGACCGCATTGGGGTTCGCGATGGTGTTGGCGCTGCCGTTGGCGTTGAAGTAGATCAGATCCTGCGCCCCGTTCCAATTCAGGTCGGCAAGCACCGCACCGGTTACCCCTGCGGTGCTGATGGTCGTCAGAGCGCTGGTGCTGAAGTTGCCGCCGCCCTGGTTGGTGTACAGCTGGATCGGACCGGTGCTGGTGCTGTTGGGCAACTGGATGATGTCCAGCTTGCCATCGGCATTCCAATCCACCGCCAGCGCCGAGCCACCGGCGCCATTGAGGCTGGTGGTGAGGTAGGTGGTGGCGTAGGCGCCGATGGTTGAGTTCACCAGCGTGCCGCCGTTGTTGTAGAGGATCTGCGGTGTGGTGCTGGCTGCCACCGTGCCGTTGGATGCGGTCTGCCCGGCGGTCAGGAACAGGCTCATGTAGCCGTTGCCGCCGAAGTTGCCCCAGGCCATGCCGGTATCCGCTTGCTGGGTCTGGCCGGTGGCGCCGCCGTTTTCGTAGAACACGTTGTCCAGCACCTGGGTGCTGTTGAGCACGTTGTTGCCGTTGTTGCTGACGATCACCAGACGGTAGGCGTTGCTGTCGGTGGCGGTCTTGGCGGCGCTGGTGTAGTTGCTGCCGTTGGTGCCGTGGTAGGCCAGGTCCACCGTGCCGTTGTTGCTGATGTCCACCACCGACACTTCTTCATAGGGTTGGGCGTTATTGACATTGGTCGGGATGGGCGAGCCGGCGTTGGTATAAACGTAGTTCACGTTCTTGATCATGCCGGCCAGGCTGCCGTTGGTATTGACCACCAACTGCGAGTTGTAGCCGCCACCGTTTTGAGCGTCATTCGGCCCGGTATCGCCGTAGATAATCCCGACATAGCCGTTGCCGGTATTTCCAAAAGCCGCCACGCCAGAGTTACCCACCTGGGTATTGGCACTGGTATTGCCGCTGCCATTGACGTAGGTGCTGGTGTAGGCGCTGCCGTTGAAGGTCCAGGCTACCTGGCCAGGGGTGGAGGTGCCGTTCTCGCCGAAGATGCTCATATAACCGCTGCGATTGAAGTCGATAAACGTAGCGCTGGCCGTGGACTGGCCCGAGACATAAAGCGGGGTGACAGAGAACGAACCCTGAGTGGCGTCGCTGTTGGCGGTGCTGTTGAAAAGCGCGTCATTGGCCAAAAACTGCCAGTCACCGTTGGCTCCCAGGGTAATCGCGGTGTCGGTGGCGGTGGAGGGCGTAACGACGTTGATACTGATACTGGCGGGAATGACCGGCACAGCGTTGATGGTCAACTCGTTGCTGCTCTGATCACGAACCAGCACGGTGCCGCTGCTGCTCAGTACTTGCGCCACCACACTGTAAGTACCGGCGCCCAGTGCGTTGGCGATCGGCACTTGCAATGACCAGGTGTTGTTCAGCGGGTCTACCGCTACCGCGCCGGTGCTGGAGCTGTAGGTCACGCCGTTGATGATCACCTGCATGGTTTCACCGCCCACCAGACCCAGCGCGAGGCTGCCGCTGACAATCGGTGTGGTGTTGGTGGTGGTCGCGGCGTTTACATACACCGCAGGCGCCGCGTTGATGACGATCTGCCCGTTGGCCAGCAGGGTCGCCAGGTTGGTCTGCACGCCGTTCAGGGTGAGCAGCGCGGTTGAGCCATAGGCGCTGCCTGCGCCATCGCGGTCGATGCTGATCACGGTGTTGCCACCGGTGATGCTGGTGGACAGGTAGTTGCCGATGGTGTCGCCACTGTTGATGGTGGCGACACCATTGATGTATAACGCCTCGCCCGCTGCGTTCGGGGTGAAGCCCAGCAACAGGTTGCGCAGGACGATCTGGTCGGCGTTCGCATTGCTGTTGTAGGAGCCCGCGACGAAGCCGTTGATCACATCGCTGGAACCATTGCCGCCGGTGGCGTTGCTGGCGTTTTGCAGGGCGTAGATCACCGAGTCGTGACCGCCATGGGTCAGGTTGAAGGTGTCTGCGCCGCCGCGTCCCATGAACTGGTCATCGCCGGTACCGTCGGTGAGCACGTTGGCGCCGTTGCTGCCGTAGATGCCCTGAATATTCTGGAAGGTGGCCGTGTTGTAGCCGGTGTTCTGGGCAGTACTCAGGCTCAGGTTGATGGTCAGCGCCGTGCTGCCCGCCGCGCTGTAGTCAACGATGTTCATGCCACCGGTACTGCTCCACACCGAGGCTCCTGTGTTGTCGATACTGGCGCCGCCCGCGCCGTAGTAGACGCTGGTGCCGGTCTCGGCATAGAAGGTGTCGTTGTAGCCCGTGCCCACCAGCGGTCCGCCACCGCCGGCCGCCCCGCTGTAAGCGTTGACTGCACTGGCGCTCGCCGTGCCCAGGGTCGCGGTCAGTACATAGGCATGGTTGGCCGCCCCTGGCGCCAGGTTGCTCCAGGTGCTGTTGAAGTTGACCGCTTGCACCGCGCCAAGTCCGCCGACCCCGGCGGTGGTGCTGGTGACCCCGCCGACGTTGGACAGCACGCCATTGATGGTGTTGAGCAGGACCGCGCTGTAGGTGTGGTTGGGGTTCAGGCCGTAGAAGTCGACAATGCCGGTGCTGTTGTTGACGCCAATTCCCGATTGCGGATTGATGATGTCGGCAGCGACCACCAGACCGGTGCTGTTGTCGATCAACTGCACGGTGTTGCCGAAGTAGATGTTGATGCCGCCCGGATCGACAATCCGCAGGTGCAGACTGGTGCCATAGGCCACCGGGTTGGCGTTGATCACCGTGTTGACGCCGCCATTGTTGTTGAAATACACCAGGTCCTGTGCGCCGCTCCAGTTCAGATCGGCGGTCACCAAGCCGCTGACGCCAAGGGCAGCGGTGCCCAGGGAACTGGTGGTGAAGTGACCTCCCCCCAGGTTGGTGTACAGCTGGATAGGGCCCGAGATACTGCCGTTGGGCATCTGGATGATGTCGAGCTTGCCGTCTGCATTCCAGTCCACTGCCACACTGCTGCCGTAGCTCTCGTTCAGCGATGAGCTCAGGAAGGTGCTGGCGTAAGCGCCGAAAGTGGAGCTCACTATGGTGCCGCCATTGTTGTACAGAATCCGTGGACTGGTGGACGCCGTCACCGCCCCCGAGGCATCGGTTTGACCGGCGATGAGGAACAGGCTCATGTAGCCGGTGCCACCGAAGTCGCCCCAGACCATCGCGCTGCCTGGTTGCTGGGTTTGGCCGGTGGCGCCGCCGTTTTCGTAGAACACGTTGTCCAGCACCTGGGTGCTATTGAGCACGTTGTTGGCGTTGTTGCTGACGATCACCAGGCGATAGGCGTTGCTGTCCGTGGCGGTCTTGGCGGCGCTGGTGTAGTTGCTGCCGTTGGTGCCGTGGTAGGCCAGATCCACCGTGCCGTTGTTGCTGATGTCCACCACCGACACTTCCTCGTAGGCCGTGGCGTTGTTGATGTTGGTGGGTACGGGAGAACCTGTGTTGGTGTAGACGTAGTTGATGTCCTTGATCATGCCGGCAATGGTGCCGTTGGTATTGACCACCAGCTGCGTGTTGTATCCCCCGTAGTTGCTGGCATTGTTCGGGAAGGATGAGCCGTAACTGATGCCCACATATCCATTGCCGGTGTTTTCAAACGCCGCCACACCGCCGTTGACCGCCGATACGTTGGCGCTGGTATTGCCGCTGCCATTGACCACGGTGGTGGTGTAGGCGCTGCCGTTGAAGGTCCAGGTCACTTGCCCGGGAGCGGCGTTGCCGTTCTCCCCGAAGATGCTCATGTACCCGCTGCGGTCGAAGTCGATGAAGGTGGCGCTGCTGGTGGTTTGGCCGTTGCCGATCGCAGTGGTGGAAAAGTTGCCAAGCGTGGCGCTGCTGCTGGCGTTACTGCTGAACACGGTGTCATTGGCCAGAATTTGCCAACCGCCGGTAGTACTCAGGGTGATAGCGACGTCGTAGGAGGTATTGCTGGCGCCGACGGCGTTGAAGTTGGTGACCGGCAGGGCGTTCACCACCAGCTCGCCGCTGGTCTGATCCTGCACCAGCACCGTGCCCGCAGTATTTACAACCTGCGCGGTCACGCTGTAGGTTCCGGTGGCGAGTGTGTCGGCAATCGGCAAGTGCACCGACCACGTGCTGTTTTGCAGGTCTACTGCTACCGCCCCGGTGCTGGAACTATAGGTCACGCCATTGACAATCACTTGCAGCGTCGTGCCTGTGCCCAGGCCCCCCACCAGAGTGCCGCTGATGATAGGCGTGTTGTCGGTGGTGCTCTCGGCGTTGACGGAGACCGAGGGCGCCGGATTGAGCAGGATCTGGCCGTTGGCCAGCAAGGTCGTCAGGTTGGTTTGAACGCTGTTCAGGGTCACCAGCGTGGTTGAGCTGTAGACGCTGCCACTGCCGTCTCGATCGATACTGAGCACCGTGTTGCCGCCGGTGATGCTGGTGGACAGGAAGCTGCCAATAGTGTTGCCGCTATTGATGGTGGCAACACCATTGATGTAGAGCGCTTCGCCCGCTGCGTTCGGGGTGAAGCCCAGCAGCAGGTTGCTCAGGACGATCTGGTCGGCGTTCGCATTGCTGTTGACCGAACCCAGCGTAAAGCCGTTGATCACATCGCTGGAACCATTGCCGCCGGTGGCATTGCTGGCGTTCTGCAGCGCGTAGATCACCGAGTCATGACCGCCATGGGTCAGATTGAAGGTGTCTGCGCCGCCGCGTCCCATGAACTGGTCGCCGCCACTGCCGTCGGTGAGCACGTTGGCGCCGCTGCTGCCGTAGATGCCCTGGATATTCTGGAAGGTGGCCGTGTTGTAGCCGGTATTCTGGGCGGTACTCAGGCTCAGGTTGATGGTCAGTGCTGTGCTGCCCGCCGCGCTGTAGTCGACGATGTTCATGCCGCTGGTGCTGGTCCACACGGATGCGCCGCTGCTGTCGGTCACCGTGCCCCCGGCGCCGTTGTAGACGCTGGTGCCAGTTTGAGCATAGAAGGTGTCGTTGTAGCCGGTGCCCACCAGCGGCCCGCCGCCACCGGCGGCGCCGGTGTAGGCATTGACTGGCGTTGCGCCGCTCGTGCCCAGCGCAGCGGTCAGCACATAGGCGTGGTTGGCTGCCCCCGGAGTCAGGTTGGCCCAGGTGCTGTTGAAATTGACCTGTTGTACGTCGCCGACGCCGCCGGCGCCTGTCGTAGTCGCTGTGACGCCGCCGACGTTGGCCGAGCCTCCTCCGATGCTGTTGAGCAGCACGGCGCTGTAGGTGTGGTTGGGATTCAGGCCGTAGAAATCAACAATACCGGTGCTGTTGTTGGTGCCCAGTCCGTTTTGCGGATTGATGATGTCTGCCGCCACCACCAGGCCGGTGCTGTTGTCGATCAGCTGGACGGTGTTGCCGAAGTAGCTGTTGATGCCGCCCGGATCAAGGATGCGCAGGTGCAGGCTGGTGCCCGCCGCCACGGTGTTGGGGTTCATCACGGTGGCGGTGGAGCCATTGGCGTTGAAGTACACCAGGTCCTGGGTACCATTCCAATTCAGGTCGGCGACGACCGCGCCTGTAACTCCGGCGGTGCTGATCGTGGCCAAGGCGCTGGTGTTGAAGTTACCGCCGCCCAGGTTGGTGTACAGCTGGACCGGGCCGGTGCTCGTGCTGTTTGGCAACTGGATGATGTCCAGCTTGCCATCGGCGTCCCAGTCCACCGCCAGCGCCGAGCCGCCGACGCTATTGAGCGTGGTGGTGAGGTAGGTGGTGGCGTAGGCCCCAAGTGTCGATTGCACCAGGGTGCCGCCATTGTTGTAGAGAATTCTTGGAGTGCTGGTGGCGATGACTGCGCCGTAGGCCGAGGTCTGTCCGGCTGTCAGGAACAGACTCATGTAGCCGTTGCCGCTGAAGTCGCCCCAGGCCATGCCGGTGGCCGGCTGTTGCGTCAGGCCACTGGCGCCGCCGTTTTCGTAGAACACGTTGTCCAGCACCTGGGTGCTGTTGAACGTGCCAGCACCGCTGTTGCTGACCAGTACCAAGCGGTAGGCGTTGCTGTCGGTAGCAGTCTTGGCGGCGCTGGTGTAGTTGCTGCCGTTGGTGCCGTGGTAGGCAAGCCCCACCGTGCCACTGTTGGTGAAGTCGACGGCTGAAACCTCTTCGTAGGGCTGGGCGTTGTTGGTGTTGGTCGGCGCCGGTGAACCCACATTGCTGCTGACGTAGTTCGCGCTCTTGATCATGCCGGCAATGGTGCCGTTGGTATTGACCACAAGCTGCGTGTTGTAGCCGCCACCGTTTTGCGAGTCGTTGGGGCCGGTATCGCCGTAGACAATGCCGACATAGCCGTTGCCGGTGTTTTCAAAGGCGACCACGCCCCCACTGGCCGCCGATACGTTGGCGCTGGTATTGCCACTGCCGCCGACGTAGGTGGTGGTATAGGCACTGCCGTTGAAGGTCCACGTTACCTGGCCCGGGCTGGCGTTGCCGTTCTGCCCGAAGAGGCTCATGTACCCGCTGCGGTTGAAGTCGATAAAAGTGGCACTGGCGCTGGACTGGCCGGACACGGCGATCGAGGTGGTGGAGAACGCCCCCTGTGTGCGGCTGCTGTTGGCGGTACTGGTAAACACGGTGTCATTGGCCAGGATCTGCCAGTCGCCATTGGCTCCCAGGGTAATGGCGGTATCCGTGGCACTGTTGCTGGAGCCAGTGGCGGCAAAACTGCCGCTGGGAGGCGCGGTGACGCTCAACTGGTTGTTGCTCTGGTCCTGCACCAGCACCGCGCCGCTGCTGCTCAGTACTTGCGCCACCACGTTATAGGTGCCGACCGCCAACGGGCTGCCGGCAGCCACCTGGACCGACCAGGTGTTGTTCAGCGGGTCTACCGATACCGCGCCGGTGCTGGAGCTGTAGGTCACGCCGTTGATGATTACCTGCATGGTTTCACCGCCCACCAGACCCAGCGCGAGGCTGCCGCTGACAATCGGTGTGGTGTTGGTGGTGCTCTCGGCGTTCACATACACCGCTGGCGCCGCGTTGATGACGATCTGCCCGTTGGCCAGCAGGGTCGCCAGATTGGTCTGCACGCCGTTCAGGGTGAGCAGCGCGGTTGAGCCATAGGCGCTGCCTGCGCCATCGCGGTCAATGCTGATCACGGTGTTGCCGCCGGTGATGCTGGTGGACAGGAAGCTGCCGATGGCGGTGCCGCTATTGATGGTGGCCACGCCATTGATGTACAGCGCCTCGCCCGCTGCGTTCGGGGTGAAGCCCAGCAACAGGTTGCGCAGGACGATCTGGTCGGCGTTCGCATTGCTGTTGTAGGAGCCCGCGACGAAGCCGTTGATCACATCGCTGGAACCATTGCCGCCGGTGGCGTTGCTGGCGTTTTGCAGGGCGTAGATCACCGAGTCGTGACCGCCATGGGTCAGGTTGAAGGTGTCTGCGCCGCCGCGTCCCATGAACTGGTCATCGCCGGTACCGTCGGTGAGCACGTTGGCGCCGTTGCTGCCGTAGATGCCCTGAATATTCTGGAAGGTGGCCGTGTTGTAGCCGGTGTTCTGGGCGGTACTCAGGCTCAGGTTGATGGTCAGCGCCGTGCTGCCCGCCGCGCTGTAGTCAACGATGTTCATGCCACCGTTAGGGCTCCAGACCGAGGCTCCTGTGTTGTCGATACTGGCGCCGCCCGCGCCGTTGTAGACGCTGGTGCCGGTCTCGGCATAGAAGGTGTCGTTGTAGCCCGTGCCGGTCAGCGGCGAACCGCCACCCGCTGCGCCGGTGTAGGCATTGACAAGGTTGCTGCCACTTGTGCCCAGCGTCGCCGTGAGCACATAGGCATGGTCGGCTGCCCCTGGCGCCAGGTTGCTCCAGGTGCTGTTGAAGTTGACCGCTTGTACCGCACCGACTCCGCCGGCCCCGGCGGTGGTGCTGGTGACCCCGCCGACGTTGGACAGCACGCCGTTAATGGTGTTGAGCAGCACGGCGCTGTAGGTGTGGTTGGGGTCCAGACCGTAGAAGTCGACGATGCCGGTGCTGTTGTTGGTGCCCAGGCCGCTCTGCGGGTTGATGATATCTGCCGCCACCACCAGGCCGGTGCTGTTGTCGATCAGCTGGACCGTGTTGCCGAAGTAGATGTTGATGCCGCCCGGATCGACGATCCGCAGGTGCAGACTGGTGCCATAGGCCACCGCGTTGGGGTTCATCACGGTGGCGTTGGTGCCGTTGGCGTAGAAGTACACCAGGTCCTGGGCGCCATTCCAATTCAGGTCGGCGGCGACTGCGCCGGTGACCCCTGTGGTGCTGATAGTGGCCAGGGTGCCGGTACTGAAGTTGCCGCCGCCCAGGTTGGTGTACAGCTGGATTGGGCCGGTGCTGGTGCTGTTTGGCAACTGGATGACGTCCAGCTTGCCATCGGCGTCCCAATCTACCGCCAATGCCGAGCTGCCGGCGCCATTAAGGGTGGTGCTCAGGTAAGTGGTGCTGTAGGGGCCGACGGTGGAGCTGACCAGGGTGCCACCGTTGTTGTAGATGATCTGCGGCGTGGTGGTCGCCGCCACGGTGCCGTTGGACGAGATCTGCCCAGCGGTCAGGAACAGGCTCATGTAGCCATTGCCACCGAAGTTGCCCCAGGCAAGGCCAGTGGCCGGTTGCTGAGCCTGGCCGGTGGCGCCGCCGTTTTCGTAGAACACGTTGTCCAGCACCTGGGTGCTGTTGAGCACGTTATTGCCGTTGTTGCTGACGATCACCAGCCGGTAAGCGTTGCTGTCGGTAGCAGTCTTGGCGGCGCTGGTGTAGTTGCTGCCGTTGGTGCCGTGGTAGGCCAGGTCCACCGTGCCGTTGTTGCTGATGTCCACCACCGACACTTCCTCGTAGGCCGTGGCGTTGTTGATGTTGGTCGGTGCGGGAGAACCTGTGTTGGTGGAGACGTAGTTGACGTCTTTGATCATGCCGGCAATGGTGCCGTTGGTATTGACCACCAGCTGCGTGTTGTAGCCGCCCCCGCTGCTGTTGGCCGCGTTCGGAAACGTGGAACCGTAGCTCAGGCCGACATAGCCGTTGCCGGTATTTTCAAAGGCCGTCACGCCGCTGTTGGACGCCGACACGTTGGAACTGGTGTTGCCGCTGCCAGTGACGTAGGTGTTGGCGTAGGCGCTGCCGTTGTAGGTCCAGGCTACTTGCCCCGCAGCGTAATTCTGGTTCTCGCCGAAGAGGCTCATATAGCCGCTGCGGTTGTAGTCGATGAACGTGGCGCTGGTGGTGCTCTGGGACGCTACCGCGATTGAGGTGCTGGTGAAGTTGCCCAGGGTGGCGTTGCTGACGCCGTTACTGGCGTAGACGGTGTCGTTGGCAACAATCACCCAGGCGCCGTTTTGCAGGGTAATGGCGGTATCCGTCGCACTGTTGCTGATGCCACTGGCCCGGAAGCTGGTGGACGGCACGGCGCTCACGATCAGCTGGCCGCTGCTGTGCGAATCCGCCATCAGTGTGCCGCTGCTGGTGAAGACGCCGGCGCCCACGGTATAGGTGGCGGCGGCCAGCGCATTGACGATGGGCACCTGTAGCGACCAGGTATGGTTTAACGGATCGACCACCACGGCCCCATTGGCGGAACTGTAGGTAACGCCATTCAGCACCACGAGCATGTACTCGCCGTTGGCCAGGGCAAAAGGCACGGTGCCGCTGATGACCGGCAGGGTGTTGACGGTGGTTACGCTGGTTACCGTGATCACTCCCTGGGTGTTGGAGGACGACAGCAGCAACTGGTTATTCAGCAGCAGGGTCGGCAGGTCGGTGGCCACGCCATTCAAGGTTGCCAGGGTGTGGAAGTTGCCGGAACCGGTGAGGTCAACGCTGACCGTGGTGTTGGCGCCGTTATTGCTTACCTGCAAGTAGTTGTTCAGGCTCTGGGAGGCGACATCCAGCTGGTACTTGGCGCTGGTTTGATCGTAGTAGAGGTAGGCCGTGCCGTTGTAGCCGGACAGCAGTCCGCTCAGGTCCAGGACATCGGCATTTGCAGTGCTGCTGACATTGCCCAGCACAAATCCGTTGACCGTATTGGTGCCATTGCCGCCGGTGGCATCGGCGCTGTTGAGCAGCGGGAACAGCAGGGTCGTATGCCCGCCGCCGCCGGTCAGGTTGAAGACGTTGTTGCCGCCACCGCCCTGAAACTGGTTGTTGACGTTGGCGGTAGTGCTGGAGGTAAAGGTGTCATTGCCGGCGTTGCCGATGATGCCCTGGATATTGTTCAGGGTGACCGTGTTGTAGCCGGTGTTCTGGGCGGTAGTCGTGTTGAGGTTGATGTTCAGCGCGGTGCTGCCGGCCAGGGCAAAGCTGAGGACGTTCATGCCGCCTGAAGCGATCCAGGCCGGGGTGCCATAACTGGCGCCGCTCAAGCCTCCGGAACCGTTGTAGGTATTGGTGCCGAGGGTAGCGAAGAAGGTGTCGTTGTAGCCGGTGCCGGTAAAGCTGCCGGTGGCAGTGGCGGTTCCCGCCTCCGCCGCCAGCACATAGGCATTGGTGGCAGCGCCCGGGGTCAGGCCGGTCCAGGTGCTATTGACGTTCTGCACCGTGAGGCTGCCCACGGCCGGCAGGCCGCCCACATTGGAGGCGATCCCGCCGATGCTGCGCAGCAGGACCGCAGTGTAGGTGCTGGTGGGATTGAGCCCGTAGAAATCGACGATGCCGGTACCGTTGTTGGTGAACAGCCCGGACTGCGGATTGAGGATCTGGGATTGCACCAGTTTGCCGGTTTGGTCGAACAGCTGGACGATATTGCCGTAGTAGTCGTTGATGCCGTTGGGGTCCAGGATGCGCAGGTGCAGGCTGGTGCCATAGGCCGTCGGATTGGCGTTGCTGATGACCACGCTGGCCGCTGCCGACTGGTGCATGACGATGTCCATCGCGCCATCCCAGTTGTAGTCCACCGCCATCGCGCCCGTCACGCCGTTGTAGGTGCTGCTGCCGGTCAGCGCGACGCCGGTGGCGAAGTAGCCATTTCCCTGGTTCATATACAAGGTCGGCGAGCCGGTCACACCAAAGGCCGGGAACTCGATGGCGTCCATCTGGCCATCATGGTTCCAGTCGATGGCGAGCGATGCTCCGCCCTGCATGCTGTTGGCAAAGTAGGTGGCGGTGCCGCCGGTGGTGGTGCCCGTGGCCGCTGAGGTGGTGCCAAAGGCTCCGGCGCCGTTGTTCCAGTAGATGCGCCCGCTATTGGAGTCGGCGGTATTGGCGGCGTTGCGCCCGTTGTTCAGGTACAGGTCCACGTAGCCGTCATTGTTGAAGTCGGCCCAGGTCATGGAGATCGGCGTGGTCGAGTTGCCAGCCACGGGAGTATTGAATACCCCGGCAATGCTGTTGACGCTGCTGAAGGTGTTGGTGGTGGCCTGATTGTTCATCAGGGTGGTCAGGGCAAAGTTGCCGCTGCCGTTGGTGTGTTCGATCACATCCACCACACCGGTGTTGTTGAGGTCTACCGCCGATACTTCCGCGTAGCTGTTGATGGTGGCGATCGCCCCCGTGCCGCTGGGCCTTCCCGTGCCCGCGGTCGCGGTGCCATTCATCCAGGTCAGGGTGCCCGTGGTGTTGGTGACAAAGGCCAGCGTGTTGTTGTTGCTGTTGCCGAACGCAAAGCCCAGGTACCCGCCGCCGGTCTTATCGAACGCTGCCACGCCGCCGTAGGCCAGCGAGTTGCCGGTGAGTGTGCCCTGGGTGTAGCTTACGCCGTTGGTGGTAGTCCAGTAGCTCTGCTGCGCGATGTTGTTGCCCTCGGAGACCAGCGCCGCGAAGCCGCTGCGCTTGATATCGGCGAAGCTCGCGCCTGTGGATTGCTGGCCGCTGTTGGCCAGGTTGATGGCGTTGTAGCTGGTCAGGCCGGTGCTGGTGTAGATCGCTTCATTGGTGCCGCCGCTGACGTCCTGAGAGAAGGTCCACAGGCCGTTGTTGCCCAGCGTCAGGCTGGCGCCGGAGGTCAGGTTGCCGGCGAAACCGTTGCCCCAGGTGGCGGCGGCCGTGATGGAATTGTTGGCGGCCACCACGCTGATCTGGGTCACGCCACTGAGCAGGCTGCGGTTGCCGGCGGGGTCGAGTTGCAGGAAGGCAAGGTTGTAGTTGCCCAGCGATAGCCCGGCCACGCTGATCGACCAGGAACCATCCGCCGCCACCGTGGTGCTGGCCAGTACCGGATCGATGCCCTGGGCGTAAATGCCGTTGTTGTTGACGTCGTTGATCAGGGCGATCGTGTTGCCGGGAGTTCCTGGCAGCGAGTTGATGCTATTAAAGGTCAAGCTGGTGGCGGTGGTGATTTCGTCGCCCACGACCCCGGTGTCATTGGCTGTGAGCAGGGTTGGCGCCAGCAAGCTTTGCAAGGGCGCGACCGTCTGCACCGTCAAGAGTTGTGAGGTCACGCCCGCCGCCACGTTGCCGGCCACATCCACCGCCCGCAATTGATACGTGACGTTGCTGGTGCGTGTAGTCGGGTCGATGTAGATCCAGGTGTGGGTGCTGGTATTGACCGTGGTGTTGGCCCAGGTGATGCCGCCGTCACTGCTGATTTGCAGAAACTGGCTGGCGAGCAGGGTGCCGGTGTAGTTGCCGTTGATAATCACCGACGGATCACGGGTGACAAAATCGTTGTTGCTGGCGTTGTTGGTAGTGCTGCCAGTACCGGTCAGCAGGCCCTGCGCGGTGTCGGTGACCTCGGTCTGCACGCTGATCGCGGTGACGGCTGGTGGTGTGGTGGCGATGACCACGGTTTGGGTGCCGGCGGTGCTGAAGCTGCCTTGCAGATTGATTACCCGCGCCTCGAAGGTGTAGCTGCCCTGAGCCAGAGTGCTGGCGGTGTTGTCCAGGGCATAAAGGTTGCCGCTGGTTTGCGTCGCAGTGCGCCAGGTGTTGCCGCCGTCCAGGCTGATCTGCACGTAATCATTGACCCCCAGGGTGCCGGTCACCGTGGCAGTGATGGTCAGTTGAGCCGCGCCGGTGATGAAGTCGGTACCGCTGTTGCCGGTGTCTGGGCTGATGGAACTGATGGCTGCCGTGGCGGTGGGCAGCCCGTTGTAGATCACCACCATCTGGCTGACGTTGGAGCCGATATTGCCCGCCACGTCCACCACCCGCGCTTGCACGGTGTAGGTGCCGTTGGCCAGGGTGTTGGCGCTGTTGTTGAAGGTCCATGCGGTGCCCGTGGTGGCGGCTGTCTGCCAGGTGCTGCCGCCATCGAGGCTGATCTGTACCGATTGCTGGCTGTTCAGCGTGCTGCTTAACGTGCCGTTGAACACGAGGTTGTTGCTGGCGGTAATGAAATCGCTGGCGCTGCTGCCGGTGTCCGGGGTGATCGAGGTGATGGCGATACTTTCATTGGGTATCGCCGTGTTGACGATCAGCACCTGGTTGGCGGTATGGCCGATATTGCCCGCCTGGTCGATCACTTCCACTTTAAGGTTGTAGCTGCCGTCGGCCAGCACCGAAGCGCTGTTGTTGTAGCTCCAGGTGGTGCCGCTGACGGTGGCGATGCTCCAGCTCACGCCCCCGTTGAGGCTGAACTGGACAGACTCGCCGCTGCCCAAAGGAGCACTCAGTGCGCCCTGGAACTGCAAGGTGTTGACGTTGGTGATGAAGTCGCTGCTGCTCACGCCCGAATCCGGGGTGACCAAGGCGATGGTGATGATTTGGCTCGGCGCAGTGCTGTCTACCACCACGGTCTGGCTGGTACTCAGGCCGATGTTGCCGGCGGTGTCGATGACGCGCGCCTGGACAGCGTAGCTGCCGTCGCTCATCACATTGGCGGTGTTGTTGTAGTTCCAGGTGCTGCCGGTGGCGCTCGCGTTGCGCCAGGTGAGCCCGCCATCCAGGCTGATCTGTACATACTGATTGCTGGCCAGCGCACTACCCAGATTGCCGTTAAAGATTAGTGTGTTGCTGGTGGTCAGGTAGTCGCTGTTGCTGACGCCCGTATCCGGTGTGACGGAAGCGATGGTGATGCTTTGCGTTGGCGCGGTGGTGTTGACCACCAGGGCTTGATTGCCGGTATTGCCCTGGTTGCCCGCCGCGTCCACCACCCGTGCCTTGATGTTGTACACGCCGTCGGCCAGGGTGTTGGCCGAGTTGTCATAGCTCCAGGCGGTGCCGCTGACGACACTATTGAGCCAGGTGTTGCCGCCGTCCAGGCTGATCTGGGCGATATCGCCCGCGGCCAGGGCAGTTCCCAGCACTCCGGTGAACACCAGGTGGCTGGAACCGGTGATGAAGTCGGTACCGCTGACACCGGTATCCGGGCTGATGGCGGCGATGCTGATGGTTTCGCTGACACTGGGCGGCGAGGTCTTGACGGTCAGGCTGAAGTTGCTCGAGGCGGTGCCTTGCAGGCCGGCCACATCGGTGATCACCGCATCGAAGGTGTAGTCGCCCTGAGCCAGGGTGCCTAGCTGGTAAGTCCAGGTACTTCCGCTGACCGCAGCATTGCCCAGCAAAGTGGCGCCTTGAAAGATCTGCACGATGTCACCGGGTTTGAGCCCGGTGACGGTGCCGTTGAGTAACGGCGCGCTGTCGTTGGTGCTGGTGCCGCTGGTGAATATGCCGCTCTGCGGGAAGATGTCATCGGTATAGCTGGTGATCGCCACGCTGTTGCCGGTGGTGGGCGCCGTGGTGATGACCTGCACAGCCTGGCTGGTGGCGCTGCTGGCGTTTCCGGCGCTGTCGGCCACCCGGGCTTCAAAGGTGTAGGTGCCTGCGGCTACGGCATTGGCGCTGTTGTCGTAGGCGTAGGTATTGCCGCTGACCAGGGCTGCGGCGTGCCAGGTACTGCCGCCGTCCAGACTGATCTGGACGAATTGGTTGCTGGCCACGGAGCCAGTCACGGTGGCGCTGATCACCAGGCTCTGGTCGCTGGTGATGAAGTCGCTGCCGCTGGTGCCGGTGTCCTGGGAAATGCCACTGATGGCGGCGGTGGCGCTGGGGATCTGGGTATTGATCCCCACTGCCTGGCTGACCTCGGTCGTGGTATTGCCCGCCAGGTCAATCAATCGCGCTTGGACGGTGTAGGTGCCGTCTGCCAGCACATTGGCGGTGTTGTTGTAGCTCCACGTGACGCCGCTGACATTGGCCGCATGCCAGGTGGCGCCGGCGTCCAGACTGATCTGCACGCCGGCCCCGGCCGGTAGCGCAGTGGCCAGGGTGCCGCTGAAAATCAGTTGATTCGCATTGGTGATGAAATCACTGGCGCTAACCCCGGTATCAGGACTGATTGCGGTAATCGCCACAGTATTGGCCGGCGCACTGGTGGCAATCACCACTGCCTGGGTCCCGGCGGCGCTGGCATTGCCGGCCGCGTCCACCACGCGCGCTTCAAAGGAGTAGTTGCCCGCAGCCAAGGCGCTGGCGCTATTGTCATAGGCGTAGGTATTGCCGCTGACCAGGGTTGCGGCATGCCAGGTCGTGCCGCCGTCCACGCTGATCTGCACACTATTGCCGCTGGCCAGCGTGCCGTTTACCGTGGCGTAGACCTGCAAGGTCTGGTCGTTGGTCACGAAGTCGCTGGCGCTGCTGCCGCTGTCCACACTGATCGAGGCGACGCTCGCGGTGGCGCTGGGGGCCGCCGTGGCAATCTGCACCACTTGGGTTGCGAGCTGGCCAGTATTGCCGGCCGTATCGATGACCCGCGCTGCGACGTTGTAGTTGCCCGCAAGCAAGGTATTGGCGCTGTTGTCGTAGGCCCAGCTGTTGCCGCTGACACTGGCGCTCTGCCACGTGTTGCCGCCATCCAGGCTGATCTGTACGGACTGATTCGCGGCCAGGGCGCTGCCCAGGCTGCCGTGAAGTACCAGGTTTTGCCCGCTGGTGATGAAGTCGCTGCTGCTGGACCCGGTATCCGGGGTGATCGAGGTGATGGCGATGCTTTCCGTTGGCGCCTGGGTATTGATCACGACGGTCTGGACGGCGCTCTGGCCAATATTGCCAGCAACATCCGTCACCCGCGCCTGTACGCTGTAGCTGCCATTGGCCAGCACATTCGCGCTGTTGTCGTAGGTCCAGGCCGTGCCGCTGACACTGGCGGTTTGCCAGGTGCTGCCGCCGTCCAGACTGACCTGCACCGATTGGCTGGCGCCCAGGGCGCCGCTCAGGTTGCCACGGAACACCAGGGTGTTGTCGTTGGTGATGTAGTCGGTGGCGCTGCTGCCTGTGTCCTGGCTGATCGAGCTGATGCTGATACTTGCAGTCGGTGCGACGGTTGCAATCACGATGGCGTGGCTCGTGCCGTTGCCGATATTGCCGGCACCGTCGATGATGCGCGCCTGCACGCTGTAGCTGCCATCGGCCATGACATTGGCGGTGTTGTTGTAGCTCCAGGTCGTGCCGCTGACCGTGGCGTTGAGCCAGGTGGCGCCGCCATCCAGGCTGATCTGCACGGATTCATTGGCGGCCAGGGGACTGGTCAAGGCGCCGTTGAACACCAGGGTATTGCTGCCGGTGATGAAATCGCTGGCGCTGGCCCCGGTATCCGGGGTGATCGAGGTGAGGGTGATCGGGTTGCCCGCGGGGGTGGCGGTGTCGATCACCACCAACTGGCTGGCGACAGTTCCGCTGTCTCCGGCCACGTTGATCACTCGGGCTTGCACGGTGTAGTTGCCCGAGGCCAGGGTGTTGGCGCTGTTGTCGTAGGTCCAGCTGCTGCCGCTGACCGTGGCGTTCCGCCAGGTCGCTCCGCCGTCCAGGCTGAACTGCACGCTTTCGCCCGCGCCCAGCGCGGTGCTCAGGCTGCCATGAAAGACCAGGTTTTGCGCGCTGGTGACGTAGTCGCTGCTGCTGATGCCGGTATCGGGTGTCATCGACACAATGGCAATACTTTCCACCGGTGCAACCGTGTTGATCACCACCAGTTGGCTGGCGCTTGTGCCTGGGTTGCCTGCGGCGTCCACCACCCGCGCCAGGACTTCATAGCTGCCATCGGCCATGGTGGCGGCGCTGTTGTCGTAGCTCCAGGTGTTGCCGCTCACGCTGGCGGTCTGCCAGGTGCCGCCGTTGTCCAGGCTGACCTGCACATATTCGCCTATGGCCAGCGTAGAGCCCAGCGTGCCGCTGAACAGCAGGTGGTTGCCGTTGGTGATGAAATCGCTGGCGCTGCTGCCTGTGTCGGGACTGATGGCGGTGATGGAGATGCTCTCGGTTGGCGCGCTGGTGTCCACCGTCAGGGTAAACAAACTGGACGTGGTGCCTTGGATGCCGGCCACATTGGTGATGACCGCGTCAAAGCTGTAGCTGCCTTCGGCCAGGGCGCCGAGCTGATAGGTCCAGGTATTGCCACTGACCGTGGCATTTCCCAGCAAGGTGGAACCCTGGAAGACCTGCACGATGTCGCCGGCAATCAGGCCGGTAACGCTGCCGTTTAGCAGCGCAGTCGTGTCGTTGGTACTGGTGCCGCTGGCGAAGTTGCCCACTTGCGCAGCGATGTTGTCAGCGTAGTTGCTGATCGCCACGCTGTTGCCCGTGGTGGGGGCGGTGGTGTTGATGATCAGCGTCTGGCTAGCCAGGTTACCGATATTGCCCGCGGTGTCCACCACCCGCGCTTCGACGTTATAGCTGCCAGCCGCTAGCGCGCTGGCACTGTTGTCATAGCTCCAGCTGGTACCGCTGACCGAAGCCGCGTGCCAGGTGCTTCCACCGTCCAGGCTGATCTGCACCGAGCCGTTGGCCGCCAGCGCCGCGCCCAGGCTGCCGTGGAAGACCAGAGTCTGATCGCTGGTGATGAAGTCGTTGCTGCTGGTGCCAGTGTCTTGCGTGATGGAAGTGATCGCCACGCTCTGGGTCGGGGCAACGCTGTTGATGATGAAGGTCTGGCTGCTGATCGGGCTCTGGTTGCCCGCCCCATCCTGGACCCAGACCTGTGCCGGGTAGCTGCCGTCAGCCAAAGTGGCGCCGCTCAGGTCCAGGGTCCAGGTGGTGCCGCTGACAGTGGCCGCCATCAGGGTTGCCCCGCCGTTGAGGCTGACTTGCACGCTGTCACCCGCAGGCAACGCGGCGCTGAGGGTGCCGCTCAGGATCAGATGATTGGTGTCCGTAAGGAAGTCACTGCTGCTGACGCCGGTATCCGGGCTGATCGCCGTCAGTGCGGCAGTCACCACCGGCGCCACGGTTTGGATGGTAAAGCCGAAGTCGCTCGACACGGTGCCCGGGTTGCCGGCGATGTCGGTAATCAGCGCGCGATAGGTGTAGGCGCCGTCGGGGTTGCTGCTCAGTTGATAGGTCCAGCTGCCGCCACTGACGTTGGCATTGCCCAGCAAGGTGCTGCCTTGATAGACCTGCACCAGGTCGCCGCTGTTCAGCCCGCTGACCGTGCCATTGAGCAAGGGTGCACTGGCATTGGTGCTGCTGCCATTGCCGAAGTTGCCCACTAGCGGGCCGACCGTATCGGTGTAGCTGGTGATCGCCACGCTGTTGCCGGCGGCCGGCGGTGCGGTATCGATCACCACGGTCTGGCTGGATACTGCGCTGGTATTGCCCGCCACATCGGTGACGCGGGTGGCGAAGGTGTAGGTGCCGGCGGCGAGCGTGTTGGCGCTGTTGTCGAGCTGGTAAAGGTTGCCGCTGACCAGCGTGGCGGTTTGCCAGGTATTGCTGCCGTCCAGAGAGATCTGCACCGTATCGTTGGCCGCCAGGGTGCCGGAGAGTGTCGCGCTGACCACCAGGTGTTGAGCGCTGGTGATGAAGTCGCCAGCGCTGCTGCCGGTGTCTGCGCTGATGGCACTGATGGTTGGGGCCGCACTGGGCGCCACGCTGTCGATCACCACGGTTTGCGCTGTGGTGGCGCCCACGTCGCCAGCCACGTTGATCACCCGCACCTGCACGTCATAGCTGCCATCGGGCAGGGAGTTTGCGGTATTGTCGAGCGTCCACGCAGTACCGCTGACGCTCGCTGTTTGCCAGGTGCTGCCGCCATCGGTGCTCAGTTGAACCGCTTCGCCGCCAATCAGCGGCGCCCCCAGGGTGCCGTTGAACAGCAGGCTGTGGTCGTTGGTGATGAAGTCCGTGCCGATCAGGCCGCTGTCGCGGGTGATCGAAACCAGACTAACTGTTTCGCTGGATGACGGCGGCGTGGTACTGACCACCACCACTTGGCTGGCACTGCTGCCCACGTTGCCAGCGGCGTCGATCACCTGCGCCAGCACGTTGTAGCTGCCATCCGCTAGCGTGTTGGCGCTGTTGTCATAAGTCCAGTTGGCGCCGCTGACAGCGGCGTTGTGCCAGGTGCTGCCGCCATCCAGACTGATCTGCACGCCGTCACCGCTGGCCAGCGCAGCGCCGACCGTGCCCTGGAACACCAGGTGGGTGGCACTGGTAATGAAGTCGCTGTTGCTCAGACCGGTATCGGGAGTGATCGAGATGACGGTCACCGTTACGCTGGCGCTTGGCGGCGTGCTGTCGATCACCACCACTTGGCTGGTGCTCTGGCCGATATTGCCTGCCAGGTCAGCGACGCGTGCCTGCACGGTATAGCTGCCATCGGGCAACGAGGCGCCGGTGCCGTCATAGCTCCAGCTGGTGCCGGTGACATTGGCGGTCTGCCAAGTGGTGCCGCCGTCCGCGCTGATCTGCACGATCTGCTGGTTCAACAACGGCGCGCTCAGGGTGCCCTGGTACAGCAGCGTATGGTCACTGGTAATGAAATCACTGGCGCTGGCGCCGGTATCGCGGGTGATGGACGAGATCACAATGCTTTCATTGGCGGCCGGTGTGGTGGTATCGATCACCACGCTCTGGCTGGCGGTCTGGCCCACACTCCCCGCGACGTTGACCACCCGTGCGACGACGGTATAGGTGCCGTCGGCCAGTACATTGGCCGTATTGTCGTAACTCCAGGTGGTGCCGCTGACCGTGGTGTTCTGCCAGGTGCTGCCACCGTCCAGGCTGATCTGCACGCTATCGCCAGCGGCCAGAGCGGTACCAACGGTGCCTTGAAATATCAGGCTGGGGGCGTTGGTGATGAAATCCGCAGCGCTGATCCCAGTGTCTGGACTGATAGAACTGATGGTCACGGTTTCACTGGCGCTTGGCGGCACGGTGTTGATCAGCAGGGTTTGGCTGGCGGTCTGCCCCACATCCCCCGCGACGTTGATCACCCGCGCGGCAACGCTATAGGTGCCATCGGGCAAGGCATGGGCGCTGTTGTCATAGCTCCAGGTGGTGCCGCTGACCGTGGCGCTCTGCCAGGTGCTGCCGCCGTCCAGGCTGATCTGCACGCTGTCGCCATTGGCCAGTGCCGTGCCCACGGCGCCGTGGAACACCAGGTTGGAAGCGCTGGTGATGAAGTCGCTGCTGCTGATGCCGGTGTCGGGCGTGATGCCGCTGATGGTTACGGTTTCGCTGGCGCTTGGCGCCACCGTGTTGATCACCACAGTCTGGCTGGCGCTCTGGCCGACATCGCCAGCCAGGTTGATCACCCGCGCCGCAACACTATAGGTGCCATCGGCCAGGGCGTTGGCGCTGTTGTCGTAGCTCCAGCTGGTGCCGCTGACCGTGGTGTTCAGCCAGGTGCTGCCACCGTCTAGACTTATCTGCACACTGTCGCCGGCAGCCAACAAGGTTCCGACGGTGCCATGGAATACCAAATTAGGCGCATTGGTAATGAAGTCGGTGCTGCTGATCCCGCTGTCCAGGGTGATGGCGGTAATGGCCACGGTTTCGCTGGCGCTTGGCGCCTGCGTGTTGATCACCACCGTTTGATTCGCGATTTGGCCCACATTCCCGGCAACATTGACCACGCGCGCTGCGACGCTATAGGTGCCATTGGCCAAGGTGTTGGCAGTGTTGTCGTAGCTCCAGGTGGCGCCGCTGACCGTGGTGTTTTGCCAGGTGCTGCCGCCGTCCAGGCTGATCTGCACACTGTCGCCCGAGGCCAGGGCGGTGCCCATCGTGCCGTGGAACACCAGATGCTGCGCATTGGTGATGAAATCGCTGCTGCTGGCGCCACTGTCCGGGGTGATCGCCGTAATGGCCACGGTCTCGCTGGCACTCGGCGCCTGGGTATTGATCGCGACCGTCTGGCTGGCGCTTTGTCCTACATTCCCGGCGATATCGATCACCCGCGCAGCCACGTTATAGGTGCCATCGCTCAGAGGGGTGCCGCTGTTGTCATAGCTCCAGGCGGTGCCGCTGACCGTCGCGGTCCTCCAGGTGCTGCCGCCATCAAGGCTGACCTGCACACTGTTGCCAGCGGCCAAGGCGGTGCTCAGCGTGCCATGGAACACCAGGCTGGGATCGTTGGTGACAAAGTCGCTGCTGCTGGCGCCGCTGTCCTGCGTGATGAAGGTAATGGCAATGGTTTCGCTGGCGTTGGGAGCGGTGGTGTCGATCACCAAAGTCCGGCTGGCAATCTGGCCAATATTGCCTGCCAGGTTGATCACCCGCGCCTCAACGCTATAGGTGCCATTGGCCAGGGGGTTGGCGCTGTTGTCGTAGCTCCAGCTGGTGCCGCTGGCCGTGGCGTTGAGCCAGGTGCTGCCACCGTCTAGACTTATCTGTACGCTGTCACCAGCGGCCAGGGCGGTGCCCAGGGTGCCCTGGAATACCAGGTTGGCATCGTTGGTGATGAAGTCGCTGCTGCTGGCGCCGGTGTCCTGGGTGATGGACGTAATGGCAATGGTTTCGCTGGCGCTCGGCGCCGCGGTGTTGATCACCACGGTCTGGCTGGCACTCTGACCGATACCGCCTGCCAGGTTGATCACCCTGGCTTGAACGGAGTAGCTGCCGTCGGCGAGCGCATTGGCGCTGTTGTCATAACTCCAGCTGGTGCCGCTGACGGTGGTGTTGAGCCAGCTCGTGCCGCCGTCCAGGCTGATTTGCACGGTTTCGCCACTGGCCAGTGCGCTGCCCAGGGCGCCGTGGAACACCAGGCTTGAATCGTTGGTGACAAAGTCGCTGCTGCTGATGCCGCCGTCCTGCGTGATGGACGTAATGGCGATGGTTTCGCTGGCGCTGGGGGGCACGGTGTTGATCACCAGCGCCTGGCTGGCGGTCTGGCCCACATTGCCCGCTATGTTCACCACGCGAGCCTGCACGGTGTAACTGCCATCGGTCAAGGTGCTGACGCTGTTGTCGTAGCTCCAGCTGGTGCCGCTGACCGTGGCGTTGAGCCAGGTCATGCCGCCGTCTATGCTGATCTGCACGCCATCGCCAGCGCCCAAGGTGCTGCCCAGCGTGCCGTGGAACACCAGGTTGGCATCGTTGGTGATGAAATCGCTGCTGCTGGCGCCACTGTCCTGTGTGATGGATGTAATGGCAATGGTTTCACTGGCGCTGGGCGCCTGGATGTTGATCGTCACGGATTGGCTGGCGCTCTGGCCGGCAACCCCTGCCAGGTTGATCACCCTGGCTTGAACGATGTGGCTGCCGTTGCTCAGTGCATTGGCGCTATTGTCATAACTCCAGTCCGTGCCGCTGACCGTGGCATTGAGCCAGGTGCTGCCGCCATTTACGCTGATTTGTACGCTATCCCCTGGTGCCAGCGGTATGCCTAGCGTGCCGTGGAACACTAGGTTCGGATCGCTGGTGATGAAGTCGTTGCCGCTGACCCCGGTATCCAGGTTGATGGCGGTAATGGCAATGGTTTCAGTGGCGCTGGGCGCAAGAGTATTGACCACCATGGGCTGGCTGGCGGTCTGGCCGATATTGCCAGCCACGTTGATCACCCGGGCGTTGATGGTGTAGTTGCCATCGGCGAGCGCGCTGGCGCTGTTGTCATAGCTCCATGTGCTGCCGCTGACGGCAGCGTTCAGCCAGGTGGCGCCGCCATCGAGACTGATTTGCACGGTCTCTCCACTGGCCAGTGCGCTGCCTAAGGTGCCGTGGAACACCAAGCTTGAATCGTTGGTGACAAAGTCGCTGCTGCTGGCGCCCGTGTCCTGGGTGATGGACGTAATGGCAATGGTTTCAGTGGCGCTGGGCGCCACGGTGTTCACCACGACGAGCTGGCTGGCGCCAAGCCCCACATTGCCGGCGGTGTCGACCACCCGTGCCTCGACGTTATAGCTGCCGCTGGCCAGAGTATTGGCCGAATTGTCATAACTCCAGGTGAGGCCGCTTACAGAGGCATTGAGCCAGGTGCTGCCGCCGTCCAGGCTGATCTGCACCCTGTCGCCGCTGGCCAGCGTGGCGCCCAGGGTGCCGTGCAGCACCAGATTCGGATCGTTGGTAATGAAGTCGCTGCCGCTCGCGCCGTTGTCGTGGGTGATGGACGAAATGGCAACGGTTTCAGTGGCGCTAGGCGCCACGGTGTTGACCACGACGAGCCGGCTGGCGGTCTCGCCGATTGCGCCGGCCTCGGAGATGATCCGTGCCTGAACGGCATAGCTGCCGCTGGCCAATGGGCCGGCGCTGTTGTCATAGCTCCAGCTTGTGCCGCTGACGCTGGCATTGAGCCAGGTCGTGCCGCCGTCCAGGCTGATCTGCACGCTCTCGCCGCTGCCCAGTGCACTGCCTAAAGTGCCGTGGAACACCAGGCTAGGATCGTTGGTGACAAAGTCGCTGCTGCTGACGCCGGTGTCCTGGGTAATGGACGTAATGGCAATGGTTTCACTGGCGCTGGGCACAGTGGTGTTGATCACCACCAATTGGCTGCTTGCAGCACTGGCATTGCCCGCCGCGTTCACCACCCGCGCCTCAAAGCTGTAGCTGCCTGCGGCCAGGGTGTTGGCGCTGTTGTCGTACTGATAGGTCGAGCCGCTGACCAGGGCCGCATTGTGCCAACTGCTGCCGCCATCCACGGAGATCTGCACCGTGTCGCCCAGGTTGATGTTCAAGGTGCCGGTCAGGGTTGCCGTCACCAGCAGATGCTGATCGCTGGTAATGAAGTCGCTGCTGTTGACCCCCATATCCTGGGTGATCGCACTGACGGCCGCGGTGGCGGCTGGCACCAGGGTGTTGGTATAGGGGTGGGAGGTCGCGGTACTGGTGTAGCCTTCTGGCGTCGTCGCCGTGGCCACGATGCTGCCGCTGAGCTGCGCTGCGGCGGAGCTGGTGCTGTAGCCGCCATTGGCATTGGCCACGGTAGAGCTGGTGCTGCCATCGGGATAGGTGATGAGCACGGTGCTGCCCGGCTGCGCGGTGCCACTGACGGTCAACGTGCCGTTGCTGTTGGCGACCACGGTCTCCGTGGGCGCCAGTGGTGGTGTGGTGTTGTGGTAACTGCTGGTGGCCGCTGGGCTGCTATAGCCTTGAACTGTCGTGGCGGTCACCGACACCGAACCGTCGTATTGCACGGTCGGCGAGGTGATGCTGTAAGTGCCGTTGGCGCTGGCGACGACCGTGCCGGTGGTGCCATCGGGATAGGTCACGGCCACGGTGCTGCCAGCCTGCGCCGTACCGCTGACCGTCAGCGTGCCATCCGGGTTGGTATGCGTCGTTTCGGTCGGTGTGGCTGGTGGCGTGGTGTTGGTATAGGGCGTGCTGGCGGTGCTGCTGCTCAGGCCGCCGGCCTCGGTGGCGCTGGCGGTGACCTGCCCATTGTTCTGCGGGGTCGGCGAGGTGATGCTGTAGGTGCCGTTGGCGGCCGTCACCGCCGTGCCGGTGGTGCCATCGGGATAGGTCACGGTCACGGTGCTGCCGGGCTGCGCCGTGCCACTCACCGTAATGGTGCCGTTGGGGTTGGTGGTGAGCGTTTCGGTCGGTGCGGCGGGGGGCGTGGTGTCCGTGTACGGGGTACTCGCGGTCGTGCTGGTATAGCCTTGCGGCGTGGTCGCGGTGGCGCTTACCGGGCCGCTGCTCTGCACGGTCGGCGACGTGACGCTGTAGGTGCCGTTGGCACCGGCAACGACACTTCCGGTGGTGCCATCGGGATAGGTGACCGTCACCGTGCTGCCGGGCCGCGCCGTGCCACTGACGGTGATTGTGCCGTTGGGGTTGGCGCTTACGGTTTCGGTGGGCGCCAGTGGCGCCGTGGTGTTGTGATACACCGTGGAGGCTGGTGTGCTGACATTGGTCGCCTCGTCGGTCGCCGTTACGGTGACCGTACCGTCATTCTGCTCCGCACTCGACGTCGTGCTGTAGGCGCCGCTGGCACTAGCCACCGTCGTACTAGTCGAGCCATCAGGATAGGTAACCTTTATGGTGCTGCCCGGTTGAGCCGTCCCCGCTACCGTCACGGTGCCATTCGGGTTGGTGCTGATTGATTCAGTGGGCGATGCGGGGGGCGTTGTATCAACCAATACGGTCTGTGTAGCGCTGGGGCCGGCATTACCTGCGGCGTCTACCACGCGTACGACCACCTGGTAGGTACCGTCCAGTAAGGGGTCGAAGCTCCAGTTGGTGCCGGTGACCGTTGCTGTATTCCAGGAAACGCCGCCATCCAGGCTGATCTGCACCGTATCACCTGCCGACAATGGCGCCGTTAACGTGCCGAAGAATGTCGGATTATTGTTATTGGTGATTAGCTCGGTGCTGTTCGCGCCTGTTTGGTGGGTAATGGAGATACTGGCGACCACGACAGTCGGCGCGGTGGTGTCAATGGTGACGGCCTGTGTGCCCGCAGCATTGGCCACACCGGCTGAATTGATCACGCGGGTGGCAAAGTTATAGTGGCCCTCCGCAAGCGCGTCGGCGCTGTTGTCGAACGCATAGGTATTGCCGCTTACCAGCGCTGCGTTATGCCAGGTTGCGCCGCCATCTACGGAGATCTGAACGGTCTCACCCGGTTCCAGCAACCCGGTCAAGGTGGCACTGACGACTTGGTGTTGCACATTGGAGATAAAGCCGTTGCCGCTAGCCAATGCCCCTTTGGATATGGCGCTGATGACGGCAATCGCGGTGGGTCCAGCCGGCGCGGCGGGTGATATGGAACCACCCGAGCTTTCACTGCCGCTGCTACTGCCACCACCACCACCGCCGCTGCTGCTTGCGGCAATGCCCGCCAGTCCCAACCCCAATGCGCCGAGAACCCAGGGCAAAGCGCCGCCCATGCCGCCGCCTTCGGCCAGTAGCGGATCAATCGCATCGATACTGTCGTAGGTGGGCACCGATGCGGCGGCGTCGGTCGCGCTTGCCTCTGCCGCATCCGGCGGCTGTAGCAACCACAGCGACTCATCCGGGTCCTGCAAGACCAGGCTGTTCTTCTGGCCTTGGTGGTGCAGGTAATACCCATGCACCCGCACGACTTCGCCGGATACGGTCGTGATAACGAGCGTATCTCCGTCGCGAGTCATGGACTTGATTTGGGCTTTGGGTATGGGGACCTGTACGACCGATGGCGATGACAAGGTCAGGTCAGGTTGAGATGTACTGGACTGAGAATGTGTTTTCTTGTCCACGATACTGATAGAAATAGGGTTGCCCATTTTCTATACCTCAAGAACTTGACATCCAGGCTGGGGATCAGGAAGGCTCAAGTTAGGAAATATGTTATGCGCAAAAAAAAGCAAATGGATTACATCAAAATAAATATTTGTTTTGGGGAACAAAAATAAAAAAATTCAACACAGCCATTCGCTCAAACTAATGCTGCGGTATCAGATTCCATTTGGGAATCGAATAAAAGATTCCATTTTGGAATCGGATAGAGGATTAATAAGTAAACTGGCAGGGTGATAGTCATTTATCCCGTCGGCTACAGGCGGATTATTGTTTGGAGCCTATTAATTATTTTCATCGTCAGGTACTTGCTATATCTGCTTTGCCTGACAGCCCGGCGCGCAGGCAGCCTCAATCGCTGGCCGATGAGAAAACTAAAGGGCGCGGCTATTCAAACGTTGCATTTTCAAGAAGAGAAGTGCATTTAAATAAATGCGTGTCCGCGAACTCTCGCAGTCAGGGTCAATATCGCTTGCTGGTGTCGTTGCTTGGTATTAATAGCAATTTCGTATTGGACGCGGCCGCAATAACTGGGGGCAATCTTAATACCCATGTCTTCGACTAGTTGGTATGCTTCCGAAACGCAAACGAGCTGGCTGTTTAGCGTGGCTGTTTAATGCCGCGCTTTCCGGATCGTCTTGCAGATTCGCTCAAGCAAGATCGACTTTGAAAACACAGCAGCCGCGCATCGCGGCTTACCACGATGAGGTTGTTGAATGAGAATGTCGTTGCTTTTCGTGGCCGCTATCGTGACGGGTTGTGCGGCCACCAGCTCTGGAGACTTGATCAGCGAAGCGAAGATCGCGGCTATCAAGATCCATGTCACCACCTTTGACGAAATGGCCCGTGACTTCGGGCCGCCTCGGACCCAGCACGTCAATCCGCAGGGGATACGTACTGCCACGTGGTTCTACTTCAATAACAGTGAATATGGGGCCGTGCAGGATCAGCGGACGTTGACGGTGATCTACAACCAAGACGGCACCGTCAAGGACTACATGAACGCTTCCAGCGGCCAGACAGAGAAAAAACCCGGTCGCTAATCGGCGTCACTCACTATTGCGAGGCTGAAGGCTTCACTGCGTTCGCTCTGATCTGCTCGGACCGTTCGCGCTGTTCCTTGCGTATGGGGATGCAATCGACCAGCAGCACTATCTCGCTAGTGCGCAGGTCAATCACCTTTGTGGCGCGATTGAGATCGGTGCGCGGCCCCCGGTCCAGGCAGGCCCGTTTGGCGCCGGAGCTTGCCCGAAAGAGTTCCGGAACACCCTTGTATTGAGGGTTCGGCACGCTCCACTTACCCTCCATGTCCTGAGTCTGCACCACGTACTGCGCGGACAGCGTGCCGGTATGCAGCAGGGCGGCGATTGCACATGCTGCGCCAATGGCGGTTTTCACGGGAGGTATCCGTTCAAGGTGGAGTTGGGGCAGCGTAGCAGTACGCAAGGGCTCTCGCCGTCCTTCAGACGGATGATCTTCAGATTTAACGCAAACGGGCGGCTGCGGCACGCTGGCGCTACAGCACCAGTTTCAGGCCTATCGTAAACATCGCGATTGCCACGCAGGCGTCCAACAATCGCCATGCGCGCGGGTCCGCGAATACCGGCCGCAGCAGCCGCGCGCCAAAACCCAGCGCAAAGAAGAAAACAAAGGACGCCGACATCGCGCCCAGCGCGAATGCGGTTTTTTGTCCTTCGTATTGGCTGGAAATGGAACCCAGCAGCACCACCGTGTCCAGATAGACGTGCGGGTTGAGCCACGTAAAGGCCAGGCAGGCAGCCAGCGTGGCGGCGCGCCCGGCTGTTTGTTTGGTGGAAGGAGTCAAGCTGCCGTGTTGCTGGCGCAGCGCCGAGGCCAGGCTGCGCGCCGCATAAGCAAACAGGAACAGCGCACCGCCATATCGCATGGCGGATTCCAGCCAAGGCAGCGCGTTGACCGCCAAGCCAAAGCCGGCCACGCCCGCCGCAATCAGGATGGCGTCGGACACGGCACAGGTCAGGCAAACGGCAAAGACATGTTCCTGGCGCAGCCCTTGCCGCAGGACGAAGGCGTTTTGAGCGCCAATGGCAAGAATGAGGCTCAGGCTGAGCAGGAAGCCGGGAATAAAAGCGGAGGACATCGGAAACCCTATACGAGGGCGATAGCCTAGCTTTTACTGCCAGCTAAGAAAAACTAAATATCCTAATTCGTACTTAGTTTTTCTAATTACCGCGGACCGTGGGTTTCAGGGTCCGGCAGGGCCAGGCGCTAAGCCTGGCTGGCGTTCGGGTCTGCCGCCCGCAACAAGCCATACAGCTTATCTTTCAGGTGCAGCTTCTCTTTCTTCAGGACCTCAATGTTGTTGCCCGAACTCGGCACGATGCCGTCTTCCATGTTCTTGATTTCCTGGTCCAGGTCGTTGTGACGCTGGAACAAGGCCGAGAAATGCGCGTTCTCGGATTTCAGCTGGGTAATGAGGTTGCGATATTCAGGGAACATAAGGGCCTCTTTTGGAACCAATTGACGGGACCGATGACGCGCCAGGTGACACCTCATCAGCGTCAATTCCATGACACGCCAACCGCCAGTCCTTGTCAACCGCTCCGCAGGCTGCCATGTTCGTAAATTTGATGCCGCGCAACCCTGTCGCATAGGGAGCCAACCTGTTGCGTCTATATACGTTTCATTACATGGGTATTCAGCCCCGGCGATACACTCGCTACCCCGTGATAGACATTAAAGTGAAATGAAACAGCGCGCGCCTATCCATCGGCAAATTTTTGAGCTCTTCAGGCAAGACGGACGCATCAATCCGGGTACAGGCATGATGAGCGGCGTGATTGCGCTGTTTCTGGCGATCCTGGCGGTACTGGGCGTACTGGCATTTCACTTCCCGGCCTATCTGACGACACCGGAACTTCGCGCGTTCTACACGGTGGAAGCGATGCGCACGTTGTTGTTCTGCGCATTGCTGGTGTCGGGTTCGATCGCGCTGGCCAATACCGTATTGGGCCGTCAACGCTGGCTGAATATCACCGCGTTCGTGTTGGTCTGCGGCGCAGTGGCGGCGGGCGGCAGTCAGGTCGTCGTTACGACCACCAATACCGGCAATCACCCCTATTTGGGGCTGGACTGGTTCATTCTGGACCTGCTGGCATCCAGCACGGTCTTCATCATCTTCGAAAAGCTGACGCCGCTGTATCCGGGGCAACCGGTATTTCGCGGTGAGTGGCAAGTGGACATGAAGCACTTCCTGTTCAACCACCTGTCGGTGGGGGCGGTGCTGTTGTGCATCAACTTCTTCATCCACAGGCTGTTTTCGTGGGCGGCCTACGAACCGCTGCAAGAGTTGATCCGGTCCATGCCGTATCTGCTGGAACTGTTTGTGGCGGTGCTGGTGGCAGATCTGGCGCAATACGCGGCGCATCGTATCTATCACGAGGTGCCGGTCATGTGGCGCTTCCACGCCGTGCACCACAGCACGCGCACGCTGGACTGGCTGGCAGGATCGCGTCTGCATATCGTTGAGTTGCTGATCACTCGCGTGGCTGTGCTGGGCGTGTTGTTTGTGCTTGGTTTTTCCAAGTCGGTGCTGGATGCCTACATCATCATCGTCGGTTTCCAGGCAGTGCTGATTCACTCGAACGTCAGGCTGCCCTGGGGCTGGCTGCGCTACATCATCGTGACGCCGGATTTCCATTACTGGCACCATTCGTCGGACACCGAGGCGATCGACAAGAACTACGCGGCGCATTTCTCGTTTATCGACTACATCTTCGGCACCGCCGTGCGCGGCGTGGGCAATCGCCTGCCGGAGAAGTACGGCATCCTGGACAACGATATGCCCGGGACCTTCCTGGCCCAGCAGGCGTATCCCTTCAAGCGCAAGAAGTAATCGCTTCCTGGTCAGGGCCCTGGCCTTGAGCCATTGGCGCCCGGACCTTTTCGCTAGAGCATCTTTACCGCGCGGCCAATGAATTGAATCGGGCCGGTGGGCTTGCCGATGGGCGAGCCGGTCTTGGGTTCGAGCGTCAGCTCAAACAGCTGATTGGGTTCCAACGGCGGCAACTTGTCCAGCGGGATGCGAACGGATTCTCCTGGTTTGATCAGACCCAGTGAGACAGGTCCGGCCCAGCCGTCGGCCTTGGTCCAGAATTCCAGTGCGCGGTCCGCAGGCACTTCGGTGGCCGCCAGCGGCACCAGTTGCACGGCTGTCTGACCGGCCTGGGCCTGGACGACCCAGCCGGGCGCTTGGGATTGCGGCGCCACCAACACAACGACGTATTGCGGCGCGCCGGGTCCCGCGGGCGGACGCAGCGCTAAGGTGCTGCCTAGAATCAGGACTGCGGCCATGCCGCCTGCCGCCAGACTACGCCAGAAAAACAGACTGTCCCACATGCCGGGCGAGCGCTTGACGGCGGGCCGCTGTGCAGCGGTAGCAGAGATGGATTGGCTGATGCGAGGCCACAGGCTTGCCGAAGGCTCAACCGGTTCGGACAGGCTGGTCAGCGGCAGCAATTGTTCTTCCCATCTCGAGACTGCTGCGCGCAAGGCCGCATCGTGAGTCAAGCGCGTCTGCACCTCGCGGCGTTGCGCGGCCGTCAACGTGCCTAAAACATATTCGCCCGCGAGCTGGTTCAGGTCGGCAGGGGATTCTTGGGGGCCGGTCATGCCAGGCACTCCTTGAGCGCTTGCAGACTGCGCTTGATCCAGGCTTTGACCGTGCCTAGCGGCGCGCCCAGGCGTTGGGCAATTTCGCTATGCGACAAGCCTTCCACGTAGGCGTGCAATACGCAATTACGGCGCACGGGTTCCAGCTGTTCCAGGCAGGGGCCGATCTGGCCAGCGCTGGCGCGCCAATCGAAAGCGTCGCGGGTATCGTGCCACGCTTCCATGGCGTCGCGCGCGTCCAGCGCGGCGGCGGTGTCTTCATCTACGGCAGTTTCACGCGCGGTGTCGCGCAGCGCGTTCAGCGCCAGGTTGCGCGTGATGCTGTAGACCCAGCCGCGCGCTGATCCGCGCGACGCGTCGAAACTGCCCGCCTGTTTCCAGATTTTGACGAAAGCGTCATGCACGATGTCCTCTGCCCAAGCGCGGTCGCGCAGCAGTCGCTGGGCCACGCCGAGCAGGCGCGGGCCTTCTTGCAGGTATAGGGATTCCAGTGCAGGCCGGCGGCCGGCAGCGCACTCCTTCAGAGTTGCTTCGTAATCGAAATCCGGGTTCAGGCGGTTCGGCATGCGAGCGAGGTGCAGGAGTTGGGCGGCCGCTCAATGCCCAGGGGCTGAGGCGGAATGCTCCGCCATCTTACCGGACTCCTGCAACGTAGCCAGCAGCCCGCCGGTACATTCGGCGGGCCTGCTGGTTTTAGTTTGCCTTCCAGAAAATGTAGTCAGCCTGATATTGCACTTGGCTCTTCTGGCCCAGCGTTGCCGTGGTGCAAGGGGTCTTGGGCGCTACGCCGCCTTTGAGCGCAACGCGCTGGATGTAGGTCACGCCTGTCAGCGCGCCAGCACCCACAACGGGGTTGGCCTTGACCAACTGATAGGGCAGATTCCCTTCGCCGGACGGGGCTACGGCGACTTGCGTGCCCGTCAGCTTGGAACCGTCCTTGGCTTCCCAAGTGGCCGGAGGCCCGTAATACGTGCCCACCTGCTTGCCCTGGCGGTCATTCAAGACGGCCTTGGGGCCTGCAAACACCCATTCCGTCTGGCTCTTCATGTCGGCCTTGGCGCGGCATTCGTAGGTGATCTCGCCCACGCCCACGGTTTCCCAGGCGACCTTATTGCCGGTGGGGACCTGGACGCTGGCAGGCAGATCGTTCTGCGAATAGGCCATGGATTTGGAGCTCATCGTGCCGCAGGCGGCAAGGAGCGACACGGCGAACAGGCCGGCAACGGTGGGAATGCGATTCGAACGTTGGGTCTTCATGGGTGGTCTCCAGCGAGGATCTGTAGACGGCGCGCGACATGCGCGCCGGTGCAGGTACTACACGGGAGACACCGCTTTGGATGCAGGCCGGATGCAAATATTTTTTCCGGCCTGCTTTTTGGCGTTGTTGCTGGGGCGATCAGCCGATTACTTGCCGGCCTTGGCCGAATACGACGCCATCAGGTTGCGGTAGTCGGGGATGTGGTTGGCAAACAGCGTGCCCAGGCCTTCCACATCGTTGCGCCAGTCGCGGTGCAGTTCGCACGCCACGCCAAACCAAGACATCAATTGCGCGCCGGCTTGCTCCATGCGGCTCCAGGCAGCGTTGCGGGTGACTTCATTGAAGGTGCCGGACGCGTCGGTCACGACAAACACGTCAAAGCCTTCTTCCAGGGCCGACAGGGCGGGGAAGGCAACGCAAACTTCGGTCACGACGCCAGCGATGATCAGTTGCTTCTTGCCGGTGGCCTTGACGACCTTCACGAAGTCTTCGTTGTCCCAGGCGTTGATGTTGCCGGGGCGGGCGATGTAGGGCGCATCGGGGAATTTGTCTTTCAGTTCTTGCACCAGCGGGCCGTTGGGGCCGTTTTCGAAGCTGGTGGTCAGGATGGTGGGCAGTTTGAAGTATTCGGCCAGATCGGCCAGGGCCAAAACGTTGTTCTTGAACTGATCGGGTTGGAAGTCACGAACCAGCGACAGCAAGCCGGCCTGGTGATCCACCAGCAGAACGGCGGCTTCGTTTTTGTCCAGTTTCACGTAGGGTTTGGTCATGGTTTTGCTCCGTTATGTCTTCAGGTCTGGGTGCGCGGTGTTGCGCGGTGAGTGCATGAACAGAATTCTAAATACAAGCCAATGACCCCGGTAGATGGGTAAATTGCGCCTCAGCGTTCTATAAATCGGACGATGGGGTGCCTTTGGGGATGGGAATGCCGTGACGCAACTGGGTGTCGTGTTCGCGCCGGGCGTTTTCACCATACTCCGCGCCCATGAAATCCAGAAGCTCGCGCACAGCAGGCAGCAAGCCGCGCCGTGTCGGGAAAACGGCATGAACGGCGCCAGGTTCGGGATACCAAGGCGCCCCCACTGGCACGAGCGTGCCGGCATCCAGTTCTTCGCGGATCATCATCAGTGGCAGGGCCGCGACGCCCACGCCGCGCAGGGTGGCCTGCTTGAGCGCCAGCATGTCGTCGGTGACCAGACGCGGCGTGAAGGGCACGGCTTGCCGGGCGCCGTTGGGGCCATCCAGGCGCCACTGGCATTCGCGTTGTTCGGTGCCCAAGGCCAGAGTGGGCAGTTGGCTGATTTGCTGCACGTCGGCCGTCACCGGCAGAGTCGCGGCCAGCGACGGGCTGGCAACCAGGCTCTGGCAGCTCATGCCCAGATGCTTCATGACCAGATCGCTGCTTTCCATGGGGCCAAAGCGCACGCGCACGGCCAGGTCGAACCCCTCGCGCAGCACATCCACGGATCTTGAAAAGCTCTTCAAGTACACGTGGACTTTAGGGCACCTTTCCATAAAGCGCGCCACCACATCACCCAGAAAGTAATAGATCAGCGCGGGCGGGGCGCTCATGCGGATCGTGCCTTGCGGTTCGGCGTGGGTGCGGTCGATCACGTCTTGCGCGGCTTCCGCCCCGGCCAGCATCGACAGGCATTGATCGAAGTACTCCTGGCCCAGCTCCGTGACCGCGAAGGTCCGGGTGGAACGCTGGATCAGCCGCACGCCCAGGCGCTCTTCCAGCAGCGCGATGCGCCGGCTCAGCCGGGACTTGGGAATATCCAGCGTGCGTCCGGCAGGGGCAAAGCCCCCGTTTCTGACGACCTGGACGAAGTAGTAGAGATCATTCAAGTCGTGCATGAGCTTTCCGCTATTTGAAAATTTGACGTAGCGGGGAGCATATAACGCGCCCCGCCAGCCTGGCGGAAAGTCTGCGCGTTTCAGGCGGGCGCGCCCGCCGATTCTTCTTTCCAGCGTTGCTTGTCGCGCAGCGGCGCCGTGCCGAACAGACGGCTGTATTCGCGGCTGAACTGGGACGAACTTTCGTAGCCCACGGCATGTGCGGCCAGCGCAACCCCGGCATCATCACTCAGCATCAGGCGGCGCGCTTCCTGCAACCGCAGGTGCTTCTGATATTGCAGCGGGCTCATGGCTGTGGCCTGCTTGAAGTGATGGTGCAAAGACGACACGCTCATGTGTACGTCACGGGCGATCTCTTCTACGCGCAGGGGCTGGGCGTAGTTGTCCCGCAGAATGCGAATGGCCTTCGCCACACGATTGAGTTGGCTGTCTTGCAGCACGGTTTGACGCAATACGACGCCCTGGCCGTTCATCAGCAGCCGGTACACCAGCTCACGCTTGATCATCGGGGCCAGAATGGGAATGTCGCGCGGCGTGTCCAACAGCCGCAGCAAGCGCAGCACCACATCCAGCAACGAGCCGCCCAACGGGTTCACGCACAGCGCGCGCACGGTCTCGGCAGGCACCAGCGGCGGCAAATTTTCGTCGCTGATCAGTTCCGCGATTTCTTCCGGGTTCAGATCCAGCCGCAGGCCCAGATAGGGCAGGGTAGGACTGGCGACCGACACTTTGGCCACAACCGGCAGATCCACGGAAGAGATCAGGTAATGAAAGGGGTCGTACTCAAAGGACTCGTCCCCGATCAACAGGCGTTTCGATCCCTGGGCAATGACCGCCAGCGCGGCTTTTTGCAGGCCGGGCTTGGCGCCGGTGGGCTGCGACAGACGGTGCAGGAATAGCCCTTCGATTGGGGTATCCAGCGATCCTTCCAGATGTCCTGTCATCCGGTCCAGCGTGCAAAGCAGTTCTCTGCGGGCGGGTTCGTAGGCAATATCCGCGGGCGCGGCGGCGGCGAGCTCTCCCGGTCGTACAGTAGTAATAGGCATGGAGACTCCAGGGGGTGTGCCGCCCGCGCGCGCAACGCTGAGGGGCAACAGAGGGATGGCGGACTCCAGTGTATGCCCGGCGTAGCGGACGATGCCATGGTCCTGTTCCTGGCTCGTAGAAATAGGCAAAAAGTGTGGAGGATTGAGCGCATGCCGGAAAATCAAAGGCGTTTGCCAGAGAATCAGGCAAAAAAAGGGCAGGATCAAGCAGCGTCAGCGTTAACAGTCCGACGCATACTGTTGACACCCCGGCAGCAGGAGTACCGGCGTCCCATCCCGGGACGCGCAGGCCCGCTGCGCCGCAGTAGGAGTGCATCATGCGATACAAGAAATTTGGCAGCACCGGTCTGTTCGTCTCGGAACTCTGCCTGGGCACCATGACCTTCGGTGGCGAGGGCGAGCTCTGGAGCAAGATCGGCAGCTTGCAGCAGGAAGACGCAAACCGGCTGGTGGGCCGCGCTCTGGACGCAGGCGTCAATTTCATCGATACCGCTGACGTGTATTCGGAAGGCCGGTCGGAGGTCATTACCGGTCAGGCATTGCGCGATCTGAAAGTAGCGCGTGATGACGTAGTGATTGCCACCAAGGTTTTCGGCCAGACCGGCGCCGGTGTGAACGCGCGTGGCAACTCGCGCTTTCACATCATGGACAGCGTCAAGAAAAGCCTGTCGCGTTTGCAGCTGGACCACATCGATCTCTACCAGATCCATGGGTTTGACCCCGCGACCCCCGTCGAAGAAACCGTCAGGGCGCTGGACAATCTGGTGCAGCACGGGCACGTGCGCTATGTGGGCGTGTCGAACTGGGCCGCCTGGCAGATCATGAAGGCATTGGGCATTGCCGAACGCCTGGGGCTGGCGCGCTTTGAGTCGCTGCAGGCCTACTACACGATTGCAGGCCGCGACCTGGAACGTGAATTGGTGCCCATGCTGCAAAGCGAAGGGGTGGGGCTGATGGTGTGGAGCCCGCTGGCTGGCGGCCTGCTCAGCGGCAAGTATGGCCGTGACGGCAAGGCTGAAGCCGGCAGCCGCCGCGCCGCATTCGACTTCCCGCCGGTTGATCACGACCGCGCCTACGACAGTATCGACGCCTTGAGGCAGGTTGCCGATGCGCGTGGCGTATCCGTTGCCCAGGTGGCCTTGGCCTGGTTGCTGCATCAGCAGGTTGTGACCAGCGTCATCATTGGCGCCAAGCGTGTGGATCAGCTGGACGACAATCTGGCGGCCACCGCGATCAAGCTCACGCAGGACGAACTGGCTGCGCTGGACAAGGTCAGCGCTTTGCCGCCCGAGTATCCGGGTTGGATGCACGTGCGCCAGGGCGAGTTCCGGCGTAAGCAGCTTGCCGAGTCTGGCGCCGTGTAAGGACGGCCGGCGTCAGAGTTGGACTGGCGACCAGGCTTCGTTGAAGGTCGCCAGGTCCAGCGGGCGGTCGTGGGGACTGCCTTGCTTGAACAGGCCTGTGACGCTCAGGTCGTTCATAGCGCCGGTAAACCCGCCATACGATGCCTTACCCCATGGCCGGCGCTGGTAGACAGTCAGCGGGCTGTCCAGCTCACGGGCAATGGCGATGATGCTGGCGCGCAGATCGGCTCTTTGCTCGTCGGGCGCGTCGGCCGTAAGCGCTACCAGCAGCTTGCCTCCGAACTGCAACGCCGTGTCTTGGCGCCCAGCGTTTGGCGGCGAAACGGACACATAGCAATCGGGCGCTTCATTGTCTTTCTCGCACTGATTCCAGGACGGCCCCCAGGCTTCTGACCCGATGAAGAACCAGGGGGCCGCGTCCGGCTCATCGTGCGTCCACTTGCGGTGCGACTCCGCGTTCCAACCCAGCCTGCCAAACTTGGCGCTCTTGCGTGTGTTTTTGTCGATCTGCACGCAACGTACGGCGGGCTTGCCGCGCGCCGACAAGGTGTAGGCAGCAAGCGCATCTGCAATGGGCAGCCAAGCGCTGGTGGACCATGGGCAGGCCGCAGCTGCGCCGCTCAATACCAGATACACGTCATACATTTTCGTGTGGAAAGCCAAGAGCAACCTCTGTGCAATACATGGGGACCGGTATGGTATCGCGGTGGCGCTGCGCTGGCGGCTAGTAGAATCAGGGCCGTCTCACTCCCTGAAGATTCAATATGAGCGAATTCTTTTCCTCTGGCGAATTGCTCGCCTTGCGTGAGCACGGCATTGCGTTGTTCGCGGATCGCGTGCTGATCGATGTTCAGCCGCCGCTTGCCGATGCGCGCATGGCGGAAATCGAGGCGGCCTGCGCAGGCCCTTTGCCACAGGCCTTGCGGGAACTCTGGCAACTGACTGCGGGAGGCGAGTTGGCGTATGACCTGCGCACGCAGATGGATGGCAACGAAGAGGCGTTGAGCTGGTCTGAACTCTTCTACGACGGCAGCAGCCACTATCGCGATCTGCAAGGCTGGATCGAACACGAACAGGAATGCGCCGACGAGGCCGCTACGGAGGCAGGCGAAACCTGGAACGGCAAGCTGCGTTATCTGCCTATCGGCGGCTTTGAGTACTGCGACCGCATCTATGTGGCAGTGGAACCCGGCGCCGGAGCAGGCAGCGTGGTCGCCTGGAAGCAGGGGCTGCCGGGCTGGACTCACGCGTTGCAGCAGGATGGCATCGCAACCGTAGCGGCCGATCTGCATAGCGCCTTCGCGGCGTTATGCCTGGAAACGGACCCCGAACAAGACGAAGACAGCCCAGGCATACGCTTGCTGGAATATGTGGACGAGCGCGTGTCGGATCACGGTTTGCCCCAAGGCCTGGCGGATAAATTGATTGCGTTCTACCGCCGCGCGCTGGTGGACTGGCGCAGCCTCTTGGCCGCAGGTGAGCTTGGGCAAACGCCGCATCTGGCCAAGCTGGCCTTGCAGCACGCGCTGGCGCATGACGATGCCGGACTGGTGCAGCAATTGGCGGCGCAAGGCATGCGTTTTGACCAGCCTTTGCGTGGCAGCGCGCAGCCGGTAGATGTGGCGCTGATGCAGCATGCCTGCACGGCGGCTCAAGCATTGATCGAAGCGGGCGCGTCCGTCAGCGACAAGGCCATTCACCGCTTCGACCGCGCGCCGCCGACCGAGTTGGTAGCGTTGTTGCTGGCGAGCGGCGCAGCCGCTGACGGCTTGGGCGTGGCGCGCTGCGTGGCTTGCGGTTCGCCCGATGCGGCGCGGCTGGTTGCAAAGGCAGGGGGCGAGGGGATTGCCGCGGCCTTTGCTGAGGCCCGTAATTCCATGGCCAACAGCTATCAGGAAGACCTGCGCCGCGTGCGTGCGGGCAAGCTTGGTCACTATCTGGGCGCGGATGGCTTGGCTGAACGCGTCGCCAACCTGCAGGAGTTTTCGCTATGACGTTTCAGAACCATGCCGCAGCGGCGGTCGTTGCGTTTCTGTGCATCAGCGCCCCGGCGCTGGCGGCGTCCAAGCCTTCGTTCGATTGCGGCAAAGCACGCACGGATGTCGAAAAAGCCATCTGCGCTGACCCCGCACTGGCAACGCAGGATGCGAGCATCGCGGCGCACTACGGCCAGGCCAGAAAAGCCTTTGATGAGCCGACCGCCAAGGCGCTGGCAGACGATCAGCGCTATTTCGTGCACCTGCGCAACGATGCCTATGCAGAGCCGTTCAATCAGAACTCGCCTCGTGCTGAACTGTCCGAGCGATTGAAATATCGCGATCTATTTCTAGCCTCCATTGCCTTGACCCCACGCGAGGGGTTTGAGGGATATTGGGGCAATCTGGCTGGCGGATTCTCGGTGAAGAAGCAGGCCGATGGCCAACTGTTCTTTGAAGGGCAGGCGGCTCACCCGCAGAACGGCCGCTGGGTATGCGACGTGAGCGGCATCGCCCGGGTCAAGGACGGCACGCTGGTAATTGATGCTACCGACAACGAAGGATGGACGTTGACGCTCAAACGCATTGGCGCAGGCGTGGAACTGGCTGAAGCGGCTCAGGCGAAAGACCAAGCGGGATTCGGTCCGCCTTATTGCGGTTTGAACGGCCACCTGAGCGGCGTATATTTCCCGGTGCGCAAACCTTGATCACGGATCGGTCACGCCGCGACTAGAATGTCATGCACATTGCACTGAGCGCATTCTTGTTTTCAAGGGACACGCGTGGCCATTCCGTATCTGCGCCGGCTGACAGCCGTCAGCCGCAGTCCGCAAGCTAACCGGCACCTAGCCTATTTTCTGACGTTCACCGCCGGCGCGGTCAATGCCGGCGGTTTTCTGGCCGTTCAGCAGTACACCTCGCACATGTCGGGCATTGTCTCGATGATGGCTGACCACATGGCGCTGGGTGGCGCGGTGGTCGTCCTGCAAGGGTTGGCGGCATTGCTGTCATTCCTGGCAGGGGCGGCAAGCTCTGCCTTCTTGATCAACTTCGGACGCCGGTCAAGCCTGAGCAGTGAATATGCCTTGCCGCTTTTGTTCGAGGCCGCGCTGTTGCTGGGCTTTGGACTGCTGGGCGCCAACCTGGAGTCCATGCGCTGGTTCTATGTGCCGGGCACGGTGATGCTGCTTTGCTACATCATGGGGCTGCAAAACGCGATGATCACCAAAGTGTCGAGATCCGAAATCCGCACGACGCACGTGACGGGAATGGTCACGGATATCGGCATTGAGCTGGGCAAGCTGTTTTACTGGAATTTCTCTAAGGGCGAAGCATTGTCCCTGGCGCCCGTGCGCGCTGATCGCGGAAAACTGATTGTGTTGAGCCTGATGGTCACGCTGTTCTTCGCGGGTGGCGTGACGGGCGCATACTCATTTTTTAACTTTGGCTTCGGTTCGACCTGGCCGCTTGCGCTGCTGCTGACAATCTTGGCGGCGGTGCCTATTGTTGATGACATCCGCAGCTTTTTTAAGCGCGCCTAGTTATTCTCAGCGCTTGGCTGCCGTGGCGCTTGAATACGCCAGGAAGACTTGCAGCGCGGCCAGTGTTTCCTGGTGCAAACGCGCCAGCCGGGCATCCTTGGCTGGCTCGGTGACTGCGTAGCCTTTGGCGTCCAGGCGGTAGGGCTCGCCCAGCACATTGGCCATGTCTATTTGATAGAAAGCACTGTTGCCGTAGGGGCGCTTGCCGTCCACATAAGGCATCGGCCAGAACCGGTCGCCTTCATGCAGCACGGATTCCAGTGACCGCGCATCGACTTCGCGCCAGTTCAGCGAGCGCAGTAGTTTGATGTGAGTGTCGAGCAAGGTGAACTCGCCCTTGGTATCCACGCCGCTTGCGGGAAACGAAAGCGCGTCTCTCAATTCAGCCGGCACGGCGTAGCGCCCTGGCTCCAGTTTGCCGGTTTGTCTGACATAGCGTGGAATCAAGCGGCAGACTTCTGCCAGCCGGCGTATCGCCAGCGCGTCGTCCTGCGTGTGTAGCGCATTGCGCGCATTGGCCATAGTGTCTCTGCCGCCGTGCAGCGGTTGTTCAAAATCGACACCGGGCGCGCCTGATTCGATGGGTAGCCATTGCACCACCAGCAAGCGTATCAAGGCCGCGTGCTGCGGGGTGAACGCGATGGCCTCGGGCGGCAATGCGTACACCTGCCTGATGATGGCGTTGCGATCAGGCATCCGGGCGTTCCCGGGCGCGGCGTTCACACCCAAGGGCGCGATCAACAGGCAACCTAGACCAACAAGCAAGGGGCGGCGTTGCATGGATTCTTGGCCAATACGATTATTTGGGCATGCTGGCCAGCTCGGCCTCGGTCAGAGGGTAGCCAGGTTCCACGCGCAACGCAGCCTCGTAAGACAGACGCGCGTCGGTGATATGCCCAAGCCGGCGTTGCAGGTTGCCCAAGTTGGTCAGGATCAATGCGCTGGCGGGCTGGGCGCGCACGGCTTTCTGATAGGTCTGTAGCGCTTCGGCTTCGCGGTTCATGCTGTCCAGCAACGATGCTTGCAGGTTGTAGCCTATGCTCCAGTCAGGGAATCGCTTTGTCAGTTCCTGGGTGGTTGCCAGCGCGTTGGGCAGGTCGGAACGTTCGGCCTGCGCGCCTGCCTTGTTGATATACGCCCACTTATTGCCGGGGTTCAGCTTGATGGACTGATCGATCAGCTCCACCGCCGCTGCAAAATTGCCCTGCTGGCTTTGCAGTTTGGCCAGGAACAGCTTCACATCGGCATTGTCCGGATACTTCTGTGCCATCTGTTCGGCGATGCGTTGCGCTTCTGGGCCGTTGCCTGCGCGCAAGGCGGCAGAGACCTGCGAGTTCAGCTCTTGCATGGCGGGCGGCATCTTCTGTATGCGTGCACGCAAGGCGGCGTTTTCCGCCTGCAATTCAGATTGATAGGCGTGGTCCAGCTGGGACGCGTCCTGGGCAATGGCCGCAGGTGCAAGAAAAGCCAAAAGCGGCGAGACCAACAGAAAGGGAAGCAGACGGCGTCGCAGAGTCGTAAGCATGGTGGTGGTCAGCAGATCCGGTTTTGGGGCCTTAACAATACCGGAACTGCGGCGGACGGCGAAACGCCCGGCGGGTGTACCGGGCGTTTCGCCGGCAAGGGCGCATCGCTTGCGCGATGTGCCGTAAAAAATCACTTGGGCATCAACACCGTATCGATGACATGGATCACGCCATTGGATTGGTAGACGTCATAGGTGCTGATCGTAGACACACCGCCCTTTTCGTCCTTCAAGGTCAGGTTGTGCTTGCCGTTCATCATGACCCAAAGCTTGCCGCCGCTGGCGGTCGTCAGCTCGGTGGAGCCGCCGCCTTTCTTGATCTTGGCCGCCAGAGCGTCAAAGTCCAATTTTCCCGGCACAACGTGGTAGGTCAGAATCTTGGTCAGGGTGGCCTTGTTCTCAGGCTTGACCAGTGTGTCTACCGTGCCGGCAGGCAGCTTGCCGAAGGCGGCATTGGTAGGCGCAAACACGGTGAATGGGCCTTTGCCTTGCAGCGTATCCACCAAGCCTGCGGCCTTTACCGCCGCCACCAGCGTCGTGTGGTCTGCGGAATTGACCGCGTTGGCGACGATATTCTTGGCGGGCATCATTGCCTGGCCGCCAACCATGACATCAGCCGCAAACGTGGGCGACATGGTGAAGGCGGAGCAAGCGATGGCAATCGAGGCTAGCAGTTTCATGACGATCTCCTTTTGTGTGGCCGTCATCAGGAGATACGGGGCTGGCCTGCGATTGGATGCGCGATTTATCTAGGGATAAACCCTGGTCAGATAACCTTTCCGCTTAATACGATCGGACCCGTCGGGACGCCATTGGGGGCGCCGCCCGCCGGTTCCAGCGTGACGGCGACGGTGTCGCCCTGTAACGGCGGCTGGCGCGGCGCGAGCACGGTCGTCTGGCCCGGCAGCACCAGGCCCAAAGAGCGCGGGGCCTGTCCTGGCGAGATCGCCCATAGTTCCAAGGCGCGGCCATCGGCAAGCGCGACCAGGTCCTGCATCGGTTGCACGGCCAGACGGTTGTCGGGCAGATTGTTCAGCACCAGCGCACCCGGCGTTTTCTCTCCGGACAGCACGGCGACAGTGCGCAGGTTGTCCGGGGTGGTGGCCGGCTTGAACGTCAGGAAGGCCAGCACGACCACGGCCGTCGCCAGCCCTGCGGACAGCGTGCGCCACCAGGGCAGGCCGCGCCCGGTCGCATTGCGTGCGGGCGCGGCGTCAGCCTGGGGGGCAATGCGCGCGGCAATGGTTTTCCAGACGTGCTCGGGAGGCGTTTCGGGCGGCAGGGCCAATGCCAGCGGCAGCAACCTGTCTTCCCATTCCGTCACTGCCCGGCGCAGGCCGGCGTCATCTCGCAAGAGTTGGATGAACCGGCGCCGCGCACCATCGCGCAGACCGCCAAGCACGTACTCGGCGGCCAGGCGGTCCTGCAATTCGGGATGGCGGTAGTTCATTCCAAGCACCTTTTCAGCCGCTGCAAGCCGCGGCGTATCCAGCTCTTTATCGTTCCAAGCGGCGTGTCCAGTCGCGCCGCGATGTCGGGATGCGCCAGGTCATCGAAAAACGCCATGGCGATGGCTACGCGTTGCGGCCCTTCCAGCTGCCCCATGCAATCTGCCAGCCGCCGGCCGTCCTGGTTTGCTTCCAGCCGGGCAAGCGGGCCAGGAGCGTCGTCGGCAAAAGCCAGCGTCAGCGTATCGTCCGGGTCAGGGACCTCGATGCCGGGACGGCGCAAACGGTCTATACACCGGTTCCGGACGATGCGGGTCATCCACGTCATGGGCTGACTCTGCTCCACCCGGTACTGCCCGGCCTGGCGCCAGATCGATACGAAACACTCTTGCAGCACGTCCTCCGCCGCGGCCTGGTCTCTCAACATACGTCTGGCAAGCGCAAACAGATGCGGGGATGCAAGGCGATATATCTCGGCCAGGGCGGATTCGCGCTTTTCCGCGCACTGGACGAGCAGGGCTTGCAGGTGCTGGGCGTCTGGCATTGGTTCCTGGGGGAAGGGCATGCTGACGTAAAGCATACCGGTCCTGCGCGTACGCGTCACCAATTTAGAGCACACTACAATGCCCGGCACCGGTTTGCGCGCCGTCAAGCGCACCGGTGGCGCTTGCGGCTACGCTGGGGCGTCAGAGGGCGTCCGGGTCCCGGCGGGTCCGGCAAAAGCTTGCAACAGACACACAGGAGGAGCAGACAACGTATGGACGCAGAATTCTGGTTGGAACGCTGGCGCGAAGGGCGCACGCACTTTCATCAAACTCGGATAACCCCGCTCTTGCAGAAGTATTGGCCCAAGCTGGCCATACCGCAGGGAGGTAAAGTCCTGGTGCCGCTGTGCGGCAAGTCGCTGGATATGGTTTGGCTTGCGGCGCAAGGCCACGCGGTTCTGGGAAGCGAGTTGTCCCAACTGGCCGTGGATCAGTTTTTTGCCGAGAACGAGTTGCGGCCCGTGACTCATGAGTCCATCTACGGCAAACATTATGTGGCGGGCAATATCGAGATCATCTGCGGCGATATCTTCGCGCTGGATTCGCAGATGTTGTCCCATTGCGTGGGCGTGTACGACCGCGCGGCGCTGGTTGCATTGCCGGAACCGATGCGGGCGGAGTACGTGCGCCATGTGTATGGCCAGTTGTCACCTGCCTACAAAGGCTTGCTGATTACGCTGGATTACCCGCAGGAAGAGATGGCGGGTCCGCCGTTTTCGGTTGTGGACAGCGAGGTGCAGACGATCTTCACGGGCGTATCGCCCGCCGTCATCATCGACCGCCGCGACATTCTGGACAAGGAACCCAAGTTCCAGGCGTCAGGCGTGAGCCGGCTGGACACCGTGGTGTACCGGCTGGGTTTGCAGGACGGTTGATGGGTTGCCGCGCGGTATGTGGGGTGATTCAACATACCGCGCTGCCATTGGCTCGCGCAACTCAGGTCATCAACCAACCGCCAGCCACATCCAGCACCTGGCCGGTGACGAAGCGGGCTTGATCAGATGCGAAGAACAAGCAGGCGTCCGCAACTTCTTCGGGTGTACCCAGCCGGCGTAACGCCGTCACTTGCGCAACCGCATCGTTGATCTCTTGCGGCACGCTCTTTAACAGCGGCGTGCTGATGCGTCCGGGCGCAAGCCCGTTCACGGTCACCTGGTATTCGCCCAATTCGGCAGCCCAATGACGGGTCAGTCCTATCAGGCCCGCCTTGGTGGCTGCGTAGTGCGCCGCCACAATGTCGCAATACGCTTTGCCCGCCACCGACGACATATTGATGACACGCCCCTGGCGCTGTTTCACCATGTGCGGGGTGGCCAGATACGTCATGTAGAAGACGCTGTTCAGGTTCACCTGCACAACGGCATCCCATTCCTTGGGCGGCATCTCCCAGACCTTCAGCGCGCGTCCGTCCGTCTTGGGCGAAATGCCCACGTTGTTCACCAGAATCGTCGCGGCGCCCAGCTCGGCGGTAATGCGCTCATAGGCCGCCTGACACTGTTCAAAGTGCGCCACGTCGGCATGCACGAAAGCCACCTCATGGCCACGCTTTTTAAGCTCTTGCTCGTACGCCTGACCGCCCTGCGAATTGAAATCGATCAGGCCCACGCGGCCGCCTTCGGCCAGGAACCCTTCAACGATGGCCGAACCAATGCCACCGACCGCGCCTGTCACAATCGCGACCTGATCTTTAAAGCGTGCGCTCATGCCTGCACCTTCAGCATGATCTTGCCAATGTGCTTGCTGCTTTCCATCAGCGCATGGGCCTGCGCCGCCTCGGCCAGCGGGAATACTTTGTGAATCAGGGGCAGGCACTGCCCTTGCTCCATAAGCGGCACGACCTTTTCAGCCAGGGACCGGGCGATGGCGCCCTTGTCATCATCCGAGCGCGGACGCAGCGTGGACCCCGTGAATTGCAGGCGCTTGATCATGATGGGCAGGGCATCGATCTCGGCTTTGCTGCCTTCCAGAAAAGCGATCTGCACCAGCCGGCCATTGACGGCCAGCAACCGGATGTTCTTGTTGATGTAGGCGCCACCCACCATATCCAAAATGACATCCACCCCTGCGCCGTTGGTCGCTTGACGCACGTCTGCCTCAAAGTCCGCGTCGCGGTATTGAATGGCGTGGTGCGCGCCGGCTTTCAGGCAGGCATCGGCCTTTGCCTGATTGCCCACGGTCGTCCAGACCTCGGCGCCAAACGCGCGGGCGAGTTGGATCGCCGTCAAACCGATGCCGCTGGAGCCGCCATGCACCAGGAATTTCTCGCCGGCCGACAGCCGCGCACGGTCGAATACATTGGTCCAGACCGTGAAGTAGTTCTCGGGAATAGCGGCAGCCGACAGCAAGTCCAGGCCACGCGGCACCGGCAGGCAATGGCGTTCGTCGGCCAGGCAGTATTGGGCGTAACCGCCGCCCGGGGTCAGTGCGCAAACCGTATCGCCAATCTTCCAAGCGCTGACATCGGGGCCGACGGCAATGATCGTGCCGGAGACTTCCAGCCCCAGATAGGGCGACGCGCCCGGCGGCGGAGGGTATGAGCCTGAACGTTGCAGCACGTCAGGGCGGTTGACCCCGGCGTAAGCCACTTCGATCAACACCTGTCTGCCGACGGGTGATTCCATGTCGCGTTCGGCCAGGCGCATGCAATCGGGCGTGCCGCCCTTGCCATGGTCGATGAATGTGCAGCGTAAGGACATAAGAGTAGATCCTGGTAATCAGTGGCCCAGATAGGCCTTCTTTACGTGGGGGTCGCTGAGTAATTCGGCGCCGGTGCCGGTACGTACGATGGCGCCGTTTTCCAGCACATAACCTCTATCGGCCAGCCGCAGCGTGCGAAACACGTTCTGCTCCACCAGCAGCACCGTGACGCCATGGGACGTGACGTTGCGGATGATGTCGAACATCTGTTGCACCAGCAGCGGCGACAAGCCCAGCGACGGTTCATCGAACACCAGCAGCTTCGGGTCGGACATCATGCCGCGCGCGATCGCCACCATTTGCTGTTCACCGCCGGACAGTGATCCGGCGTATTGGCTCAGCCTTTCCTTCACACGCGGAAAAATCGCCAGCACTTCGTCCAGCTTGCGCTGCACGATGGGGCGCGCAGCGCGTTTGTACGAACCCATCAGCAGGTTGTCGCGCACCGTAAAGTGGGGAAACAGCTGACGGCCTTCGGGAATCATCGTGATGCCCGCGTCGACGATGTCGTAGGGCTTTTTGTTGGTCAGGTCCTGGCCTTCGAACTCCACCTTGCCTTCGATGGCGTTGATGACGCCGCAAAGCGTCTTCAACGTGGTGGTTTTGCCTGCGCCGTTCGCGCCGATCAACGTCACGATCTCGCCTGCGTGCACTTCGAAGTTCAGGCCGTTCAACACCTGGCTTTTGCCATATCCTGACGACAGATTCGAAACCTTAAGCATCTTGGTACTCCTTGCCCAAATAGGCCTCGATGACCGCAGGGTTCTCCACCACGTCCTTGGGGGCGCCGGTAACCAGCACTGCGCCTTCGTTCAAGACAATGATTCGGTCAGACAAGGCCATCGTGGCCTGCATCATGTGTTCGATCAGCAGCACGGACACGCCTGAGTCGCGGATGCGCCGGATCATCTGAATGGATTTCTCGATGTCGGTGGGATTCAGCCCCGCCATGACCTCGTCCAGCAACAGGATGCGGGGCTTGATGGCAAGCGCCCGGGCAATCTCCAGGCGCTTCATGCCGCCGACCGTCAGGCTGCGCGCCTCGGTGTTCAAGTACTTCAGCAGGTCGGTCTGTTCAGCGACCTTCAGCGCAATCTGCTCGGCCTCATCGCGGCTGGATGTGCGGATGAACGCGCCCAGCATGATGTTTTCCAGCACCGTCAGGCCGGTAAATGGCTTGGCAATCTGGAACGTGCGGCCCAGCCCTTTGTGCGCAAACTCGTCGGGTGTCTTGCACGTGACCCAGTTGCCATCGGCGTCCAGCATCGAAATGCCGCCCTTGTCCGGCGACAAAAATCCCGACAGCAGGTTGAACACCGTGGTCTTGCCCGCGCCGTTCGGCCCGATCATGCCCAGGATCTCGTTCTGATTCAGCGTCAACGAGACGTCGTTGGTGGCACGCAAGCCGCCAAAGCTCTTGAAGAGCTTATCGGCCTTGAGTACCGGCTGATCGTTGCGCGTCGCGTTGTGCAGGCGCAGTTCATCAGCCAGCTTCATCTTTTTACGCGGCGTGCCCAGATAGGGCAGACGGGCCAGGCAGCGTTCAATGAAGGGACCGAACGCACCGGCCAGCCCGCGCGGAATCGTCAGAACCACGGCCACCAGAATCAAGCCGTAGATCAGACCGTGCATGCCATTGCCCACACTCGACAACCAGCCGCGAGCCAGTTCCGCGATCGGCAACACCAGGAAGGTGCCGGCAATCGGGCCAGCCACGGTGCCCAGGCCGCCGATCAAGGCAAACATGGCCACCTGGATCGACAGTTCCAGAGAGAACGCGGAGCTGGGATCGACGAAGGTCAGATACGTGATGTGGAACGTGCCGATAATGCTGGTCAGCATGGCCGAAATCACGGCGGCAATGATCTTCACGCGCACGGTGGGGATGCCGACTGCCAGCGCCGCGTCTTCGCGTTCGCGTATCGCGATCAGATAATGGCCAATGCGCGACTTGCGCACGTACCAGGACACCCACGTTACGAACAGGAACAGACCGAACGCGATGATCACGTAGTTGATCTTTTCGCGGAACACGATCCAGGCCCAGCCGATATTCAGCGGCAGACTGATGCCGCTAGACCCGCCCGTCCAGCTTTCTTCGTGAATGACCAGAAGGCGCACCACTTCCAAAATGGCGATGGTGGCCAGCGCGAAGAAGGGGCCGCGCAGGCGCAGCGTGGGATAGCTGATCAGGATGGCCACCGCCGCCGAAATCGCCGCGCCGGCAAACATGCCGATCCACGGCGAAATGCCGAAGTTCTGCGTCAACAAGGTGGCGGTATAACCGCCGATGCCGTAGAAGACCGCATGGCCCAAGGACAACTGGCCGGCATATCCGCCGACGATGTTCCAGGCTACCGACAGAGACGAAAAGACAAACAGCAAAACAAAAAGGTTGGTCCAGAATGGCGTGCCCAACACGGCAGGCACGATGAACATGACAATCAGCAGAATCAGGCTGACGTAGGCTTTGGGGCTTCGAAAGTCGGGAAACACGTCTCGCTCCTTGTGGCTCTGATCACTCTGTGCCGACGCCGAACAGGCCGTTCGGACGCAGGACAAGGATCAAGAGGAAGATCCCGAAATACACGACCTCTTTCAGGTCGGGGGCGATGTAATAACCAGCTAGCGTATCGACGATGCCGATGATCATGGAACCGGCGACGGCGCCGTACAGGCTGCCCAGGCCGCCCAGCACCACAATCACGAACGCCGTCAGCACGAAGTACGTGCCCACGGTCGGAAACACCGGATACTGCGGCGCCAGCAGACCTGCGGCGATGCCGACGAATGCCGTGCCCAAGCCGAATGCAATGGCGTAAACGTTGTTGACGTTCACCCCCATCAGCGTGGCCGCGTAACGGTGCTGCGCAACGGCGCGCAGGGCGCGGCCCAGATAGGTTCGGTGCATGAACAAGTGCAGCAACACTGCCAGGCTGATGCCCACCACGAAGGTGATCAACTGGCCGGTCACCATGGAGTAGTTGCCTACGTCGATGGCGTTCGTGCCCAGTTCGACCGGCGCGCGATACACATTGGCGCCGAAGATCACCAGAGCCAGATTGAGCAGAATGGTGGACACGCCCACCGTGGCGAAGATCTGGATGTGCTGGTCAGCATTGAGCAACGGCTGGATGATGCCCTTCTGCGTCAGCGCACCCAGCGCGAACAGAATGACGGCAACGGGTACCAGGCCCACATACGGGTGTACGCCGAATTGCGCGGCAATCAGATAGACCAGATACATGCCTATCATCAGGAATTCGCCGTGCGCAAAGTTCACGACACGCACGACGCCGAAGATCAGTGTCAGCCCCAGGCTGATGATGGTGTACGCGCCGCCCAGCAACAGGCCATTGATGACCAGTTGAATGAATATATCCATGGTGCAACCTCTTAGAGCGGGCCGCGGCCCCGGCGCTGCCGCATACATCGCGGCAGTGCCAGGGCGCGCAAGACCCGAGAAACGTCAGGCGCCCCCGAGCGCCTGATCACTGGCGTAGCGCTTTATTTCTTGAAGATGGGCTTGCCAAGTGCGAGGTTGCTGGGCGCGATGGTGACGAGCTTGCCGTCTTGCCACTGCATCACGTAGAACGTGGAAGCGTTGTTCTGGCCGTCTTCGCCAAAGTCGAACGCCCAGCCGTTGGCCGTTTGGCCGGCCGGCTTCTTATAGGCCAGGACCGCTGCGCGGATCTTGTCCTTGTCGGTCGACTTCGCGTTGCCGATGGCTTCAAAGAAAGCCTTGGCGCCGACGTAGTTGGTCAGGCTGTGGCCAGACTGCGGATCGCTTTTGTAGGTGGCTTTGTAAGCTTCCAGGAACTTGTCCAGGCCCGGCGCGCCGGCCGGGTTGATGGACGATTGCGGGAAGTCCAGATCAAACACGCCATTCATGTCGGCGCCGACTGCCTTGGCGGTGTCTGCCAGCGAGTAACCGCCGCCCGCGCCGATCACGACTTTGGGCTTGAAGCCCGCAGCGCGCGCTTGGCTGAAGTACAGAATGGCGTCGTTCTGATAAGCCGTTTGCAGCACGACATCGACCTTGGCGCCCTTCAAACGCAAGATCAGTGAAGACAGATCGACCGTCTTGGCCGAGTAGGGCAGCACTTCAGCAACCGTGTAGCCCAGTTCCTGCGCGCGCTTCTTTTCGGTCGCCGCCACGTCGGTGCCGTAAGGCCCGTCTTCGTGGATGATGCCGATCTTGATGTCCTTGGGGTTCAGCCCCATGCCGGGGGCAATGGAGTCGTGCAGCGCATTGACCACCGACACGCCGTACAGCGCGGTGTTGGGGTTGCTGCGGAACAGGTACTTGTAGCCGCGCGTGGTGATCTTGTGCGCGGTGGCGCCCAGTTCAAAATAGGGCACGCCCGCCAGCTCGGTCACGGGGGACGCCGCGTAAGAGATGCCGGATGCGTAGCTGCCGAACACGCCGACCACGTTGGATGAGATCAGGCGCTTGGTTTCCGACACCGCTTGCGTCGGGTCCACTGCGTCGGCCTTGATGATCTCGATTTTCTCGCCGTTGATGCCGCCTGCGGCATTGATCTCGTTGACGGCCAGCTCCAGGCCGCGATAGCTCTCTTGCCCCAGGAGCGCAAGCGCGCCGCTGAACGGGAACAGAGCGCCCACTTTCATGTCGGCCGCTGCGGTGCCGCTTGCCAGCGCGCCGCACACGCCCAGCGCCAGAATAATTTTATTGAACTTGAACACTGTCTACGCTCCTTTGTCGGTATGGGATGCGGACTGTTTTGAGTGTCGTCCGTCTTTTTTAAATATATGATATATGCGCCGGCCAGGTACAAAAACCCCGACTTGGATTCTAGTGTCGGGCGCAGCAAGCCGAATCGGGGAATTCCCTAAAGCCGCATGAATAAAGCCTTAGCGGGCGATGACATAGGTAAGAAACCGCAATATTCCGCCAGGCGGACGGCACCATTCAGCGGATGCCGCTACCACTTGATGCATTAGAAAATATCTGGTTTTATCATATATCGTATATCATAAAACGCGCGATTTTTATAAGAATCCAAGGAGACAGACGCATGTTCGAGGAAGTTGATTTCGCCGGTAAACGGGTGCTGATCACCGCCGGCGCGGATGGGCTGGGGCTGGAAATGGCCAAGGTATTCCACCATGCCGGGGCCACGGTCTTCGTGTGCGATGTGAATGAAGCGCGTCTGGCCGCGCTGCCGTCCGAGTTGCCGGGCGTGCATACCGCAGTGGCGGACGTGTCTGACGAAGATAGCGTGGGCGCGCTCTTTGCCGCGGTCAAGCAAAAACTGGGCGGCCTGGATATCCTGATCAATAACGCGGGCGTGGCAGGCCCGACCGGCTTTGTGGAAACCCTGTCCAAGGCGGACTGGGACCGTACGCTGGCTGTGAACATCACAGGTCAGTTCCTGTGCGCGCGCCAAGCTATTGCCATGCTGAAAGAATCCAAGGCAGGCGTCATGATCAACCTGTCGTCCGCTGCCGGACACCTGGGGTTCGCCGGCCGGTCGGTGTATTCCGCGTCCAAGTGGGCGGTGATCGGCTTCACCAAATCGCTAGCCATCGAATTGGGGCCGTATGGAATCCGCGTCAATGCCATTTTGCCGGGCGCGGTCGAAGGTCCGCGTATTCGCGCAGTCATTGCAGCCAAAGCGGACACATTAGGCCGTCCGGTGAATGAAATCGCCGCGCAATATGAAAACCAAGCCGTGCTGGGCCGCATGGTGACGGCGCGCGACATCGCCAATATGGTGCTGTTCAATGCCAGCGAGGCCGCACGCAGCGTAACGGGGCAGGCCATCGTGGTGGATGGCTTTACACAGAAGCTCTACTGATGGCAGCCGGCTCTGCGGCGCGTTGCGCCGCCATCATTGGCACTGGCCTGATCGGTCAGGGCTGGGCCATCGTGTTTGCGCGCATGGGCTGGGACGTTCGTCTGTATGACGTCAATGCTTCCATGCTGGCCGAAGCCCGCACGCTGATTTTGCAGCAACTGCGTGAACTGGAAACGCAGGGGCTGCTGACAGGCGCGGACGCCATCATTGAACACGTGTACGTGGCATCCAGCTTGGCAGATGCCGTAGCAGGCGCCAGCTACATTCAGGAAAATTCCCCTGAAAAGGTCGACATCAAGCGCGCGCTGTTCTCGGAACTGGACGCCGTAGCGGAACCGGACGCCATCATCGGCAGCTCCACGTCCAGCATCCCCGCCAGCGCATTCACCGAACACCTGCCCGGACGGCACCGCTGCCTGGTGGCGCATCCCGTCAATCCTCCGTACTTGATTCCGGTCGTGGAGTTGTGCCCGGCCCCCTGGACCAGCGCTGATGCGCTGGAGGGCGCAAGTGCAATCATGTCCGCCATCGGCCAGAAACCCGTGCGGCTGCGGCGCGAGATCGAGGGCTTCATCCTGAACCGGCTGCAAGGCGCCTTGCTTCAAGAAGCGTTCCGGTTGGCCAGTGAAGGCATCGCCAGCGCGGAGGATATCGACACCACGGTGAAGGATGGGCTGGGCCTGCGCTGGTCCTTTATGGGGCCGTTCGAGACCATCGACCTGAATGCGCCAGGCGGCATTGCCGATTACTGCGCGCGTTACGGCGGTCTATACGAATCCATCGGCGCTACCCAGGGTGAATGCGTGACCTGGAATGGCGCGCTGCTCGACGCCCTGTCGGCAGAACGCCGCGGCTTGCTGCCGCAGGAAGATCTTGCCAAACGCCGATTCTGGCGTGATGAAAAACTGATGCGCCTGATGCGTCACAAGCAAAGCAACGGAGACAACAATGGCTAAGCCTAAACAGAAAGTCGTCATTACCTGCGCCGTGACGGGCGCCATCCACACGCCCAGCATGTCGCCGCACCTGCCGGTCACGGCCGACGAGATCGCGGAAGCCGCGATTGGCGCGGCCAAGGCTGGCGCGGCGGTGCTGCACTTGCACGCCCGTGATCCGCAGACCGGCAAGCCCTCGCAAGACCCGGCGTTGTTCAAGCCGTTCTTGGAACGCATCAAGAACGAGACGGACGCCATCATCAATATCACCACGGGCGGCAGTCCCCACATGACGGTCGAAGAGCGTATGCGCCCGGCCACCACGTTCCAGCCGGAGCTGGCGTCGCTCAACATGGGTTCGATGAATTTTGGCCTCTTCCCCATGCTGGACCGCTTCAAGGATTTCAAGCATGACTGGGAGCGCGAGCATCTGGAAAACAGCCGTTCGCTGATCTTCCGCAATACCTATCAGGACATCGAATCCATCCTGACCTTGGGCAACGCCAATGGCACGCGTTTCGAGTTCGAGTGCTATGACATCAGCCACTTGTACAACCTGGCCCATTTCGTGGACCGTGGTCTGGTGAAGTCGCCGCCGTTCATTCAATCGGTATTCGGCATTCTTGGCGGCATCGGCCCGCACCCCGAAGACCTGATGCACATGAAGCGCACGGCAGACCGCTTGTTCGGCAACGACTATGAATGGTCGATTCTGGGCGCGGGCCGAAACCAGATGCCGTTGGCCACCATCGGCGCGGCCATGGGGTCCAATGTGCGCGTGGGGTTGGAAGATTCGTTGTGGATCGGCCCGGGCCAGTTTGCGGAATCCAACCGTGTGCAGGTGGAACGCATCCGCACCATTCTTGAGGCGCTGAATTTGGAAGTGGCGACGCCGGATGAGGCGCGCGCGAAGCTCGGCTTGAAGGGCCGGGAGAACGTGGCGTTTTAAGCGCGGATGACAGGCCGGCGCGCGTTGCGCCGGCCAGGTCCGAATCAGGCGTGGCGGCGTAGCGCGCCGGCAAGCGTGGCAACGTCCAGCACGTGATCGAAGTTGGCGGCGTGGCGGGCTTTCAGGGTCAGTTCCGCTGCCAATGTCAGATCTGCGTCGCTTGGCGCATCCGCCGCGCCTAATTCGCGCAGCGTCGTGGGCAGCCCGACTTGGGCGTACCACTGGGTCAGGTCGGCCAACATGCCATCGTTGCGCTGTTCCAGATCCAGTTGCACCAAAAGCCCGACGGCGACCTGCAAGCCGTGCAGCGCGTTGGCCACGCCGCCGATCTTGGGCAATCCTCGCGTCAGCGCATGTGCAATCGATAGACCGCCGCTTTCAAAACCCAGACCGCTCATGAGAATCATGGCTTCCACCACGCGTTCAAACGCTGGCGTGGGCTGGCCGGTGCCGGCCACCGCCACCGCATCCGCGCCGTCGGCGAGCAGGGTGCGCAGGCAGCCGTCGGCGATCAGTTGCGCGGTCAGCAGCGGGGCGCCGTCGTACATGTTCTTGCCGCCATTGCGCTGGCATTGCTCGGCCTCGAATTTCTTCGAGATCGCGTCGCCCAGGCCGGCCCGAAAGAAGTGCACCGGCGCCGTCGCGATGATGGCGGTGTCCACCAGCACGATCGTGGGGTTGAACAGCATGTGCTCTACCGCCAGGAGGTTGTGATGGGCGTCGTACAGCACGTAGTTCTTGCTGGTGGGGGCGTCATTGGATGCCACCGTGGGCACGGTGATCAGGTGGCAATGGGTAGACTTCGCCACCGCCTTGCCCGCGTCCAGCGACTTGCCGCCGCCAACGGCGATCACCATGTCGATACCTGCAGGCGCCGCCTGCGCTCGCAGTTCAGCAATAAGCTCAGGAGTCAGGTCGCCTTCAACGATCAGCGGCGTCAACGCCACCTGATGTTCGGCGCACAAGGCTTCGATTCTTGGTCCCAGCACGCCATGGACGTAGCTGTCGATGACAAGGGCCGCGCGGCGGCCGAACAGGGCAGCGTACTGGCCCAGGGTGTCCAGCGCGCCCGCTCCCTGGATATAGCGGCAGGGAGCGCCAAAAATCTTCAGCATGAAGTCTTCCTATTTGCGGGCCCCGGGGGGGCGGTAGTCGAGTTCTTTTTCACGTTCGACCAGCCAGTCGATCATGATCTTGCCGCCCCAGACGAGGTCAGCCTGGATGGCGCTGCGCGCGGCTTCGGAATCCCGTGCTTCCAGGGCTTCCAGCACGGCTTCGTGGCGGTGGTTGTCTTGCGAGTAATCCAGCCCGGCTGTCTTGATGTGGAACACCTTGAGGATCGGGCCGGTGATGACCCAGAACGATTCCACGGTACTGCGCAGGATGGGCTTGTTGCTGGCTTCCAGAATGCCGAAGTGGAACTTGCGGTTCAGGTAGCTGGCGCGCTTGGGGTCGGTCGAGGTGCAGGAAATAAAGTCTTTCTGCAAGGCGATCAGGTTGTCCAGCTGCTTGCGCGTGATGTTCTGCGCCGCTTCGGCTGCGCCCATGCCTTCCAGGTGAAAACGGATCTGCTGGATTTCCCGCAGCTTTTCCGAATTGACGTAGGGCACGTAGACCGCAGTGGCCGCCTGCATTTCCAGGCCTTGTTCGCTGATCAGCCGGAAGATGGCCTCGCGTACGGGCGTGATGGACACGCCCATCTCTTGGGCCAGTTCGCCGATGATCAGGCGTTCGCCGGGTTCGTACTGCCCATTGATAAGGGCATTGCGGATTTCGTTGTAGACCCTGACGGAGAGGTTCTCTTTCTTTACCGGTTTAAGGCTGGGCATGACGTTTCGGGCTTGCTGTATGTAGGGAACGGGTGAATCCGGGATGAATTCTAGCCCGCCATAGCCAATTCAAGCTCAATGGGTATATTATATATCATATATCCTAACGAAGAAAAGGACGCGCCATGCGCCACCACCAGGAGGCTCCCACCGAGGAGCAGGTCCGGATGCTGCGGGAAAAGGCCCGCTATATCCGGCTGGAGACAATCAGACTGATCGAAATCGCCAAGGTCGGGCACTACAGCTCGGTCTTCTCATGCGCCGAAATATTCGCGTCGCTGTACTACGACGTAATGCGCTTGCGGCCGGGCGAACCGCAATGGGCGGACCGCGACCGCTTTCTGATGGGCAAGGGGCATGCCGCGGTGGGCCTGTTCCCGGTGCTGGCCGATCACGGTTTCATTGACCGCGAGTTGCTGGACGGCTACACCCGGCTGGGCAGTCCGCTGGGCGACCATCCCGACATGAGCAAGGTGCCTGGCATTGATTTCAGTTCCGGCTCGATCGGCCATGCGCTGTCCAATGGCGTCGGCATGGCAGTGGGCGGGCGCATGAACCAGCGGGACTTCAACGTCTTTGTGATGCTGGGCGATGGCGAAATGCAGGAGGGGCAGGTGTGGGAAGCTGCCCTGTTCGCAGCCCACAACCGCTTGTCGCGCCTGGTGGCCATCATTGACCGCAACGGCTATCAGCTGGACGGCAAAGTGGACGACGTGATGGGCGTGGAATCGCTCAAGGAAAAGTGGCTGGCGTTCGGCTGGGAAGTCCACGAAGTCGACGGCCACAACCTGCTGGAACTGACGGCGTTGCTGCGCCGTCTGCGGGCGGATGATGCCCGTGAAAAACCGGCTTGCGTGATTGCCAAGACAATCAAAGGCAAGGGCGTTTCCTATATGGAAACCGAGCCGGGCTGGCACCTGGGTTATCTGGCGCCGCAAGACGCGCAAAGCGCCGTCGACGAAATCCTCTCCCGCGAGATCTGAATGGCACAGGCACAAGTACTCTCTCCCGATTCCTGGCAGTACCGCGCGCTCAATGCGATCAACCCCGGGCTGTCCTATCTTTCTGACGCGCTGATCGAACTGGCCCAGGCGGGGCATCCCGTTGTGGCGGGCTCCGCCGACCTGCAATATTCCAACGGTCTGAACCGCTTTGCGCAGGCCTATCCTGACCGCTACGTTCAATTCGGCATCTCTGAACAGAACATGGTGTCGGCGGCGGCCGGTCTGGCCACAACCGGCATGATGCCGTTCGTGGCGACCTTTGCGTCTTTTCTGGGCCTCTTGTGCTGCGAACAGATACGCATGGACGTGGCCTATACCAAGCTGCCTGTCCGGCTGATCGGCCACCATACCGGCATCAGCCTGGGTTTCTATGGCACATCGCACCACGCCACCGAAGACATCTCCACGATGCGGGCGCTGGCGGGGTTGACGGTGGTGTCGCCGGCTGACGGCCCGCAATTGGCTGCCGCCATCAAAGCATCGGTGAACTGGCCCGAACCCATCTATTTCCGCATTGGCCGGGGCCGCGATCCTCAGGTCTACGAAGATGGCGTGCCATTCGAGTTCGGCCGCGCCATCGTGCATTCCAAAGGCAGCGATCTGAACATCATTGCTTGCGGCATCACCTTGCATGCGGCGCTTGCCGCCGCCGAACAACTGAACGCGGAAGGGCTGTCAGTGGGCGTCATCGATATGCCCACCATCAAACCGTTGGATCGCGACGCCGTGCTGGCGGCAGCCGGCCAGTCGCGGTTGTTGATGACGGTAGAAGAACACAATGTGCTGGGCGGGCTGGGGTCGGCGGTTGCCGAGGTGCTGGCCGACGCCGGCACCGGCACACGCCTGCGCCGTCACGGCATTTATGATGAATACAGCCTGATCGCGCCGCCCACGACGCTATACGCCCACTACAAGCTGGATGCTGCAGGCATTGGCGAGGTGGCGCGCGAACTGATCAAGTCTTGAGACACGGAGAAAAAAATGAAGGAAATCAGCGGAAACACGCGCCTGTTCGGCATTCTGGCCGACCCGATCCATCACGTGAAAACGCCGCAGCGCATGAATGAGCTGTTCGCCAAGATCGGCTTTGACGGGGTGTGCGTGCCTTTCCATGCGCGGCCGGACAATCTGGCTGCCGTGGTCGAGGGCTTGCGCCGTTTGGAGAATTTGGGCGGCGTCATCGTCACCATGCCGCACAAGACCGCGATTCTGGATCTGGTGGACGAAGTGACTCCGGTGGCCAGCAAAATCGGCGCCGCCAATGTCGTGCGCCGCGATGCCGACGGACGTCTGGTGGCGCATATGCTGGACGGCGAAGGTTTTGTGCGCGGCCTGCTGACGGCAGGCGTGCCGGTGCAGGGCCAGAGCGCGTATCTGGCAGGTGCAGGCGGCGCTGCCAACGCCATTGGTTTTGCGCTGATCCAGGCGGGCGTGTCACGCCTGACCATCGCCAACCGCACACCGGCCAAGGCAGAAGATCTGAAGGCGCGGATTCTGTCGCTGCATCCCGGCGCCAAGATCACGGTCGGCACGTCCGATCCGTCTGGCCATGACCTGGTCGTCAATGGCACGTCGCTGGGCATGAAAGAGGGCGACGCGCTGCCGTTGGACACTAGCCGCCTGACGTCCGACCAACTGGTCTGCGAAGTCATCATGCAGCCCAAGGACACAGCGCTGCTGTTGGCCGCGCAAGCCCGCGGCTGCAAGGTGCACTATGGCGCGCCGATGCTGGCCTGCCAGATCGAGCTGATGGCCGAAATCCTGGGCGTGACGCCCGTCAAGTAGGTCGGTTCAGACGACAAGGAGCCGGTGAAGACAAGATGGGCGACTACGATTTCATTATCGCGGGCGGCGGCACGGCGGGCTGCATTCTGGCCAACCGGCTAAGCGCCGATGGCAAGCATCGCGTGCTGATGCTGGAAGCCGGCCACGAAGCGCGCAGCATGTGGATCTCGATCCCGGCGGGCTTTTCCAAGCTGCTGGTCAATCCAGACTACAACTGGCGCTTTGCCACCGAACCCGAAGACAACGTCTACGGCCGGACCATTGCCGTGCCGCGCGGAAAAGGCGTGGGCGGATCAACGCTGATCAACGGCATGATCTACGTTCGAGGCCAACCGCAGGACTACGACGGCTGGGAAGCCGCCGGCGCCACGGGATGGAATTACGCACAGGCCGAGCGCCTGTTCCGCAAGATCGAAACCTACGAGCCCGGGGGCGAAACGCGCGGCAAGCACGGGCCGATGCATCTGGAAGAAGTGGCCGAACGCTTCCCGGTGTCAGACGCCTTTCTGCGTGCAGCGCAAGAAGACGGTCAGCCTTTGAATGCCGACTACAACAGTGGCAATCAGGCAGGGGTGGGCTACTACCAGGTGCTGCAACATCGCGGCAGGCGCTGGAGCGTCGTGGACGGCTATATGAAACCCGCAGCCGGCCGCAAGAACCTGAGCGTCGAATGCGGCGCGCATGTGACGCGGCTGGTGTTCGAGGGCAAGCGCTGCGTGGGTGTCGTCTATCGCAAGAACGGCCAGGAACATACGGTGCGTGCGCGGCGCGAGACGGTACTCTGCATGGGCGCCGTGCAGTCGCCGCAACTGTTGGAGTTGTCTGGCGTTGGCAACCCGGCCCTGTTGCAGTCGTTCAATATTCCGCTTGTGCATGCGCAAACGCAGGTCGGTGAAAACTACATCGACCATTTCGCCACGCGCATGAATTGGCGTGTGAAAGACGCCGTGACATTGAACGAGATGTCTCGGGGCTGGCGGCTGGTGCAGCAGGTGGCGCGCTATTACACGCATCACAAGGGCATCCTGACCTTGGGCACCGGGCTGGTGCACGGTTTCGTCAAAAGCGCGCCGGACTTGCCGACGCCAGATGTGCAGTTCTTCTTTGTGCACGCCAGCTACGCCAATGCCGCCGAACGCATTCTGGACCGGCATCCGGGCATGACGATAGGTGTTGCGCAATTGCGGCCCGAATCGGTGGGCACGATTCATATCAAATCCGCCGACCCGTTGGCCGGGCCGTCGATACGTCCCAACTTCTTGTCTGCACAGGTAGACAGGGATAGTTTGGTCGGGGGTATGCGCGTGGCGCGGCGCATCGTCGAACAGCCTGCGATGCAGCGTTATGTAGAGGCCGAAGTCAGCCCCGGCACAGGCGTGGACAGCGATGAGGACTGGCTGGATTTTGCCCGGCGCAATGGGCAGACCATCTACCATCCCATCGGCACCTGCCGCATGGGTTCGGACGCCGCAGCCGTGACGGACGTGCGGTTGCGGGTGAATGGCCTGACGGGGCTACGCGTGGTCGACGCATCCGTCATGCCGAAGATGGTGTCTGGCAATACGCAGGCAGCCGTGATGATGGTGGCTGAACGTGGCGCAGAAATGATCCTTGAAGACGCCGCGCAAGCGCAAGCTTAAGCGTGGCCTGCAAAAAGCGCGTGGGGCCAGTCAGCCCCACGCGCTTTTTTTTCAGCCGCCTTTAGCGGATAACGAAACCCGCGCCGACCGGGTCGTTACGGTCGATCACCCAGCGAGCCGTACCCAGGATGCTGGCGGTGCCTTTGACCGTGGGACGGACGGCGCGTGTGCCGTTCAGATCCACCTCGCCCAGCAGGCAACCTTCGAATGTGCCGCTGCCCAGCAGACCTTCCGATTTGATCGGTTGATTCAGCCCCATCTTTCCACGCGCTTCAAACATGGCCATCATGGCACTGGTGCCAGTGCCTCCGGGGGAACGGTCAAGCTGCCCCGCGCTGAACACGTGCACGTTCTTGTAGAACGCGCCTTCAATCGTTGGCTGGTGCCAGAACGTAATGAAGTTCAGGTTGTTGATGTGCGCCTCGGTCGGATGCTGGATGCGGTGGCGGGCGTTCAACTGATCACGCACGATCAAACCCATGCGCGACAGCTCAGTGCCGTTGTCTGGCGAGATCCGCAAGTCGCAGCCCGACAAATCCACGATGCCAAAGTAATTGCCGCCCCAGACGATGTCGGCCGACAGCTTGCCGTAACCCGGCAGTTCCACCGGGATGTCCTGCGCGGCAACATAGGCGGGCACGTTTTCAAAGCGCGTCCACAACACGTGGTCGCCTTCAGAGGCCACTTCCGATACAACCAGGCCGGCGGTGGTTTCAAAACGGATCTTGGTGATGCCGTCCTTGCCGCGAGCGACCAGCCCATTGGCAACCATCGCCATGCTGACCGCAATCGTGCCGTGGCCGCACATGTGCGAGTATTCCGTGCCGTCGATATAGATCAGACCGGCGTCATACTCGGGGCTGGACGGCGGCGTCAGAAACACGCCGAACATGTCCTTGTGGCCGCGCGGCTCACGCATCAGGGCGCGGCGCAACCAATCATAGTTCTGCTCCAGAAAAGCCCGCTTCTCCAAAATGGTGGACCCGGCAGGGTAGGGGATGCCGCTATGCACGATGCACAGGGGCTCGCCTTCGGTATGGGTATAGATGACATCGAACGCGTCTTGCTTGCGCATGACTGTGGCTCCAGACAAGTAGGAAAAGGAAAAACCAGGAGTAGGAAGACTTATTCGCGGCGTTCGGACAGCATGTCCAGCCCGACGGTCAAGTCCAGAATGACGATGGCAATCACCGCAACCACAATCGTGGCGCCCGATACGGCTGCGATGGTTGGATCGATCGTGTACTGCACGTAGTTGAAGAGCTTGACGGGGATGGTGTTCAAATCCGCCGTCGTGTTGAAAATGGATAGCTCCACGTTGATCCACGATGAGATGAACGCAAAGATCGAACCGGTCACAATGCCTGGACGGATCTGCGGCAGCACAACCAGAAAGAAGGTGGTCCAGGGATTGGCGCCCAAATCTGCTGACGCCTCTTCCAGCGCCCGCTGCTCTGGCGTCAACAAGGTCAACGTTGACCGCAAGACGAACGGCGCGATGATGACGATATGGCCGATCAGCAGCGACAGAAAGCTGCGCGTCAAACCGAAGTACGCCCCGTATTGCAGCAGCGCTGCGCCCAACACAATGTGGGGCAATACGAGCGGCGACATCAGCACCGACGTCATCGCGGCCTTGCCGGGAAACTCATAGCGGGCCAGCGCCAGCGCAGCAGGCACCGTCAGCAGCACGGCAACCACCGTCGCGGCCAGCGCCAGCACTGTGCTGGTCGTGAACGCGGCCATATACCCAGCCTCGACCAGCAGCGTGCGATACCAATCCAGCGTCCACCCTTGCGGCGGAAAAGCCAGATACGGCGTGGCGGTGAAGGACGCACCCATGATCACTACCAGCGGCAGGGCCAGGTAGGCCAGCACAGCCAGCGCGATCAGGCGGATCAGGTGGCGGGCGATCATCGCGCGGCTCCAGGCAGGACGGCGGCGCGGTTCGCCAGCGCAACCAGAATCAGGGTGAATACCAGCAGCACCATGCTCAGCGCGCCGCCGTAGTGAAAGTCGAATACCGAGCTGTATTGCTGAAAGATCAGCATCGACAGCACCGTGATGCGTCCGCCGGACAGCAAGGCAGGCGTCACGTAAGCGCTGACCGCCAGCGTAAAGACGATGATCGCGCCGGACACCACGCCGGGCAGCGTCAGCGGCCAGGTGATGTGAAAGAACGTGGACGCGGGACTGGCGCCCAGGTCGGCGGAGGCCTGCTCGCAAGCCGGGTCCACCCGGGCCAGCGAATTGCCCACGGCCAGCACCACAAAAGGCAGCAGCACATAGACCATGCCGATCAGAATGCCCAGCTCGGTCCCGATGAAGCGCACCGGACGGTCAGCCGCGCCCGTGCCTATCAGTGCCTGATTGACCAGCCCATTGCGGCCCAGCAGCACCATCCAGCCGAAGGCGCGCACGATGTTGCTGGTGAACAAAGGCACCACCAGCAAGATCACGCAAAATCGCCGCCAGGCCTGCCAGCGCACGACCCGCACCAGATACCAGGCCAGCGGATAACCCAGAATCACGCAGACCACGGTGGTGAAAAAGGCCAGCCGGAACGTCACCAGAATCACGTCCCAGTGATATTGGTCCGCCAGCACGCGCAAATACTGGTGCGTGGTCAAGGTGACGCCATCCGCGCCGCCCGTGATGCTGGCCAGCGCCACTACCGCCAGCGGCGCCAGGAAGAACGCCGAAAAGAACAGGACGGGCGCGGCCAGCAATAGCCCGGGCGAGATCCAGGCGCGGCGGCTCATGGCTGTTCACCAATCAGATGCAGGTGCTCCGGCGCAAAGGCCAGACGGATCTGCGCACCGGGAACGAGACCCGACGGCGCAATGCCGCCGTGACGCGCCACCAGGATCTGACCGCCGATATCGGCGTGAATCATGCTGTGGCTGCCCACGTTGATAACGTCGGTCACGGTGCCGGATAGCGCGGGCGCTGCAACGTCGCCGCTCAAACTCAAGTCTTCGGGCCGCAGCACAGCAACACCGCGTGCCGAAGGCGGCGTCTTGCCTTGCAGCGGTAAGCGCAGACCTTGCGCGTCTAGTTGCAGCGTATCGCCGTCGGCCGTGTAGGCCATGAAATTGGCGTCGCCAATGAACTCCGCGACGAATCGCGTGGCGGGTTGACGGTAGATGTCCGTGCCTGCGCCCACTTGCTCGATGCGGCCGGCGTGCATGACCACGACGCGGTCGGCCATGGTCATGGCCTCTTCCTGGTCATGCGTGACGAAAATGAACGCTATGCCCAGCTTGGCTTGCAGATGCTTGAGTTCCAGCTGCATACGCTTGCGCAGTTTCAAGTCCAGCGCGGACAGCGGTTCGTCCAGCAAAAGCAATTTGGGCTGATTCACGATGGCACGTGCCAGCGCCACGCGCTGTTGCTGGCCGCCAGACATTTCGCGAGGGTAGCGCGGTCCAAAATCCGCCAGTCCCACCATGTCCAGCGCGGCACGGGCCCGCTCGGCCGCCTCGGTCCGTGTCGCGCCTTGACGGCGCGGCCCATACGCCACGTTTTCCTGCACGGTCATGTGCGGGAACAGCGCGTAATTCTGGAACACGGTGTTGAGCGGACGATGATGCGCGGCCAGGCGGCTGATATCTTGGCCTTCGATCAGGATGCGGCCCGACTCAGGCTTGAGAAAACCGGCGATCGAGCGCAGCAGGGTGGTCTTGCCGCAACCGCTGGGGCCCAGCAGAGCCACGAACTCTCCCTGCTGGATCGCCAGATCGATGCGATCCAGCGCCTGGTAGGCGCCAAAGCGCATCGACACGCCTTCGATGGTGAGCAAAGCGGACATTGTTCTACCCCGGCCTAGCGCTTGCGGGCGACTTGGCGGTTCCACGCGTCAGTGACTTCGGCGCGGCGGCTGTTGATCAAGTTCCAGTCAAACAGACTCAGATTCTTGACCGACCCTTCAGCGCCCCAGGGCAGCTTGCGCGCCACGTCCTTGGACACTTCGACATCTTTGACGGCAGGTCCCAGATACAGGCGCGTTGCCAGGCATGCGGCAGCGTCTTGCGTGAGCGCGGTGTCTATGAATTTCTGGGCTGCGGCCTTGTTGGGCGCGCCCTTGACCAGATGCAGGCGGGCGTCCGTTGCCCATGCGCCTTCCTTGGGTACGGCAAAGCCGATAGGCAGGCCCTTGTCGATCAAGTCCCACGCTCCCACGTTGAAGTGCGCGCCAATGATGGCCTCGCCGCTTTGGTAGGCATTGCTGGCCGCGCCCGAGCTGTCAAAGAATAAGGCGGTGTCCAGCGTGGCGAGCTTGGCATACAAGGGCGTCAGATTGGACGGGTCAATGGCAAATACGCGGGCCAGGAAGAAGATGAACGGCACGCCGGAGGAGTTCGCGGGCGAGGGCACGGCCACGGCGCCCGCATATTCGGGCTTCCACAAGTCTTTCCAGCTGGTCGGCGCCTGCGGCACTTCCTTGGTGTTGTAGGTAATGCCCAGCGAGTAATAGCCGGTGCTGACGGCGTAGGCTGCGTCACCATTGCGGTACACGCCCTGATCGATGACGTTTTTCAGGTTGGGAATGGCGGCCGGTTCCAGCGTGTCCAGCACGCCGGCTTGCGCAGCCAGCTCGCTGATACCGCCGTCCATCCACGCGACGTCGATTGTGGGCGCGCCTTTTTGCTGTTGCAACTTGGCCAGCGTGGTGGTGGAGGTGCCGACTTCGGGCACCACGGCAACACCCGTGGCCTTGGTGTAGGGCTCGGCGACGCATACACGGAAGGCGTCGCCCCAGTTGCCGCCATACCAGGCGACGGTGATCTTCTGTTGCTGCGCCAGCGCCTGAGTTGCCATCAGCAGGCCAGCTCCCAGCAAGGCGGCGCGAACTGCGCTGCGGGTATGTGTTGCCATGTCGGATTCCCCTTGTAGATTTGTCGGCCCGTCCCGGTAGTCCCCAGATTGAGGCCTCTGGGACGGTGCCACAACTGCATCTTGGGTGATCCCAGGGAAAACGAGCTTGAAGACGCGGGACATAAACTTGAATAATTGCGTCATGACCTTCGATACGCCCGCCGCTTTTCCGCCGTCCTCCTATGAAGACGACACGCTTGGCCCACCCCCGGGGAAACCCGCGCTGACCGTCGGTATTGTGCTGCTGGACCAATTCACGCTGGCAGCCTTCGCGGGTTTGGTCGATGTGTTGCGTCTGGCGGGCGACCACGGCGGGCGCAGCCGTCAGATTCACACAGCCTGGCGGGTCATGAGCTGGGACGGCAAACCGCGTTGCTCAAGCGCTGGTCTGACGATCGATGTTGCCGACAGCCTGCCCGACGATCCCACTCAATTCGATTACGTGGCCGTTTGCGGCGGAAACGACTACATCACTGGCCGTATGCCCGAGCCCTTGCGCGACTGGCTGCGGCTGGCAGCGGCGCAGCGGGTGCGCCTGCTCGGCATCTGCACGGGCACCTTTGCCTTGGCGCAGGCCGATGTGATCGGGCCGCGTACCGTCTGCGTGCATTGGAATGTGCTGGACACGTTTCGCGAGCGCTTCCCGCAGACGAGGGCGGTGGTGGACCGATTGTTTGTGGATGAAGGCGATCTGATTTCCTGCGCGGGCTCCACGGCCGCGATCGATCTGGCGCTGTATCTGGTTGCCCGGCATTGCGGGCGCGACAAAGCGCAGCAGGCGATGCGGCACATGATGCTGCAAGGCGTGCGCCCGGGGCGGGTGCCGCAGGCGCATTTCCGCACCGACTTGTCCGGTATTCAGGATCTGCGGGTGCGCCAGGCCGCGCACTATATCGAGCAGCGGATTGACAACCCGCCGCCGCTGGACGCGATTGCCCGTTATGTCGGAGTGGGGAGGCGGCAGCTTGAACGCGCGTTTCGTCTGGCCACCGGCATGTCGCCCATGGCTTTTCAGCGTCAATTGCGGCTGGAGTACGGCAGCTGGCTGTTGCTGAATAATCCTTGCAGCATTACGCAGATTGCCTTGGACTGCGGCTTTGCGGATGGCGCCCATTTCTCGCGCGACTTCCGCGCGCATTTCGGATTATCTCCACGGCAGTATCAACAGGCCAGAGGCCAGCAGACCGCAGGGCAAGAAGGCGGCGTCGATGTATTACCGGTCTAGCCTTCTGCCTTGCGCACCGTTTAATCGCGCTGCCTCGTATTAACCCTGATGGGGGATTCGTCGCGATTTCGGCGTGGGTAAAAAATATTCGGGACAGATAATAAAAAACTGTTGTTGCCCGATTTTTTTATGTAATTCCGTGTCCAAAATATTGAGAACGTCAGGTTTTTAGGATTAAATCTTTTCGACTGGATACATTCATCAACAGACACAGATCCAGCACCTGCCGTGGCCTAGGCGGAAACGGACATCAGGTAGTGGGTGCATGCGGCGCGGCGTGCACTGCCTTTTTTGGGACGCGCCAAATAGTACTGATTCAAATAGTTCGCTTGCCGATCGAAGTCAGCACACCCGTCCCATCCCTGGCAGGAGACGCCACATGCAATGGATCACCCTGAACCGCCTTTTCCGTGCAGAGCGCGGAATGCAGAAAGCGGACCTGTATGGCCAGATTGCGGCCATCCATAAAGCCCAAGCTGTGATCGAATTTGATCTTGAAGGCCATGTGCTAATGGCCAATCAGAATTTCCTGGACACCATGGGTTATTCCCTGGAAGAGGTCCAGGGGCAGCACCACTGCATGTTTATCAATCCTGAAGAGCGTGAATCCGAGACCTACGCTGCCTTTTGGCGCAAGCTGGGCCAGGGCGCGCATGATGCCGGGCGTTACCGCCGGGTCCGCAAAGATGGCACCGATGTCTGGCTGCAGGCTTCGTACAACCCGATCTTCGACAAGCGCGGGCGGCTGGTCAAAGTGGTCAAGTACGCCACTGACATTACAGAACAGCAGCAGCGCCAGGCGGACTTGGAGGGGCAGTTGTCGGCTATTTCCAAAGTGCAGGCGATTATCGAGTTCGAGCTGGACGGCACCATCATTCGCGCCAATGACCTGTTCTTGAATGCGGTGGGATACCACGCCAGTGAGGTCGTGGGCCAGCATCACAGTATGTTTGTCAGGCCGGAGGAGGCGCGGGGGGCGGCGTATAAAGAGTTCTGGCGAAAGTTGCGCAGCGGTGAATATGACACGGGTCAGTATCTGCGCATCGGCAAGGGGGGCAGGCAGGTGTGGATTGACGCCAGCTATAACCCCATCTTCGACGCTGAGGGCCGGCCATTCAAAGTCGTTAAATATGCCACGGACATCACCAAGCGCTTCATGGCTGCGCAGACGCTACGGGTGGCGGTGCAGGGGCTGACGGAAAATGCCGAACGCGCAGGCCAGGCAAACACCTTGGCGCTAGACGCCAGCAAGACCGCGGAGCAGGGCGGCAAGACGGTGCAGGGCGTGGTGAAGACCATGGCCGCCATCACAGAGAGTTCGCGGCGCATATCCGACATCATCGGCGTCATGGATAACATCGCCTTTCAGACCAACATTCTGGCGCTTAACGCTGCCGTGGAAGCGGCGCGCGCGGGCACGCATGGCAAAGGTTTTGCGGTGGTTGCAGCCGAAGTCCGCAGTTTGGCGCAAAGCAGCGCGTCAGCCGCCAAAGAAATCAAAGGTCTGATCACCATGTCGGTGGAGCAGATTGAGAGCGGGGCGGTGCAGGTTCAATCGGCGGGCGTGACCATGGAGGACATCGTCGCCTCATCGCGCCGCGTGACGGAAATCATGGCGGAAGTCGTGGACGTTTCGCTGGTGCAATCGGCCAAGTTGGGCGACGTCACCGAAGACATCACCCAGATGACTGCCGAGGCGGCGCAGACCCTGCGCGCGACCCAGGAAGCCTCTGATGCGCAGGCCGCGCGGCTGAATCACCGGCACGCCAGCGTCGTCATGCCAGTGGCAGCGACGGTCCGGGCCAGGCCGGCGGCGAATACTCCGCTGCCGCCCAAGCCCGTGCTGGAGTACGTGCGGTACTGATAGCCGGGCGGGCGCCGATCCGCACGAGTGCGCTATAAAGACGGTATTGTCTGAACCCCAAGGCCTGGGCCGGAAGCTTCCTGCCCAGGCCGCGTTATTTGCGGCACCCGTCCATGACCGAATCTGAAGCGCTGACTCTCGCCTCACACCGCCACTACAAAGGTGGTCTGTACCGCTATGTGGGCACGGCCCGTCATTCTGAAACCGAAGAATCGATGGTGGTCTATGAACACCTGTGGCCTCATCCGCGTGGCCTCTGGGTCCGCCCGGCTGAATTGTTCTTTGGCCAGCTCGCCGACGGCTCCCCCCGTTTCGCGCCGTTGCACCCGGCAGAGTAAGACGTGACGTTCTACAACCGGCGGCCGCGCACGGGCGGCGCAACAGCTACACGTACTGTAGCCAACCGGACGCAGGCCTCGGCGGCGCTGGTCTCCGCGCTGGAGGCCTTGCGCGGCCCGTTTATCGTGGCCGACTTGGAAACAACAGGCTTGTCGACCGCCACGTGCGAGATTCTGGAATTTGCGGCGGTCAGGGTTGAACCCTCGGGCACGCTCACGCGTGAATACACGCAAGTGGTGCGTACGCGCTCCCCTGTGCCATCCTTCATTACCCGGCTGACCGGCATTACGCAGGCCGAGATCGACCGTCATGGCGTGCCCGTCGTGCAGGCGTTCTCATCTTTTCTGGAATTTGTTGAAGATCTGCCCGTGTTTTTCCACAATGCGTCTTTTGACCGGCGCTTTTTGGGGGCGACGGCAGATCAAACCGGGATGCCGTTTGCCAATGCCACTCATTGCACGTTGGCATTGGCGCGCCGGGCGTGGCCAGAGCTGCCCTCACACAAACTCGACATCCTGGCGCGTCATGTGGGCGCGTCCAATCCCACCCACCGAGCGCTGGCCGATGTGCGGACCACCGTGGCCGTTGCACTGGCGGCTGGTTCGCGTCTGGCTGCCGAATAACGCGGGGCTGTTTTCTGGAAGCTGACATGTCCGACCTGGAACAGATCAAGATCGCGGTGCGGAATTTCACCGCAGAACGGGCGTGGCAGCCGTTTCATTCGCCGAAGAATCTGGCAATGGCGCTGGCAGGAGAGACCGGCGAACTGGTGTCGCTGTTTCAGTGGCTGACCGAAGCGCAATCGCGCAGCCTGACGCCCGAACAGTTGGCGGATGCCGCGGACGAGATCGCCGATGTGCAGATGTATCTGGTGGCGTTGGCGGACCAATTGGGCATCGGCATTGCCGACGCCGTCGCCAACAAGATGGTCAAGAATGCCCAGAAATATCCGGCGGATCAGTTTCGCGGTAGTGCACGCAAATACAACGACCCGCCGGCCTAGCGTTACGTCTCAGATGATTTTCTGTTCGTGATGGACCTGTGGCGGCTCGACGAAAAAGCCCGCCACGAGCTTGCGCCACTCCTGGAAATCAGGGGATTCACGGAAATCCACCATATGGTTTTCCACGGTTTCCCAGTCAACAACCAGCGTGTAGCGCTGCGGCTGCTCAATGCTGCGGTACAGCTCCATTCCATGGCAACCACGAGCCCGCAAAAACAACGGCTTGGCCTGCGCGACGCCTGCCTCGAACAGCGCTTCTTGCCCTTCGCGGACATGAATGCTGGCAATTTCCTGGATCATGACTGGGTCTCCAAATAAATGGGGTCGGGTAGGGGCCTACCGGCCGGAGTAGTATGGCTGAAAATTCTAATTTCAGCCCGTCCGATGAATCCCCGAGCCGTCACACTGACTCGTCTGCTAGCCGTTCGCCTGCTTTGGTACGTGGGCGTTGGCGCAATTGCCCTATTGGCCCTGGTCTTGCACACGCAATTCAGCGTTGTGGTGCTGCTGTCCGCCATTGCCATCTACATTCCCTTGTCGATGCTTTGCTTGCCGCTGATGGCGTGGTTGTGCTGGAGCCGAAGCGCGGGTTCGCCCGTCAAGGGACTGCCGCCCGCTTGGCCAGCCTGGCTTGCCGGCATACTGGGCATTGCCTTGATGGCCAGCTATCACGTCCTGGCCGATCTGGATTTGGCGGAATGCGGCTTCTTGTTGCTGCTGGTGGCCGGCGATGTGATGTTGGCCAGGCGCGAATCTGCACAACTCCTCGCTAGCATCTTGGTCCGTCGCTGATTGCGCGCACAACCCTTCGCGATGGGCCTTTAGGCGCAGGCAATCCAACGTAAAGCCCAAAGGTTATCGGCTCCACGTCCAACGACGTGAGGGGTAGCCAAGTTGCGCGAACCCGACGCGTATCAGCCCATCCATACAGCCGAGACTGGCCCGGGGGGGGCGTCCATTTCATGCTTTTTCCATCGGCCATACGCATGGCCGGATGCCAAATACTCGTCTATTTGTCCTCATGTTTTACAGGTCGGTCTCATGCACAAAGTTGCGGTCGCCCGTAAGGCCGATATCGACATGCTTAGGACGGCGCAATCATTCCGTACCACTACTTAAGTCCCACACCTGACTTCTCAGTCAGCGCAAGGAATGGAATGCAGCGGTCCGTGCCGGTCGGCCACCGGTACCTGTGAATCCGCTTCGCGGATCAGGAGGAGCTCAAATGAAAAAGCTCGCAATAGTCGCAGCCATGTCATTGTTCGCAGCAACGGCCTATGCATCGGGCCCGAGCGTGCCGACCGTGTCGCTCACGGGTCACGCCGGCACGATCAATGGCACGGCGACATCAATTTCCACGGGCAGCTCTGTGGTGGCGACCCAGATCAACGGTTACGGGTCTTCCACCCAGACATCGTTTGGCGAAACGGGCGGGGTCGCGCAGGTCAGCGGGAGCTTCAACCGCGACGGCACTCAGGTCACGACCAGCACGCGGCAATATGCCACTAGCGAGTCGTACGGCCACGTAACGGGCAATGCGCCCATCATGGTCGGCGACAGCATTGCCAACGGCGGCGCATCGTTCGGCAAAACGGACACGACAGCCTCTGCGACGGGGACGTTCGTGGCTGGAAACATTGGCGCATTCGGCTCGATCAGCGGTGTGGGCTCTGTGGGCCACATCGGCGGCTTCAATCACTGAGCCAGTTATCCGGACGGCTTCGGCCGTCCGGGCGAGGGGACACCATGAAGACCATTCTGCTTGCTATTTCCCTGTCGATGGCAGCCTTCTCGGCTACCGCGCAAACCAGTAATTCCAGCTCTTCGACAACGTCATCGTCCGGGTCCACCAATGCGGGCAACAACCAGGGCATTACGCTGAATTCCAACAATAGCGGTTCCAGCACCGTGCGCACAGTGCCCCCGGTGGGCGGCCAAAGTTTCTATGGATCGTTCTCGTCGGACAGCTGCATGGTGTCCGCTGGCGGAGGCGGTTCCGTGGTGGGCTTCGGCATGAATATCGCGATTCCGATCGAAGATCAGAAGTGCAGCTTGCGCCGAAACTTTGAGCGCACCATGCAAGCCGCAGCGTCGACCAAAGACGCTGACCGTTCGCGTCGTCTGGAAACTGCGGCGATCGACATACTCTGCCAAACCGACGACCGCACCAAGGCCGCGCTGGTTGCGCAAGGACTGTGTACCAACCCCGCCTTGACGACAGCGGATCATCGTTTTGACACCACGGCGGTAGCTCAAGCCGCACCCACATCGACGGCCGGCAGCGCACCGGCGCCGCTTGTCATGCAGTCCCAGGCTCCAGCCTCGGCGCCCCTCGTGCAGGCGTATCCGGTACAGGCCGCGCAGACCGCGGCCTTGACCTCGCCGCCGTTGCGCAACCCGCGGCTTGACCGGCAGAAATTCGCTGACCTGTACTCGCCGGGTTAAGGCTGGATCATGGCCGGCAATGAGGGGATGCAGCGCCTAAGTCGCGGCGGGGGGCAACGCCCCGATGGGCGCTGCCGCCTGTGGAGCCGAGGCCAACAGCATTGTGGGGGGCGAGGATACTTCCAGCGCTGCGTCGTTCAACCGTTTGAGTACCGTGAACAGCAATGCGCTGCGCACGCCGTAAGCGGCCCGTGGCGACGAGACGTAGCCCTTGGCGTTGAAGATCAAGTGACCGTTATCAATGCCGTCCAAAAACACATTGGGCGCGGGCGTGTCCAGCACGTCTTCGTGGTCGGCAAAAGCCTGCAACATCAGTTCGCGGACCTGTTCCGCGTCCGTGGACAAAGGCATGGGCAGCTTGATCTGAACCAGACCCAGCGGATTTGATCGCGTCACGTTGCGCACCGTCTTTGTCACGAACTCCGAGTTCGGCACGATCACCGTCGACCGGTCTCCCATCTGGATTTCAGTCGCACGCACATTGATGCGCAGGATGTCGCCTTCCACACCGCCCAGCGATACCCAGTCACCCACTTTGACGGGGCGCTCGGCCAGCAGGATCAGGCCCGACACAAAGTTCTGCACAACGGCTTGCAAGCCAAAACCAATCCCCACTGACAGCGCGCTGGCAATCCACGCCACACGTTCCAGGCCAATGCCCGCCGCGGAAAGCGATAGGGCGACGGCCAGGACTACTCCCGCGTATCCAAACAACGTGGCGGCGGACAACTGCATGCCCGGGTCCAATTCCGTGGTCGGCAGATACCGATTCGACAGCCAGCGCTTGAGCACCTTTACGCTCAGCAATGACAAGGCCAGCACCAGCAACGCTTGCAACACAGCACCGGGGCGTATCTGCGCCTCGCCAATTGCCAGGCCTTTGCGCAATTGGTCAAAGCGTTGCAGCAGATCCATCGGCCCTTCGCCAAACGGCGCCAGCAGCAGGATGATGGCCAGCAAAGCCACGGCGACGCGGCCCATACCAGACAGCAATACCGCCGCCTGGTCCCGCATACTGGGTTTTTCGTTCTCGCCGGTATCGCGGTGCGAAGTGCCCAGCAGTGTGCTGAAACCGTCTTCGATCAGCGTCGAGACCAAATACGCGGATGCCAGCACAATCAGCACCCACAGCACCTGCTTGGCCATGAAACTGCCGAACGCCACGTAGCCCGCCAGCAGGCTGGCCAGGCTAATAATCAATACCGTCCACACCGCGCCCAGCAGCAGGGATATCCAGAAGGGCACGGGCGCATCATTTTCCTGAATGCTTTGGCGTCGCAGCCTGCGGCCGATAGCCAGCACCACGCCCATTGTCGCCATCAGCAATACGGCGACAATCCCGGTCAGCGTAATCGTGGTCGTCAGACTGGCGTTCAGCAACACCGGAAGGCGTTCCGCCAGCCAGATCATCACCACCAGCACGCCGAGCATGCCCGGCAGCCAGCGCAAGCGCGTGGCGACTGCATCGCTGATAGGCGGCAGCCTCCACGAAGGGCGATTCGTGGATAGCAGCGCATTGCCCAGGCCAGATACATACCCCCCAAAACAGACGGTGGCGACCAGGGTCGTCAGCAACGCGGCAGTGTTGTCCGACAGTTGCGAATTCCAGTCCAGGCCGGTTTGAATCAGCAAAGCGATCAGGCCGGGGGTGGCGACCGACAGGACCAAAAGCGCCACGGCAAGAAACGAGCGGCGCAAACGGCCGGGCGGAACGCGCGTCGCGGTCACCCTCAGCAACACCCTGCCTATGGCTACCCGCGCTGCAATGACCAACGCGGCGGCGGCCGCCAGCAGGAACCAACCCCATTTGGGCGTTTGCCCGACAGCAGTCGTCAACTCGTCGCGCAGCGCGCCGAGGCGTTCCAGGTCGCTGGGAAACTCTTCGTTAAATTCGGTCCAGAACTGGCCGGACAGAAACGAATCTCTGCGCTCGCCCAGCCTGGCTTTGAACTGCGTCCGCCGTAACGCCGAGATCTGCTCCGCAGTTTGGGCGGCATCGACGGACAACAACCGGGCCAGTTTGATCTGCGCGTCCAGCGCCCGGCTGTTTTTCTCCAGTTGCATGCGTTGCGCCGCGACGTCGGGCGCCTCCTTGGCACCCTCGGGCGGAGTGCCCAGTTCGCTCAGTCGGGCAGTAACGCTAGCCAGTTGCGGCGTCAGCGCTTCACTGGCCGCATCAGCCTTGGACTGTATGTCCAAAGCGTCATTGCGTTGTTTGACCAGGGTTGCGTCGTCGGTCTGATCGGCGACGCGCTTGCGCATATCGTCAATTTGCTTGCGGGCGGCCGCCAGTGTTGCTTCGGTCTCCGAAGGGCTGGGAGGCGCCGCCGCAAACGCGGGCATCAGACAGAGCGCCAAGAACAATGCAGCAATGAACGCCGCGAAATCGGGTGTTCGAATGCGGCGGACGTGTTTCAGCAAGGGGGGCATTGTCAGGGTCATTTCTTGAGCGATTTGCTCGAGTGAAGGCGGCAGCATAACAAGGTGCCGCCGCAGGCGTTGCAACAAAAATGACGACCTGTCCCTGGTTATTTGCAAGACTCGTTGGGCTGGCGGATCAGGGTGGGGCTAGAGGGACCGAAATCAACGTTTACGAGCCCAACGTTTGGAATCATCTTAGGCCGCATTCAGACCCGAGCGCGCCCTTTTGGGCTTGCCCAGGACGGCGTCGCACACGTCCAGCCACGCGCGCGCGGCAAAGGACAAATAGCCGGTTTGCAGCCAGATATGGCCAACCTCCCATTGCAGGCCGGACTTGGCTAGTTTCGCGGTGCTTAAGCCGCGCGTCTTCATGCGCTGCATCAAGGGTTCGGGCAGCAGCGCAACGCCCAGTCCTGCGGACGCCATGGCGACCAGAAAGTCCCAGTGTGCGCTTTGTGCCGCGATGCCTGGCTGGATACCCGCGTCGGCAAAAGCCTGGCGCAAACGGCGGGTCATCGCAAAATCATCCGTGGGAATCAGTAGCCGAGTGTCGCGCAAGGCGCTCAAGGGCAATGAGGTCTTGCCTGCCCAAGGGGCGTCGGGCGGGCCGATAACCCAGATCGGATAGCTGCCAAATGCCTGCGCGGCCAGACCGCCATCGGGCGCGATTGGCAAGATGGTGGCGCCTATTTCCAGTTCGCCGGTGGCGACCAGCCCTTCAACGGCCTGGCCCGTTCCTTCACGCAGCGTCAGGTGAATCCCCGGATGAAGTTCGCGAAATCGCTTCACCACTGGTGTGAATAGCAAATTGATCATCGGCGGAATGCCCACTTCCAGCGCGCCGCGGTGCAGGTCGGCTGTCTGCCGCAGTTCCTCGGAGAGCTGGCGCATCGTCTCCAGCACTTGCAGACCTCGCTGATACATGACACGGCCGGTATCCGTAGGGCGAGCGGTATGGCCGTCGCGGATCAACAGCGGTGTACCCGCCTCCTCTTCCAATTGGCGAATCATTTTGCTGACGGTGGACTGCGTGACGAACAGCGTCTTGGCCGCCTGCGTAAAGCTGGCGTGCCGGACAGTTTCCACAAAATAACGCAGGGCGCGCACGTCCATGGGGGCGGGTTCCTGGGCGCATTACGCGCCGGAAGGGCAAACGATGAAAAAAACGACTGGTTTGAATGATTTTAAGTCATTACGAGATTTGGGCGGGCGTTCCTATACTGCCGAAAATTCATCCCTGGGCTGGCCTGCGCCAGCGCTGGGATATCGGGAAACGCCGCGTCAGACGGCGCCCGGGTGCTCTGGCCGTATTGCCGCGCCCGGCCGCAAGCCGTTGGACTTTAAATTTGGAGACACCATGCATCTCGACCGAATCCGCCATCCTGGGCTGCGCGCCAAAATCACGTCCGCTGCCCAGGCGGCTTTGCTGGTTCAAGACGGCATGACCGTTGGAATGAGCGGTTTTACACGGGCTGGGGACTGTAAGTCTGTGCCGGCTGCGATAGCCAGCCGCGCTGAACGCGAGCCGCTGTCCATCACGTTGATTACCGGCGCCTCGTTGGGACATGACACAGACAAGATGCTGGCCCAGGCCAACGCGCTGTCGCGCCGCATGCCGTTTCAGGTCGACACGACGCTGCGCCGCAAGATCAACCAAGGCGACATCGCCTTCATTGACCAGCATCTGTCTGAAACCGTCGAGCAATTGCGCGCGGGTCATATCGGTCCGATCAACGTGGCTATCATCGAAGCCGCCGCTATCACCGAAACCGGCGCCATCGTGCCCACCATGTCGGTCGGAAATTCCGCTTCGTTCGCGCAACAGGCGGACAAGATCATCATCGAATTGAACGTGAGCGTGCCCGCCGCTATCGAAGGTCTGCATGATATCTACGTGCCCGCGGACCGTCCGGCCCGTCAGCCCATAGGCCTGACAACAGTCGACCAGCGCATTGGCCTGCCTTTCATCGAGGTCGACCCCGACAAGATCGCCGCGATCGTCATCACGCATGAACCGGACAGCCCGTCCAACGCTTTGCCGCCCGACGACGAGACCAACGCCATTGCCGGGCACATCAATACATTCCTGCGGGGTGAAGTGGACGCCGGCCGTTTGACGAACGCGCTCCTGCCTTTGCAGGCCGGCATTGGCACCATCGCCAACGCCGTCCTGCATGGCTTTGAGTCTTCGGATTTCGACAACCTGACGATGTACTCCGAAGTGCTGCAAGACAGCGCGATTGAACTGCTGGACCAAGGCAAACTTGCGTTCGCTTCGGCTTCGTCCATCACGGTGTCCAAGCCCGTGTACGACAAGATCCTGGCCAATATCGAGCACTACCGCGAGCGCATCGTCTTGCGTCCGCAAGAGATCAGCAACGCGCCAGAACTTGTCCGCCGTCTGGGCATCATTGCTATCAACACGGCACTGGAATTCGACATCTACGGCAACGTGAATTCCACGCACGTGGGCGGCACGCACATGATGAACGGTATCGGCGGTTCGGGTGACTTCGCGCGTAACGCGCATCTGGCTATCTTCGTGTCTAAATCCATGGCCAAGAATGGAGACATTTCCAGCGTCGTGCCGATGGTGTCGCATGTGGATCACACCGAGCACGATGTCGATGTGCTGGTTACCGAATGCGGGCTGGCGGATTTGCGCGGGCTGGCGCCACGCGAACGCGCGCGCGCAGTCATTCAGCATTGCGTGCATCCGTCGTACCGCGAAGGTTTGCAGGACTACTTCGACCGCGCTTGCGAGCGCGGCGGCCAGACGCCTCACCTGATTGAAGAGGCGTTCTCCTGGCATCAGCGATTCAACGAAACGGACTCAATGCAGCCCGCAAAGCCAGCGGCCCGTAAGGCAGCCTGACGGCGAGGCCAAAATTGACTGCCGCCGCCACGGCGCCTGCCAGGCCATTCGAGCGAAGCGAATCCTGACTTGCGGGTAGGTGGATACCGCCGGGCGCCGTGTTTTGGTAGAGGTAAAGGAGCGAAAGCTGCTTTACCTTTTTTTTGTTCAGTGATTAAGCGTCCAGGTCCGAACCCGGCGTGACCAGATTGCGGCGTGACAATTCCAATTCGTCCCGCAGCCATTTCTTTAGCGCCACCAACGGCGTCCAATCGCGCAAGCTAGGCGGGTAAACAAGATGGTAGGTTTGCGCCTGATCGTAGTGCACGCGCATAGGCGACACCCGGACCAACCGTCCCGCGCAAATGGCGTCCGCCGCCAGCAGCTCCCTGCCCAATGTGATTCCCAAGCCCTGCTCGGCGGCCTGAAGCATCATCCCCGCATCATTGAAGGTGGCAACGGGCATGATGGATGTGCGCAAGCCGGCGGCGTTGAACCAGTGCTGCCACATATCGCGCTCACCCAACAAGGGCTGGCGCGCCAGCGTTTCAGGAGAATCATCCTCTAGCGTCGCTGCTGTTTCGGGCGATGCCAGTGCGATCAGCGGCAGCGGCATGTCGAACAAGGGTTCGGACTCGACGCCCGCCCACGGTCCCCGCCCAAACCGCAGTGCGGCATGAAAACCGTCGCGCACCAGATCCACGACTTGCTGGGATGTCTCGATTTCCAGAGACATCCCGGGATTCTGTGTCCGCCACCGGGCCATGCGCGGCAACAGCCAGCGTTGCGCAAACGACGGAAGCACCGACACGCGCAGGCGCTGTTCGCTGCCAGTCGCCGCGGCCGATGCGGCCATTACGCCTTCATCCAGTATTGCCAGCGCGCTTTGTACGCTGCAAAGCAATGCCGCGCCAGCACTATTCAACACGATTCCCCGGCCGCTACGTTCAAACAGCGGGAATCCCAACTGTTCCTCTAGCCCCTTGATCTGCTGGCTGACTGCGCTGTGGGTCAGGTGCAAGCGCTCTGCCGCCGCGCGCAGGTTCTGCAATTCGGCAACGGCGCGAAAGGCGGGCAGGGTATTCAGGGGTAATCGCATGGATGGCGGCTTGGTCAGAAAGGGTATTGGTTAGTCTAGCTTACCGATATAGCGAAAACAATTCGATTTTCACCCGCAAGTTGGGCGGCTACGCTTACCAAAACGTCAAAGCCAAAGGAGTTCCTTATGTCCGCCCATACTTGCAGCTCGTCTTCCCCGCCTTTCCAGCCCGCTTGGCAAGCGTCGCAGAAGACGTCTTCCCTACCTACTTCGGCATCTTCGCCCGCTGCCGTTCAAGAAGTGCAGCCGCAACCTACCGCGCCCGCCGGCATCATTGCCAAGATCTGGCGCGCGTATAAGAAGAGGCGCGCCGAGGCTTGTCTGCGCAACCTGGCTACTGAATTGGATGCCCACATGCTGAAAGACGTAGGCGCTCCCACGTGGCTCGTCAATGAAAGCCACGTGAATCGAGACCTTGGCAATCTGCGCAAGGCAGATTACATGCGGTGGTAAATCGCTGATGGAGGCAAGGGCGTTTGCGCCGCCCAGAGTCCTGCAGGGAATGCTCGGACGTTCTGCCTTCGAGATTGGCAGAGCAGTAGCCATAAAGAGACGGGGATAGCAGCCGCTATATATATAGAGCAGGTGCCTACTTTTTCCCTCTCTATATATAGAGGAGGGCAACGAAGCCTCGGCACATGGCAGGACAGGTCCACCTTATTGCTTCCAGCGCATGACAAGCCAAAAATTTGTGCTATAGTCTCGCTCCTTCGCAGTTCAAGCAGTTCTGAACCGCGAAGCCAAGCAAGGCACAACAGGTTTGAAGGCGTTGCCCGATACGGGCTCACCAGCGAATCTGCCGCACAGTACTCAGCGATGAGCACGCCGCGGTTGTTGCAAGGATGGATGCAAATCAGGCAAAAGCCAGTTGCACTATCTGCAAAAATCGTGCTATAGTCTTGGGCTTGGCTGGTGATTGGTTTTCAGGGTTTACCCTAAACGAGTTGCTAGCCACCTGAGCGGTAACCAACCTCTGGATTCCAGAGCCAAAATCGAGGCGCAGGCCAAGGTGGCGGGGTTGCAAGATAGGATGCAAATCAGGCAGAAGCCGGTTGCATAATCTGCAAAAGTTGTGTTATAGTTTCAGGCTTGGCAGTTGCCGAAAACTTAGGGTTTGCCCTGATATTTCGATAGCTGCTAAAGAGAAGCAGGCCTGAAGGGGTTGTGAGTCAAGCGGTGGAGTGAAGCGAAAGCAGAAACGAAGCCAGCTTGACAAACGATAAAAACTCCTTCATAATCTCGCCTCTCTGCTGCTGAAAACAGCAAGCGACGCGGTAGCGAAAGCAGCCCGAAGCGAGCCGGATTGAAGCAGTAGCAGTAAGTAGTACAGAATTTAGCAGTACCGCTCTTTAACAATTAAACAACCGATAAGTGTGGGCGCTTGATGCGATGCACTGTGATTAGGTAAGGGGTTAAACCCGAGCTTATTCACAAGCACAAGAAATCAAGTGCTCACTAGAAGTGAAGTACCTTAGACGTCAAGTTTAAGAACATACCTCACTTCCTTTGAGTAGCGACGTATGACCTGGTTCGGATTTATTCGGACCAAGAATACGAACAAATACAGAGATTAAACTGAAGAGTTTGATCCTGGCTCAGATTGAACGCTAGCGGGATGCCTTACACATGCAAGTCGAACGGCAGCACGGACTTCGGTCTGGTGGCGAGTGGCGAACGGGTGAGTAATGTATCGGAACGTGCCTAGTAGCGGGGGATAACTACGCGAAAGCGTGGCTAATACCGCATACGCCCTACGGGGGAAAGCAGGGGATCGCAAGACCTTGCACTATTAGAGCGGCCGATATCGGATTAGCTAGTTGGTGGGGTAATGGCTCACCAAGGCGACGATCCGTAGCTGGTTTGAGAGGACGACCAGCCACACTGGGACTGAGACACGGCCCAGACTCCTACGGGAGGCAGCAGTGGGGAATTTTGGACAATGGGGGAAACCCTGATCCAGCCATCCCGCGTGTGCGATGAAGGCCTTCGGGTTGTAAAGCACTTTTGGCAGGAAAGAAACGTCATGGGTTAATACCCTATGAAACTGACGGTACCTGCAGAATAAGCACCGGCTAACTACGTGCCAGCAGCCGCGGTAATACGTAGGGTGCAAGCGTTAATCGGAATTACTGGGCGTAAAGCGTGCGCAGGCGGTTCGGAAAGAAAGATGTGAAATCCCAGAGCTTAACTTTGGAACTGCATTTTTAACTACCGGGCTAGAGTGTGTCAGAGGGAGGTGGAATTCCGCGTGTAGCAGTGAAATGCGTAGATATGCGGAGGAACACCGATGGCGAAGGCAGCCTCCTGGGATAACACTGACGCTCATGCACGAAAGCGTGGGGAGCAAACAGGATTAGATACCCTGGTAGTCCACGCCCTAAACGATGTCAACTAGCTGTTGGGGCCTTCGGGCCTTAGTAGCGCAGCTAACGCGTGAAGTTGACCGCCTGGGGAGTACGGTCGCAAGATTAAAACTCAAAGGAATTGACGGGGACCCGCACAAGCGGTGGATGATGTGGATTAATTCGATGCAACGCGAAAAACCTTACCTACCCTTGACATGTCTGGAATTCCGAAGAGATTTGGAAGTGCTCGCAAGAGAACTGGAACACAGGTGCTGCATGGCTGTCGTCAGCTCGTGTCGTGAGATGTTGGGTTAAGTCCCGCAACGAGCGCAACCCTTGTCATTAGTTGCTACGAAAGGGCACTCTAATGAGACTGCCGGTGACAAACCGGAGGAAGGTGGGGATGACGTCAAGTCCTCATGGCCCTTATGGGTAGGGCTTCACACGTCATACAATGGTCGGGACAGAGGGTCGCCAACCCGCGAGGGGGAGCCAATCCCAGAAACCCGATCGTAGTCCGGATCGCAGTCTGCAACTCGACTGCGTGAAGTCGGAATCGCTAGTAATCGCGGATCAGCATGTCGCGGTGAATACGTTCCCGGGTCTTGTACACACCGCCCGTCACACCATGGGAGTGGGTTTTACCAGAAGTAGTTAGCCTAACCGTAAGGGGGGCGATTACCACGGTAGGATTCATGACTGGGGTGAAGTCGTAACAAGGTAGCCGTATCGGAAGGTGCGGCTGGATCACCTCCTTTCAGAGCTTAAGTGCTCGTGTTAAGCGTCCACTCTTATCGGTTGTTTTTTGTAGCTGGAATCAAGAATGCTTGATTCCGCGTAGAAGCTAACTCATAGCGCTGCTTGCAGTGTTATGAGTTGGGTTTTACTCAACAGCTATATCGTTCTTTAACAATCTGGAAGAAGCACAACGAAATGTACTTATTAAGTACTCAGCGCAAGCTGAAGAAAATAAGTACGGGTTGTGATTGCATTATTTTTGTTCCAAGTTCTCAAGACTGGGGTGAATAACCTCAGACTGCTTTGAAACTTATGAACGGCACAAACGCTAATACTCAGGTCCTATAGCCTACAGCGTTATAGGATCAAGCGACTAAGTGCATATGGTGGATGCCTTGGCGATCACAGGCGATGAAGGACGTAGTAGCCTGCGAAAAGCTACGGGGAGCTGGCAAACAAGCTTTGATCCGTAGATATCCGAATGGGGAAACCCACTGCAGCAATGCAGTATCCCTAGCTGAATACATAGGCTAGTGGAAGCGAACCGGGTGAACTGAAACATCTCAGTAGCTCGAGGAAAAGAAATCAACCGAGATTCCGAAAGTAGTGGCGAGCGAAATCGGAAGAGCCTTTACGTTTTAGCATGCAAGATAATCGAAGGGGATGGAAAGCCCCGCCGTAGCAGGTGATAGCCCTGTAGATGAAATTTTGTGTGTGGAACTAAGCGTAAGATAAGTAGGGCGGGACACGTGAAATCCTGTTTGAAGATGGGGGGACCATCCTCCAAGGCTAAATACTCGTGATCGACCGATAGTGAACCAGTACCGTGAGGGAAAGGCGAAAAGAACCCCGGAAGGGGAGTGAAATAGATCCTGAAACCGTATGCATACAAACAGTAGGAGCCTCCTTGTGGGGTGACTGCGTACCTTTTGTATAATGGGTCAGCGACTTACATTCAGTGGCAAGGTTAACCGAATAGGGAAGCCGTAGCGAAAGCGAGTCCGAATAGGGCGATTCAGTCGCTGGGTGTAGACCCGAAACCAGATGATCTATCCATGGCCAGGTTGAAGGCACGGTAACACGTGCTGGAGGACCGAACCCACTAATGTTGAAAAATTAGGGGATGAGCTGTGGATAGGGGTGAAAGGCTAAACAAATCTGGAAATAGCTGGTTCTCTCCGAAAACTATTTAGGTAGTGCCTCAAGTATTACTGCAGGGGGTAGAGCACTGTTATAGCTAGGGGGTCATGGCGACTTACCAAACTATGGCAAACTCCGAATACCTGCAAGTACAGCTTGGGAGACAGAGCACCGGGTGCTAACGTCCGGACTCAAGAGGGAAACAACCCAGACCGCCAGCTAAGGTCCCGAATTATCGCTAAGTGGGAAACGAAGTGGGAAGGCATAGACAGTCAGGAGGTTGGCTTAGAAGCAGCCATCCTTTAAAGAAAGCGTAATAGCTCACTGATCGAGTCGTCCTGCGCGGAAGATGTAACGGGGCTAAGCGATAAACCGAAGCTGCGGGTGTGCACTTTTAGTGCACGCGGTAGGAGAGCGTTCTGTAAGCCTGCGAAGGTGGCTTGTAAAGGCTGCTGGAGGTATCAGAAGTGCGAATGCTGACATGAGTAGCGATAAAGGGGGTGAAAAGCCCCCTCGCCGTAAGTCCAAGGTTTCCTGCGCAACGTTCATCGGCGCAGGGTGAGTCGGCCCCTAAGGCGAGGCAGAGATGCGTAGCTGATGGGAAACTGGTTAATATTCCAGTACCGTCGTACAGTGCGATGGGGGGACGGATCGCGGAAGATCATCAGGGTGTTGGATGTCCCTGTTGCTGCATCGAAGATGGCGCTTAGGCAAATCCGGGCGCGTAAATCAAGGGTGTGACACGAGCGAGCATTGCTTGCGAAGTGATTGGAAGTGGTTCCAAGAAAAGCCTCTAAGCTTCAGCTGTACGAGACCGTACCGCAAACCGACACAGGTGGACGGGATGAATATTCCAAGGCGCTTGAGAGAACTCAGGAGAAGGAACTCGGCAAATTGATACCGTAACTTCGGGAGAAGGTATACCCCGGTAGTGTGAAGCGCCTGCGCGCTTAGCATGATGGGGTCGCAGAGAATCGGTGGCTGCGACTGTTTATTAAAAACACAGCACTCTGCAAAGACGAAAGTCGACGTATAGGGTGTGACGCCTGCCCGGTGCCGGAAGGTTAAGTGATGGGGTGCAAGCTCTTGATCGAAGCCCCGGTAAACGGCGGCCGTAACTATAACGGTCCTAAGGTAGCGAAATTCCTTGTCGGGTAAGTTCCGACCTGCACGAATGGCGTAACGATGGCCACACTGTCTCCTCCTGAGACTCAGCGAAGTTGAAGTGTTTGTGATGATGCAATCTACCCGCGGCTAGACGGAAAGACCCCATGAACCTTTACTGTAGCTTTGCATTGATCTGTGAACCGGCCTGTGTAGGATAGGTGGGAGGCTTTGAAGCGTGGTCGCTAGATCACGTGGAGCCAACCTTGAAATACCACCCTGGTTTGTTTGCGGTTCTAACCTTGGTCCGTTATCCGGATCGGGGACAGTGCATGGTGGGCAGTTTGACTGGGGCGGTCTCCTCCCAAAGTGTAACGGAGGAGTTCGAAGGTACGCTAGGTACGGTCGGAAATCGTGCTGATAGTGCAATGGCATAAGCGTGCTTGACTGTGAGACTGACAAGTCGAACAGGTGCGAAAGCAGGACATAGTGATCCGGTGGTTCTGAATGGAAGGGCCATCGCTCAACGGATAAAAGGTACTCTGGGGATAACAGGCTGATACCGCCCAAGAGTTCATATCGACGGCGGTGTTTGGCACCTCGATGTCGGCTCATCTCATCCTGGGGCTGTAGCCGGTCCCAAGGGTATGGCTGTTCGCCATTTAAAGAGGTACGTGAGCTGGGTTTAAAACGTCGTGAGACAGTTTGGTCCCTATCTGCCGTGGGCGTTGGATACTTGACGGAGCCTGCTCCTAGTACGAGAGGACCGGAGTGGACGTACCTCTGGTGTACCGGTTGTCATGCCAATGGCATTGCCGGGTAGCTAAGTACGGAAGAGATAACCGCTGAAGGCATCTAAGCGGGAAACTCGTCTGAAGATTAGGTATCCCGGGGACTTGATCCCCCTAAAGAGTCGTTCGAGACCAGGACGTTGATAGGTCAGGTGTGGAAGCGCAGTAATGCGTTAAGCTAACTGATACTAATTGCTCGTGAGGCTTGATCCTATAACACTGATGGTTATTGACCTGGTGATATAGCGTTCCAAGTGTCGTTCAATACAAAATCTGACTGCACCGTCGGCAGTCAGCCAACAATTACACCCCCCTGTGCATGATCATCGAGCTAGCCTCTGATCATCCACACGTTGTGTTTCTTCCAAGATTGGAGCAGTTGCCTAACCGCAGCCGCTCAACCAGTTACGCCTGACGACCATAGCAAGGTGGTACCACTCCTTCCCATCCCGAACAGGACAGTGAAACGCCTTCGCGCCGATGATAGTGGACGGACGTCTGTGAAAGTAGGTCATCGTCAGGCTTTTATTCCGCAAAACCCCACAGGTAATCCTGTGGGGTTTTGTCTTTGGGGCGCGGGTTTTACCTGCGTTATGTATTGGCCGCGCGATGCGCGGTATGAATATCGATACCCCATGTAGAAAACCCCTCGCAGCTGACGCTGCGAGGGGTTTTTTATTGGTCGTTATGTTTAGGCCGGTGGGTAGCTATCGTCTCGTCTCATCGGGATTGTTCAAAAAGCGAAAAGACTAGCCAGATCGGCTAAGGCAATTGGCGTCGCAATGCCGCGAACAACAGTTCGGACTGCAAACGTTCACTTTGAATTTGGCCAGCAACTTTGGCGGCAATTGCGGGATCAGCGGGTTTTAGTGGACGGCCTGTCGATTGCGCCAACACTTGAGCGGTACACGCGCGCTCCAGAAAGAACAGATCGTCGTAGGCATAGTCCAGGCGTTCACCGCAAACGACAACGCCGTGATTGCCGAGAAAAACGATGTCTGCACCTTGCATGGCGTGCGCGATGCGCTCGCCTTCGCTGATATCCAGCGCCAAGCCGTTGTAATCCTGATCGATGGCAAGCCGCCCATGAAACCGCATCGCGTTTTGCGAAAGGGTGGTGTCTAGCGCTCGGTCAGACGTCAGCGTCAGTGCGGTGGCGTAAGGCATGTGCGTATGCAGCACACAGGCCTTGCCGGCGATTCGATGGATGGCCGCATGGATAAACATGGCTGTGGGTTCGACTTCGTGGCGGCCGGCGAGTTTGTTGCCATTGGCGTCGATCAGCACAATGTCGTCTGCTTGGACCTCATTCCACATCAGGCCGCGCGGATTGAGCAGAAAGTGGTCTGGGTCACCGGGTAAGGCCACGCTGAAATGGTTGCACACGCCTTCACCCAAGCCATGGGCAGCTGCTGCCCGCAAGGCAAGCGCCAGGTCAGCGCGTAACGCTGCGACGGGTTCAGCGCGAAAGAGTGCGTCAGCAAAATGCGGGTCTTGATTCATGGCTACCTTTATGGGGTTACACAGCGACAAGGGCGAAACCACTGCTCGTCATAGCCAGCCGGCATTACGGAACAGGTCAGGTACGCGATCCAAAGTCGGTACGGTAGCGTCCGGGCGGTAGTCAGGCAAGAGCTTGCGGCCGGTACCGCGGTCGATCCATATGCAACGAAACCCGATTTCTCGGGCGGCAGCATGGTCCAGATGCGGGCTTGCGCAGATATGCACGACCTCGTCCGGCGTAACGCCCAAGCTATCGTGGGCGTGGGCAAATATCTTGCGCGACGGTTTATACGCACCCGCTTGCTCAGCCGTGATGACGCGATCGATATGGCCTCCGAGTTGCGCTACGTTGCCCGCGATGATGGCGTCGTCGGTGTTGGAAATGATGCAGAGACGAAAACCCGCTTGTTTTAACGCGGCAAGTGTTGTGACAACTTCTGGAAAGGGCGGCATGGCAGAAATGCTGCTCGTCAATATTTCGGCATCTTCCGGACGATAGGGCAGGTTCAGGTCCTGCGTAGTCAGGCGCAGCGACTCGCGAGTCACGTCTGCGAAGCGCTTGTGGGGAGGCGTGCGTTCCAGCCGATGTTCATGTTCGTCGTAAACATGCAGGAATTGCGCGGGCGTGGGCGCATTCCCGTCAAGGGCGTTGGTATGCAGCAGTTTCGCGACAGCCGCTTGCAACCCCTCGTCCCACTGGATAAGGGTGCCGTAGCAATCGAAGGTCAGCCATTGGGGACGGGGAAGTTGGTTCAAAGGCATGCTGGATTCCGGTAGATGTGGGAGCCGAACAGAATCAGCTTAGGGTTCTGACACATGAGTTGTAAAATTAATAATTGAACTCTTCTCAGTTGATTTGTGAATATCTAAACCATGCTGGATCTTGAATTGCTTAGAACCCTGGTTTGTGTCGTGGACGAAGGCAGCTTCACGCGGGCGGCCAGCCGTGTGCATCGCACGCAATCGACGGTAAGCCAACAGGTGCGCAAACTGGAACAGACCGTGGGCAAAACGCTGCTGCTGCGAGACCGCACGGGCAGCAATGTGTCGCCGACCGAAGACGGCAATCTGATGTTGGTCTATGCGCGCCGTTTGCTGGCGATTGCGGATGAAGCCGAGCACGTGTTGTCGGCGCCCAGGGCCACGCGGGTCTTAAGACTGGGCATTCCTGAAGATTTCGACGTGTCGCGGCTGACGGTGCTGTTGGCTGGATTTGCTGCCGGACATGCCGAGGTCAGGCTGGAAACGGCCAGCGGTATGAGCTCGGATTTGCGAGCCAAGTTGGCGTCCGGGGATTTGGATCTGGCGTTGATCAAGCGTGAACCCGGGGATGGGCCTAGTCTGGCAGCATGGCCAGAACGCCTGGTGTGGGTGGGCGGCAGGCAGCGCTTGGCGCAAGGCGGGTCGGTGCCTCTGGTACTGTTTCCTCAAGGGTGCATCTACCGCAAGCGGATGATCTATGCGCTGGAAAGCGCTGGACGGGCATGGCACGTGGCTTATCACAGCCAGAGTCTGGCGGGTGTGCAGGCGGCGGTGGCCGCTGGTTTGGGCGTGAGTCTGTTGCCTGTTTTTGCGCGCTTGGACACGCATGCGCTGCTTGCCGCGGACGAGGGTTTTGCGGCGGTGCCGCCGACCGAGTTGGCGATAGTCGGTAATCCGCGTGGCGTATCTGATGTGGAACAGCATCTGGTGTCAGCCCTGCGCCAGGCGATCGAAAGCGACGTGCAGAGTTTGACGAGCTGACCGCTCCAGATCCAACGCCTGCCAACGCCACGCGGTTCTGAGCTGAACTGCGCAGAATCGGCGCAGTTCAGCTCAAATCACCATCCACGTAATACCACTGCCCATCTTCACGGACGAAGCGGCTGGTTTCATGCATGCGATGAGCGCGGCCGGCTTGGCGGCTGCGCGCGACGAACTCCACGGTGGCGTGGTCCGCGTCCTGGCTGCGGGCTTGCTTGATAGCAAGTCCAAGCCACTTCAGGTCAGGCGGGTTGGGTTCCAAGGACGACGGGCGCGTGCTGGCGTGCCAAGTGGCCAGCAGATAAGGAAGCTTGTCCATGACGAACGCGCTGTAGCGGGAACGCATCAGGGCTTCGGCGGTAGGCGCCAGCATGGCCTCGGGGCCATCATGCCAACGGCCGCAACATGCGGAGTACTTCGCGCCGCCGCACGGGCATGGCAGGGCTGGGGTGGAGGATGTCTTGGTCAAGATAAAGGCGTTGCAGGTTGTTCAGGCTAGCAGGTCGTTGTAGTCGGGATGGCGGCGCATGTAGACCTCGGCATAGGAACACAAGGGGCGTACCTTCCAGCCATTGGCGCGCGCCGTATCCAACGCGAATTTGGTGAGTTCGGCCGCGATGCCACGTCCGCCTACCTGGCTGGGTACGCCCGTGTGCACGATCGCCATGATGTTGTCTTGCAGCTGGTAGTCCAGCACACACAGCACGCCATCGACGATGGCGGTGAAGCGGGAGCGTTCGATGTCCTGCGTGACGAGCGTCATGAAGCGGATTTCCTGGTTAGGCCGGGTGGCGTGACCCGGTGTCTGTGGTGCAAGGATAACAGCGGCTCGCGATGGCAGGCGGCGTCCGCAAACGTTCCGGCACTCTGCGTTAGCGATGTTCAGCGCCGAGCGTGACGAAGATCCCATCGACTTCTTTCAGTCGTGGGCCGCCCGGGATCATCAGGATGGACACGTCCGCAGGAAGTTTCTGCGCCAACTGATTCAGCCGGCCAATAACCACGTCGTGGAGCGAACTGCGATCGCTCTCTGCATGGATGGTGAGGCTGAGCGCCACTTGCTGCCAGTCGTTCCAGGGTTCGGGGTATTGCCGGTAAGCGACCTCTGTCCACATTGCCGGGTCGGCGACACGGCCGTCCGGCAGTTTGAGCGATGTGTCTGACCTTTCGCTCAAGGCAGTACGCGACGCTTTCGGGTAGAACCAAGAAGCAGCAATGCCGATCCCTTGGAGCGGTTGAGCAGAGACGCCCAGCTTTTGATCTAGAGCCTTCAAGGCCTGATCCAATGTCAGGCCTGCATCACGCAGCCGAGCCGGATCGATCGTGACCCAAAGCTGGATGGGCGCTGGCACATTGCTCCAGACCTGCGTGACGAACCGGTCGTCGCCGACCCCGGGCCCGATTGTGCCGTCGGCCAGTTGAACGACCTCTGGCTTGCTTAGGCGTGGACTGGCGACAAGCAGATAGAGGTCGCCGTCGGGCAATGCACCCCATACGAGGGAGGGTGGGCGTATCGGTTCGGCAGGCGACACCTGCGCAACGCTTGCCGGCAAAGCCGCCAAAAGGGCGAGACAGGCGAGCAGCTTGCGGCGCGCAAGCTGCGGGCGGTTGAGCCACGGCATGTATTGCATCCTAGACAACAGAGGGAAGAATCAACCCGCTACGGCTTAGCGCTGCAAGGCCTTGAGTAAAGCGGTGAGTTGCGCATCCCGAGTTTCTACGAGGTCGGCGATGTTGCGCTCGCCTGCTGCGGCGTTGACGCCATCGATCAGGCGTTGTTGAAGTTCGGGCGTGACGTCGGGTGCACCCAGATCGTCCCACCAGGTTTGCACCGGGTCCAGCAGATGATCCATGAAGTTCGCCAAACCGCCTGCGCCGCCTCCTAGATTGAAGGTCATGTGCGGGCCAAACAATGCCCAGCGCAATCCGGGACCTTGCGAGACTGCCGCATCAATGTCGGCCACGCTTGCAACATTTTCCGCAGCCAGGTGAATGGCCTCCCGCCACAAAGCGGCCTGCAAGCGGTTGGCGATATGGCCAGGGACTTCTTTGTTCAACCGGATGGGGTATTTGCCCATCGCCTGGTAGAAGGCAATGCAGCGGTCGATCGTGTCGGCCGATGTTTGATTGCCGCCGACCACTTCCACCAAGGGGATCAGGTGAGGCGGGTTGAAGGGGTGGCCAATGACAAATCGCGCTGCATGCTGGCAGCGGGATTGCAGGCGGCTCATGATGAGTCCCGACGAACTGGAGGCGACAATGACGTGCGGCGGCAGAATCGCATCCATGCGGGCGAACAGATCGATCTTGAAATCTTCGCGCTCAGGGGCGTTTTCTTGCACAAAGTCCACGCCCTCCAGCGCGGCGGCCAAGTCGGGCTCAAAGCGCAAGGTGTCGGCAGATGCGCCATCGGCTACGCGGCCCAGCTCGGCCAGGACCGGCCAGGCGGCCTTTACGCGGGCGCGGGTCTGCGATTCAGCATCGGCTGCGGGGTCGCTCACGACGACTTCGAGCCCATGGGCCAGGAATAGCGCGGCCCAACTGGCGCCGATGGTCCCGGCGCCTACGATGGCGACGCGACGGATAGGCTGGGCGGGCGTAACGGTGCTGGACATGCGGCTCTCCGATAGGTGGATGGGCCACATTGTGAAGCAAACGCACGAAGCTTGTCATGCAAGGCCCAGGGCGCTGCCAGCAATTTCAAGTGTTGCGTGCGCGGCGCAGGTGCTTCCAGACCAACACTACTGCCAGTAGATAACTCGCCGCAATGATGCTGTAAGCAGCTGGCAGTGTCGTGTGCCAGTCAGGCAGCACATGCAGAATCGTGCCCATCAGCGCCACTCCCACCAGCGCGCCGGATTGGCGATTGGCGTTCAATGCGGCGGCTGCGCTATTGGCGTGATGCTTGCCGGACACCTGCATGACGACACTGGTCATTGCGGGCACGGCGATGCCTACCCCTAAATTCGATAGCGCAACGGCGATGGCGAACGGCCAGTAGGCAATGCCCGGTGTGAATGCAACGATGCCGATAGCGCTCATGATGGCAGCCAGCGCCACGCCACCCAACAAGGCTGCCGAGACATTCCAGCGTGCCGATACCCGGCCCGAAATCAAGTTGCCGATTGAAAATACCGCCAGCATCGGGACCAGTTCGATCCCGGTCTGCAATGCGTCCGCGCCGCGTGCGTGTTGCAGGAAGAGGCTGAGTAGAAAGAGCTGTCCGTAGGATGCCAGATTGATCAGAAAGCCCACGGCATTTGCGGCGGCGAATTGCGTGGTTTTGAAGAGCGCGCGCGGCAGAATGGGTTCGGCGTGGCGCCGTTCGCGGCGCACCAGCAAGACAACGGCTACCGCGCTTATCGCGGCGGCGCTGGCGATAGGAGTGGAAGACCAGCCGTAGGCGTTGCCTTGGATCAGCACAAAGCACAGCGATGACAGCGCGATCACGCCTAAAAGATGGCTTAAAGGATTGAGCGCGCGCGGCCGCCGCGGCGCTGCTTGAATCCGGCGGCGTGCCAGCCATAAGCCAGCCACGCCCAGCGGGATGTTGATAAGAAAGATGCTGCGCCAGCCGAACTGGTGAATCAGCACGCCCCCCAGCAACGGACCGGATGCGCCGGCCACGGCGACGATGGCCGACCAAGCGGCCAGCATGCGGTTGCGTACCTGCTCGTCTTCATAAGCGTGGGTTAACAAGCTGAGTGAACTGGGCATGAACAAGGCGGCCCCCAGCCCCTGCAACATGCGGGCCGCGATCAGCGCGTTGCCGTCCGGTGCCAGACCGCAAAGCAGCGATGCAAACGTGAACACGGCTAAACCCGTCAGGTAGATCGTCTTGGCGCCGTAGCGGTCAGCCAGTGCGCCTGCCACCAGCAGCAACGCGGCGAATGTCAGGGTGTAGCCGTCCACAATCCAGACCAGATCGGTCAGCGGCACCGTGAATTGCAGCGCGATGCTGGGCAACGCCACGTTGACCACCGTGACGTCCAGCATGGCCATGACGAACCCGATCGCCAGGGTGATCAGCGGCAGCCAGCCAGTGACCGGTTTGGTGTCCAGCGCGGGGGCGGGGACTTGAGGGCAGGCGGTACTCATAGCGTTGATGATGTCTGTTGATGCTTTCCGAAGGGAGAAGCTTAGGGTTTTTCATCGATGCAAAAAAGCCAAATAAATGCTTTGCAGTCATGCAAAAATGCATCGATATGCAGGGTATGCGCAGGGGAAAAACATCATGGATTGGGACAACGCCAGAATATTTCTAGCTATTTATAGGGTCGGTACATTGCGTGGCGCGGCAGCGTTGCTGCAAATTGACCAGGCCACGGCCGGACGCCGCCTGGCGGCGCTGGAGTCATCTCTGGATGCGCGCTTGTTCTTGCGCACGCCAGGGGGCTACGTGCCCACAGCGGCTGGTGAACTGGCGTTTGCCGCGGCCGAACGCATGGAGCAGGCGGCTGACCAGTTGCAGCGGCAGATGCAAGGGCTGGATCATCGCTTGTCCGGCGTGGTGCGCGTGGCAACCTCGGAGACCGTGGCCAGTTACTTCATCATGGAGGCGATCCGCCGGTTGCATCTTCAGCATCCCGATATCCGAATCGATTTGTCTACATCCATTCAGATCAGCAACCTGACGCGGCGCGAAGCTGACCTGGCGATACGCAATGTCAAACCTGACAATCCCGATTTGATCCAAAGGCATCTGGCACGCAAAGAAGTGGGCTTGTATGCGTCGCGGTCCTATCTAGCTGCGCATGGCGAACCGCGGCCTGGAACTGCATTTGCGGGGCATACGCTGGTGACGTATCAGCAAGCGGTATTGCCCGGGTGGTCCGATACGTTCTGCGGCGAGCCAACAGGAAACGGCCGGGTCGCGATTGAATTGAATTCCGGAGTGATGATTATTGAAGCGGTGGCGGCCGGCTTGGGCATTGGAGAAATTCCCACGCATATGGCGCCGAGTTATCCGGACCTGGTACGCATCTGGCCCAGCCGCAGCGAAGATTACGATCTATGGCTGGTCATGCATGGCGATCTGAATCGCACAGCGCGCGTGCGGGCCGTGGCCGATGCGATCATCGACGTGTTTGAAGCGGACAAGTAGCAGAGCCAGCGCGGGCATTGCGGGCGCTACTGCGGTAATCCGTGGCTTGTGGGCTGGCGCAACTGGCGCTAAGGTTTGTCTGCCCGCCAACACCATGTCCACAGGAGCGACGCGTGTCCGATATTTGGCGTTTGTCCGCAGTTGAGCTTGCCTCCCGTATTCGCAATCGTGAAGTTTCCGCCGTCGACGCCGCTCGCAGTGCGTTGAGCCGGTTAAATGCCGTGAACCCCACGCTGAATGCGGTAATTGATCATCGTCCCGAAGATGTGCTGGCGCAGGCCGCCGATGTCGATGCGGCCCTGGCCCGCGGCGACGCGCTGGGCCCACTGGCGGGCGTGCCCGTTACGGTCAAGGTAAACGTGGATCAGGCCGGTTATGCCACAACAAACGGCGTGAACCTGCAAAAGGACCTGATCGCCACGGCCAACAGTCCTGTCGTAGACAATCTGCGCCGCGCTGGCGCCGTTATTCTGGGGCGCACCAATACGCCCGCTTTTTCGCTGCGCTGGTTTACTGGCAACGCCCTGCATGGTGATACGCTGAACCCTCGTAATCCGTCCCTTACGCCCGGCGGATCGTCGGGCGGCGCGGCCTCAGCAGTGGCGGCTGGCATTGGGCATCTGGCGCATGGCACGGACATTGCCGGGTCCATCCGGTATCCCGCGTACGCCTGCGGCGTGCATGGATTGCGGCCGTCTCTGGGCCGCGTGGCGGCGTATAACGCCGCGCTGCCCGAACGTTCGATTGGAGGCCAGCTGACGGCCGTGTCCGGCCCTTTGGGGCGGACCATTGCTGATGTGCGTCTGGGGTTGGCGGTATTGGCGGCGGCAGATCCGCGTGATCCGTGGTGGGTGCCTGCCCCGCTGGTTGGTCCTGATGCACCGCGCCGGGCGGCGTTATGCGTAAATCCCGATGGCATGGAAACCGAGCCGGGTGTTGTCAAAGCCTTGCTGGAAGCGGCGCGGCGTCTGGCAGACGCGGGTTGGACAGTAGACACGCTAGATGCCATCCCGCCCATGCAGGAAGCCGCCGACCTTCAAATCCGCATGTGGATGGCCGACGGGTATGACGCCATGCTGGCGGCTGCTGAAAAAGAAGGCGATCAAGGGGCGTTGGTGGCGTTGCGCGGTCAACGCGACAAAGCGGCGGGTGCAGATCTGAGCAATTTTTCCGCTGCGCTGACACGGCGCGCGACATTGACGCGGTTGTGGGAGCTGTTCTTTGCCGAATATCCGGTACTGCTGTTGCCGGTATCAGCTGAGTTGCCCTTTCCGGACAAGCTCGATTTGCAAGGCGACGCCGCGTATGCGCGCGTATGGCGTGCGCAGATGACGCAGATTGGCGTGCCGTTCATGGGCTTGCCAGCCCTGTCGGTCGCAATGGGCAGCGCAATGAGCAGTGTCGGCCCGAGTCCAGTCGGGGTGCAGATTGTGGCTGGGCGTTATCGCGAAGACCTGTGTTTGGCCGCTGGCGAGGTGATCGAGGCAGCAGGCCCGGCAATCAGTATTGCGGAACCCGAACTGCGTTGAATCAGGCGGCGGGCTGTGCCGCCCGCCATTCTGAACGCAGCAAACCCATCATGCCGGTGTCCCATCGAGCATCGTCCACGCGCGTGGACGATCGCCTTACGCCTTCCAGCGTAAAACCCAGCGCCTGATAGGTGCGGATCGCAGGTTTGTTGAACATATAGACATTGAGCTCCAGACGGTCAATGCCGGGAGTCTGGAATGCTTCATTCACCATTAGCGTCACCAATGGACGCGCCAAACCCTTGCCGCGTTCGGCAGGCGCAATGGCGACGCGACCAAGGCGGGCGTTGCCGTCGCGCCAGTCATACGCCAATTGCGCATGGCCGATGGGCGTATCGCCACGGCAAACCATCCAACAGCGGCGGCTGGGCGGTGATGTCTGTCCTTCGGCCAGCATTGCGGACACGTCGGCTTGACTCAGCGGGAACGACAGTTGCGAACCGCCCCATTGCACGACATCGGGCAAGCCGGAAAACCAGCTGGCCAATAGCGCAAAGTCCGTGAGTGCCAAGGGGCGCAGTGTCAGCATGGGCGGCAGCGAAGAAGGGCGTTGCGTGTAGGTGTCTTACTTGTTGAAGCGAACGCGCAACACCCCGATATCGCCATAAACCAGTTCGATATCCTGGTTTGCAGGGACATCAAGAAAGCCCGCATACGAGCCCGTAATGACATGCTGGCCTGCGGACAGCCCCAGGCCTTGCTCGCGCAGGAAGTTGGCTAGCCAATACAGGCCTGCCTTGGGGTGGTCGTTCGGATGAAATCCGGCGTGTTGTTCTACCTCTACGCCATTGACCGACAGCGTCAAGCTCATGCTGCCCGGGGCGGCTTCCGGTGACGCAATACGCGGGCCCAGGACCAGGCCCTGGTTGAACATGTGGTCCGCTAACAGTTCGGGCAGGCTGGCGTGTTCTGGAGAGGCGTAGCGGCAACCCAGAACTTCCAATGCCAGTCGCGCGCTGACAATGGCGGCATCAACTTCTGCAGCACTGTAGGGCGTGTCGCGCGCGGGCAAGTCGCGGCCCAGCTCGAACGCAATTTCGGGTTCGATGCGAACGACATCGGTACGCGTGGGGACAGGACCGGTTTCTGCGTAGGCAACGGTTGACGCGTAGATGGGCGCCACGACGGTTTTTTCGGGCGACGGCAATGCGCTTTTCCATGCGGCGACTGCGTCTTGCCGGGTCTCTTGCAGCACCTGCGCTGTGCGTTGTTGGACGGCGAAGGCTTGTCCCAATGATTGGGGGCGCAGATCGGCAGGCAAACGGGGGCCGGCAATTCCCGAGTCGCGGGCGGCGATCAGCGTTTTGGCAGCGTCAAGACTGCCCGGATAATCTTCGATTCTGATCTGCATGGCTCAAGCCCCTACGTAGAGCATGATCCACAGCGCGATCATGGCAATCAAGCCCAACCAGCAAGAGCCCCAAAAGCCGACGACCGGCCATTTCAGGGACAGCGGCACCTTTTTGGGATCAACGTGTTCCAACAAATCGTTGGCGTTGCCGATCAACCAGAGGCGCGTGCCGGGAAACATCAGGCGAAAGAAATAATCCAGCATGATCGCGGCCTGGATAGACAGCGGATACTGTTTGAATGTGCGGTGCTGCAGGTAGGGATGCTTCATCGCGGCATTGATTTGCTTGCTCTTGAAAAAGAACAGCACGATGCCACTGAGCGAGCAGGTGATGAAGCACAGCACAAAAAGGCTGAAGGCCATGGCCATGGCAGGTGAATGCATGGGGATCTCTGGTGCGCGGCATGCCGCGTTGAATGAAATGAAGTCTGCGCTAAGAAGCCTGCACAAAAATTCAGGCCATATTGTAGGGGGCTTGGCGCAAGCGCGTGTTCAGGGCTGCGTCAGCGGCTGCGCACGAGCGGGAAGCCGCCCGTGCATGCAGGCAGCGTCAACCGCGGACTTGACCTTCACCGCTCAACACCCATTTAAGCGTAGTCAGGCCTTCCAGGCCGACCGGGCCGCGGGCATGCAGGCGATTTGTGGAAATGCCGATTTCGGCCCCCAGGCCGTACTCGAAACCATCCGCAAAGCAGGTCGGCAGGTTGACATAAACCGAGCTGGAATCGACTTCGCGCTGAAAACGCTGCGCTGCCGATAGATCTTCGGTGACGATGGCGTCGGTGTGGCCGGAACCCCAGCGGGCGATGTGCTCAATGGCGTCGTCCAACGTGTCGACGATGCGCACGGCCAGGATGGGGGCCAGGTATTCCGTGCCCCAATCTTCATCTGTGGCTGGCGTGATGTGCGGCAGCAGAGCCATCGTGCGCGGGCAGCCGCGCAGTTCGACGCCATGTTCGTTGAAGGCCGCGGCCAGCGTGGGCAGGATGGAGACGGCGGCGACGGCATCCACCAGCAGCGTTTCCATTGCGCCGCAGATGCCGTAACGGTAGGTCTTGGCATTGAAGGCGATGGCGTGGGCTTTTTCTGGATCGGCCGCCGCATCGATATAGATGTGGCAGTTGCCGTCCAGGTGTTTGATCAACGGCACGCGCGCTTCTTGCGATAGGCGGGCGATCAGGCCCTTGCCGCCGCGCGGCACGATGACATCGATGTGTTCGGTCATGGTGATGAGCTTGCCGACTGCGGCCCGGTCGGCTGTGGCTACGACCTGTACGGCATCTTGGGGCAGGCCAGCGGCGGCCAGACCCATCTGCACAATGCGGCCAAGCGCGATGTTGGAATGCAGGGCTTCGCTGCCGCCGCGCAAGATGGCGGCGTTGCCGGACTTCAGGCAGAGCGCTGCCGCGTCGATAGTGACGTTGGGACGCGATTCATAAATGATGCCGATCACGCCTAGCGGAACCCGCATCTGCGCCACGCGCATGCCGTTGGGACGCACGGTGGTGGCAGTGATGCTGCCGATCGGGTCGGGCAAGGCGGCAATCTGGCGCAAGCCTTCCGCCATGTGGTTCAGCGTTTTGTCCGACAGCGTCAGGCGGTCGAGCAGGGCGGCTTCCAGGCCATTGGCGCGGGCGGCGGCAACGTCTTTTTCGTTGGCGGCTTTCAGTTCGTCGTGACTGGCGGCGAGCGCGTCAGCCATGGCCAGCAGGGCCTGATTTTTCGCGGCGCTGTTGGCGCGCATCATCGCGCGCGAGGCACGGCGGGCGTTTTCGCCCAGGGCAAGCATGGCTTGTTCGATGGAGGACGAGGACATGGCGGCGTCGATCATAGAGGTGGGGCGGCGCGGGCGCCGTCTGAAGAATCAGTGTATATCCAGCCAGAGGGCCGGGCGTAGGGAGGGGCGAGGCGAAGGCGGCGGCTATGCCGCCTTCACGGTCGTCCGCCGGCGGCGGCGACGCGCAGCGCCAGCCGGGTCATTTCTTCCCAGGGATCTGAAAGGCGTCCAGGTACGGACAGGCCTTTGATCAGGCGGTCAACTTCGTGTGCGTGCTGTACGGCTGCGGGCCAGACTGCCGGTTGCACCCGGCTCAGGGCTTGCAAGGCCAGCCTTTCATGGGCGCCAAAAATGCGCAGACGGCGCATCAGGCCGTTGACGTCTTGCCCAAGTGAGCGGGCTTCGGCGACGCGCGCAAGGAGGCGAATTTCTTCGCCGACCGCCCATAAAACCAGGGGCAGGGCTTCGCCTTCCGCGCGCAAGCCATCGATCATGCGGATGGTGCGGGCGATGTCGCCGGCAAGCATGGCATCGCGCAAGCCGAAGACGTCGTAGCGTGCCACGTTCAGCACGGCGCGCTCCACATCTTCTGCGGCCAATTGGCCTTCCGGGTAGAGCAGCCCCAGTTTCTGGATTTCCTGGTGAGCCGCCAACAGGTTGCCTTCTACCTTGTCGGCCATCCATTGCAGGGTGGCAGCATCGGCGCGCTGGTTTTGGCGTGCCAGACGCATGCCTACCCACGCTGGCAGGCGGCCGCGTTCGATATTGGCGATGTCGACCATGACCCCGGCGCGGCTTAAGGCCTGAACCCAGCGGCTTTCGCGGGTGGCCTTATCCAGACGGGGCAGGGCGATCAGGATCAGCGTATCGTCGTTGCCTTGCTTTTCGGACTGTTCGGCCAGCTTGGTCAGGGTGTCCGCGCCGGACTTTCCAGGCTTTCCCGTGGGGATCTTGATTTCAAGAATGCGGCGGTCGCCGAACAGCGACACGCTTTGAGTGGCGGCAGTGACTGAACTCCAGTCGCTGCGCGCGTCCATCACCATGGACAGCCGGTCGGTATAGCCCGCATTGCGCGCCGAAGCACGCAATGTATCCACGGCCTCGGTGACCAGCAAGGGTTCGTCCCCCGAGACCGTATACAGCGGCGCGAGCGCGTTGCCCGGCCGTTGCAGATGTTCGGCCAGGCGATCCGCGTCCAATGACTGTGCCATGGGCTAGCGCAAGATCGCCGGGTCGGTGGTGGACGGCGTTTGCCACGGCGTGGGCGTGTGCTGTGGATCCGGCGCATTGGGATCGAACAGCGGGGAGTCTTCACTTTCTCCGCGTTGATCAGCAGATTCGAACGCGCGTCGCACTTCAGGCGCTGTCATGCGCCGCAGCACGCGGGACACCAAATCGCGCTGCATCGCACGGTACAAGGTTTCGATCTGGCCCTGTTTGGCCTGCACGATTTGATCGTCGTACGGCATTTCGCGATAGATGGACAGGGTCGTGTCCGGAATCAGCGCGCGGCCCTTGTTGTCGATCAGGCGGAAGGTGTAGTTGATGCCGAGTTCGTATTCCTCGACTCGGCCCTGCGCGTTGAGCGACACCTCGCGTAGCGTCCGCGTATCGGAAACCTGCTGGAAGATCGCCTGAGCTTCCTTGCGATTTTCAACAAGTTTCGTGTCGGGTGACGCCGCGCGCAACGCCCGGCGCACATCGGCGCCGAATTGGTTGTTGCCGGGTATGCCGACGTACAGCGTGTCGAACGGCATCGGGGTGACTCCCCGCATCGTGAAGCCGCAAGCGGAGAGCAGCATGAACAGCGCCAGGCAGGCGCCGCGCAGCAGCCTGGATTGGCGGGGGGAGTGCGTTTTTTGCCCGGCGAAGTACATGCTTGACCTCATCAGCCTACGACGTTGACCAGTTTGCCCGGAACCACGATGACGCGCTTGGGCGGGCGGCCTTCCAGGAAGCGAGTGACCTCTTCCTGGCTGGCGGCGAGCTTCTCGATGTCTTCCTTGGCGGCCGTGGCGGCTACGCGGATCGAACCGCGCAGCTTGCCATTGACCTGGAGCATCAGCTCGATTTCGTCTGCGATCAGCGCGGCTTCGTCCACATGCGGCCACGGTGCGTCGAGCAGGTCGCCCAGTTCCTTCGCGTAACCGAGGTCTTGCCACAGGTGCCAGGTGATGTGCGGCACGACCGGATACAACACGCGCAGCAGCACGCCCACCGTTTCAGCGTAGGCGGCGTCAGTCGTGGCGCCTTCAGGCAGCTTGGCGTCGTCGATGGCGTTCAGCATTTTCATGCAGGCGGACACGACGGTGTTGTATTGAATGCGCTGGTAGTCGTAGTCGGCTTGCTTGAGCAGCGTGTAGACCTCGCGGCGCAGATCCTTGACGGCAGCCGGAGCTTGCGTCCAATCAGCGCCGTTGGTCAGGCCACGTGTAATGGCTTCGCGTTGTGCGTAGCTGATCGACCAAAGGCGGCGCAGGAAGCGGTTGGAGCCTTCGACGCCGGAGTCGGACCATTCAAGGGTCTGCTCAGGCGGGCTGGCAAACATGACGAACAGGCGGGCCGTGTCGGCGCCCAGCGTGTCGATCAGCGATTGCGGATCGACGCCGTTGTTCTTGGACTTGGACATCGTGCCCACGCCGCCGTAAGTGATGGCGGAGCCGTCCGACTTGAGCTTGGCGCCGGTAATGGCGCCGCGGTCGTCATAGACGTTTTCGACATCTTCCGGCCAGAAATACTCGATGCCGCCCTGGGGCGTCTTGCGCGAGTAGATATGGTTCAGCACCATGCCCTGGCAGAGCAGCTTGGTGAAGGGCTCGTCGAAATTGAGCAAGCCCATGTCGCGCATGACCTTGGTCCAGAAACGGGCGTACAGCAGATGCAGCACGGCGTGTTCGATGCCGCCGATGTACTGGTCCATCGGCATCCAGTAGTCATTGCGCGCGTCGACCATGGCGGAGTCGTTGCCAGGCGAGGTGTAGCGCATGAAATACCAGGACGAGTCCACGAACGTGTCCATCGTGTCCGTTTCGCGGCGCGCGGGCTTGCCGCAGCTGGGGCACGAGCAGGACAGGAAGGCTTCGTTCTTGGCCAGCGGGTTGCCGCTGCCGTCGGGGATCAGGTCATCGGGCAGGATGACGGGCAAGTCTTTCTCGGGCACCGGCACCGGGCCGCAATCGGCGCAGTGGATGATCGGGATCGGGGTGCCCCAGTAGCGCTGGCGCGATACGCCCCAGTCGCGCAGGCGCCACGTGGTTTGCTTTTCGCCCAGGCCTTGCGCGCCCAGGTCAACGGCGATGGCGTCCACGGCATCCTTGTGGGACAGGCCGTCGTACTTGCCGGAATTGATGGTGCGGCCGGTTTGTTTGTCGCCGTACCATTCTTGCCAGGCGTCAGTGGAGTATTCCTTGCCAGCGACATCCACGACCTGCACGATGGGCAGGTTGTATTTCTTGGCAAACGCGAAATCGCGTTCGTCGTGCGCCGGCACGCCCATGACGGCGCCGTCGCCGTAGGTCATGAGCACGTAATTGCCGACCCAGACCTCGATTTCCGCGCCGGTGACCGGGTGCGTGACGAACAAGCCCGTGGGCATGCCTTCTTTTTCACGCGTGGCCATTTCGGCTTCGGTCGTGCCGCCCAGCTTGCATTGCTCGATGAACGAGGCCAAGGCCGGGTTGCTGCGGGCCGCATGCGTGGCCAGGGGGTGTTCCGGCGCCACGGCGCAGAACGTCACGCCCATGATGGTGTCGGCGCGGGTGGTGAAGACGTAAAGCTTGCCGTCCTGGATCAACTGGCCGTCTTGGCCGGCAATCTTGTGCGGGAAGGCGAAGCGCAGGCCTTCGGACTTGCCGATCCAGTTTTCCTGCATCAGGCGCACGCGCTCGGGCCAGCCGGGCAGTTCGTTCTGGACGGCGCCCAGCAATTCGTCGGCGTAGTCGGTGATGCGCAGGTAGTAGCCCGGGATTTCGCGCTTTTCAACCAGCGCGCCCGACCGCCAGCCGCGGCCGTCGATGACTTGTTCATTGGCCAACACGGTTTGATCCACCGGGTCCCAGTTCACGACCTGGGTCTTGCGGTAGGCCACGCCTTTTTCCAGCATCTTCAGGAACAGCCACTGGTTCCACTTGTAATACTGCGGATCGCAGGCGCACATTTCGCGCGACCAGTCGATCGCCAGACCCATCGCCTTCATCTGCTTCTTCATGTAGGCGATGTTGTCGTAGGTCCATTTTGCCGGCGGCACCTTGGACTTGATGGCGGCGTTTTCCGCCGGCATGCCGAAGGCGTCCCAGCCCATGGGCATCAGGACGTTGTAGCCACGCATGCGCAACTGGCGGGCCATCATGTCATTGATGGTGTAGTTGCGCACGTGACCCATGTGCAGCTTGCCACTGGGGTAAGGCAGCATGGAGCAGGCGTAGAACTTGGGCTTTTCGGAGCCGTCAGCGTTCTTTGCGTGTTCATGGACCAGATAGGCGTCGCGGGCCTGCCAATCTTGGTGGGCGGCCGCTTCGACGGTAGTGGGGAGGTAACGTTCCTGCATGGGCTCGGGCACGGTGGCAAAAAAGGGTGAGCCGCCCTGCCGCGCGGGCGCGGTGGCGGTCAAAACCCCTGATTATAGGAGGTGCTAGGCGCGGGCAGGGGGCGGAGCCGTTTCCGGGATGCGCGCACTTGGCGCCAAAGTGCCGTATGCCAACGTAATCACCCCCAGTACGGCGCCCGCGATGACCACGCCGGGCCAGCCAAAATGGGCGTAAAGCCAGGACGATAACAGTGAACCGGATGCTCCGCCGATGAAATAGGACGTCATATAGCCAGCAGTCAGGCGGCTGCGGGCTTCCGGGCGCAGACGGTAGAGCGCACTGGTATTGGTGACGTGGACGCCCTGGATCGCCAGGTCCTGGATCAGAATCCCGGCCAGCAGCGCAAAAACCGAGACCTGGCCGAAAGCCATCAACCCCCAGGAACCCATCAGCAGCAGCAGGCCGACCCGGGTGGCCAGATTGCCCAGGCCGCGGTCGGCCAGGCGTCCGAAGCGATTGGCGGCGTAAGCGCCGGCCGCCCCGGCCAGACCGAACAGTCCGATGGTGGTATTGCTGTATTCATAGGGCGGGCTGGCCAGCAAAAAGGTCAGTGGCGTCCACAACATGCTGAATGCGGCAAACAGCAGGCCGCCCAGCAACGAACGGGCGCGGAACAGTGGTTCGTCAATGAACATGCGCAGGATTGAACCCAGCAGCCGCGGGTAGCTCAACGTCGAGCGGCTCTGGTAGCGAGGCAGCACGCGCCACAGTGCCGCTGCCATCGCCAGCATCAGGATGGCAGCGACCCAATACACGGTGCGCCAGCTGCCCACGTCGGCTAGCGCCCCCGCGACGGTTCGCGCCAGCAGAATGCCCAGAAGCAGGCCGCTCATGACAGTGCCTACCGCCTTGCCCCGTTCATGGGGCGCCGCCAGCGTGGCTGCGAACGGCACCAGAATCTGCGCCACGACAGACAGCATGCCGGTCAACGCGGTGCCCACCAGCAGCATCACGATATTGGTCGAGAAGGACGAAATCAGCAGCCCGCCGGCGGACAGCAAGGTCATCAGGACGATCAGGCTGCGGCGTTCCATCATGTCGCCCAGGGGCACCAGCAACATCAAACCCACTGCATAGCTCAGTTGGGCTGTCGTGACGATGCTGCCCGCAACAGCGTTTGAAAGTCCGAATTGTTGACTGATCGTGTGCAGCAGGGGTTGGGCGTAGTAATTGCTGGCGACGGCCAGGCCGGTAGCGACCGACATCAGCAGGATGATCGGCGCGGTCAGTGCAGGCGTCGGAGTAGGGGAAGTCGCAGAAGTCATTGGGGTACAGCCGGAAAGCAAAGCGGGCGGGGAAGGCAGGGGGGCGAAAGCAGGCGTCAGGCGCCGATGCCTCCAGGGGTTTCTTCGTCGTGCTTGATCAGCAGCTTCTTTAACAGGGCAGCCAATTGCTTGCGCTCTGGGACGGTGAGCGGATTCAGCAGCTCTGCCAGATCTTTCAGATAGTCCTTGAGAACAAGCTTGACGATGCGCAGCCCTTCGGCAGTGAGCGACACGATAGTGCTGCGCCGGTCATCGGGATTGGGATTGCGCATCAGCAAACCGGCTTGCTCCAGGCGATCCAGCCGATTGGTCATGGCGCCGGACGTCAGCAGCAGGGCCTCGACCAGTTTCTGCGGGTTCAAGGCGTATGGCGCTCCGCTGCGGTACAGCGTGGCCAGCACGTCGAATTCACCCTGATGCAGGTTGTAGCGGCGGAAACTGCGGTTCACATTGCGCGTGGCGAAGGCGTTCAAGCGGAAGACGCGGGTGACCACCGACATGGCGGCGAAGTCCTGGGTGGGACATTCCCGATTCCATTGTGAAATCACCAGATCGACGAGGTCGTTCATGGAAAACTCAAATTAGTTTGATGTGAAGTATCTTAACATTAAGATAAATGCCAACAATAGGGGCGGTAGAGATTCCGAACCGCGCGGCAAAAAAGAAGGGCCCGCCTCTTGCGAGGCGGGCCCTTCCGGCTTGACCGGAGACTGCGAGTAATTAAATTACTGCGCGGCGTCCTTCAGCTTCTTGAGCGGGCGAACCTTCACCTTGACCGAAGCCGGCTTGGCGGGGAACCAACGCTCAACACCCGTGAACGGATCCTTGCCGAAGCGCTTGGCCTTGGCGGCAACCTTCTGCACTGCAACCTTGAACAGGCCGGGCAGCGTGAATTCGCCAACGCCCTTCTTGTCCACGGAACCCAGAACCGAGGTTTCCAGGCTGGCCAGAACGGCCTTGACAGCCTTGGCTTCCACGCCCGATTGCTCAACGATGTGAGCGATCAGTTGGGTCTTGTTCAGAGCAGCCTTGATTGCCTTGGGTGCAGTTGCGACCTTCTTGGCGGCGACGGCCTTCTTTGCTGCGGGCTTCACAGCAGGCTTTGCTGCGGGCTTCACAGCAGCCTTAACTGCGGGCTTGGCGGCGGTTGCCTTTTTTGCGGGTGCCTTGACGGCGGTCTTGGTGACTTTCTTGGCAGGAGCTTTTGCTTTCGTGGCCATGGTCAAAATCCGTATGTTGAAGGACATGGGGCAGCGCGCGCCGGGATATCGGCGTTTAACGCTACGCGCCCGATGATAGCGGAAGAGTTGAGGTTCTAGCGCCTTTGCAACGCCATTTAAGCCGTTGTTTGTTGTTTTAGGCGCAGAAAAGTGCTTTCTACAAGGGCTCCTGCAAGAAGTCGTGACAAACGAGGCCTATTTTTGCGGAAGATTCCTACGCTGAACCAATCACGTTTCGCATGTTCCAATGCGTGCGGCGCGCGGACATATTGTTGAGCGGCGGCTTGCTGGCAAGGCCGGTTTGCGCTGGTGCCCGCGCGATGAAAACCCCTGCATGGAAGTGAAGCACCTATATGTTGATGAAAAAGTTTGCGGCGGGCCTGCTCGTCGCGGCAGCGTGTATGTCGGGCGCGTTGGCGCAATCGATGCCCGAACCCGTGTTGTCGGCCAAGGCCTGGCTCTTGCTGGATGAGACCAGCGGACAGGTGATTGCATCGCACGCGGCGACGACCCGGATTGAACCGGCATCGCTTACCAAGATCATGACTGCCTATGTTGTGTTCGATGCGCTGCACAAGAAAGAATTGTCGGCCGACCAGTTGGTTGTGATTTCGACACGCGCGTGGAAGGTGCCGGCAGGAAGTTCAAAGATGTTCCTGGAGCCAGGTTCCAAGGTAACGGTAGATGCGCTTCTGCGTGGCTTGATGATCCAGTCAGGTAACGACGCGGCCATTGCGCTGGCCGAAGCGGTGTCAGGCAGCGTCGAGGCCTTCGTGGCGCGGATGAATGACACCGCAGCGAAGCTGGGCTTGCATGCCACGCGCTTTGCCAGTCCGCACGGATTGCCGGACCCGAACACGTATTCCACCGCCAGCGATCTGTCCATCTTGGCGACGCGTTTCATCAGGGACTACCCGGAGCTGTACAAGACGTACGACTCTGCCAAGCAGTTCACGTTCAATAAGATCACGCAGCCAAACCGCAACCGATTGTTGTGGCTGGACCCGAGCGTGGATGGCCTGAAAACCGGACATACCGAGTCGGCCGGGTATTGCATTGTGGCCACGGCGCGCAGGCCCAATGGCGCAGATCAGCGCCGTCTGATCACGGTGGTGGTGGGCACGGCATCCGACAAGCTGCGTACGCAGGAAAGCCGGGAGTTGCTGGAGTGGGGCTTCCAGGGGTTCAATACGATAAAACTTTATGCGCGTGGCCAAGCCGTGGCAACGCCTGAAGTCTGGAAGGGAAAAAGCGACAGCCTGAAGGCCGGCTTTGCACGCGATGCCTATGTGACGGTGCCCGCAGGCGCCAAAGTTGAACCGGTCTGGACGCCGCAAGATCCGCTCGTCGCGCCCATCGCGGCTCAGGCTACGGTAGGCGCCTTGCGCGTGCTGGTGGACGGCAAGCCCGCCATGCAGTTCCCGGTGGTGGCGCTGGAGCCCGTGGCCGAGGCAGGAATTGCAGGCCGCGCGTGGGATTCCGTTCGCTTGTGGTGGCGCGGAAACCCGGGCTGAACCCGTAGCGCAATTCGGAGGTGTGCAATGGCAGTGAGCTTTCCTGGTGGTCCGGCGCCTGCGCCCGGCGCGGATGATCCATTGGCGCTGCTGTCGGCATGTCATGGCCGCATTGCCCGTCAATGCGCGACGCTGGCGCGGCTGGCGGCGCATTTGCCGGAGCACGGCAGCGATGCCGTGGCGCAAACCGCAGCTGCCAGCGTTTCGCGCTATTTCGAGACCGCCGCCGCCCATCATCACGAGGACGAAGAAGATGACCTGTTTCCCGCCTTGATCGAATCTATGGCGGGCTCCGACGCGGGTTGTCTGCATGCGCTGGTGCAGGGGTTGTTGATGGAGCACCGTCAGTTGGCCGCATTGTGGGAACCGTTGCGGCACACGCTGTCGGAAATTGCTGCTGGAAGACCGGCTGCATTGCCGCCGCAGCAAGTGCAGGCGTTTACCGACGCTTATGCAGCACATATTCGCCGGGAAGAAGACGAGCTGCTGCCGATGGCAGCCCGGCTGATTTCCGATGACACGCTGGCCGGTATCGGGCAGGCTATGAAGGCGCGCCGCGGTGGTGAGGCCGGCTGAACGGCGGGTAGGCGCCGCTGTAAGGGGCGACGAATTCGGCAGATTCATGCGTACTTGGCGGCAATAGGCTCTATGACCCAGTAGCGTTGCGCGCGCCGGGCCGAGAGATTACGCTAGACGACCTTGTCCTGTGCCGTGCCGCATGCGTTTGAAACGCTGTCGGAGCAGGACGCACAAGAATTGGCCCGGCAGAAAAACCGGGGGAAACCCAGGAAAATTCAGAATGATGCAGGGGGGAAGGAATCTGGCGAGCCGCTTGTTTGGCGCGTGGGTTGATGATGTCAATGCGCTGACCTTACGCGCGGATTTGACGGCAGGCCTGCTGGGCGCCTTGCTGGTGCTGCCGCAGGGCGTGGCATTTGCCACGTTGGCGGGTTTGCCGCCGGAGTACGGCCTGTATTCCGCGATCGTTCCCTGTATTGTCGCCGCGCTGTTTGGGTCCAGCCGGCATGTGATGTCGGGGCCGACAAACGCCAACTCGCTGGCTTTATTTGCCGTGCTCACGCCTTTGGCGGCCGCGGGTAGCCCGGGATATATCCAGCTCGCGCTGGCGGTGACGGTGCTGGTGGGCGTGATGCAGTGGCTGGTGGGCACCTTGCGTCTGGGTTCTCTGGCGCATTTCATTTCGCCGTCTGCGCTGTTTGGTTTCACGAGTGGCGCGGCGCTGTTGATCGCGGTGCATGCGCTGAAGGATGCGCTAGGCCTGCCGTCACCCGCTTCGCATGGCGCAGGCGCCTTGCTTGTCAGCTTGTGGACGCATATCGGGCAGGTGCAGGGGGGCGCGTTGCTGGTCACGCTGGTGACGCTTGGCGTAGCGCTGCTGGTGCGCAAGCTGGATAAGCGCAAGCCCTACATGCTGTTGGGTTTGATTGCCGGTGCGCTGGCCGCTGCGGCGTTCAATGCCTGGACGGCAAAGCAGGGCGGCACGCCGGTGTCTGTCGTAGGAGCGATTGCGCAGCCCTGGCCGCCATTTCATGTGCCCAGTATCGACTGGCGCACGCTGCCTGATCTGCTGAGTGTGGCATTTGCCCTGACGATTGTGGCGCTGGCGCAATCGATCTCCATTGCGAAGGCTGTGGCTACGCGCTCGGGCCAGCGCATAGATGCAAACCGCGAGTTCGTGGGGCAGGGGTTGTCCAATATCGTGGGCGGGTTTTTCTCAAGCTACCTGTCGTGCGGATCGCTGAACCGGTCCATTCCCAACTATGAGGCGGGTGCGAAGACGCCGCTGGCATCGGTGTTTTCCGCGGTGTTGCTGGTTGTGCTGGTTGTGTTGTCGGCGCCGCTGCTGGCCAAGATTCCCAATGCTGCGATCTCCGGCTTGCTGCTGCTGGTGGCGTGGACCCTGCTGGACATTCCGCGTTGGCGGCAATTGATCCGTATGCAGCCGGGCGAATGCGCAATTGCTGGTGCGACCTTGGCCGCGACCGTCACCATTCGTATGGAAGTGGCGATTCTGCTGGGCACGGTGCTATCGCTAATGGTGTATTTGCATCGCACATCGCGGCCCGCGATGCGCACGATGGGCTTCGATTCACGTGGTTTGGATCGGCGTTTCGTGGTGCTGGAACATCAGCAGGACGCGCTGCCGGAGTGCCCGCAACTGAAGCTGCTGCGTATGGAAGGCGCCATCTATTTCGGGGCGGCAGCGCATGTGGCGCAGCGCTTGCATGAGTTGCGGTCGGCGTCTGGCGCCCCCCTGCATCTGCTGGTGATGGCCAAAAGCATGAACTTTATCGACCTGGCGGGCGCGCAGGTGTGGGAAGACGAACTGGCCGCTCGGCGTGCGATGGGCGGTGATTTGTATTTCCACCGGCCACGGCCGGAAGTATTGGACATGTGGCGCCGCACGGGTTTTCTGGACCGCCTGGGCGCCGACCATATCTTCCCGGACAAGGCGACGGCGCTGCATACGATTTACGCCAAGTTGGACCCGAATATTTGCGCTGGCTGCCAGAGCAAGATCTTCTGGGAATGCCAGCCGGATAGTCCGCAAAGCAGCGGTTAATTCCGTTTGTGCCAACTAAATGCGGTCAAGCGGACTGTGGCGAATCGGTGCCCAGATAAGCCGCCTTGACCCGTTCATCCGCCGCAATTTGAGAAGGTTCGCCTTCGGCGAGCAGGGCGCCTCGCACCAGCACGGCGATGCGATCGGCATGCTTGAACACCACGTCCAGGCTGTGTTCGGTGAACAGCACGGCCATCCGTTGAGTATCGGCGAGCTGCCGCGTCAAGCGCATCAGCGCATGCCGTTCATTCGTGGCCATGCCAGCCGTGGGTTCGTCCATCAGCAGCAGGCGAGGCTGATGCGCCAGCGCCATGGCCAGTTCCACGCGTTTGACGTCGCCGTAGGCCAGCGTGCCGCAATGAGCTGACGCTTTGTCCGCCATCTGTACCTGGGACAGCAGCGTCATCGCTTCGTCGGCCGCATGGCGCGCCGCCCGCCGCCACGGATTGAACAACAGGCGGTCGCGCGACAAGAGCGCGGTCTGCACGTTTTCTTGCACGGTCATGGAACGAAAGGTTGCGGCAGTCTGGAACGTGCGGCCAACACCCAGCCGGCAGATCTTGCCAGCGGACAGGCCGACCAGTTCGCGGCCGTCTAATCGTACCGAGCCCGAATCTGGCCGCAATTGGCCGCCCAGCACATTGAAGCAAGTCGATTTACCTGCACCGTTCGGCCCGATCATTGCCAGCATCTGACCCGCTGCAAGCGTGAACGAGACGCCAGCCAGCGCATCGATGCCGCCAAATGTTTTGCGCAGGTCATCGACTTGCAGCAGGGCTTGGGGAGCGCTCATGCAGATCTCCGGCGCAAGCGGGCAGCGGCGCCCGCCAGGCCTTCAGGAAACACCATGACCAGCGCCAGAATCGCCAGGCCCAGCACGGCATGCCAGTATTCGGTGGTGCGCGCGGCGGTGTCCTGCAACCAGGTGTAGGACGCCGCGCCGACCAGCGGGCCGGCCAAGGTTTGCAGCCCGCCGAGCAAGACCATCACCAGTCCGTCCACCGACCGGCTCACGGCCAAAACATCCGGCGCAATGCTGCCTTTTGAAAACGCATAGAGTGATCCGGCAAGCCCGGCCGCAAAGGACGCGGCAACAAAACCGGCCCATTGCACGCGCCGGGTGTCCATGCCCAGCGCTTCCGCGCGCAGGGCAGAGTCACGCACCCCGCGCAACGCGTAACCCAGCGGCGCAAACGCCAGGCGGCGCAGCCAGGCGATACCTGCGGCGCACAGCGCCAGCGTCACGTAATAAAACCACGGGCCCTGCGCCAGCCACGGCGACGGCCACAGACCGATGACGCCATTGCTGCCGCCAGTCACGTCATCCCATTGATAGGTCAGCGCCCACAGGATCTGCGCAACGGCCAGCGTCAGCATTGCCAGATACACGCCAGATAGACGTACACAGAACCACCCGAACAACAACGCGCCGAATGCGGCAGCGAAAGGCCCCAGCAGCAAAGCGGCTTCCATCGGCACGGCGGCCAACTTCAGCAGCAGCGCGGCGCCATAGGCGCCCAAGCCGAACCAGGCGGCGTGGCCAAAGGAGGTCATGCCGGCCAGCCCGGTCAGAAAGTGCAGGCTGGCGGCAAACAACGCCGCGATCAGGATCTCGGTCAGCAGAATGCTGAGATACGGCCAGTACAGCGCGGCCACGGGGACCAAGGCCAGCAAGACCAGCAACAAGCCATACGCCAGCCGCAAGCGGCGGCCAGCGGGGGCGATCGGGCGTTCAGGCATGCCTGTATGCGAGGCGGGCGCGGGCGGTTTGCCCTGCAAGCCCCAGGGGCGCACGACCAGCACGACGGCCATCACGGCGAATTCCGCCAGTAACGTGAGCTTGGACAGGTTGAAGATCCAGGGGCCGATGTGCACTTGTCCCAGGAAAACGAACACGGCCTTGACCGAGCAGATCAGCAACGCAGCCAGGAAAGCGCCGGGAATGGAGCCCAGTCCACCCACGACGACCACCACGAAAGCGCTGGCAATGATTTCCAGGTCCAGGCCCAGGGTTGCAGGCACGCGCGGGGCGGCCAAGGCGCCGCCCAGGCCGGCCAGGAACGCGCCCAGCGTGAAGGCTGAGGTGAACAGCCAGGCCTGGTTCACGCCAAGCGCGGCGAGCATCGTGCGGTTCTCGGATGCGGCGCGCAACAGCCTGCCCCAGCGCGTTCGCATCAAGAGCAGCCACAGCAAACCCAGCACCACAGGGCCGGCCGCGATCAGCAACAGGTCATATTGGGGATAGCGGCGGCCCAGGATCTGCACGGCTCCGGAAAGCCCCGGCGCACGCGCGGCGAAGAGGTCTTCGGGGCCCCAGATTGCCAACGCCGCATCGCCGATGATGAGAACCAGGGCAAAGGTCGCCAGCAATTGGAAGAGTTCGGGGGCGCGGTACAGACGCTTCAATACGAGCCATTCAGCCGCGGCTCCGATCAGACCCGTGGCCAGGGCGGCCAGCAGCAGGCCGGCCCAGTAGCCCGCGCCATCGCCAAACCACGTGGTGAAGGTCCACGCCAGGTAGATGCCCAGCATGTAGAACGAGCCATGCGCGAAGTTGACCACGCGCGTCACGCCGAAGATCAGGGACAGCCCCGCAGCGACCAGAAACAGCGCGCTGGCATCCGCCAGTCCGTTAAGCAGCTGCAACAGCAGCCCAGACAGACTCATCAGTGCGCGGGACGCATCTTGCGCACCTGCTCATCGGGCGGTTGCAGGCGGGCGCCGTCGATGTATGTGAAGTCTTTCATGATGCCCTTGCCATCTTCCACTGCGGTCACGCCCACGTACACGCCCATCGTCGATTGATGATCAAGCTTGCGGTATTGGATCTGACCGTACGGAGTGTCGACTTTGAGGCCGGCGAAGGCGTCGACGAGTTTTTCCGTGTCCACGGCGCCGGCGGCTTTCAGGCCTTGCGCAATCGACATCAGTGACGCGTATCCAACGACCGAGCCGACCTTGGGGGTTTCGTTGTAGCGCTTCTTATAGGCCTCGACAAAGGCGGTGTTGGCAGGCGTGTCGATGGCATACCAGGGGTAGCCAGTGACGATCCAGCCTGTGGGGGTGTCGGCCCCCAGCGGTTCAAGGTATTCGGGTTCGCCGGACAGGACGGAGACGACGGCACGGTTCTCGAACAGGCCGCGTGTATTGCCTTCACGAACGAAGCGGGTCAGGTCGGCAGCGAACAGCACGTTGAAAATCGCATCGGGCTTGGCATCGGCCAAGGCTTGCACGACCGCGCCAGCATCCACCTTGCCCAGCGGCACGGCTTGCTCTGCGACAAATTCCACATCGGACTGGAAGGACTTCATCATGGCCTTGAAGGTGGCCACGGCAGACTGCCCGTACTCGTAGTTGGGGTAGACGATGGCCCAGCGCTTCTTGCGCAGAGCCAGGGCCTTGGGCGCCAAGGCTGCCACGTGCATCCAGGTTGAGGGGCGCAGCCGGTATGTGTAGCGGTTGCCCTCTTGCCAGGTGATTTTGTCTGTCAGCGGTTCTGCGGCCAGAAAGAACACCTGCTGCTGTTTGGCGAAGTCAGTCAGCGCCAGGCCGGTGTTGGAAAGAAACCCGCCAAACAGCAGTTCTACTTTTTCACGGGCTATCAGTTCTTGCGCGGCACGCACCGAGTCGCCGGGGTTGCCGTTGTCGTCTCGCGAGATGACTTCCAGCTTCCTGCCCAGCACGCCGCCTTCGGCATTGACCTGCTCCAGCGCCAACTGCCAGCCCTTTTTGTAGGGGCCTAGAAAGGCGGGAATTGCCTTGTAGCTGTTGATTTCGCCGATGCGAATGGGCGGTTCCTTGTCCTTGGGGGCGGCAACCGCGACCGGAGTCAGCGCCAGGGCCAGGAGCGCGGGCGCAAGTGCGCGGCGCAGCAGGGTAAGGCAGGGACGAAGCATGGCAGGTATCGCAGGCTAGAGGAATCGGGCGTCGCCGGGCGGCACGGCAGGGCGCTAGGGATAGCGGCCTAATTGAAACATGCGGCTTTGCCATGGGGCAATAACAAAAAAAGGCCCTGCGATGCAGAGCCTTTTTTGACCGACCAGAAACCCGGCTGAATTACTTCAGCTTGGTTTCCTTGTAGTCAACGTGCTTGCGAACGACCGGATCAAATTTCTTGATCAGCATCTTTTCGGGCATGTTGCGCTTGTTCTTGGTGGTCGTGTAGAAATGACCCGTGCCGGCAGTCGACTCGAGCTTGATCTTTTCGCGGATACCTTTGGCCATATCGTGCTCCTAGTATGTAGATTGGCGGGGAGGCCGATTAGGCCATTTCGCCGCGGGCACGCATTTCGGCCAGCACGACGTCGATGCCGTTCTTGTCGATCGTGCGGATGGCCTTAGCGGAGACGCGCAGGCGAACCCAGCGGTTTTCGCTTTCAACCCAGAACCGGCGCGATTGCAGGTTGGGGAGGAAGCGACGCTTGGTCTTGTTGTTCGCGTGCGAAACATTGTTGCCCACCATCGGGCCTTTGCCGGTCACTTGGCATACGCGTGCCATGGATGCACCTCTTTATGTCGTTCTTGTCGCGCATCGCTTTGGGGGGTAGACAGGGTTTTAGCCGCCGGGCTGTATCGGGAGCGCTGTGCGCTGCCTTGGCCGGCCACCCAGTCTTAGTGGATGAGGGGGATCGGAGTCATTCCGTGTTGAATCGGTGAAGATTCTGGAATTATCTGGTCCGCCCAGTGCTTATACCCGCTGCCTGCCACCCGCTGAGTTTTCAAGGATCTTCTCTTGAAACCCTAGTCGCTACGCGGTTGGGGGTCAGAGTGCTGAACTACAAAGCATAGTAGTCCCGCACGGGAAACTTCATGTGAAGACTTAGATTCTAATACGAAAAACCTAAATAAATCAAGCGGGCGGGCTCAGGGCTTGTGCGATTGCGCGACACGGCCCGATATCCAGGACAGGCAGGCGCAGGTCGCAAGCGTCGTGGTCAGGGGCAGGGCGCTATCGGTTTGCCAGGCGCTGACCGCAAAACCGGCCAGTGCGCCGCAAGACAATTGCAACGTCCCCAATAAGGCGGAGGCCGCTCCCAGGCGCTTGCCCTGATCCGACAGCGCAAGTGCTGCCGAATTAGGATTCACAAAGCCCTGGCTGCCCATATAGCTGATCAGGCACAGCATAAGTAGCGGCAGCGTCATCCAACCTGCCAGGGTCAGCGCTACCGCCGCCAGGCTGGCCACGGCCAGCGACGTCAAGGCGCGGCGTTGCAATTGGCGGGGGGTGTACGAACGCAGCAGACGCGCGCTGATCTGGGAACAGATGATCAGCGACAGCGCATTGGTGCCGAACAGCAGGCCGTAATACTGAGGCTGCACGCCATAGAGCTCAATGAAGACGCGCGGAGAACCGATGATGTAGGCGAACATGCCGGCCTGGCCGAAGCCGCCTGCCAGGCTGTGCGCCATGAACCCGCGATGCTTGAACAAGTCGCGGTAGTTGCGCAGGATGGTGCTCCAGCGCAGCGGCACGACGCGTTCGGGCGTCAGTGACTCTTTCATGATCTTTGCTACAGCGAACATCAGCATGGCGCCGCCTGCAAGCATCACCCAGAACAAGCTGCGCCAGGACGTAATGGTCAGCAACTGGCCGCCCGCCAGCGGTGCAAGAATCGGTGCCAGGCCCATGATGAGCATCAGCAGCGACATGGCGCGCGCGGCTTCATGGGTTTCGTAGTGGTCGCGGATGACGGCGCGCGGAATCACAATGCCGGCCGCGCCGCCCATGGCTTGCACGACGCGCCAGCCGGTCAGCGATTCCACCGAGCCAGACAACGCGCAGCCCAAAGACGCCACCATGAACAGCGCCAAACCCACCATCAGCGGCGGTTTGCGGCCGAAACGGTCGGCCATCGGGCCGTAAAACACCTGAGCCAGCGCCAGACCAATCAGATAGGCCGCAAGGGTGCGCTCAACGTCGCCGCGCGGCACGCCCAGGTTCGCCGCAATAGTGGGGAACGCGGGCAGGTACATATCGATGGCAAACGGGCCAATCGCCGTCAGCGCGCCCATGAGAATAAGCCAGCCGGGCAGGCCGCTGCGGGATAAAGGTGATGGGGGCATGTAGATCGCGTTAAAACGCAGAGACAGGGCGCACATGCGGTTTGCAACATGTTTTGCGCCAAGCCAGTGACTTTATCACGTGTAACCTTACGCGCAAATTTCAGTTGTTTTCCGATAAAGTCGAAAGCGTCCGTGGAACCCAGAGGAAAGGTCGTGAATCCTTTGTTGTCTGTAGTGGAACGCAAGCTCCAATCGTTGCCTGTTTCCGTCCAGCTGGTATTGCCCGATGGAACGGTGTTGGGTCCGCCCGGCCCCCGCGTCCGGTTTGTCGCGCATGACAAGACCGCGTTGGCGCACTTGGCCGAAGGCGCCGTGGGCGTGTTGGGGCAAGACTATGTGGAAGGCCGTATCGACATCGAGGGCAATATGCGCGACGTTATGGCTGCCGCTTCGGCCTTGATGCCGGGCTCGCCGGTTGATGCGGCGCGCGGCGGCTGGTTGACCGAATTGGTCCGCAAAGTGGTGTCCGTGTGGCGCCATTCGATCGAACGTGACGCCAAGCAGATCGAATTCCATTACGACCTGTCCGATGATTTTTATGCGCTGTGGCTAGATCCGCGCCGCGTTTATTCCTGCGCCTATTACCGCACGCCGGACATGACGCTGGCAGAAGCGCAGGAAGCGAAACTGGACCACATCTGCCGCAAGCTGCGGCTACAGGCTGGCGAACGGTTTTTGGATGTGGGGGCGGGTTGGGGCGGGCTATTGCTGTGGGCTGCCGAAAACTACGGTGTGGACGCAACCGGCATCACCCTGTCGCGCAACCAGCATGCGCATGTGACGAGGCTGATTCAGGAAAAAGGCCTGGCCGGACGCGCCCGCATCGAACTGCTGGACTACCGCAAACTGGATGAATCCGCCGCCTATGACAAGATTGCCTCGGTAGGCATGTTCGAACATGTGGGCCGGGCGCAGTTGGAAGACTATTTCGCCAAGTTGCGACGGCTGCTCAAGCCGGGCGGGCTGATCATGAATCATGGCATTACGGCTGCTGGCGTCTATAACGCCGAGCTGGGTAATGGCATGGGCGAATTCATTGAGAAGTACATCTTCCCCGGTGGTGAGCTGACGCATATCAGCGTCGTCATGGAAGCCATGACCAATGGCGGGCTGGAAGAGGTTGATGTGGAAAACCTGCGGCCTCACTACGCGCGCACATTGTGGGCATGGAGTGATGCGTTGGAGGCCCGCCTGCCGGAAGCGGCACAGGTCTTGGGGGGCGAACAAGGCGAGCGTTCGCTGCGTGCCTACCGGCTGTATTTGGCCGGTTGCGCCATGGCGTTCGAGCACGGTTGGATTGCATTGCATCAGATACTGGGCCAGCACCCCGCCACAGGGCGCCCTGATGAATTGGATAACCCGGCGGACCAGGCCTATCCGTGGCGGCGGGACTATATGTATAGCGGCGGCCGTTGAGAAGTCTCACCGGAAGCAGAAGGCCCCGTACAACTTGCTGCAAGAGCGCTGCATTACCGGGCTTAGCCTCTGGATGGCGCTGATTGGCGTGGTGTGTTGGGTGTATCTATTGATGGCGTCGTTCAGTAAAGAAGTCCGAGAAATAGCTGACTTCTCGCCTTATTTGATTGCGGGCGGGTACTGTTTTTTGGGCACTGCTGCAACCGAACGCATGGCGGGGAAATCATGAATTTTTATCAGCACATTTCGGCATTTTGGAATGACTACGAACCCATCGTCTGGATGACGGTAATCACGTGGTCTGGCATGCGTTTGGTGTTTTGGTTTGAAGACCGTGCGCGCTCGGCGCGCGCAGCGCAGTCATGGTCAAGGCCGGGTAGAACGAATATTGGCCAGGATCACGGCTGAAGAAGCTCGTCTTCGGTAGCGTGCCGCTTCTAAAGACCATCGCTCGCAAAGGCAGCGTCTAAAACCAGAAAATAAGGCTGAATAACGGCTGAATTTACGTACGGATTTCCTACTTGAATAGCAGTTATCCGGTATTTCAGACCCTTCGGAAACGGCTTGAATGTATTAATAAGAACTTATTATTAACCTAATGTATCGTAATTTTGAAAGCCAGTTTACTTAGGGGAAAGTTGGAATTTTCCTCTGGTCGATGCGGGTTATCCCTTGCTTTTTTGACTCGGAATGTATCTGGTCTTTTCGCTCTAGGGGTTGGGTGGCGCAGCAATTTCGTTTAAGATGCTGGCTTCTTCGTTCAGTTTGTTCCCTTTCTGTGGGATTTCAAAAACCGCGTTTTTGAACCCCCTGTCTTGCAAGAATCCGCACCGCTTGCGGAACCTCTTGTTGCTAGTGTCGGTTTGTATTGGCGGTTCTGCCCGTCTTCCGCACAACCCCCTTAGCTCCATGGCACCCCGGGCCTAAGCCTGGCGTGTGTCCCTGAACCTATGGAGGCAAAAGCCCAATGCGTTTTACCCCTGTCAAGACTCTGGCCGCCGCGGCTGTACTGTTTGCATTTGCCGGAGCGGCTCAAGCCGCCGATGCGCCTCAATGCGAAATCAAGCGCCCGGTTAATTTCGGCGCCATGAACTGGGAATCCAACCTGGTTCTGGTTGATGTCGAACGTTTCATCATGGAAAAGGGCTACGGTTGCAAGACCGATACCCTGCCGACCGAAACCCTGCCCGCTCTGGCTGCCCTGGAACGCGGCGATCTGGATATCAACACCGAGATCTGGTTGAACAGCGTGGCCGATCCCTGGGACCGCGCCGAGAAGACCGGCAAGGTCAAGCGCGTGGGCGACCTGTACATGGGCGCCGAGGGTTGGTACATCCCCCGCTATACCGCAGAACGTCTGCCCGAATTGAAGGCTGCGGCGGACCTGCCGAAGTTCAAGGACAAGTTCAAGGACCCCGAAGAACCCGGCAAGGGCCGCTTCTACGGCTGCCCGGCAGGTTGGGGCTGCGAAGTCACCAGCAATAATCTCTTCCATGCCTTAAAGCTGGACGACAGCTACACGCTGTACTCGCCCGGCACGGGCGCAGCACAGAAGGCGGCGTTGATGTCGGCCTACAAGCGCAAGCAAAACGTGGTCTTTTACTACTGGTCGCCCACTCCGCTGGTAGGCGCAATGGACCTGGTCAAGCTGGACATGCCGCCCTTTGACGCCGAAAAGCACAAGTGCCTGACGTCGACCAAGTGCGCCAAGCCCGAGCCCAGCGCCTATCCCGACAATCCCGTCTTTACCGCGGTGAACACGAAGTTCTCGCAGGAAGCCCCCACGCTGACCGAATTCCTGTCCAAGGTATCGGTGCCGCTGCCGGTGATCAACGAAACGCTGGCCCACATGGAAGAGTCTGGTGACGAATCCAGCGCCGTGGCCAAGTGGTTCCTGAAAAACAAGCCCGACGTCTGGACCAAGTGGGTCCCTGCCGACGTCGCCCAGCGGGTTCAAGCCGCGCTGTAACGCAGTGGGCCTCGCGCCGCAGTGGCGCCGGCCCGGCGTCGGATTGCATCCGGCACTGGGCCGCTCTAAGGGAAAAAGTCCCGTGGCGGGCAATGCCCGGGGCTTTTTCCCTTGGAATGGCAGCAGGCCAGACGCACGCGTCGGACTGTCAGTGATGCAGCCCCATTTCCGAAAGCCCGCTTCCCGCCGGGAAGCAGAGTTGGCTTAAACGACGTCCGGTCGTTCGGAAGGAGTGGCGGCGGCAGTCATGGTGTGCGCCCCAGAATGGAGTCAAAAGAATGTTTCCTGAAATTATTCCCGCCCGTCAGGTAAGGGCGGCGATCGACGGGTTCGTCGATCACCTGGTCACCAACTACGCGGACACGCTTGAGACCCTGTCTCAGCCGGTTCTGCACGCCTTGGTGTGGCTGGAACAACTGCTGCGCAACTCGCCCTGGTGGGCGGTGGTTGCAGTGACTGTGGCGATTGCGTGGGGCGTCAGCCGCCGCATCGGACTGAGCCTGGCGATGGGCGCGCTGCTGTGCGTGATCGGTGTGCTGGGTCTGTGGGATGCCGGTATGCAGACCTTGGCCTTGATGATCATGGCCGCAGGCCTGTCGGTGGTGATCGGCATTCCGTTGGGCGTGCTGATGGCGCGCATCAATTGGCTGCGTTCCATCATGCTGCCAGTGCTGGATGTGATGCAGACCATGCCCAGTTTCGTGTATCTGATCCCTGTCGTGATGCTGTTTGGCCTGGGCAAGATTCCCGCCATCATCGCCACGGTGATTTACGCCGTGCCGCCGCTGATCCGCCTGACCGACCTGGGCATCCGCCTGGTTGACCGCGAAGTGCTGGAAGCATCGCGCGCCTTTGGCGCCAACCCGCGCCAGCAACTCTTCGGTGTGCAGTTGCCGCTGGCACTGCCCAACATCATGGCTGGCATCAACCAGACCACGATGATGGCGCTGTCCATGGTGGTGATCGCCTCGATGATTGGCGCGCGCGGTCTGGGCTATGAAGTGCTGCTCGGGATCAACCGTCTGGAAGTGGGCCGCGGCCTGCTGGCAGGCTTGGGTATCGTGGTGTTGGCCGTGCTGTTCGACCGGATCACGCAATCGTATGGACAGCGTATGCGCATGGGAGGCCAGCGATGAGCAAGATCGAGGTTAAGAACATCTATAAGGTCTTTGGTTCGCATCCGAAGAAATGGCTGCAAGCCGCTCAAGGCGGCATGAGCAAGGAACAGCTGTTGGCCGAAAGCGGCCATACGCTGGGCCTGCGCGACATCAGCTTGTCTATTGAAGAAGGCAGCATCTACGTCATCATGGGCTTGTCGGGGTCCGGCAAGTCGACACTGATCCGTCACTTCAACCGTCTGATTGAGCCGAGTGCCGGCCACATCCTGGTGGACGGCGTGGACGTGGTCAGCTTGAACAAGCGCGAACTTGAAGTCTTCCGTCAAAAGAAGATGAGCATGGTGTTCCAGCGCTTTGGTTTGTTTCCGCACCGCACGGTGCTGGACAACGCGGCGTACGGCCTGACCGTGCAAGGCGTAGGCAAGACCGAACGCGAAAAACGCGCCCGCGATTGGCTTGAGCAAGTGGGCTTGGCCGGCTTCGAAAATCAGTATCCGCATCAGTTGTCGGGCGGCATGCAGCAACGGGTGGGCCTGGCGCGCGCGCTAGCCACCGATGCAGAAATCCTGCTGATGGACGAAGCGTTTTCGGCGTTGGACCCGCTCATCCGCCGTGAAATGCAGGATCAGCTGTTGCAGTTGCAGGCCAAGCTGAATAAGACCATCGTGTTTATTACGCACGATCTGGACGAAGCGCTGCGCTTGGGCAACCGGATTGCCATCCTGAAGGACGGCGAACTGGTGCAGGAAGGCACGCCTGAAGACATTCTGTTGAACCCGGCCAATGACTACGTGCAATCGTTCTTGCAGGACGTGAACCGGACCAAGGTGCTGAACGCTACGCACGCCGTCAATCCGGCGCGTCTGACGCTGACGATGCGGTCGCGCCCGGCACACGCCATGGACCGCATGCGCGCGCTGGACTACGAGTATGCGCCAGTGCTGGACGGCAAGCGCCTGGCGGGCGTTCTGACGGCCAAGGCGGCTGAACAAGCCATACAGGAAGGCGCACGCGATGTGTCGCGCTATGTCGAGGATCTGGCGTCGGTGCCGGCCACGGCGGGTCTGGGCGAAGTGCTGGCCCAGTTGGTGCACAGCGACCAGCCGGTTGCCGTGACGGGCGAGGACGACGAGTTCCTGGGCATGCTGTCGCGCAAAAAGGTCGTCGAACTGGTGACCCCTGCGTTGACCGAGACCACGCCGGCAGAGGCTGCCGTTGCCGATCTGGAATCCCAACCCGTCCCCGAACACCGGGGCGTAGCGGCCTGATCGCGTTGCCGGCCCCAAGGGCGTCCGGCTCTTGAACTTTGCCCGCGTGCAATCGCTTGCACGCGGGCAAAGTCGCTTTATGATGGCTGGCCGGTCAGTTCGGCCGGATTCGCTTTATTCGAATAATCGGAAAGCTCCATGCCCATCTTGAACGTCCAGATCATGCAAGGCCATTCGGCCGCCCAAAAGACCGAGCTGCTGAAGGCGGCGTCGAACGCGGTGGTCCAGAGCATTGCCGCGCCGTTGTCCAGCGTGCGGATTGTGCTGCAGGAAGTGCCCGCGGAAAACGTCATCGTTGCCGGCGAAATTGGCAAGCGTATGGCGCGCGTGGATGTTGCGCTGATCGAAGGCCGTGACGAAGCCAAGAAGGCGGCGCTGATTGCGGCGCTGAACCAGGCTGTGTGCGCCAGCATCGATATCTCGGGCGAAGACGTGCGCGTGCTGATTCGCGATGTGCCCAAAGTGGATATGGGCGTGGCCAACGGCCTCAGCGCCAAGGCCGCAGGCCGCTAAACCAATCAAGGCCGCAGTCTGGCAGATCAAGGCAGGGGCGGCCGCCCCGCCTTTTATTGCCCTCGCTATTGCATCTTCAGGCCAAGCTCGGCCACGAATTTTCTTTCTTCAGCTACCTGCCGGATCGCGTATTCGGTGTAGGCCGCGCTATCCATCAGCATGTGCGGCTGGTCCGCGTTTTCCAGCGCCCGGTTGTAATCTGGGTCGCTGGCGGCGCGATGGAATGCTTTTTGCAGCACCGCGATCACCTTGGGGTCCATGTCTTTCGGCCCTGCAATTCCCACAGGGTTGGACGCGACGATGGGATAACCCAGTTCGGTCAGTGTGGGCACGTCCGGCACACGTTTGGCTCGCGCATCGCCCATGACCGCCAGCAAGCGCGCCTTGCCCGTGTCGATCATCGGACCCCAGCCTGCATCCGACACCATTTGAATATGGCCGCCGAGCAGCGCAGTGGTTTCTTCCGCCGCGCCCTTGTAAGGGATGAAGTTGAACTTCACGTTCGCCAGCCGGGACAGGCGTTCGATCGCGATGCGGCCCGACCCGCCCGCGCCCGTGCCGCCATAGCTGACCTTTTCAGGATGGGCGCGGGCATAGGAGATCAACTCATCCAGCGTCTTCCACGGCGCGTCCTGGCGCACCACAATGCCGTACGAGTACGCCGTCATGCAGCTGATATACGTAAAGTCTTTGAGCGGGTCGTAGTTCACCTGCTGCAAGAACGGGTAGCGAAACAGCGTACCCACCACTATCGACACCGTATAACCATCCGGCGCCGCGCTATGCGCCATGGCGGCAGGCCCCAGCGTGCCGCCCGCGCCAGGGCGATTGGCGATGATGACGGTCTGCCCCAATTCGCGCGAGGCAGCGACGGCCAGCGCGCGCATCTGCGTGTCGGTAGCGCCGCCCGCCGGAAAAGGCACGATCAAGGTGATGGGCCGGCTAGGGAAGGCCGCGGCGGTTGCTGGCCGGTGGGCTAGCGCCAGCGCGGCGGGCAGAGCCAAGCCCAACTTCAACAGGCTGCGGCGTCTGGGCGAGGCTGTGCTGCGATGATGATGAATCATTGTTGTCTCCATCCTGATAGTTATGGTCACAGCGGGTCACTCTTGGCGCCAAGCGCACCGGCGGCATGTTCCTACCGCGCAATGCCGCGCTTGGTCAGACTGGCGATGCCGGATTCGGTGTATCCGGCATCGCGCAGGATCTGATCGGTATGTTCGCCAGGCAGCGGCGCCTGGCGATGAATGGCGAACTGGAAGCCCGACATTTTCACGGGGCTGGCAACGTGCGCGCCAGGTCCGTAGACCTCGTGGCGCGTGTGTTGCACCATGCCGCGCGCGGAAAAATGGGGATGCGCCAGCGCTTCGGCCAGCTTCAGGACGGGTGACACGCAGCAGTCCGCGCCGCCGAGCAGCGCAAGCCAATACGCCAAGGGCTGCTCGCTGAATATGCGCTGCAACTCGCCGCGCACTTGCGCTTGTTGCGTGGCGTCACCGTCGCGGTGCTGCGGCAACAGATCGGGACGCTGTAATCGCTGGCACAAGGTGTTCCAGAACTTGGGTTCCAGCGCCGCCACCGCCAAGTAGCGCCCGTCTTGCGTGCGGTACTGGCCGTAGCAGGCCAAGCCTCCCGACAAACTGTCAGCGCCTGCCGGACGCGTGTCGCCATGGGCGTTGAGTGTGGCCAACGGCACGACGGCGCCAGCTAACAGTCCGTCCGCGATAGCGATGTCCACATAACGTCCACGGCCTGTGCGCTGCGCGTCCACCAGCGCCGCCAAGATACCCATCACGGCGGTCAAGGAGCCGCCCAAGATGTCGGCCACGGGCAAATTGGACAGTGCGGGCTGGTCAGGGCCGCAACCCATCTGGTCAGCCACGCCTGCGTAACCCGAATAGTTCAAATCGTGGCCGGCGGCATCGCGCTGCGGTCCGTCCTGGCCATAACCGGTAATGCTGCAATACACCAATCGGGGATTGTGTCGGGACAGCGTGGCGTAGTCCGCCTTCAGCCTTGCCGTCACCCCGGGCCGGAAACTCTCGATGACAACGTCGGCATCGCGCGCCAATGCGGCCAGCGCCGCTTGGCCGTCTGGGTGTTTCAGATCCAGGCATATGCCGCGCTTGTTGCGGTTGCACACGGCACGCAACGCGGGCGGCGCGTAGTCGCCCGCCTGCGTGTCTTCAATCTTGATGACGTCGGCGCCCAGGTCCGCCAGGTATTGCGCGCCCAGCGGACCCGGCAGCAGCCGCGACAAATCCAGGATCTTGATGCCCGCGAGCGGGGCGGTGTTCGGCGTATCCAAAGAGGGACTCCGGTAAATACGAAGAGACGGGCCAGCAGAGGGCTCGAGCCAGTCTAGGCGCGGGTTTGCAGCGAACCAATGGCGAAATCGCTGATTCCGGTTGGCGGGAATGCTCACGCCCGCCATTCCCGGCCGCCATGCCCTTGGCTACCATCAGCGCTACCGGTCTTCGTCTCGTTGCTGGAATCCCTAATGACCCATCACACCATCGCCGTTGGGCATATCGCCCAGATTCTGCAAGGCGCGCGCAGCCGGGGCGTGGACGTGGACCGCGTCCTGATGCGCGCCGATGTTCCGCCCGCGCTTCTGCACGCGCCGATGGCGCGTGTTTCACAGGCGCAATTCGCACAGATCCTGCGCATGTTGCGTCGCGCCACCCATGATGATTTCCTGGGTATGGGCCAACATCCTGTGCCGATGGGGGCGTTTGATCACGCCTGCCGTTTGGCGTTGCAGGAGGGCACTGTGGGACAAGCGCTGCGTGTGGCATTTCGCTACTACCACGGCGTGCTGCGTGACTTCACCGCGCGGCTGCGCGTCACCGGGGACACGGCTCACATCGTGCTGGACGCGCGCGGCGCGCGGCATTGCACGCAATGGTATGGCGAGCGCACCTTTCTGTTTTTCACGCTGGGCGTCGCTAATTGGCTGGCCGCCCGCCGCATACCCATTGCAGGGGTGAACTACAACGGCGGCGCCCGCAGCGCCGACGCGCAACGGGTCTTTCATGCGCCGGTGCGTTATGGCCAGCCGGTAACCGGCCTGCAATTGGAGTCGCGTTGGCTTGCGCTACCGGTAGTGCAAGATCCGCAGACGCTCAAGGCATTCCTGGAGCATGCGCCGTTCGATCTGCTGGTGAAGTATCAAGACCGCACCACCTTGACCGACCGGATTCGGCGTTTGCTGCGCAATGACCTGTCCACCGAATTGCCTTCGCTGGCGCAGATCAGCGAACAACTTGCGATGACGCCACAGACGCTCAGGCGCCATTTGCGCGAAGAAGGGCAGGGGTTTCAGGTGCTGAAAGATGATCTGCGGCGCGATGCCGCGGTGGAGTATCTGGGCCGTCATGAGCTCTCGCTGATGGATATCGCAGCACGTCTGGGTTTTTCAGAATCCAGTACCTTTCACCGCGCGTTCAAGAAATGGACGGGCGTGTCGCCGGGTGAGTACCGCCGCAATCAACTCGTCTGCGGACCCGCCAGCATGCCGCAGACGGCTGACACTTTCCGCCAATCGATTTGACGCCTGCGGCCATTGCCGCCATCTGCGCCCGGACGGAAGCTATGGGCTCGACGATGGTTGAGACAAGGCTATGTATCTGACGCAAGGCCTGCACCGTGCCAGCGGGCTGACTCCCCGCAAGATCGCGCTGCGCGAAGGCGCAAGCTCCTGGACGTATCCCGCGCTGCTTGAATGGGCGGGCCGCAAGGCTGCCGTTCTGCGCAGCCACGGTGTGTTGCCAGGCGATCGCGTCGCGCTGTTGGGCGTCAATAGCGCGGCTTACGTGTCGTGGATGCTGGCGTGCTGGTGGATGGGCGCGGTGATTCAACCGTTGAATACGCGCTGGAGCGCCGCTGAACTGTCGCAAGGGCTGGCCGATGGCGCGCCGCGCATGCTGCTCGTTGACGATGCGCTGGCCTCGCATATGGACGATGTTCAGGTTCCCGCGCAAACGGCACTGTGGTTCATGCCGGAGTTGGAGCAGCAGGCCAGTTCCGCAACGCCTGCCGTCGATGTTCGCGCGGGCGGAGACACGCTTGCCGCCATTCTGTATACGGGCGGCACCACGGGATTTCCGAAAGGCGCAATGCTGACGCACAGCAATCTTTGGAGCGCAGCTGTGGCCCGGCAGGCTTCGGTGCCTACCGCGCAAGGCAGCTGCGTCTTGTTGGTTGCGCCGCTGTTTCATGTGGCTGGACTGGGCCGGCTGATGGGGCAATTTCTGGCAGGCGAATCCGTGCTGATGCAGCGCGGGTTCGCGCCCAAAGCGGTGCTGCAAGCGCTGCAAGACGATGCCGTGACCGAGATTCTGCTCGTGCCCAGCATGATCCAGATGCTGCTGGATGAACCCGCATTTTCCAGCTATCAGCTGGATGGCGTTCTGCGTGTGATCTGGGGCGCATCGCCCATTGCGCCGGCGCTGCTGGCGCGTGCGTTGGAGGCCTTTCCGCAAGCGGAATTCGTCCACGCCTATGGCATGACCGAAACCTCTGCGCTCGTGGCCATCAACGCGCGCGTGCGCCAGGGCGGGGCGCGTGGTGAATCCGTTGGACGGCCAGCGGTGGGTGTGGAAGTGCGCATTCTGACGCCCGATGGTCACGATGCGGCGCGCGGCGCCGTGGGTGAACTTGCGGTGCGCGGCCCGATGGTGATCAAAGGCTATTGGAATCAGCCTGATGAAACGGCACGAGCCTTCGCGCAAGGTTGGCTCTTGACCGGCGATGCGGCCCGGCTGGACGAGGATGGCTATCTGTATGTGGTGGACAGGATCAAGGACATGATCGTCAGTGGCGGCGAAAACGTGTATGGCGCCGAGGTGGAGGCCGTACTGATGCAGCACGCGCAAGTGGCGCGCTGTGCCGTCATTGGTGTAAAGCACGAACGCTGGGGCGAAGCCGTGCATGCCGTGATCGTGCCGAACTCGAACGATGCCCCAGACGCGGAAGCGCTGCACGAGCATTGCCGCCTGCGGCTGGCAACTTACAAGTGCCCCAAGACCTATGAATTCCGCAACGAATTACCGATGTCGGCAGCCGGCAAGGTCTTGAAGTCCGTGCTGCGGCAAAGCCAATCATCCCCGCGCGCGGCGGTGGCCGCAGCGTTACATCAGGAGAAGCAGGCATGAATCGAAAAGTATGGGTAGCGGGCGTTGGCATGATCCCGTTCAGCAAGCCCGGCGCGAGCGAGCCCTATTCGGTAATGGGCATGCGCGCCATCCGTGAAGCGCTGAAAGACGCGGGCGTGCCATACGACGGCGTGCAGCAGGCCTATGCAGGCTATGTCTACGGCGACTCCACCTCCGGGCAGGCCGTGGTGTATGGCGTGGGTCTCACGGGCATTCCCGTCTTCAATGTGAACAACAACTGCGCCAGCGGATCGTCCGCGCTATTTCTGGCTCGGCAGGCAGTGGAAAGCGGAGCAGTGGAATGCGCGCTGGCCGTGGGCTTTGAACAGATGGCGCCGGGCGCGTTGAAGGGCGTGTATGAAGACCGGCCGTCGCCCCTGACGGAATTCGTCTCGGCCATGACAGAAGTCCAGGGTTACGACACCGCCAAGCCGCGAGCCGCGCAGTTCTTTGGAGGCGCGGGACGCGACTATATGAAAGAACACGGCATACGCGCCGATACGTTCGCGCGTATCTCGGTCAAAGCGCGCCAGCACGCCGCGCGCAATCCGTTCGCCGTGTTTCGTCAGACCGTCACGCTGGACGAGGTGTTGGCCGCGCCCATGATTTTTGATCCTCTGACCCGTTTGCAATGCTGCCCGCCGACCTGCGGCGCGGCCGCGGCCATTCTTTGTTCAGAAGACTTTGCGCGGCGTCACGATCTGAATCCCGCGGTCAGCATCAAAGCCCAGGCCATGACCACAGACACGCCGTCCACGTTTGGCCAGGGCGATATGCGCAAGCTGGTGGGTTATGACATGACCCGTGCCGCAGCCGATCTGGTCTATGAGGCTGCGGGCGTGGACCCCGCCGATGTGGATGTGGTGGAACTGCACGACTGCTTCACCGCCAACGAACTGATCACCTACGAGGGTTTGCGCCTGACACCCGAGGGCAGCGCGGAAAAGTTCATTGTGGAAGGCGAAAACACCTACGGCGGCCGTGTCGTGACCAATCCGTCTGGCGGCTTGTTGTCCAAGGGGCATCCGCTGGGGGCGACGGGCCTGGCGCAATGCGCCGAGCTGGTCTGGCAGTTGCGCGGGCAGGCCGATCTGCGGCAGGTGGAAGGCGCCAGGCTGGCCTTGCAACACAACCTGGGGCTGGGCGGCGCTTGCGTGGTCACGATGTATCAAGCGGCCTAAGGAGAGCGCGATGTTGGATACCCGCCAAATCGGCGCCGTACTGCCCGCCTTTGACGCCCGCGTTGATGCGGGCCGGTTAAGGTTTTTTGCCAAGGCTACCGGCCAAGACGACCCGTCATATATCGACGCCGAGGCTGCTCTGGCGGCGGGCCATCGAGCGCTGCCTGTGCCGCCCACTTTCTTTTTCTGCCTGGAAATGGACAGCCCGCGTCCGGCCGCCATGCGCGAACTGCTTGGAATCGACATCGGCCGGGTGCTGCATGGCGAGCAAAGTTTTGTCTACCACGCCATGGCCTACGCGGGTGATGTGCTGCGCTTTGAACCCCGCATTACCGACATCTACGCGAAGAAAGGCGGTGCGCTGGAATTTGTTGTGCGTGAAACCCGCGTCACCGATGCCGCGGGCAAGCTGGTGGCTGAATTGCGCGCCACCACCGTTGTGCGAAACGGCTGAGGAGCCCGCGATGAACCCAGGCATCACGAGGGACATTCAGGCGGGGCAAGCCTTGCCGGCTTTCACTGCCGGCCCGATCAGCCGGCACACACTGGCCTTGTATTGCGGAGCGTCAGGCGATCACAACCCCATTCACGTGGATCTGGATTTTGCGAGGTCGGCGGGAATGGATGACGTGTTCGCGCACGGCATGTTGTCGGCGGCCTATCTGGCGCGTCTTTTGACGAATTGGGCGCCGCAGGCCTCGTTGCGGGAGTTCGCAGTGCGCTTCGTGGCCATTACGCACGTGGGCGACGAGGTGCGCTGCACCGGTCAGGTCGTTGAACGCTTTGAAGTTGAGGGCGAGTCGCGGCTGCGTGTGGAACTGAATGCGCGCAGTCAGACCGGCGAACTCAGATTGAGCGGGGTAGCGGTGGTTGCTGCAATTTGAACAGGGAACAGGAGAGACAGGATGGGAACGCTTGAAGGAAAGGTCGCATTGGTTTCCGGATCAGGCCGCGGTATTGGTCAGGAAATTGCGTTGAAGCTTGCGCGTGAAGGCGCAAAAGTCGTGGTCAACGATTTGGACCCCGGGCCAGCCGAAGAGACGGTATCGATGATACGCAGGGCAGGCGGGCAGGCGCAGGCCTGCTCGGGCAGCGTCACAGAAGCGGGTTTTGCGGAACGCTTTGTTGGCACAGCGGTAGATTCGTTCGGCGGTTTGGACATCATCGTGAACAACGCCGGCTATACCTGGGACAACGTCATTCAGAAGATGACGGACGAACAATGGGATGAGATTCTTGCGGTACACCTGTCCGCGCCGTTTCGCATCTTGCGCGCAGCCTCTGGCTTTATTCGCGAAGCCGCGCGCGCCGAAGCCGCGCAAGGCCAGGAGGTATTTCGCAAGGTAGTGAATATCTCGTCAACGTCCGGGGTCATGGGAAACGCGGGCCAAGCCAACTACGCTGCGGCGAAGGCTGGCATCAACGGATTGACCCGCGCGTTGGCCAAGGAATGGGGACGATATAAAGTCAACGTGAACAGCGTGGCCTTTGGGTTGATCAAGACACGCCTGACCGAAGCCGCCGCCGACGGCGACGCCACGTTGGACATCCAGGGCCGGCAGATCAAAGTGGGCGTCAACCCGCAGGTATTGAAAAACGTGGAAAGCCTGATCCCGATCGGCCGGGCAGGCACTCCGGCCGAGGCAGCGGGCGCGGTCTACCTGTTCTGCCTGCCCGAATCCAACTACGTCAGCGGCCAGGTATTGGTCGTGGGCGGCGGCCGTCCTTGAGCCGCCAGGAGAATCACATGGACACGCCACAGCCGCGCTGGATGGACGCTGACCTGACTCTGTTCCAGGATTCAACACGGCGCTTGTTCGACCGCGAGTTTGTGCCCGATGAAGAAAAGTGGCGCAAACAGCAGCACGCCGACCGCGAGGTGTGGCACAAGGCGGGCCGGATGGGCCTGCTTTGCGTCAGCATGCCTGAAGTCTATGGCGGCGGCGGCGGCAGCTTTGCACACGAAGCCATCGTGGCGTCGGAGCAGGCGCGCGCCATGGTCTATGGCTTCAGCAACAATGTGCATAGCGCCATTCTGGCGCACTACATCCTGAACTACGGCACCGAATCCCAGAAGCAGCGCTGGCTGCCGAAGATGGCGACCGGTGAGCTCGTGGGCGCTATCGCCATGAGTGAGCCGGGCGCGGGATCGGACTTGAAAAGCGTGCGCACGACTGCTGTGAAAGACGGCGGCGTCTATGTGGTCAGCGGGTCCAAGACCTTTATTACCAACGGCCTGCACGCCAACCTGATCTGCGTGGTGGCCAAGACAGACCCGCAGGCGGGCGCACGCGGCGTGTCGCTGGTCATGGTCGAGACGCAGGACCTGCCGGGATTCCGGCGTGGCCGCCTGCTGGAAAAGCTGGGCCAAAAAAGCCTGGATACGGCCGAGCTGTTCTTTGACAGCGTACGGGTGCCCCAAGCCAATCTGTTGGGCGAAGTCGAAGGCAAAGGGTTTACGCAACTGATGCAGCAGCTGCCCCGCGAACGTCTGCTGATTGCTGTGGGTGCGGTGGCCACGATGCGCCGCGCCATTGATGAGACGCTGGCGTATACCCAAGCTCGTCAGGTCTTTGGCCAGCCGTTGATCGACATGCAGAACACGCGTTTCAAGCTGGCTGAATGCGAAACGGTGGCGACTATCGCCGCGCGCTTTGTCGACGATTGCGTCAACCGGCAATTGGACGGCACGCTGGATTTGTCTACCGCCGCCATGGCCAAGTGGTGGACCACCCAGATGAACTGTCAGGTCATCGACGAATGCCTGCAATTGCACGGCGGCTACGGGTACATGCTGGAATACCCCATCGCCCGCATGTACGCCGACGCCCGCGTGGGCAAGATCTACGGCGGATCAAACGAGATCATGAAAGAAATCATCGCCCGCAGTATGACCGCCTGAGACGGCGAGCCGCGAAGCGGGAACCGGAGACACGAATGCAGCAAGCGCATCATCGGTACTGGCCGAAAGGGCTGCCGAAGGACATCAGCCAGCCTCAGTCCAGTCTGTACTTCAATCTGGAAGCGTCGGCCGCGCGCTTTCCCGCAAAGCCCGCCATCGTGTTCTACGACACGGTGCTGGACTACGCGCAGGTCAAGCGCGAGGTGGATGGGATGGCCGGTTATCTGCAACACGCTGCCGGTGTGAGAGCAGGCGACCGCGTTTTGCTACTGAGTCAGAACTGTCCGCAATTCATCATTGCGTATTACGCCATCTTGCGCGCCGACGCGGTGGTGGTGCCGGTCAATGCGATGAGTACGCCGGAAGAGCTGGCGCATTACCTGGATGACAGCGGCGCACGTGTGGCGTTCGCGGCGCAGGAATTGGCCGAGCGTTTGGCGGGCTTCGTTCAGGACGGCCGATTGGAACGGGTGATTGTGCATACCTATTCCGACTATTTGGGCGCGGGCAGCGGCGACCCTGCGCCGCCCGATTGGATTGCGGCGCCCAGGCGCGCACCCGATGCGCAGGGCGGTGTGCCCTGGTATGGCGCGCTGGCGGTGAATGCGCCGCCGTTGCCGCATCGGGCGGCGGCGCAAGACTTGTGTCTGCTGCCTTATACGTCGGGCACCACGGGCAGGCCCAAAGGATGCCGTCACACGCATGGCACGCTGTCCGCGGCCGTGATGGGATCGCAGCTGTGGCGCGGGTTAACGTCCGAGGCGGTCATCATGGGCGTCGCGCCCATGTTCCATTTGCTGGGCATGCAGAACTGCATGAACTTGCCGATTCTGTTGGGCGCCACGGTGGTGTTGCTGCCGCGTTGGGACCGTCAAGTCGCAGTGCAACTGATCGCGCGCCACCGCGTCAGCGTCTGGGCTGCGCCCCCTGCCATGATCGTGGATTTCTTTGCACAGCCTGACATCGAATCGTACGACCTGTCCAACCTGGCCCTGCTGTGCGGCGGTGGAGCGCCCATGCCGGAAGCGGTGGCAGCCATGTTGTCGGACCGCTACGGCATCATCTTCAATGAGGCCTATGGCCTGACCGAAACCGCGTCTTTTCTGCATTGCAATCCAATGGATCGCAACAAGCGCCAATGTATTGGTGTGCCTACCTTCGGCGTGGATACGCGGGTAGTGGACCCGTCCACCCTTAGCGAATTGCCACCGGGCGAGGTTGGCGAGATCGTGACGCGGGGCGCGCAAGTCATGCAAGGCTACTGGAACAATCCTGCCGCTGACGCGGACGCATTCTTCATGTTGGACGGGGCGCGGTACTTTCGAACGGGGGATCTGGGGCGGGTGGACGAAGACGGCTATTTCTTTGTCACTGACCGGCTCAAGCGCATGATCAACGCCTCAGGCTACAAGGTCTGGCCCGCCGAAGTGGAAAACGCGCTGTACGAGCATCCTGCCGTCCACGAGGCGTGTGTGATTGGAGTGCCTGACGCCTGTCGCGGTGAAACGGTAAAGGCTTTGCTGGTGTTGCGGCCCGAAGCGCGCGACAGCACCCGTGAAGAAGATGTGATCGCATGGTCACGAGCGCGCATGGCGGCGTACAAGGCGCCGCGCATTGTGGAGTTCGTGGATGCGTTGCCCAAGTCCAGCACAGGCAAGATCTTATGGCGGCAGTTGCAGGAAGCGGGGCAGATTCCTGCAACTGCGCGCGCTGGTCACACGGCGTAGACCACACGGTGCGCTTCCGTGGGCAGAGGCAGATCCCATCGGTGCAGCATGCCGGTCAGCGTCTTGTTGGATAGTGAGGTGTCGCGCGCACTGTTACGGCGCAGTAATTCCGCGCGCGGCTTTTCCAGATAGACCAGTTCTACGTCCGCCTGGTAGGCATATAGCAAGTCCAGCGTCTTCTTGCGCATCAACTCGCTAAGGTTGGTAGCGTTCCATACAAACGGCGCCCGTTTTCTTAGAAGATCCTTGGCGTGATCGATGGCGTGGTGCGCCACCATGCCTTCATTTTTTCCGTGGCGCAGGCCCAGCGCTTCACGCGCGTCGTCGAAGGACACAACGGGCAGGCTGGGATGGTTCGCTGCTACCCACGTGTTCTTACCGGACGCTGGCAGGCCCGACATGACGATTACGCGTGATCCCGGTTCTTGGAACAAGGCGTAGTCGGGGTGTACGTCCGCGCCACGGAAATAGCTGACTGCCGTGTGTGCGTCAGCAAAGGCGCGGGGTTGCCCAAAGCAGCCATCGTCTTTCGCCAATTCGCAAAACAGCGCGATGTTGTCCAACACACGCTGCGCGTCCTGGCAGATGCGGCCCCGCATATCGGCCTCGGCCAGCATGGCCAGCAACGGAATGCTCATCTGCCACGACAGTTCCCGCGCGATGAACTCTGGCGGTTTACCCCGGCGCGAACCTTCCAGGGCAAAGAACGGCACCTGATGCGCGCTGATCAAACGGCAGACTGCCTCACGCACGTCAAAGGGCGCGCCGGCATCCCATAAAGCGATGCGGGCATCGATGGCGCCCTTGCGCGAATGGCCGGGCTGACCGATAGCGCCAGTGACCGGATCGACGACGGTGGTGCTGTGTTTGGCCACATCGTGCAGCAGGGCGGCAAGGAACACGATCTCTTGGTCGGCGCGGCAGGCAGCCTGGTACTGGGGCAGCGCGAGCAGCGCGTCAACCACCATCCGCGTATGGGTCCAGACATCGCCTTCGCCGTGATAGCGCGGGTCTTGCGGCGTGGTCTTCGCCAACTCCAGCGCGGGAAACGCGGCCAGGCAGTCTGCGTAGTCGGGATTCTGTCCGGCGGCGGGCGTCAGCGCCCGTAGTTGTTCATACTTCATGGCGTGTCCTTAACTTTGCATTCTTGATCCGCGGCAGCGGCGCGCAGCGTGTCCCAATCTTGTGTCAGGCGTGGCGCGTACAGATCCACGCCAGCTGCCAGCAGGTTTGGCACATACGGCTGCTCGGAATGATGCTTGTCGGAATCCAGGATGGCCTGAACGAAATCCCGGCGCACCCATTTGTAGCGGGCGATCGTTTTTCCGCCCGCTTCGGCCTTGATATAAAGCCCTTCCGACAGATCCGATTTGTCGCATTGCTTCCAGGCGCGATCCAGATCGTGACCTTCGCGCAGCACGGTGGCTTCGAACGCCTGCCTCCAGTTCTGTGTCTTTGCCAACGATGGCTTCAACATGGCTTTCAGCGTCGTCAGCTTGGCAGGCGCCACGCCTTCATACAGAACCGGTACCGACAGGACCGGGCCGCCTGCAAGCAAAGCGCGCCGCGCGCCGGTTGAAAGAAAGTCGCCGGTCTGGCGGTCGAGCACATCGAATTCAAAGAAATGATGGGGCAGGGCGTCGTAGAAGACTGAGTGCTTTTTCGACAGCGTTTCGCCATACATCACATAGCGGTCTTCCAGGCGATCCAGCAACCAGTCCGTGTGGGCGGATGCCCACGCCTTGACGAAACTGAACTGCCTTTCACGGCCGCCGCCCACCAGGTAGTGCCCGCGTGATTGCAGCAACAGTTCGCCCGACGGGCTGAAGCTGATGCCTGTGTTGGCGCCGTCCAGTTTTTCTTCCACAACCAGATGCAGGCCGGCCAGTGCGCGATACGGCACATGGTCATGGCCTTCATCGCCATCTTGCAGGCGCGAGCCCTCAAGATGAGGCGTGCGGGGATAGCGGAACAGGTCCAGGGATTGCGCGTACGCGCAGAAATCCAGCGTCATGGGTCTTCTCCAAAGCAAAGTGGAAAAGCCGACGACGCAGTCTTACGGGGGGAGGAAGCGTAGGGGCAGGGTGCTTCCTGGAACCGCGCTTGACTCAGGTGTTGCGCTCAAGACGTAGACGTCGAGCCGCAAGGGCGAGCAAGCTGACCGCGATTACCAGGAGGTAGTCGTCGGCGATTAGGCGAATTGACGAATAGCAGACAAGGTTGCACCCAAAAAAGAAGAGGGTTGGAAAGAGGCTCGCATCCTAAAGCAGCGTAGCGGGGCTTGTCAATGCGGCGTATCAAACCAATTGGTCTGACTTGATGACGTGCAGGCCAGAGGGCGCGTTGATTGCTGCGTTCAGCATGACACGCGCAATCTGCTCGGCCGGATTGATGCGCCAAGCGCGTGGCAGCAGCGGGCCGAGCGTGCTCAGTGCAAGAGATGCCATGCGCTCGCCCAGACGGAATTCCGTGCGTTGGCCACCGATCAGTCCGGGCCGCACGATGGTCAGCGACGCAAAGCCTGATGCGGCCAGCGCCTGTTCCAGTTCACCTTTGACGCGGTTGTAAAAAAAGCGCGACGATGCCTCGGCGCCTATGGCCGAATTCAACACATACGTTGGCGTGCCGTGCTGGCGTGCCAGTTTGGCGGCTGCCAACGGATAGTCGTAGTCCACCTTGCGGAAGGCGGATTGGGAGCCAGCGGCGCGCATCGTGGTGCCTAGCGCGCAGATCACGGCGTCCGCGCCCCACCACTCGGCATCCGGCGGCAGATTGTTGAAGTCCACCAAAGGCGCAAGCAGCTTGGGATGCGAGGGCAACGGGCGCCGGGCAGGTGCGATGACCTGCGTCACGCGAGGGTCGGCCAGCGCTTGGCCGAGCACATGGCTTCCGACCAGGCCGGTCGATCCGATCACGAGCAGCTTCATAAGGCAGTCCAGGCAGTGGGAGGCGCAGGTCTGATGATAGACCGGGATGTCAGGTCGTCATGTCGCCAGCGGCTTCTGGCTGATAGACGATTTCCTGGATTGTCGCGGAGTGCTCGGTTTGGTTTGGCGCAGTCCAGGTGACGCGCTGGCCTTGGCGCGAACCGAGCAGGCTCAATCCCAGCGGCGACAGCACGGACACTTGACCTTGTGCCAGATTGGCGTCGGCGGGATAGCACAGCGTGATGACCATTTCGCTCTTGTCATCATTCAGCAGGCGCAGACACGAACGCATCGTCACGATATCTGGCGTGACATCTTCGATAGCGATGATGGGCGCGGAATCCAGAATTTCCTGTGCGGCGTCGATCGCATCGCGGGACAGCGCGGCAGCGCTTGCGGGGCGGGTGATCAGGCCAAGCAGGCGGGCGTGGTCCAGGGCGGTCAGCAGTTTGTCTTGCGTCGGAGCGTTCATATTGTTTCCTGTCAGGGCGTAAGCCCCCGTGGGCGAATGCTTTTACGCAGGCGCCTGCAAGGCTGGTTTGAAAATCACAGCGCTGTAGGGGGATGTTTGGGGGTGCAACTACGGGGCGAACCGTTGAATCCAGGCGTCGGGAGCAGGCTCCGCGGATGCGGAAAAACGGATCTTTCAGAGCGTTCCGTATCCCGCCGGGATGCCTCGCCGGCCTGATTCAAGTGTCGAAGCGGTGCAGTTTGTACGCGGTCAGCGTGGCAACTGCGGTCGGCAACGAATCAATGTAATCGGCTTACAACAGGCTGAAGTATAGGAAAAAACTGAAATCTTTGTTTATCAGGGCTTAAAAGCAGGAAAAATGCAAAAAATGGGGTGGAAATCTTCCGCCCCCATTTCCTGCCCGTACTTGCAATCAGCCCTTGATGAATGACAGCAGGTCGGGATTGATGGTGTCTGCGTGAGTCGTCAGCATCCCGTGCGGAAAGCCTGCATACACCTTGAGGGTGCCGTTCTTAAGCAGCTTCACCGACAAGCGTGATGCGTCGTCGATAGGAACGATCTGGTCGTCGTCGCCATGCATGACCAGTGTGGGCACGGTGATGGCCTTCAGGTCTTCGGTCTGGTCAGTTTCAGAGAACGCCTTGATGCCGTCGTAATGAGCTTTGGCACTGCCGATCATGCCTTGGCGCCACCAGTTGTTGATCACGCCTTGCGAGACTTGGGCGCCTTCGCGGTTGAAACCGTAAAAAGGGCCGGAAGCGACATCGACGTAGAACTGGGCGCGGTTAGCGGCCAGCGCCTCGCGAAAGCCATCAAACACCTCTATGGGCAAACCGCCGGGATTGCTATCAGTCTTGAGCATCAACGGCGGAACCGCGCTGACCAGCACGGCTTTGGCCACCCGGCCCTGGGGTTCGCCAAATTTGGCGACATAGCGAGCGACTTCGCCGCCCCCCGTGGAATGACCGATATGGACGGCGTTGCGAAGGTCCAGGTGTTCCGCCACCGCAGATGCGTCGGCCGCGTAGTGATCCATGTCGTGCCCGTCGCTGACCTGGCTGGAACGGCCGTGGCCGCGGCGATCGTGTGCTATGACGCGAAAGCCCTGGTTCACGAAGAACAGCATCTGGGCATCCCAGTCGTCGCTCGACAGTGGCCAGCCGTGATGGAAAACAATGGGCTGGGCGGATTTGGGGCCCCAGTCTTTGTAGAAGATGTTGACGCCGTCAGTGGTAGTGATCGTGCTCATGGTCGGTGACTCCAGGGGGTGAATCGGGGTGAGTTGAACCGCAAGAGAAGACTAGGACTTTGAGCGCCGCGCGAGAATCCTGCAGTCGGTCTGGACCCTCATACCAACGTATAGGCGCCGCCATGATCCGGCATGTGCCATACGAGCGCCACGATGGTTGCCCATGCGCGGCGTGATCTGCAGCATGTCTTGTTCCCGCAACGGCGTGGACAGGAAGGCCACGGCTACCGTGTGAGACGTTGTGTGAAAAATACCCTTCGGAAGTGGGCCCGCCAATCTGGAAGAGTAGTTTCTGGCGCCGCCGCCGGCTTGCACATTATCAAGCAGCTTTGAACGAAATCATCCTGTGTCCGAGACCAAACCCAGGGATTCCGGTGAGACGAATTGCTGGTTTTCTGGATCAGGTCGGCTGTTATTCTGCTTGTTATCGGGCAACTATCCAACTTGATGCCAACTGCGGAAATGCTCTAGCGGAGCGCGATGCCCCGCTAGGATGTGCGCACTAGTTCAGATTCAGCTGACGCCGAAGACCTGAATCTCCACGCGCCGGTCAGGGGCGGTGCATTCAATGAGTGCAGCTTTCGGCATGGGGCCGCACTGCGACAGCGGTGGCGACGATTTGCCTAGCCCGCGGGCCTGGATCACGGTTGCATCAATACCCGCACGAACCATCAAAGACTGGATGGCCATTGCGCGTTTTTGCGAAAGAACCATGTTGTAGCTGTCGCTGCCGAGACGGTCTGTGTAGGCCGAGATCTCAATGCGGGTGATGTTTTTCACAGCACTGAGCTCTCTTGCCAGCCGTTCAAGCTGCTGGCGACCCTGCGGGGTAATGTCGTTCAGCGTCGATCCATTGAAGCTGAACAGCACGTCGCCAGACAACACGGCACGCTTGAGCATTTGCGGGGTAGGCGCATGGGCGCGCAACGGCGCCGCAGGCGTCGGGGTTGCGCAATTAGCAGGCTTCCAGTGATAGGAGGCGGCTCGCATACCTTCATCAAATAGTACTTTCAGCTGGCAAGTGACAACTTGTCCCTGGGGCGTGCCATCTGCACTGATCTGCAGAAGATAGTTCCATTCCCGAACATTGAAAAAGCCCTCATTGAAATGCGGCCTGCCCAGCAAACCATAGAGCTGGTCTTTGGTCATGCCATCTCTCAGAAGACGGAGATTCTCGGGGTTAGGAAAAGATCCTTCCTTTGGCCACGCCTTTTCAGGCGCCGGAAAAGATTGCGCTGCGTCGCCCGTCGGGGATGCGGTGGGGGAGGGGGCGGAGCATGCCTGCAAAAGCGTGAAGACGGCCGCAGCCAGGGCGCGAGCGGTCCACTTGTTGTTTATCTTCATATCAATCAACTTGGAGAGGTTGCCTGCGGCCTGGGCGGCCGCAGGACAAGGTTATGGACGAGTGGACTACCAGTGGAAACCCACGCCGACCGCTGCACCCACATTGCCTCGGGTGTTGGTGGTGGCGTTGGCCTTCATGACCCACTTTCCGCTTTCAGACATACCGGACACGCCGACTGCCAAGCTGCTTTGGCCGCCGTATGTGCCGCCGCCCATGGCGAACATGCCCTTGCCGGGAAGGGTTGCTTGCGGCAGTGCGGCCATTGCCATGGCGGATGCCGTGCCGGCGTTGGCATCGTTGCGCAGGTTGGCGAGCTTCCCGTTCGTGTAGTTGATGATGTCGTTCTTGGTCGCGTTCAACTGCGAAACGTTGACCCCGTCCGTACCGGCCGTGCCAGCCGCCAGGTTCGTGATCTGACGTTCACCGCCGCTATAGCCAACGGACACCGAGTTGTCCCGGTCGGTCGTGGAGTCCGCACCCAGCGCAACGCTGTTGGAGTGCGTAGCCTGCGCCCCGGCTCCAACCGCCACAGCGTTGTTGCCGCTGGCGTTCGCGTTTTGTCCGACTGCGGAACTCCGCTTGCCCGAGGCTCGCGCCCCGCTGCCAGTTGCGGTTGCCCCGGAAGCGCTGGCCTTCGCTTTCGCTCCGACCGCTACCGTTTCTTCCGCGGAAGCGACCGCACCATTGCCCACGGCTACGCCGTTGGTTCCGGTGACTGCCGCATTGGCTCCCGACGCGACGCCATTGGTGCCGGCCTTCACGGTCGCCTGATCGGCATCCGTGTTCGTGCCGTCAGCCTTGAAGTAGCGCGAACCGTTCTCCAGGTTGTTGTAGTTCTCGATGAACTTGTTCTCGACGTTGCTCACCCGCACATCGATGTTGTCGACGCGTTGGTTGGTTTCGTAGAGTTGGCTGCCGTTGACGGCGTCCGTGCTGGTCTTTGTCAGAGCAGCCTGGCTGACGTTGGTAATCGTCGTGCCGCCCGTCTTGCCGCCGTCCGTCGACACGGTGCCTTCCATGGTCACCTTGTTCTTCGGATCACCCGCCTTGCCGTCGTACGTCACCGCGCGATCATTGGCCGCGGGGTTCGTCGGAATGGCGCTGACCGCCGAGCGCAACTGGCTGACGTTCACCGCATCGGTGTCGGCCGCACCTGCGGCGACATTGGTGATGCGGCGTTCCTTGCCTGCGGAGCCCACGGAGACTTCGCCAACGGGGTTCAAGCCCGACAGGGTGAAGAGCGCGTTGGGGTTGTAGGCGTTGGCAATCAAGCTTGCGTTCGCAATGCTATTGGCGCCGAGCGCCACGCTTTGCGACGAGTACGCCTTTGCATTGAACCCGATGGCCACGCTTTCCGGACCGGCCGCGCCCGCCGCCACGCCTGCCGCCAGGGAGTTGCGTCCCGTGGCGCCGTCGTTGGCATAGTTGGCTCCGATCACGCCACCGTCGTTGACGCTGTAGTAACGCGTCTTCGAGGCTTCCAACTGGTCGACGTTGACCGCATCGCTGCCGTCCACACCCGTTGCGACGTTGGTGATCTTTGTACCGCCCGTCTTGGTGACCGAGTTGTACGTATCACCGGTCATCGTGACGGTGTTGTGCGTGCTGTTGTCGTACTTGACGGAGTTTGCAGTCGAGTCGGTAGAAACCTGCTTCAACTGCGCGACGTTGACGGCGTCGGTGTCTTCGGCACCGGCCGAGAGGCCAGTGATACGACGATCCCCCACGTTGACTTCACCCTTGGCCTTACCGCCCACCAAGTAGGCTTCATTGGCCAAAGTGGCGCCGGAAGCTACCGAGCCTGCACCCAGAGCAACGCTGCCGTCATGGCTGGCAACCGCACCCATGCCGATGGCGACCGAATCCTGGCCCGTGGCCTGGGAGTCAGCGCCGGTCGAGTTGGCGTGGAAGTACTTGGTGCCCTTGTTGTAGATGTTCTCTACGCGGTCACCGATCGTCGTCACGTCGCCTTCGACCGTGGTGACACGGTTGTCGATACCGGTCACACGGTTGTCTACGTTCGTGACACGAGCATCAACGTTCGAGACATTGGTGTTGGTCTCGTTCAGCTGCGACATGTTGACCGCATCGCTATCGCCTTCGCCACGAGCGACGTTGGTGATCTTGGTGCCGCCCGTCTTGGTCGTCGAGTTGTACGTGTCACCCGTCATCGTGACGGTGTTGTGCGTGCTGTTGTCGTACTTGACGGCGTCTGCGGTCGAGTCGGTAGCAACCTGCTTCAGTTGCGCGACGTTGACGGCGTCCGTGTCTTCGGCACCGGCCGAGAGGCCAGTGATACGACGATCCCCCACGTTGACTTCACCCTTGGCCTTTCCGCCTACGAGGTAGGCTTCATTGCCCAGCGTGGCGCCGGAGGCAACCGAACCGGCACCCAGAGCGACGCTGCCGTCATGGCTGGCAACCGCACCCATGCCGATGGCGACCGAATCCTGGCCCGTGGCCTGGGAGTCAGCGCCCGTCGAGTTGGCGTGGAAGTACTTGGTGCCCTTGTTGTAGATGTTCTCTACGCGGTCACCGATCGTCGTCACATCGCCTTCGACCGTGGTGACACGGTTGTCGATACCGGTGACCCGGTTGTCGACGTTCGTGACGCGGGCATCAACGTTCGAGACATTGGTGTTGGTCTCGTTCAGCTGCGACATGTTGACCGCATCGCTATCGCCTTCGCCACGAGCGACGTTGGTGATCTTGGTGCCGCCCGTCTTGGTCGTCGAGTTGTACGTGTCGCCCGTCATCGTGACGGTGTTGTGCGTGCTGTTGTCGTACTTGACGGCGTCAGCAGTCGAGTCGTTGGCAACTTGCTTCAGTTGCGCGACGTTGACGGCGTCCGTGTCTTCGGCACCGGCCGAGAGGCCAGTGATACGACGATCCCCCACGTTGACTTCACCCTTGGCCTTTCCGCCTACGAGGTAGGCTTCATTGCCCAGCGTGGCGCCGGAGGCGACCGAACCGGCGCCCAGAGCGACGCTGCCGTCATGACTGGCAACCGCACCCATGCCGATGGCGACCGAATCCTGGCCCGTGGCCTGGGAGTCAGCGCCCGTCGAATTGGCGTGGAAGTACTTGGTGCCCTTGTTGTAGATGTTCTCTACGCGGTCACCGATCGTCGTCACATCGCCTTCGACCGTGGTGACACGGTTGTCGATCGACGTCACTTGGTCATTGGTGGCCTTCAATTGGCTGCCGTTGACCGCATCGGTGCTGGTGTCGCTGAGTTCAGCAGCCGCCACGTTGGTGATCTTGTTAGGACCCTTGCCATCGTGGTTGGCGCTGTAGGCACCCTTGCCACCGTCGGCAGCGGGGTCCCACAACAGAGCATCGTTCTCCAAGCCCGTCACGCGGTTATCGACGTTCGTGACACGGTTGTCGACGTTCGAGACATTGGTATTGGTCTCGTTCAACTGCGACATGTTCACGGCATCGCTATCGCCCACGCCGCGAGCGACGTTGGTGATCTTGGTGCCGCCGACCTTGGTCGTCGAGTTGTACGTGTCGCCCGTCAGGGTGACGGTGTTGTGCGTGCTGTTGTCGTACTTGACGGCGTCTGCGGTCGAGTCGGTGGCAACCTGCTTCAGCTGCGCGACGTTGACGGCGTCGGTGTCTTCGGCACCGGCCGAGAGGCCAGTGATACGACGATCACCCACGTTCACTTCAGCCTTGGCCGTACCGCCTACCAAATAGGCTTCGTTGCCAAGTGTGGCGCCCGAGGCAACCGAACCGGCGCCCAGAGCAACGCTGCCGTCATGGCTGGCAACCGCACCCATGCCGATGGCGACCGAGTCCAGGCCCGTGGCCTGGGAGTCAGCGCCCGTCGAGTTGGCGTGGAAGTACTTCGTACCCTTGTTGTAGATGTTCTCTACGCGGTCACCGATCGTCGTCACATCGCCTTCCACCGTGGTGACACGGTTGTCGATCGACGTAACTTGGTCATTGGTGGCCTTCAACTGGCTGCCGTTGACCGCATCGGTGCTGGTGTCGCTGAGTTCAGCAGCCGCCACGTTGGTGATCTTGTTAGGACCCTTGCCATCATGGTTGGCGCTGTAGGCGCCCTTGCCGCCATCGGCAGCGGGGTCCCACAACAGAGCATCGTTCTCCAAGCCCGTCACACGGTTATCAACGTTCGTGACACGGTTGTCGACGTTCGAGACATTGGTATTGGTCTCGTTCAGCTGCGACATGTTCACGGCATCGCTATCGCCCACGCCGCGAGCGACGTTGGTGATCTTGGTGCCGCCCGTCTTGGTCGTCGAGTTATACGTGTCGCCCGTCAGGGTGACGGTGTTGTGCGTGCTGTTGTCGTACTTGACGGCGTCTGCGGTCGAGTCGGTGGCAACCTGCTTCAGCTGCGCGACGTTGACGGCGTCGGTGTCTTCCGCACCGGCCGACAGGCCCGTGATACGACGATCACCCACGTTCACTTCAGCCTTGGCGGTACCGCCTACCAGGTAGGCTTCGTTGCCTAGCGTGGCGCCCGAGGCAACCGAACCGGCGCCCAGAGCGACGCTGCCGTCATGGCTGGCGACTGCACCCATACCGATGGCAACCGAATCCAGGCCCGTGGCCTGGGAGTCAGCACCCGTCGAGTTGGCGTGGAAGTACTTCGTACCCTTGTTGTAGATGTTCTCTACACGGTCACCGATGGTCGTCACGTCGCCTTCCACCGTGGTGACACGGTTGTCGATCGACGTAACTTGGTCATTGGTGGCCTTCAATTGGCTGCCGTTGACCGCATCGGTGCTGGTGTCGCTGAGTTCAGCAGCCGCCACGTTGGTGATCTTGTTAGGACCCTTGCCGCCATGGTTGGCGTTATAGGCGCCCTTGCCGCCATCGGCAGCGGGGTCCCACAACAGAGCATCGTTCTCCAAGCCCGTCACACGGTTATCAACGTTCGTGACACGGTTGTCGACGTTCGAGACATTGGTATTGGTCTCGTTCAGCTGCGACATGTTCACGGCATCGCTATCGCCCACGCCGCGAGCGACGTTGGTGATCTTGGTGCCGCCGACCTTGGTCGT